>CAZSNG010000007.1:0-28904 GCA_964608345.1 uncultured Thermotogae bacterium
AGCGACGTCTAGTTAGAGCATGATCGGGGCCCCGGTTCGCCGGGGCCCTTTCTTTGTGTGTGGCCAGCTCGTTGGCGTCGCTCCGGCCACTCGAAGGCGTGGTTCGGGGCGCCTGGGCCTTCGGCCGCACGGTTCTCGGGATCACACTGAGCACCGGAGCATGAGCGGCATCGGCGCGGAATCGCCGCTTTGGGTGCGTGCACCGCCGGAGCGGTGTCTGGCGTCAGAGACTAGTCGTCGTTGCAGCGGTACGGATAGATGTAGAACGACTCCGTCGCCGCATGCGACAGCCCCTCAAGATCCCAGACGGTGAGGGTCACTGTGTACCAGCCGGGGAACCAGAATACCCGCTCGACGTTGTCTCCCCCGAGCACAACGCCGTCGCTCCAGTTCCATTGGTGACGTTCGATCGGTAGACCGTCCGGGTCCTTCGACCAGTTGCCCTTGAACCGGATGCTGATGGGGACGAACAGAACGCATCCGTCGTCCAGTGTGTCACTGCCCGGCGGTACCTCGAACCGCATCCGCGCGCGCGGAGAGTGGACGTCGATCGGCCACTCGCCCCCCTCGGCGTCGATCCAGAACGCCGCGTCGATCCGTGGGCCGTCGAGGGCCCAATCGATCTCGAACATCCCGTTCGGGACGATCATGCCCTCATAGAGGAGGATCCCCGCCTCGTTCGAGGACAGCTGGAAGGTCGAACCGATCCCGATCGCCTGCAACGGGATCACTTCGCTGGTGAACACGACGCGGAGCCCGGCGAGTGTTGCCTCCTCCCGATTGGTGAACACCCCGACGTTCCGCTCGGTCTCGATGAACTCATAGGACGTTCCGGAGGCCGCCAGAGCGCAGCAGACACAGAGGACCGCCGCCATCAGAACTCCTCGCACTCTCATGATCGATCCCTCCCTGCGCAAACGATGCTTCATCCTACCACACCGCCCCGATCTGAGTTGGCTGGTCCGTTCACGGTACTCGCAACCCGCGCGGTGCCGAGTACAATCCTCGTGGGCTGGATCGGAGACCGGGACGCGCTCGTGCGGAGTGCGCTTCGGGAGCCGGTGCGAGGCAACTTGCGAGCACGATGGGTCCGGTGTGTTCACCGGGGAAGGGGTGCCTGGCATGTTGCACCGCACTTGCAGAAGCGGGGTCGTTCTCGTATCCGTCCTCTCTCTCCTGCTGATTGGCGTTATCACGGGGCGGGGAGCCGATCTCGACGTCCTGATCGAGGCGTTCTTCGCGGCGTCCGATGCCGTCGAACGCGCGGAGGCGATCGACGCGATCGTCGCGGAGGTGGTCGCCCCATCCGAGGTTGCCGGCCGGTTGCGGATCGGTCGCAGCTACACGGCCGATGTCGAGCGGGACTGGGCAGTTCACTACAGCGACTGCATCGACGGCGTTCCGCGCCCGTTCCACGTCTTCGTTCCCGAGGATTACGATCCAACGATCCGGTACCCCGTGCTGATGGACCTGCACGGCGCCGTGAACAATCCGCCGTACTCGGTCGAGGGCCTCATCTCGAGGCGTGCATTGTGGGGCCCGACGGCCGCCGCGGAGGGCTGGATCCTCGTCATGCCGCACGGCGACGAGGGAGCGACGTGGTGGAGCGAAGTCGGCCGTGCGAACCTGCTCTCACAACTGGCGTTCGTCAAGCGGGCCTACAACGTCGATGAGGATCGCATCTTCCTGTCCGGCTTCTCCGACGGCGGGTCGGGGGCCCTGTGGATGGCGGCGCACGACGCGACGCCTTGGGCTGGGTTCGTCGACATCTATGGACATCCGAGCGTCGCCGGCAACGGCCCGTACCAGACGTATCCGAGGAACCTCATCAATCGGCCGATCCGTGCGTCCAACGGGAACTACGATGAGCTGTATCCGGCCCCCGAGATCGAGCTGTACGTCAACCAGTACCTCGACATGGGGATCGACATCGACTGGGTGGCGCACCCGACGGGGCACAGTTTCGACGGCGTCGCGCTCGAACGTCGCCCGGTCGCGGCGTTCATCGAGCGAATCGCGCGTACCCCACACCCAACCCACGTGGTGTGGGAGACGTCCGACGTGGTCGTCGGGCGGTGCGACTGGGTCTCGATCGACGGGATCGCCGACGTCGGGAGCAACGCCGCCTTCAAGGACGCGAACATCTGGCCGCTGAAGGGCGAGATCCGATTCGGCGCCACCTTCGCCTATCAAGGGACCGAGATTGGATTCATCATTGCCGGAGTCGAGCCGTGGACGATCGCGCACTTCGCCGGCGTCAAGACGGGGGACAAGATCGTCCGGATCGACGCGTATCCGGTCGAGACGGGCTACGAGGTCCCGGCGATCATCGACGCCATGAACCCCGGCGACTCGATCGAGATCGAGGTCATTCGTGACGGGGAGACGATCGTACTGGGCGGCCAGGTAACCTCGATCGAAGCGATGTACTCGCGCGAGCGCATAACCGGATCGATCGAGGTGATGGCCGAAGGGAACCGTATCGTCGTGGCCGTGAGCAACGTCTCCCGCTACACGCTGCGGCTCAGCAGTGCCCAATTCGACTTGAGTCGCCCGATCGTCGTGGTCACCAACGGCGTCGAGAGCTTCGCGGATCTGGTCGAACCGGACGTACGGTTCATGCTCGAGCAGGCCGCCTTGGATGAGGATCGACGGACGGTCTACGAGGCGAGGCTCGTGATCACCGTCGCGGCAGGCACCCCGTAGGGAGCTTGCTCACCGACACCGTGGACCGGGAGCCGTCCCTGCGCCCGGTCCACGGCTGTCCGTCCGCTCAGCCTAGCTGCAGCGGTCGCTGTCCTCGTACTCGTTGTTGTCCTCGTCGCACTCGTCGACGTCACCCCCCGAGTCGACGATGATCGTGTAGTCGACGCGACTGCGGTCTCCGACGTCGAGCTCGAATCTGACGATCGTCGATTCGCCCGCGGGCAGGCCACCTCCGACTCTCACTTCGTCTGTCCCATACCTTGTCTCGAGCCGCACCGTGAAGCCGCCCGCATCGCCGACCCCGGCATTGAAGATGGTGACCTCCGCGACGTAGTCGCATGTGTAGGCCTGCTGCGGCGTCCAATAGCAGGAGCAGTCGTCGCTGATCCCTGAGATGACGAGATCCGGGCAGGCCGGAGGAGGCTCACAGGGCAGGCTGAGTCGCATCTCGTTGTTCGCCGGATTGCAGTCCTCCGCGACCTCGATGGCTGCGGCGACCGGGAAGCTCTCGGGCTCCGCGCTGCAGGTCACGATCCCCGGGAATGCGAACCGGAAGTAGTCGGACTCACCGGCTCCTAGACCGGGGCTGTCGGTCGTGCGCGCGAGGATGCCGTCGTCGACGGACACAGTGAATTCCCCGGAATCCACGTCGCTGAGGTTGTTGACCCCGACGATCAGGACGGGATAGCAGACCTTGCGAGGCTCGTCGCCGCAGAAGCCGCCCGGATCGTCGTACCACTCGCACTCGCACTCCTGGCCGCTGACGTAGATGGCGAGGTCCGCGGCTGTGCAGTTGCAGGGGACTGCGAGCTCGACGAAGTTGTTGTCTTCGTCGCATTCGAGCACCGGCGCGAGGAATGTGGCGCCGGCGATGACGGGAATGGACTCGGGGATC
The DNA here is from genome assembly GCA_964608345.1 of uncultured Thermotogae bacterium. GTDB lineage: Bacteria > Bipolaricaulota > Bipolaricaulia > UBA7950 > UBA9294 > JANQEA01. The sequence continues at coordinate 3,602 of CAZSNG010000007.1, forward strand.
GCGCCGTGACCGCCGTAGACGGGGGCGAAGTCGCTCGTGGCAGTCTCGCCCGGCTCCAGCGCGGCGACGTCGACCGACCTGCCGACGTGTGGTGTGCGCGCGTGGAACTCGAAGTTCTCGGCCACGGCCTCGCCGATGTTCGTTACCGAGACTGTCACGTCGGCAGTGCACTCCCAGTCGAAGTCCGGGCGCTCTGAGGCGCGGCACGCACAGTCGTTGATGAACGCCTCGACCGCGAGGTCGGGGCACGCCGGCGGATCGCAGATCACGTGGAGCCTGGCGCGGTTGTTGTCGGGAGTGCAGTCTCGGCCGCTCGGCACGGACGCGACGAGCTCGAACTCGACGGGGGCGGAACCGCAGAACAGCGCGTACCACCCGGGCAATCCGACATCCACCGTGAACGACTCCCCGGGAGCCAGGGCGGGAACCGCAGCGGTTGAGAAGCCTCCGACATCGGCGGAATCCACCTCTACGGTCGTCTCCTCACTGGCCGTCTCGCCGACGTTGGCCACCGTGACCGTCGCAATCGGTCCACAGGTCTGCCTGCTACCGTCCGGGCAGCGATCGTCCTCCTCAAGCCCGCAATTGCACTGGACATGGTCGATCGCGACAGCCAGGTCGGTGCACGACGGTGCGCAGGTGGCGAGGAACTCTGCGAAGTCGTCGTACGGGTTGCAGTAGTCGGGGTCTCCGGCTCTGAGTCCCGGCTCCAGGTCGACGAAGAAGAGCCGCTCGCTCCAGTCGGGCGCCGCATCCGAACAGTCGACGACCTCGGCGATCCCCTCTCGAGTCACGGATTCTCCCGGATCGAGCGGGCCGAGATCCGTGATGATCATGTCGTTGACACAAACATCGAAGTAGTATGCTTCCGCGTCGCCGACGTTCGTCACCGTGTACGTGAAGCGATAGTAGCAGTACGTGCCACCGGCATCGCAGGTCCCGCAGTCGCACCACCAGTCGTCGATCGAGATCGTCAAGTCGGGGCATCCTTCACCGGCCGGGTTCGGGCAGCAGACCGAGCCCTCGGCATAGTTGTCCCCCTCGTTGCACTCGACGATGTCATCGGCGGAGTCCACCTCGAGGGAGTACGTCCCCGGGCACGTCGGCTCGTGCGGCCGGTAGCTCGTTCGTATCCATGCGGCGGTACCGCCGCCCGGAGGCAGGGGCCCCAACGCCACTGGCAAGGACCACGGGACCGGGATTGTCGTGCCGAAGGTGATTTCGCACTCCGGCGAAGCTTCCGTGCCGACGTTGCCGATAGAGAACCACGCCTCGGCGACGCAGCGCAAGCTGCCGTCATCCAACAGCTCGCAGTCGCACCAAATGTCCGCCAGACTGACGGTGAGATCCGGACCGGCACAGCTCCCGACGGGAGCGGCCTCCGGGAGGTCGATCGGCGCGAGCACGGCCATGAACTCCGCTTCGCGCCACGTCCCATCGATCTCGATGTGCCAGGCGCTTCGCGATGTCGCGGCCGTCTGGAGAACCTGCCCCTGTGCTCCAGGAGTCCACGGGTCCTCCTTCGCCCAGGCGAAGTCGACCGCGTGGACGCCCTCTTCGAGCGGCTCGAACAGGAACGAGCGTCCGGCGAGGTAGTCGTTGTCGTCCGTGTCGCTCCGGCGAACTCCGACGATGACGCCGTAGCCGCCGAGGATCGCCTCGGAGTAGGCCTCGAAGTTCGACTCGGCCTCGACGGTAAGCAGGATTCCGGGGACGACACCTGCAGCGAAGCCCGCCCCGATCTCCTGCTCGTATTCGGAAGGGAAGTCAGGATCGTAGATCAGGATCTCGAATTCGTTCGGATACCGCATCGCGACGTACCGCGCAAGCGCATCGACGAGGAGCGCATCGTTCGTTCCTGCCGGCGGGAACGCCTGCATCCCAGTCCTCCCGAAGTAGTCGGCGAGTTCAATGGTGTCCGATTCGTCGACGAGTTCGTCTCCGGTCCAGTCGAGCAGCATCGCCGCGTAGCCGCGGGTGTGGTACCAAGCAGCGATCGTGGCTGCCTCGATCGGCCCCGACCAGTGGTCGCCCCATCCGGGCCTGCTTTGGTCGCTGATCAAGTGGAGTTCATCGAGCGTTCGACCGAATCGCTGTTCGGCATCGTGCGTCTGACCGATCGAGACGAGACCGGCCACGCACACCACACAGAGCGCCACACTGAGAACTGAGAACTGAGAACCGTCGCATCATCCATCCTCCTTGTCTATCACGGCTGCTCGGGGCGGGATTGGCGAAGTGAATGTCGAAAGAGATGCGTCGTGTACGGAGTCGCCCACTGTGCCAGACTAGCGGCGCCCACGTTCGCGAGTCAACCGCATTCGCCAGGACCCGATCCACGACTTCGACAGGATTCCCTCACGTCGCCTCCGCACGGAGCGCTGCATTCCGTATGATGGGAACACGCCAGAGGAGGCATCGTGACCGAATCCGAGATCAGTCAGGAGATGCACAAGAGTCTGGCCGTCAACCTGTTCAACCGGGTCTGGGATCTGCTCGACAAGAGCAATCGAACTGCGGAAGAAGATGACGAGATGATCCACTCGGCGTACGCGTCGAGGTATCACTGGGGCGAGATTGGCACGCCACTCGAACTCGAACGAGGTGAGTGGCAGATCTCGCGGGTCTACTCGATCCTGAACCGGTCGGAGCCCGCGTTGACTCATGCCGAGCGGTGCCTGAGCATCTGCGAGGCGAACGGGATCGGCGACTTCGATCTCGCGTTCGCATATGAGGCACTGGCCCGTGCACACGCCGCGGCCGGGAACGCCACGAAGAGCCGCGAGTTCCTGGCCCTCGGAGAGAAGGCCGCAGAGGCCATCGAGGACGAGGAGAATCGTGGGTACGCACTCGGCGAGATGGCGTCCGTGAAGGAGATCCTCTAGCGTGGCGATCGGCTGCAGTAGAAGACGGTGGAACGGAGGGCGATTGCGCGCATGCGTTGCCCTGGGCTGAGCGGACAGCGACTCACTTCGACGGTGCTGCGGTGCCCGACTTGTGGCGGTGAGGTCGAGATCTTCTCGGACGAGTCCAAAGCCAAGTGTCCGCAGTGCAAGACGCCCGTCTTCAAGAAAGCCGCCCCGACGTGCGCGAAGTGGTGCAAGGCAGCTGCGGAGTGCATGGGGCGTTCCCCGGCGGCGGCCGAACGGGCACCGCGCGATGATTCCGGAGGACCCGCCTAGCCGCGCAGGGCGAAGCGGATCCGGTTCCCCTCGTGCCCGATGATCTCGATGCCGATCGGCTCCTCGCGATCGGCTTCCTCGCCCAGACGGAGTCCGTACGACTGATGCAGTGCGGCGGCCAGTGCGGAGAGTAGAAGCGGCTCGGTGTCCGAAGTCGCGACGAACGTCCCGGCGCAGCTTGCGCCGAGCTCCTCCTCGAAGCCGATTCGGGTCGTTGGATTGAACGATGCCCGCCCGGCGATCCGCCACGATCCGCAGACGATGGTCGCCAGACCGTGATACCCGATCAAGCTCCGGGCCGTGCCGTTGAAACCCATCGGCACCCCTTTCGCCCTCGCATCCCCCGTCTTCTGCCTCGGGTGCAGTCCGTTTGACTCACCGTAGCCGGCGGCGGCGCATCGCTCCAAGGAAATCGGTCCGATCGCGAGGGCCCAGCTGTTCCGCCGTTGCGGGGGCTCTCGACGCGTTGACGGGCCGCCCGATCCGCCGTATTGTAAGGCAGACAGACAACTAGGCCGTTTTCGCACGGCGGCTGCCTCTCCGCGGCGCATGGTGCGGGGATTTCGTCTTGAGGTGCGGCTCTCGAAAGGAGTTGGGATGGCAAGAACTAGCGAACTCGAGGCGTCCCTTCGCCCGCCGGCGATGGACATGCCCCCGTATCCGCCGAAGGTGATCACGCTCGCCAGCGGGGAACAGATGGTCGTTCGACAGGTCGAGCGGGACGAAGTGCCGGTCCTGCTGGAGGCGATCTACCCGCTTCTCTGGGTCGAGCGCGACTTCTACGACATCGTGGGCGCGCGGCTGTTCGGCGAGTTGCTCGCCTACAAGCGGTATCGTGTTAAGGACGAGTATGTTCTCGCCGGACTGATTGACGGGGTCCTCGCTGGCATGGTCAACGGGCGGCTCGTCGACGGGAAGACGGGCATGAGCTATCACACGCTGACGATCCGCCGCGGTCTCCGCGTCGGATCGCACCTGTTCGCGGCGAAGATGGAGTATCACATCGAGCACTGCGAGCAGGAGGAGGTCTTGATCGTCGCTGAGAGCCCGATCGGCTTCCGGCGCTGGATGATCGAGTATCCGCTCGAGAAGCGGTTCGAGGTACAGCACGAACTCGGTGGTGTCCCGTCGTGGGTTCTGCCGAAGGACACCTACTACGACGCCAAGCCTCGTCTCGTCTCCGGGCGCCGGCCGGTACCCGAGGATCTCCTGCGCGGGGCCGAGACGATCGTCCTTCCGGCCGAGGAAACCGTCGTCAAGCAGGTCGCAGGCGAGAAGGAGGCGAAGGAATGAAACCCGTCTACATCGCCGGCGCAGGGATGACGAAGTTCGGCCGATCGGAGTGGTCGTTGATCAAGCTGGCCTCGGTGGCGTCCCTCGCGGCGCTGCACCACGCGGATCTCGGCGAGATCCCGGTGGATTCCGTCGTCGTTGCCAACATGGGCGCGGCGCGCGTGAATCGGCAGACCGCGCTCGGTAGCGCGCTGGTCGATCAGCTCGCGCTCTATCCGGCAATGGCCGAGGCGGTCGAGAACGGACCGGCATCGGGCGCTTCGGCATTCAAGGTCGGCTGCCAGGCGATCGTGTCCGGCATGGCGGACGTCGTCCTCGTCACGGGCGTCGAGCGGATGCGTGTCGTGAACGGCCTCGAGGGCACGGACTTCGTCGCCAGCCTGTCGCAGCCAGAAGCGGAGTACATCTACGGGGTGACGCTGCCGTCGCTTGCGGGGATGTTCGCGCGGCTGGTCATGGATCGTTTCGGCATCGAACAGAAGCACCTCGCGATGATCGCGATCAAGAACCACGAGAACGGGACGAAGAACCCGTACGCCCACATCCAGCAGACGGTGACGATGGAGGGAATCCTTACCGGCCCGGAGGCGGTGGTGAACAACCCGCCGATCGCCGAGCCGCTTCACCTGTTCGACTGCTGCCCTGTCAGCGACGGTGCCGCGTCGCTCGTCCTCGTGTCCGAGGACGTTGCGGCGAAGCTCGCCGGCCCGAAGGTTCGAGTCGCCGGGATCGGACAGGCGACCGACACGCACGCCGTTCAGGAGCGGGAGGATCCGACCGACCTGAAGGCCGTTCGGATCGCCAGCGAGAAGGCGTTCTCGATGGCCGGCGCAACCCCTCAGGATGTCGATGTCGCCGAGCTGCACGACGCGTTCACGATCCTCGAGATCGCAGAGAGCGAGGCGTCCGGCTTCTTCGGCCGGGGTGAAGCACACAAGGCGATCGAGCGCGGCGAGACGAAGCTTGACGGGACGTTGCCGATCAACCCCTCCGGCGGCCTGAAGGCGAAGGGACATCCGGTCGGCGCGACCGGCGTGGCCCAGCTGGTGGAGCTCGCCTGGCAGCTGCGCGGCGAGGCCGAAGGGCGACAGGTGACCGACGCGAAGATCGCGTATGCCTGCAACTTCGGCGGCTTTGGAAACAACGTTGTGGCGACCGTACTGCGAAGGGAGGAGACGTGAGCGACAAGGTCTGTGGCGCGAAGTGCACGTCCTGTGGGACGGTGAACTACCCGACGCGCGCGGTCTGCCGTAACTGCCGGAGCGAGACGTTCGAGTCGATCGAGATCGGAGGGGAGGGCACACTCCTGACCTACACCGACGTGTACGCCCTGGCGATCGACTTCGAGACGCGCTACCTTCGCCTGGCGATCGTCGAACTCGACGACGGGATCCGCGTGACCGGTCAGCTCCTCGACGATGCTCCGAAGCTCGGCAAGCGGGTGAAGTCGACGATCGGGGTCATTCGCGAGCCGGGAGACAAGCCGATCCTGGGGCTGCAGTTCGTCCCGGCGTAGTCCGATTCGATCGATCTAGGCCGGGCGCCGTTCGCGGCGCTCGGCCCATTCCTCTTCCAGAATGGCGTAGACGTACTCATCGCCCCACGCACCGTCGACGAAGCAATTGCTGCGGAAGTGGGCCTCCCGCTGCATCCCCAGTCGCTCCATCAGCCGGTAGGACCTCGGATTCTCCGGTGACGTCATCGCGTAGACCCGATGGAACCCGACGGCGCGGAACAGGAAGTCGAGTAGCGCTTCGGCCGCCTCGGTGACGTAGCCGCTCCCCTCGTACGCCTTTCCGAGCGTCCACCCGATCGATCCCTGCAGGTGCTCGCCGATTCTCTTCGCGTTGAAGCCGACATTGCCAATGACCCGTCCCTCTGCCTTCAGTTCGATGACGAGCGAGAGCCAGTTGATCGCTTCCTCCGGCTTCATCGCGATCATCGGCGTCCACCATTGCCGAACGCTGTCCTCGGTGGGCTCCCAGTCGACGTTTCGCTTTCGGAAGCGGTCGTCCGCTTCGTACTTCGAGTAGTCGAGCACATCGGCGATGTCGCGCTCCTCGAACCGACGCACGATCAGTCGATCGGTCTCGAGGCGGATGCACTCCTCTAGCATGCGCTCAGTATACCCGGGCCGTGCGTGGGGCTAGCTCAGCAGTTCGATCAGGCCTTCTGGAAGCACGGCTTGCCAGGAGATCATGTCGTGCCCACCGGGGAACTCGTTCAGCTGAACCTCGTACCCTTTGGCCTTCAGTACTGTCCGCAGATGCCGGTTCGTCACCATGAGGTTCGGGCCGCCGCCGAGATCGCGCAGGCTATTCGTCTCCAGAGCCCCGGCCGAGAGGTAGAAGCGAACAGGCACCGGATCCGAAGACGCAATTCGGCGTGCCAGCCACTCGTGCTCCCCGGTCCAGTCGGGACCGAGCATCCCCGGGGAGAAGAGGAACGCCCCCGACAGTGACAGGACGTTGCCGAACAGCGCCGGATGCTCGAACGCCGCGTACGCCGCCGCGATGCCGCCCGCGCTCGCCCCACTCACGACGACCCGGGCGGGATCGTCCGAGAGGTGGTACGCCTTGCGGCTCCATGGCATCAGCTCGGCGACGAGGAATTCATTGAACGGCTCGTGAAGCAGCAGCTCCTTGAAGCGGGCCGTCTGGCTGATGCTGCACGGCATGATCGCGACGAGCGGCCGGATCGCACCAGCGGCAATCAGGTTGTCCAGGATCACCGGCAGCGACGACATCTTGGCGAACCCGGTGCCGTCGAACAGGACGAGCACGTCGTACGGGTCGTCGCGATCCGGGTTGTAGCCGGGCGGTGTGTAGATCCAGACCCGGCGCTCGTTGTCCAGGATCTTGCTTCTCAACCGGTGCATCTCGACGGTCCCTTCAGGCACGCCGACTGCGCGTTCAACCAGCGTCTGTGGTGCGGCGTCCGGCATCTCCAGGACGGAACGGGTGAGCTCGAAGTCGTCCGGATCCTCGTCGTCCCTTTCGAACACGAAGGTCCGTGGGTTCAGCGGATCGTGGACGTAGCCCGCGAACTGAGCGAGCCCGTTCTTCGGCGGAGCGTCGTCGGTCCTCGGGAAGAACTGGTACGTTGCGCGGACATCGTTGGCGACCGTGATGCTTCGATACCAGAGGTCGCTCGCGGCGAGCCGGTGCATCCCGTTGTCGCGACGATCCGCCAGGAGGGAGATCAGGCGGACGTCGGCCACCGGGTCGGGCGCCCGCCAGAGGAACGTGACCCGACGATGCTTGCCGTCTCCTGCGATCGGCTCGACGAGCGGCGCACCGCGGTCCGTCACCTCGTCCCAAAACGCGGCGAGCGCGTTCGCATCCCCTCGCTCGAACGCCTCCACAAGCTCCCGCAGACGAGGGCTCTCAACGGTCGGCCGATCCGTCATTCGTTCCTCCTTGGGTTCGATCGATTGCCGAAGCGGCGTGCCGCCTCTATAGTTAGGGTTCTAATCATAGCGCTGGCTCATTATAGTTTGAATTCTAATCGTGTCAAGAGTGAACGCCGGAGGTCGCGATGAGCAAGGGCAAGAAGAACGGATCCACAAGGCCATTCCTTGCACTCAGTCAGATGGCGCAGGTGATGCACATGTTCAGACGGTACCGCCAGACCCACGTGACGGCGTTCGGGGTGACCGTACCGCAATTCAACACGCTGATGCAGCTCGACCGGCGCGGTGAACTGAACCCGTCCCAGATCGCCGATCTCCTGTTCATCGATCGGCCGACGACGACGGTGATCCTGCGGAACCTCGAGCGGCGGGGATGGGTCGAACGGGATCGGGATGCATCGAATCGGAAGTACGTCGTTGTCCGGATCACCAACGCGGGGCGGGCGAAGCTCCGTGAGCTGAAGGCCGCAGAAGAGGAGCAGGCCGGCGACTTCGAGCTGCTCGCCTGCTTCACGGAGCGGGAGCTCGAACGGCTGGAGGTGATGTTGGACAAGCTGATCCTTCACTTCCGGGATCTGCCGACGATCACCGGCCCGAAAGGAGACTCGTGATGCCCGATACGATGGAGACCCTCCGCGCATTGAGAACGATCCACGGGGATTTCGCCGACGAGCGGATCCCCGCGGAGGAGTCACGCACGATCCTCGAAACGTGCGTCCTCGCCGCGAACGCCTCGAACCGCCAGTCGTACTCGATCATCGTGGTTGAAGATGCGGAGACGCAGAGGGAGCTGACCGGGTACGCCGGCGGGATGACGCTCGTCTTCTGTGTCGACTACAACCGCGTCATCGACGTTGGCAGACACCTCGGGCACGACTTCGCGGTCCAAGGGTTCCGCCAGTTCGTCGCCGGGATGATCGACGTCGGCCTTGCCGCGCAGACGGTGGCGATTGCCGCCAAAGCTCTTGGCATCGATTCGCTGTTCACCAACGGTCTCCACCGCGGCGACATCGAGCGGATCACTCGGCTGCTCGACCTCCCAAGGGCGTACTGCTTCCCGGCGATCGCCCTCGTGCTCGGCTACCCGGTGAACGAGCCGGGTCCCAAGCGCGGCCGGCTGTGCGGGCCGGGCGTCATCCACAGGAGTACGTATCGCCGCTTGTCGAGTGAAGAGATCGACGACCTTGTCGGACGCTGCGACGATCCGGAGGAGCACCTCGACATGGGTGTGGCGTGGCGGGAGCACGGGTATGCACATTTCCTCGATTGGTTCTACGAGGTCTGGTCGAACCCCACGCAGCGTCCGGCGGGAACCAGGGAGATCTTCGATGCCTTCGTCGGGACCGGCTTCACCGACGCGGGACTGTGAGGTCGATGAGAGCGTCCCATCGGATGACGAGCGAGGATCACGGCGTTTCGGTTTCGAGATGGAGGCGGGGCCTCAAGGGCGGGACCAGCTGGTCCTCCTCAAGGCCCCAGATGTAGCAACGCAGTTGTGCGGGTTGCTAAATCGGATACTACCATCCAGTTTGGGCGGTTGTCAATACCCCGGATCCGGAGGCTTGCGCGTCGACCGACCGACACACGGCGGAGACGCCCGGGAGACGCGGCCGTGGAGACTTACGACGGTCGTATGCAGGAGGTTGCCATGCGAAGTCGGATAGCGAAACACGTCGGGGCGGGCCTGCTCCTCTTGGGCGGCCTGGCCGTGGCGGCCGGGGCCAGCCCCATGCTGACGATCCCCACCGGAGCTGCGCCGACGCTCGATGGCATCCTGAGCGAAGGAGAGTGGGGCGACGCGCTCGAGCTGGCACTCGCCGATGGAGTGTCTCTCCATCTCAAGCACCACGGAGGATTCCTCTATCTCGGGGTGGGTGCGGCGCGGGGTGCCGAAGTCGTCGGCAACGTCTACATCGCGCGCTACGAAACGGTGGAGATCCTTCACGCCTCCCACGCGCTCGGATCCGCGACCTATCGCCTCGCGGATGGACGGTGGCAGTTGGAGCGGTCGTTCTCGTGGAGCTGCCGTGCGCTTGGCTTCTCCGACGAGGCGTTGGCCGAGAGGGAGGCGTTCCTCGAGACCCACGGATGGCTTGCCACGGTGGTGAATCTGGGGCGACAGGAGGAAACGGAATACAAGATTGCGTTCGAGGACGCATCGATGACGATGCTGTTCCGATTCGACGTGCATCGGACCGAGCGTGAGGTCCTCACGTGGCCGCTCGAGACGGACGTTGGGCTCTCCCCCGGGCCGCTTCTGCAGGAGGCGACGTTTCGGCCTGACACGTGGTGCGTCGTCTCCCTCGCCCCGAGCGAGGTGCTAATCCACACCGTTCCCTCGGGCTCGATGCCGGTTCTCGATGGCACGTTGTCCGCCGGGGAGTGGGATGACGCGCTACGGATCGCGCTTGACGCGCGGACGACCCTCTCCCTCAAACACGCGGAAGGCGCGCTCTTCCTTGGGCTGTCCGCACGCACGACGGGCGTGGTCAGCCCGTGCGTTGTTCGGGGGAGCGACGTGTGGGTCCTGCATGCGTCGGCCGCGCTTGGCACGGCGATCTACGGTCAGGACGGCGAGACGTGGCGCCAGTCGGAGGGCTTCTCGTGGGATTGCCGGACCACCGGCTTTGGCGAGCAGGCCCTCGCGGAGCGCGAAGCGTTTCTCGCTCGTGAGGGATGGCTCGGGACGATCGGCTATCTCGGCGCACCGACGCACTTCGAGGTTCGAGTCGAACTCCTCGATCGCGACTCGATGACGATTCTCTTCCTCTTCCTCTTCCTCGGCTCGGGCTTCCCGCGGCAGGTCGTTACGTGGCCGGATCTCGAGGAACCGGGCGACTACGCCGAACTCATCACGGGCCCAGTGCCCGAGAATGTGGCGTTTGACGTGACGACGTGGGCCCGGCTCGCCTTCGAGAGAGGAGACGAGCCGGGATCCTCTCCCGGATCCTGACACGGGTCTGAACGATCCGACGGTCCGCCCAGTTCGTCGCCGACTAGCGAACCCAGAGAACGAACATCAGACCCATTGCGCCGTAGACGATCAGCTGGTAGACGGTGAATAGGAGCCACGCGGCGCACGGAGAATCCTCGAACGTCCCGGTCGTCAGAGTGCCTGTCGCGCCGATCCCGAGCCAAAGGACGGCAGCGACGACGACTCCCTGCCACCAGACGACGACTCCGAGTCCGGCGATGACGATGGCGAGGACGTAGGATCCGATGAGGCTCGTGACGAGCGGCAGGAGGTACATCGTCGCGCTGCTCTCGATCTCCTCGGGCGACTTGCCGATCACCCGAAGCCAGACCTTGCCGAACAGCGGACCGTACCAGAGCGCGCCGAACGCCATGTTGAACACCCCTCCCACCAGTACCGCGAACCAGTTGACTTGCGCGGGTCACGCTCCGCGGCCCGTGCCGTTTCAGCGTAGTAGCGAGGTAACTGCGACGTTAATCGAGCCTGGCCGCTGCGGATGAGGACCGGGTGTGCGCTGCCGTGCGGATTCGATCGACTCGATCTCTCCCAGCTCGGTCGGGGTCGAAGGATCCGAGACATCGACGATGCTCACCCCGCGGTTGTGGGTGAGGTCGGCCTGATCTCCGTCGACGTGCACGCGGTATCCGACCCCGACACGGGCGCGATCCCGAAGAATGCGTTACCGCGGAAGGCGAAAACCGTCCCCTCGAAACAGGTAAAACGAGCGACGTTGAAAACCTAGAGTGGGAAGGTACTTTCAGTGTCAAGAGGTGGAGATGACTCAGCCAGCTCGAACGACCGACGATCTGATCGCGACCTACCGACCCCACTCGGTGAACTCGGATCCCGGGCGGCACGCGGCGCTCTATGACCCGCTTCCCGACGACATCCGGGGCCTCTGCGATGTCATCCAGAACACGGTGTTGCACATGTTCTGGATCGGCGAGGAGACGTACGGGATCACGCATGAACAGCTGAAAGCGGCGGGGCGGAAGCTGTGCGTCGAGTTCAGCTACTCGACCGTAGAGGAGAGGCTGAGCAACATCGTCGCACTCGACGGGCGGCCGCTTGCGGAGCCTCGAGATGTGACGCGACGAAGCATCGGCTGCTGCCGCGACTTCGCGCTGATGCTCGTCTCGATCCTCCGGCAGAAGGGCATTCCGGCGCGCGTTCGGACGGGCGTCGCGTTGTACTTCATGGCACCCGAAGGACGGCTCATCGAGGATCACTACGTTGCCGAGCACTGGAACGCGGGCGCGGGGTGCTGGCAGCTCACCGATCCGCAGATCGATGACGTACAACGACCGGCGATCGAGGCGGGCGTGGACACGACCGACTTGCCGCGAGACGCCTTCCTGACGGGATGGCAGCTCGTCGAAGCGCTCCGCGCCGGTCGGATTCCCGAGACCGTCGGCTTCCCGCCGGGCAACGCAGGGCACACGTACGGTCGCAACAAGCTGTTCGCCGACTTCGCCGGGCTCACCGGCCACGAGCTGCCTGTTCACGGGTGGTGGGGGATCGGGGAGCCGAGGAGCGTCGAGGATGGAGACGAGGCATTGATGGATCGGATGATCGATGTCCTGCGGCGGATCGATGCGGGCGATCCTGCGGCGCTACGGGAGGCGCTCACGCTGGCGTCGACCGACCCGCGGCTCAGGATGCCGGACGGCTATAGGACGGCGATGTACCGGTCGCCGCTCTGCTAGGTGGATCCGATGACCGATGATCCTCGAGACGACGCGAGAGCGCTCCGCCTCATCCAACAGTTTGATCGGCGGATTCCGGAGCTGCTGGAACGTGACAACGTCCCGGGATTGTCGATCGCGCTCGTGCGGGATGGCCGCCTCCGGTGGGACGGCGCATTCGGCGTGCGCAGCCGTGAGACAGGAGAGCTCGTGACCCCCGGCACGGTGTTCGAGGCCGCGTCGTTGAGCAAGCCGGTCCTCAGCTACATGGTCTTCGGGCTCCGCCGTCGGGGTGCGATCGATCTCGATCGGCCGTTGGGCGACTACATGGACGAGCCGTACGTCCCGAACGATCCGCGGGCCGAACGGATCACCGCGCGACATGTGCTGAGCCACACCTCGGGCCTTCCCAACTGGCGATCGGAGAAGCAGCCGCTGAGGACGAGTTTCGAGCCTGGGACGCGCTTCTCCTACTCCGGAGAGGGGTACGTCTACCTGGGGAAGGTGATCGAGCGGATCGTGGGAGTGCCGATCGCCGACGCTCTCGATGCGTGGATGCGCGAGCCTCTCGGCTTCGATGCGGGGACCTTCCTCTGGTCGAACTGTGCCGGCCAGGATGTCGCGGTCCCGCACGACGCGAATGGCGAGCCCCACCCGAAGGCGGAGTGGCCGAGGATCAACGTCGCGGCCAGCCTGCACTGCTCCGCCCGGGCGTTCGCGCAACTGCTCTGTGCGCTCGTACGCCCGGACGGCAGCGGCCCGCCGAACATGGTCCCCGACGAGGTCGCTGAGATGCTCACCCCGCAGGTTCGACTGAACGATCGTGTCGGCTGGGCACTTGGTTGGGGGATCCAGCGGTCTCCCGGCGGTGAGGCGTTCTGGCACTGGGGCGACAACAGCGGCTATCGCGGCTTCGCGATCGGCTCCGTCACCACGGGGCACGGGCTCGCTGTGCTGACAAACGGCGAGAACGGGCAACGCGTCATCGATGCTGCCCTTCGCGAGATCGTCTTCGGCGGAGATGTACCGGCCCTCGATTGGCTCGCTCGGCTGTATGGCGGGTAGCCGGACTTCGTCGTCGAACCCGATCGGAGCCCAGGGCTAGGTGGTCCATCCGGCTGTCCGCGGCTCGCGACGCTTCACCCACTGTGATCGCGCCGTGGAGATCGTCTTCCCGTCGGATGATCGAACGATCCTGTGGAGGTATTCGTCCAGGCCGTTGGCCTGGAGCAGAGGGGTGAGCTTCTCGCCGTGCACCGCCTCCGCTTGGTAGGCGACATCAAGAGCCGTCAGATCCGAGCCGGCGCGGACGTCTAGCGGCAGCGGTTCGAGGAGCCACTCCGGGTAGTTGACGTTGTTGGCGTGACCGCTCATGTCGAGATCGCGAGCGAAGACCCGGAAGGGCTCGTGCTCCATTGCGTCCGCGAACTCCGGGAACGACTCCCACGGTTCGTTGACGGCGCCCGGGCGATCGGCCGGCGCGCCGTGATTGACCGCCTCGGTACGCAGTGGACGTCGGCGCTTCACGTCGAGGGCGAGCCACGCGGTCGACGCGGCGACCAGAATCTGCGACTCGGCATCGAGGAGTTCGAAGTCGCGATGGAAGAAGAGCTTCTCCCGCTCCGCGTACCACGTTCGTACGGTGACCGCATCCTTCCACTCCGGCAGCTTGCGGATTCGCAGCTGCTGTCGCGAGAGGATCCAGATGATGCCGTTGCGCTGCATGTGATTGAGGTCGAAGCCGATCGAGTCGGCGTGGTGCAAAGCGGTCTCCTGCATCGCCCGGCAGACGAACTGGATCGTCGCCCGCCCGGTCCAATCCGCGTCGTACGTGTCGACGACGTGCGTGTCTTCCCAGACCGGAAGCGGCTTGTTCATGATGTACCTCCGTCAGCCGCGGGAGTCGGTCGCTCCTCCGGAAGGTGGCTCACCACGACCTCGACGGCTCGCCGCGGATCGAATGCCCCCCCGGTGAGCACCCATTGACTCGCGATTCCGACCAACGCCGAGTACAACGAACCGGCGATCAGCTCTGCGCTCTGGCCACGGGGAGCACCGTCCTGAGCTCCTCGACGGAGGATCTCGACCATGGAGGCCTGCGTCCGGTCGCGAATCCCCTGGAGGCGCTGCGCGACCTCTCGATCGCGAAGCGCCAGCGCCCAGAACTCGATCGTCAGCTGTGGATGCTTGCACTCCACCGTCAGTGCCTCGACGAACGTCCACGCCAGGTCGCGCAGCATCACGTGCTCCGGCCCGCTCGCTTGTAGAATCTCCAACGCGCGGTGGCCCACGCGTTCGGAGAACAGCTCGATCATGGCCAGGCACAGCTTCTGCTTCGACTTGAAGTAGTAGAATGGCAGCCCTTTGCTCAATCGTGCCGTCTGCGCGACATCGTCCATCGTCATGGCCGAGAAGCCCTTCGTCGCGCAACAGCGAAGCGCCGCATGAAGAATCTGCGCCTTCCGTCTGTCGGCCTGATCGGATCGCCGAGTCTTGCTTTCTGTTCCGGGCATCGGGCACTCCTATTCTTTGACTGGTCAGTCAATAGTGCATGCTCGGCTACTCATTGTCAACCTGCCGATCCGGGGCTCAGCGTGCGAAACGAAGCGAGATGACGTACGGAGACAGGTCGTGGAGCGTCGCCGGGAACAAGGCGGCCGACACAGCCGGCATCGCGGCTCGTGTGCGTTGCCTGTTCACTCGCGGCCGGTTCCTTCAGCGTCGATCTGCCGGAAATCCGGGCCGAGGCTTCCGACGACACTCCGCCGCCGGACGCCGCTTGGACCCCTGACGAACGCGGTGCGAGCCGTCGATCTCACCGCACCGAGCAGACGGCGACGTCGGTCTGGATTCGATGGCTGCCGAGTGCATCGTGCCACGTGATCACTGCCCAGAATGTCATTCCGATCGGGTAGCCGCCTTCGGAGTACGACGACTCGAACGCCTGCGAGCCGCCGTGGAACAGGAACACCTCGGTCCCGTGGGTACCGCAAGGGGCGACCCAGTCGACTTGGACGGCGATCGGGTCGGCGCCATCGCCAGGGATCTCGGTCATCTCGACGGTGCAGGACAGCTCGGTGACGTTGGTTCCTCCGCGGGGCTGAGAGACGACTCGGGCCTCGGCGATCATCGGACCGACCGGGGCGACGACGGAAGGGACACCGCTGGCGATCTCTCCGGGCCGGGTGCATCCCTGCGCCAAGGCGGCGACGACGATCAGTGCAACGATCAACGTGGCCCTCGGCATCCGAAGATCGCTCTTTGCGGGCAGCTGGTGCGGCGATCGATTCCTCATCGGGTGAGCCTCCGGTGCAGACAGGATAGTTGAGCAATATACTCATCTTCTACAGGGAGCCCCACTCCCCCTGTCCCGACGAAGCACGACAAGCCCCGGTGCGCAGTAGCGGACGGATGTCCGGATGCTCTCGGAGTCGAGCTGGAGTGGACCCGGGGAGCGGGCGGCGTGGCCGTGCGTGACCCGTCTTGCGGGCGACGGCCGACCTCAGAATCCCAGCGAACGGTAGTGACTCTCGAGGTGTTCCGTGATGGCGATGGGATCGAGACCGGTGCGCCGGATGACCTCGGACAGCAGGATTGGCTCCCCGAGGACCACGCGGACCGGCTGTCGGTACTGCCATCTGCCGACGGCTCTCAGGAACGGGTTCCGCGACAGCAAGTGGAAGATTCCGGTAATAGGAGCCCAGACGCGGTACGGTACGAGCCTCGTTTCATGTAGCGCGGTGTCGCTGCGAGCGATATGCGCGACCAAGATGCCGATCCCCGAGCGCCACTTCTCCTTCGGGTTCCGGGCATCCGGCGCAATGAGCAGGGCCCCGCCTCCGAGAACATGCTCGGCCGCGCGGATCAGCGAGGTACGGTTCCTCTCCCGGGCCACCATCTTGTCCACGGGGGTGTCCAGCTTGGCGGTGAGCCAGGCGCCGATTCGAAGCAGGATCCCCCGCCGCGCGGCTCTGCGAAACGTCGGGATCGGCAAGTCGACGGGGTACATGGTTCGTGCGATGTTCGGGCCGAGCTTCGCCACGTAGCTTGCCCCGAGCATCTTCAGATCGAGCCGGCTGAGGGACGTGGCAACAAGGAACGGCGTCAGGATCGAGCCGTGCTTTCCGAAGACGACGATCGGATGGGTCCTGATCTGATCCTCTCCTTGCGCCGGGAACGCCGTACGGCAAGGCGTCGGGAGCAGCTCGAGGACGCCTGTTAGTGCTCGGGCGAGTCCGGACTCCTCCGCCCGGTGATCGAGATCCTTCAAGACGTCGAGCAGGGCCGTCGCGGGGTAGACGAGGTCGAGGAGCCCGCAGAAGAAGCGATACGACAGGCTGCTGTTCAAGGCGGCGGCGTGCGTCCCGGCCATCGCCTCGATCCCCCCGGAGGCGAGGGACGTCCTTAGCTCGGCCACGATCCGACGAATGCGAGTCACGCGAATCCTCTCAGCGGGCCAACGACCGCCGCACGCACGAGTGCGACGGACCGATTCCGCATGTTGTGGCAAATTCTATGGATCGGGGGCGTCGAGGGGAAGTGCCGCGGTTGATCGCTCCCTTCGGCGAGTAGACGGATGGCGAGCGGACCGGCGTCGAGCCGGCCCGCTCGCACCGCGCTAGAACTGCTTGATCCAGGCGTGCTCGGTCCGTCGCTCCTCGAAGCCGGCGGCACGGTAGAACGGCTCGAACCCGCCGGTCACCGGCATGCACATCGCGCCGAGCGCCTTCAGGCGGCGCATCCCTTCGAATTGGATCTGCGTCGCCAGCCCCATGCGCCGGTAGTCGGGATGCGTCCCGAGCGGCTCGAGGTGTCCGATCCGATTCACGGGATCGTGCCAGACGATACAGCACGACGCGTACGTGCCGTCTGGAGCAACGACGAACAGGTCGTGCTCCTTCCGGTAGTCCGGCGCCTTCTGCAGCTCGCGGTACGCGAATGCGGACGGCCACTCCTTTGGATCCTCGTGGTTGAAGCCGCGGCCGAAGATCTCGCGCCGCTTCTCGATGTCGTTCTCCTCCGCCATCGAGAGCAGCCGGAAGCCCACGGGCAGTTCGAGTTCCGGGAGATCGCCAAGGACGTACTCGAGGTGGTGGGAGACCGGCTCGTCACGGCACTCGTAGCCGCGTGCCCGGAGTACCTCGACCAGGTCCGAGTCATCGTCGTAGACCCAGACGTAGACGCGATGCAGGTCCGGATGGACGTACCGTTCCTCACCGAACGCGACCATCTCGCCGAGCAGATCGACGTGGCCGGGGTGCCGTTGAAGGAAGATCTCGCCGAAGCCCTGATGGCTCGGGTCGGGATGCTCGATGCACGTGGCGCCGACGATCTTGCCCTCGTCGGTCTCCCAGAGTGCGACCAGCTCCTCCCACAGCGAGATCGCGGCCAGGCCGGTGTGACGTCCGTCTCCGTCCTCGCCGTACGCTCCGAGCATTGGGGCGACGAAATAGCGGGCGTAGTTCCAGCGCTCCAGCCCCCAGTTGAATGGGCCGGGAAACGCGGCATACGTCTCGTTTAGGAAGTCGCGGATTCGGATGAAATCACGATCCGGTTCGTAGGTTCTTCTTGATGCAGTCATGGTTCCTCGCTTTGTCTCGTGGTTCCGGGTGAAGCATTCCGGCTGTGCCTAGCTACGAGACGCCTTCATCATCGTGGGGCTCCTTTCGGGTCCATGGCATGATGCATGCCGTCACGTCGCAGGGAAGCTGCCACCGGCGGCATCGCGAAGGATGACGAGAAAGCGAGTGGATCGTCTGGACAGTGCGAACGGAGGCAGCCTAGTTCGTCTGTTCGTTCTCCTGAATCATCGGCTGACCTCCTTTGGTGTACGGCCCGTCACCGGGCCGCGCAGAACGCCTGAGTGCCGAGCCTGATGTCAACTGCGGATGGAGCGGCCTCTACTCGTCGACGACGACGGAGTCCGACGCGATGCACCCATCGGCCGCTCGCACGATCAGCAGGTACGGGCCCGGCTGTGTGACGGTCAGCGTGGCCCCCGTCCCGACCGTGACATCACACTCGTTGGTCCACGTGTAGCTGTACGGGGCAGCCCCACCGGCGACGATCGGAACCAGCTCGATGGCCGAACCACAGCATCCGAGGGTCCGGTCCGGACCGAGGTCGACCGTCGGTGCGTCGATGCCGTCATGCACGGTGACGGAGCCCGTCGCGGTGCGTCCATCCGCATCGGTGACGAGCACGGTGTACGTCCCCGGAGTGGTCACACACAGCTCGGCCGCAGTTCCGAGGAGCTCCCCGCAGTCGCTTCGCCACAGGTAGTTGTACGGATCGGTGCAGCCATCGACCGGTGCGGCGCACAGGACGACTTCCGGCTGAGCGCACGAGAGGGTGCGATCCGGGCCGAGGTCGATTGTCGGTGGCTCGATGCCGTCATGAACGATGACCGTGCCGGTCGCAGAACGTCCGTCCACATCGGTCACGGTGGCGGTGTATGTGCCCGCGAGGGTCACGCACAACGTGGAGGCGGTTCCAAGGATGTCGCCGGGACCGCTCTGCCAGGTGTAGACGTAGGGCTCGGCACAGCCATCGACCGGCTCGGCGCACAGGACGAGCTCCGGCTGAGCACACGAGAGGGTTCGGTCCGGTCCGAGGTCGATCGTCGGTGGCTCGATGCCGTCCAGGACGGTCACCGAATCGATGGTCTGGCATCCGTTCGCACCGGTCACCGTGACGGTGTACGTTCCAGGCTCCGTGACGCAGAGCGTTGCTTCGGCCCCGCTCGTGTCACAGCAGTCACCCTGCCAGGAATAGGTGTACGGTCCGGCCGATCCTCCCATCGGCGTGGCGTCGAGGAGGACTTGTCGCCGGGCGCAGCTGATCACCGGATCCGGCCCGAGGTCGACGATCGGCGGCGCGACGTCTTCGGTGACGGTCACCGAAGCGGACGCCGTGCAGCCATTCGTCCCGCGCGCGGTGACCTCGTAGGTTCCCGCACGGTCGACGGAGAGGCTTCCCGACGTCCCGAGTACGGAGCCCGACGCATCGGTCCACTCCAGCTCGTACGGCGGGCGGCCGCTCTCGACGGTCGCGGCAAGCGACACTTCGGTCACCGCGCAAGTCAGCACGCCGTCGACGGAAGCGAGGACGGTCGGCGCGAGCAGATCCTCGGCCACGGTCACGGAATCGGAACCCGCGCACCCGTTCGCTCCTGTGGCCGTGACGGTGTACGCGCCAGGGTCATCGACGGTGATCGTCTCCGAGCTGCCGATATGCGTCCCGGCGGCGTTCGTCCAGGCGACGGTGTACGGCCCGCGGCCGCCGGTGATCCGCGCGGACAACGTGACGGTCGAGACCGCGCAGGTCAGTTCGCCGGATGCCGAGGCGGCGACGGCCGGAGCGCTCAGGTCCTGCGTCACGACGACGGCAGCGGAGGCGGCACAGCCGTTCGCTCCGGTGGCGGTGACGGTGTAGGTCCCAGGTTCGTCGACGGTGATCGTCCCCGTCCCGAGATCGGCGCCGGACGCGTCGGACCAGCGGATCGCGTACGGCGCTCGTCCACCCGACACGGTTGCGGACAGCGTCACGCGGGTCACGGCACACGTCAACTCGTCGGGCGCCGAGGCGGCCACCACCGGCGGTTCGACGTCCTCGCGCACCTGCACCGTTGCGCCGTCGGCGCAGCCATTCGCGCCGGTGACGACCAGCTCGTACGTTCCCGGTTGGCTCGCGAACGCCGTCTCGGTCGTCGCAATCGTTCGGCCCGACTCGTTGCTCCATACGTACGCGTACGGCGGGCGTCCGCCGGACACGGCGGCGCGCAACTCGATCTCGGTGACGTCACACGTCAGTTGCGCGGGGACGGACATCGTGACCGTCGGCGCTTCGGTGTCTTCGTCGACAACGATCGACCGCTCGTTCGTACAGCCGTTCCCTCCTTGGACCCGAACGGTGTACGTCCCCGGCGCGGCGACGCCGACCCGCGTCGACGTTCCGATCTCGTCGCCCGACGGGTTGAGCCACGTCACCACGACCGGCTCGCGCGTTTCAGTGATCGTCGCCGTCAGGGTGGCGACAGGTTCGGCGCAGCTGATCGGACCGGACGTGGAGAGATCCACCATCGGCGGATCGGTGTCGAGCACGACCAGGACGGTGTCGGAGCCGGCACAGCCGTTTGCGCCGGTGACGGTCAGCGTGTACGTCCCCGGGGCGTCTACGGTCACCGACGGCTCGGTCGCGACGCTTGCTCTGCCTTCGTTCGTCCAGCGGTACGCGTACGGTGGGAGTCCACCGATGGACGTGCCGTTCAGCGCGACATCGGTCTGCGAGCAGGTCAGTGTGCGATCTACCCCGGCATCGACGGTCGGTATCGATCGATCCTCACGGACTTCGGCGTCGGCGAAGGCCGAGCAGCCGTTCGCCCCCTCGACGACGACCGAGTACGAGCCCGGCATGTCGACGATGAGCAGCGTTCCCTGCCCGAGCGGTTTGCCGTTCGCCCCGAACCACCGAACCTCGAACGGCGGGCGTCCCCCGAGGACGGACGCGGTCAGGGCGACTTCCGATACCGTGCAGCCGAGGACGGCGCCGACATCGATGGATACTTGGGGCGTCGCGATATCCTGGGTGATGACGACCTGCTGACCGACTCGGCAGTCGCCGACCGAAATGACAACGGCCGAGTACGTCCCCGGTTCGGTGACGTGCAGCGTGTCCGAGGTGCCAAGCAGCTCTCCGCGTCTGCGCCACTCGTAGCGATACGGCTCTGTGCCGCCCTGTGCCGTCACGTGCAGCGTCGTGTCCTTCACGGCGCAGGTCAGCTCGCACGCCCCTTCGATCTCCACCGAGAGCCGTGGAGGGTCGGGGATTCCGACGAAGTCCTCCACCCGTTGCAGTTCGGTCAGGTGGCAGAGACCGCCGGTCGGACAGGTTGGCGTGTAGCAGTCGCCGCCCTCTTCGCACGGCGTCGCCACGACGTCCGGCAGAGGCTCCGTCACCGGAACACCGGCCAGCCAGTAGGCGGCGATCCGCTTCAGCATGTGGTACCCGACGGTGTAGCCGCACGTGTGCGGTACGGCGGTCTCCGACAGCCAGAACTCGATCGCCCGCTGGAGCTGCGGGAACGAAATGGTGTCGGAGAGGGTCGCGTCGAGCCGATCCTCCTCGACGTCCCAGCGCGAGATCGCAAGCAGCACGGGGAGGCACTCCCACACGTACGCCTCCGACTCGCCGCCGACCGGGCTCTCGCTGCACTCAAGTCCGCTCGACACGGCGCCGACGAACGGGGCCTGGGCGCCGCCGCAGCCGTCGTAGATGTCCATGCTGCCGTAGGTCGTCTCGACCACCTCGACGAGGTAGTCGACCGAGATCGTCGCCCCCGCCGTGAGCCGGTCGGGATAGATCCACTCGGTCTGAGAGGGCCGGAACACGAACCCGGCGTGCTCGACGGGTGTGACTCGCCACGTCTCGGGGAACCACTCTTTCAAGCCGATGCCGTACGCGTCGAATCCGCCGGTGATCTCGACGGTGACGGCGAACCGCCGCGCCGGCAGCCCCGGATCGAGGCAGCCTTCCGGGAGGAGGACCGAATCGCACGGCAGGAACGTCTCGATCGTGCGAACGGTGGCGAGCCCCGGATCGATCGACAGCGGCAGCGGAACGTCGACCTCGGTGCACGTCTCGTAGTGGCCCGTCAGCCGCTCCATCATCGCGAGGTCGATCATCTCGCCCTCCGTCCACGGGACAGCCGAGTCCATCGACCACAGTTCCAGGGCACGGTTCAGCTGAGGTTGTGTGATCCATTGGTCCAGGCGGAGGTCGATCTCGTCCGGCCGATCCCAGGCTCCGGGGATGAGGTGGGCGATCGCCGTCGGAATCGGGATCGATGAGCTGATCTCGATCTTGGTGTCACCGGCGATCGGGATGTCGAATCCGGGGACGGTGGCCTGGAAGATCCCGCTGATCTCGAAGCAGGTCGGGAGCGTGTCGGCGTACAGCTTGTCGGCCGGTGGGACCGTGACCTCGTACACGAGCACGATCGTCGATCCTTCGTCGAGGCGTTCGGTGAACACCCACTCGTTCTCGGACCGCTTGTACGCCGCGCCCTCCGTCTCGATCGGGTTCACGGCCCAGCCGAGTGGGAGGGTCTCACGGACGCCGACGCCCTCCAGGTCGACCTGAGGCTTGATCACGAGCGTCACGCGGAACGTGCTTCCGGGAAGGGCATGGGCCGTGGAAAGGGTCCGCTCGAGGCGGACCAACTCCTCGGAATTCTCGACTTGCCCCGCCGCCGGCAGCACGGCCGAAAACAGAACGGACACGGCAGCAATCGCCAGCAGGATCAATCGACATCGGGGCAACATGGTCACGATCTCAGCTCCTCTTCGAGTCAGGTGTTCCCAGGCCTGGCCCCATTGTCCTCATCGGACCCTCGATCGTCTGTGATGCGGGTCACAGGGTGCGCGAAGTGATGTCTGGAAGAGGACTTCACTGCATGCGCGCAGCTGCCTCACGACGTGACGGTTCGCGCGTGCTGGTGATGTGCACTGCAGGCGGCGGCGGGCTCCGCACCGGCTCTTCGACCACGCTTGCGACTTGGAGTCGGATGTCGCATGCTGAATCGGACCGATCAGAGGAGGAATCGCAATGCTTGTGGGGAATCGAGTCATCCTGAGGCCGTTTCGCCGGGGCGACCTGGACGGGCTGTACGATCTCGTCGCCGACGTGCGGGAGATCGGCGAGTTCTGGCCGCTCGGGTGCGTCTCCGAACCGCGCTGGTTCAAGCAGTTCGAGGAGACCGGCTGGTGGTCGGACGACTTCAAGCTGTTCCTGATCGCCGACCGTGAAGGGCGGCGTGTCGGCCAGATCAACATCTACAAGGCGTCGCACAGCTACCACGGATGGGAGCTCGGCTACCGGATCTACCGTCCCGAGGATCGGGGCAAGGGGATCATGACCGAGGCGGTCCGGATGGCCACGGCGTACCTGTTCGGCCAGAAGCCGGTCGAGCGGGTGCAGATCGTGCTCGACCCGCGAAACGCCGGGTCGAGGGCCGTCGCCGAGCGGGGCGGATACACACTCGAAGGGACGCTTCGCCGTGCCCACTTCGACCGCGGCGAGTACCTCGACCTGCTCCTCTTCTCGATCCTCCGCGGCGAGGCGACGCCGCTGTCCGAGCTGCTCGCCCCGGTGGAGGGGCTGGCCGACAACTGATCGGAGCGCAGGCCCGCACAATCGAGCCCATGAAACCGTATCTGGCCAAGATCGATACGAGCACCACCGGGAACCGCAACGACGTCACGCCGCTGTTCGCGGACCGGAAGGGTTTCGCCCAGCTTGCCGATGACCTCGCGAGTCCGTTCCTCGATGCGGGGATCGACGCGGTGGTGGCGATCGATGCGCTAGGCTTCATCCTCGGCACGGCAATCGCCGAGCGCCTCGGCGTCGGTGTGGTGCCGGCTCGCAAGGGCGGCAAGCTGCCCGTGGCGACCGAGAGCATCGACTTCGTCGACTACTCCGGGACGCGGAAGGCGCTCGAGATGCGACCGGACGCGCTCCGCCCGGGCATGAAGGTCCTGGTGGTCGATGAGTGGGTGGAGACCGGCGCTCAGATCGAGGCGGCGGTCACCCTGGCGGAGCGGCTCGGCGCCCAGGTGGCCGGAATCGCCACGATCTGCATGGACCGAACTAAGAGCACTTCAGCGCTGCAGGTGCAGTACATCGTTCACACCGTCTGGTGCGACGAAGCGGAGACCCGCGGCTAGCGCATCGCGGCCGCGAGTCCGCGGAGCATCATCCATCCTGATGTCGTGCCGAGAGCTGACAGACGCTGCGCGAACTCGCGGATCTCGGTGTCCGATGCAGTGACATCCCCGAGCCCGGCAACGAGATCGCGAAGCGGCTCGGGGAACGACCCGTCGAGGGCCGCCGCGATCATCTGGGCCGAGGCGAGATGGGTTCTATGGCCGAGTGCCATGCCGGACAGGACCGATCGAAGGGTCGTCAGCGAGCGCCGCGCCTCCGAGTCGGTCTCCTCCAGGGCCGTCCATCCGGCGAGGAGTCCGACGAGCACGTCATCACCGGCCGGGGTCGAGCCTGAGCCGAGACCGGTCAAGGCGGGGAGGACGCGGGCTTCGCCCGTCGTGCGCCAGGCGGCCAGGATGCCGCCGATCTGCGCCTGGAACGGATCGGCGATCCGCTCGGACGGCTCCTCCGCGAGGACCTGCTCCAGGATCGGCGTCCGCGACACCGCGCACGCTGCCCCTTCCGGTGCGTAGGAGCCGATCTCCAACTCGTCCACCGCCGCCTGCGAGAGATCGATGATCGCATCAGCATCTGGGAAGCGGATTCGTTTTGCCTCCGCGATGACGGGCTCGTTCTCGGGCAGTGCCGGAAGGGAGCAAGCCCGCACAGCCCACGGATGGAGCGGTACATCTGGCGTCTGGATCGACAGGAACGCCGGGTCGGAGCTCTCGCTGAAGAGCACGTTGACCCCGTGCCGGAAGAGAGAAGCCACGCGCCCTCCACGCGACTTGGCCGCGAGGTACCGAAGCGCGTGCCCCCCGATTCGCATGGCATTCCTGCTTCGCATCACCGTCCCACGCGGGTTTGCGCATGTGCAATCCCGCCGCTGATTCGCGACCACCAATCGGTGCGCATGGGTCTTCTCATGCAAGGCGCGTCCTCGCACGACTGTCCTGCTGCGCATCCTCATCCAACGCGAGTTTGCGCTTGCGCAAGCCAGCCGCTGATTCGCGACCACCAATCGGTGCGCATGGGTCTTCTCATGCAAGGCGCG
>CAZSNG010000007.1:29004-67131 GCA_964608345.1 uncultured Thermotogae bacterium
GCCGCTGATTCGCGACCACCAATCGGTGCGCATGGGTCTTCTCATGCAAGGCGCGTCCTCGCACGACTGTCCTGCTGCGCATCCTCATCCAACGCGAGTTTGCGCTTGCGCAAACTCGCCGCTGATTCGCAGCCACTCATCGATGCGAATCAGCAGATCTACGTCCGACCTATCGCGTGCAGATGCGGGTTCTTCGCGCCGGCGACGTCGCCGAAGCGGGTGAGCACGCACTCGGACTTGACCGCCATCAGCTCGTCGTACCGCTCGTCGTCGACGATCGCGACCATCCGCGAGATCGAACTCTCCCCGTCGACGAACCGCCACGGGAAGCAGCCGATCGTCGCGCGCTGATTCAGCAGCAGGTCGATGTCCCCGCCGACGCATTCGGCGTGGATCAGCCCCTTGTCGAACAGCTCGAGGTGCATCATCTGATACTTCGATGGGTCGAGTCGGTCGGCCATCGGCTCGCCGTACTTGTCCTTGAAGTGCGCGTCGGCTTCGGCCGCTTGCCGCGGCATCCAATCACGGATGATCGTGTTCATCGGATGATCGGCGGAACCGCAGTCGACGCCGATCCAGCGGAGTTTCTTGCTGAGTGCCCAGTGGACGAACTCGCGATCCGGCCCGGGGTGCTTGACCATGTAGCGCACCTCGTCGGCCTCTGGCTGGTCCCATCCGTAGTGGTGATAGCCGGTGTGGATGATCAGGATGTCGCCTTCCCGGACCTCGACGCGCTCCTCGATCATCTCCGACGTGTAGATGTCGTAGTCTCCGACCGCGTCCGACAGATCGACGATCGCGCCCTCGTGGACGAGGAAGTCGAAGTCGAGTTGCGCGATATCCTTCCCTGAAGCGAAGAAGTGGATCTCCCCGTCGAGGTGCGTCCCGACATGGTTCGAGTGGGTCAGCAGTTGGCCGTTCGCCCCGTTCGGTGCCAGGCGCTTGAAGTACTTCACCTGCAGCGGCTCGTACGTCGGCCACGGCGGCGTGGCGATGCCCAACGGCAGTGTCAGATCGATGAAACGCATGTTGTCTCCCTTCTCTACGTCATCCTCCAGGAGTTTGACGTCTAGGCCAAACTCCCAAGCTGCTTCGCAAGCGCCTTGACCGCCTGCGAGAAGCAGCCGAACGGTGGCGTGACCAGTCCGGCGCCGACCATGCCGATGCCGGGCTCCTTGTGGGCGATGCCGGTGTTGATCGCCGGAACGATCCCCGACTCGACGACGCGCAGTGCGTCGATCCCGGTCGGGGTCCCACGGAAGCCGAGCGCCGGGATCTGATAGGAGCGGCTCTCGGCGAGAGTGATCCGGCGCATCCTCCTCGTCGTCTCCAGCGCCTGGTCCGGCGAGCCGCCGACGAACTGAACGATCGCCGGCGCCGCAGCCATCGCGAACCCTCCGTAGCCGGCGGTCTCCGTGATTGCCGAGTCGCCGATATCCGGCGCGGCGTCCTCGGCGGAGAAACCGGGCAGATAGAGGCCGTCGACGATCGGCGCCGGCGCGGTGAACCAGCGGTCGCCGGTTCCCGAGACGCGGATCCCGAATTCGGTGCCGCTTCGCGCCATTACGGTGACGAGCGAACTGCCTTCGACGTTCGCCGCCGCGTCCAGCGCGCACTTCCCGGCCGGCATCGTCAGGTTCAGGAAGAAGTGATCGTTGCCGTGAAGGAACTCGAGCACGCGCGCGACGGCGCCGCGATCCACATCCAGCCGAACGAGGAACGGGGCGAGCTCGCGGATCAGCAGCGACGTCCCTGCACGGTTCCGATTGTGTCCCTCGTCACCCATCTGAAGCGCCTGCGCGATCAGCGCCCGGAGATCGATCGGGCCGTGTACCTCGATCGCGGCGGCGAGGGTTGGCGCCAGCTCATCGGCCATCCAATTCAGCCGCTCGATCACCTCGTCGGCGTATGCGCCGTAGCGGAGGACCTTCCCGAGCCCCTCGTTCAGCGTGCAGAATGCGGTGTTTCCGAACGCGGCGTTCTCGACGATCCAGACTGGCATCGATGGCGTGACGACGCCGGCCATCGGCCCGACGGTGTCGTGGTGATGGCACGGCGCGTAGGCTATGCCGCCGCTTGCTGCGAGGGCCTCCGCTTCCTCGGCTGATGCAGCGAGCTTCTCGTAAATCAGCCCGCCGAGAACCGCGCCGCGCATCGGCCCGCACATTCGCTCCCACGGGAGCGGCGGCCCGGCGTGGAGGATCGTCCGGTCGGTCATCCCGGGGATCACGTCCCGGGCGATCCCGATCCCGATGACCCGCGGCTCGGCCGCGAGCAAGCGGCCGACGGCGTCGGCGTTGGCCCGTTCGACCTCCTCGTTCCACCCGCCGCCGTCTTTGAGCCGGTCGATGAGATCGGCCAGCGCGGGGTCTCCCCCGGCCGGCGGCCTCCAATCGAGGTCGAGGACCGGCGTCCCGTGGTCCCTGAGGGTGTCCGCGAACGACGACAGGCCGAGGTTGACGACGCGCAGCTCCCGGGAGAAGAGGTCGCTCACTTCGGGCCTCCCTTGAGCGCCTCGACGACCCAGCGGACCGCTTCGGCGTTGCTCGGCGCGACGAGGACGTCCGCGTCGACGAGCGCCGCGACCTGTCGCGACAGCTGCTGCGGGTCGTCGTCGGTGCCGGTGACCGAGGCGACGATACGAAGCTCGTGTCCCGCTTCGCGAACACCTACCGCGCGCCGGGCTGCATCGGCGAGGCTTCCGGCCGGATCCGCGTGTGCCCCGTACCCGAGGACGCAGTCGACGAGGACGATTCCCACGCCGGGATCCTCCGCCGCGCGGACGACTTCGTCGTCCCGCAGCGACGGCTCGATCATCGGGTGCGGCCTTCCGACCGTGAATGCGTCGTCGCCGAGGTCCCAGAGGACGTGTCCCGAGACCGAGTCGTTCGGACGGGCCTTCTTTGCCGGATCGAACGCGACGTTCGAGACGACGTCGAGTCCGGCCTCGTTCAGGAGCGCCCACGCCTCCTGGCAGAGCGTTCCCCCGCAGAAGAGCCCGCGCACGTATCCGCGGGCGGCAGCGTGCGCGGGGGCGGTTTCGAAGAGACCGGACACCGCCGTGGATGATCCGCCGCTCGTTGGGATCTCAACGCCGGCGGCGGAGCAGGCCATCCGCGCCGACTCCTCCAGCGTTGTCGCGAATCGGACGGATGATCCGCGCCATGCCGGATCGGCCTTCTCCGGATCGAATCCGACGAAGTGAACGATTGAGGGCTTCCCGGAGGCCTCCAGCGCTCCGACGATCGACGGGATGACACAGGTCGCCGGCGCCTTCGAGACGACGACGAGGACCTCCGTCTCCGGATCGCTCGCAAGCACCTCGATGCCGAAGCGCGTCATTCGAGCGCCGACCGCACCGGACAGGTCGCGCCCGCCGGTGCCGATCGCCTGCGAGATTCCGCCGCCGAAACGATGGGCGAGAGAACTGACCTCCTGGAGCCCCGTACCCGAGGCGCCGACGATTCCGATCGAGCCGCGACGGACGACGTTGGCGAATCCGAGCGGTGCTCCGTGGAGAATCGCGGTCCCGCAGTCGGGTCCCATCATCAGCAGGCCGCGCTCGACCGCCTCGTCCTTCAGTGCGATCTCGTCTTCGACGGAGACGTTGTCCGAGAAGAGCATCACGTGCAGCCCATGCCGAAGCGCCTGCCGCGCTTCTCGGGCGGCGTACTCCCCGGGAACGGAGACGATGGCGAGGCTGACGTCCGGGTCGACCTCGATCGCCTCGGCGATCGACATCGGCCTCGGGGCGCCGGTCGTTCTCTCCTCCGACGTCGGCCCGGTCAGCAGGAGACGAAGGTGATCGTGTACCTCGTCGATCGCGTCGTCCGACGCCGCTTCGACCGCAATGACCAGATCGGCGGGAAGAATCGGAGGATCCGATCCGTCCACTGCAAATCCCGCGCTCTGCAAGTTCGCGACGTTCGCCGGCGTCCCCATCGCGACGATTGCCTGGGTCACGTCGGGGAGCTGTTCGAGATCCCGGCTGATCCGCATCAGGAAGACCGAATCGAAGTAGCGGTTCCGCTCGATCAAGACCCGTCTCATGCGTCCTCGCTTGCGGTCCGTCTCTCGCGGATCCCGAGCAGGATGCGCTCGACGTTGAGCGGCAGCGTTGTGAACTCGATCCCGAGCGCGTCGAACAGCGCGTTGCCGATCGCTCCGGGGACGGAGATCATCGGATGCTCGGCGACGCCGCGTGCGCCGTACGGGCCGCCGGGCTGTGGGTTCTCGAGGAGGATCTGCTGCGTCTCTCGGGGGAGATCCTTCGCGGTCGGGATCTTGTAGTCGACAAACGCCGGATTGAGGAAGCGCCCGCTCTCGTCGAACCGGAACTCCTCCCACAGCGCCGATCCGAGCCCCTGCACGACGCCGCCGACGACCTGGCCGACGCACAGCTTCGGGTTCAGGACCTTCCCCGCGTCCAGCGCGGTGGCGATCTCGACGACCTCGATCTCACCGGTCTCCGTGTCGACCTCGATTTCGACCGCGTGGGCTCCGTACGTCCAGTACTGCGCCGGGAGCCCCTGGCCGGTCTTCGGGTCGAGGTGCGTCAGCCCGGTGGCGATGAATCGGCCGTGCCCGATGACCGGGCCGCCGATCGAGTTCCCATTCTCGAACGTGTAGCCGAGAGAGAGTTGCGCGTACGGAATGCGTCGATCCGGCGCGTCCTCGATGAACGCGGTCCCGTCGTCGCAGACGATGCGATCGGGGGACACGTCGAGCGCCCGCGCAGCGACGTCACGGATCTGTCGGAGGCAGTCGGCCGCCGCCTCGATGATCGCGTTGCCGCCCATGTAGGAGAACCGGCTCGCGACCGTCTGCCAGTCGTACGGCGAGAAGGCGGTGTCGCACTCCCACGTGACGTGAACCTTGTCGAGCGGGAGCCTCAGCTCCTCGGCGGCGATCTGCTTGAGCACGGTGTAGGTTCCCTGCCCGTAGTCGACACCGGAGACAAGAATGTCCGCTGCGCCGTCCTCGTCGAGCTTGATGATGGCGGCGCACGACGTATACGTCGGCATCGCCGGCGCCTTGTGGAGCATCGCGATTCCCTTGCCGCGGACCTTGTGCGGCTCCGAGGGGGCGGCGGGTGGCGTGCCCCAGCCGATCGCCTCCGCAGCGGCGTCGAGGCACTGCTCCGGACTACCGTGTCCGGCGGTGAACGACTCGCCGGTAATCGTCGTCTCGCCCTCGCGAAGCAGGTTCGCCCGTCGGAACGCGGCCGGGTCCATCCCAAGCTCTCGTGCCATCATGTCGATCGCCCGTTCGATTCCCCATAGGACCTCGAGGTGCCCGAAGCCGCGGTAGGCGGTGCCGAAGATCTTGTTCGTGTAGACGACATAGGAGTCGATCCAGCAGTTCGGGATCACGTACGGACCGCCGCCGGAGTACGCCGCGGCGCGGCCGACGTTGACGCCGTAGTCGGCGTACGCGCCGGCGTCCCAGATGTACGTGGCTTTCAGCGCGACGATTCGCCCGCTGCGGTCGGCACCGATCTGGATCGTCGAGTGGAGCCCCTGTCGTGACGGGAGCGTGTTGAATTCCTCTTCGCGGGTGGCGACGATCTTGACCGGGCGTCCGCCGGAAGTCCTCGACAGGACGTAGGCGAGCGGCTCCAGATGGAGGCCTGCTTTGCCGCCGAAGCCGCCCCCGACGTACGGGACATGCACACGGAGATTCGCGTGTGGGAGGCCGAAGCAGACGCTCATCAGATGCCGGACGGTGTACGGCGACTGGCTCGACGTCCAGACTTCGGCGCGATCGCCGGGGAGAACCTGTACGATCGTCGCGTGGGTCTCCATCGGCACGTGCTGCACCGGCGGGTTGTAGAAGTCGGCACCGATCGCGACGTCGGCCGCGCCGAATGCGGTGTCGAAATCGCCCTTCCGCACCTTCTGGTGGTGGGCGATGTTCGTCCCCTGCTGCGGGAAGAAGACGCCCTTCATGTGTTCGTAGGTATGCAGGTCCGGATGGACGAGCGGGGAACCCTCCTCCAGCGCGTTGCGTGGGTCGAGGACGGGATCGAGCGGCTCGTAGTCGACCCGAACGAGACGGCAGGCCTCGCGTGCGACGTCGAGCGTGTCCGCGGCGACGGCGACGACCGGCTCGCCCTGATACCGTACGACGCCACGGGCGAGGATGCACTTGTCCTGCATGTACAAGCCGAGCTGGTAGCAGAGCCCGTCGCCGGTCAGCACGGCGCGGACGCCCGGGAGCGCCTCCGCGGCCTCCGTGTCGATGCGCACGATCCTCGCCGAGGCGTGCGGCGAGGTCAGCATGACGGCGTGCAGCATGCCGGGGACGGCAAGGTCGTGTGTGTATCGCGCCGCGCCGGTCACCTTGTCGACGGCGTCGTCGCGCGAGACGGGCTGGCCGACGTAGCGAAGCTCTTGCGTCATGCCACACCGCCTTCTGGCGCCTTGTCACGGTCCGCGAGAAGCCGGCCGTCTTCTTCGGCTTCTCGCCCGCCGCGTTGTCCGGCTGCCAGCCGGACCGCGGCGAGGATTGCCTCATACCCCGTGCAGCGACACAGGTTCCCCGCGATCGCTTCGACGATCTCCTCGTCCGAGGGATCCGGGCTTCGCTCGAGCAGCGCCCGGGCGGACATGATCATCCCCGGCGTGCAGAAGCCGCATTGGGCAGCGCCGGCGTCGATGAACGCCTGCTGAAGCCCCGAGAGCTGCCCGTCGTTCGCCTCGCCCTCGACGGTCCTGACCTCGCGGCCGTCCGCTTCGACGGCGAGGACGAGACAGGCGGTCACCGGGAGGCCGTCGAGAAGCACCGTGCATGCACCGCACTCGCCGATCCCGCAGCCTTCCTTCGTCCCCGTCAGATGGAGCGGCTCGCGCAGCAGCTCGAGCAGCGTCATCGAGGCGGGAACCGTCGCCCGCTCGGTCCGTCCGTTGACGGACACGCGAATCTCGTGGGTCACGATCCACCTCCATCGAGCAGCCGATCGACCAAACGCCGCAGGAGAACCGGAAGAACCGCACGGCGGTACGCCGCGGAGGCGCGAACGTCGGAGATCGGTGACGTCGCCGCCTCGGCGAGCCTGATGACACGATCGACGATCTCATCGGGCGAACCGCTTGCCTCGACGGCGTCGAGAAGGATCGGCGTCGGCGCACAGCTTCCGACGGAGACTCGCAGCGTCTTCGTCTCCGGCTCGTACGTTCCACCGACGTTGACGACGGCGAGGTCGTGCCCTCGGATCCGTTGCTGCTTGAGGAACGCATTCCGCGCGTCCTGGGGAGGCGGGGGGATGCGAATCGCGGTGACGATCTCCCCCGGCGCCAGCGACGTTCGTTTCACGCCAGTGAACAGATCGGAGACCGGGACGGTTCGGCGGCCGCTCGGCCCCGCGACGGTCACGGTCGCGCCGAGGCTGAGCAAGACTGGCGCCGAGTCGGCGGCCGGCGAAGCGTTGCAGAGGTTGCCGGCGAGCGTCGCCCGGTTTCGCAGCTGATACGTCCCGATCGACGCGGCCGCGTCGGCAAGGGCGGGAAGGCGATCGCGGATCGCGCGGTGCTCGACGAGGATGTTCAGCGGGACCGTCGCGCCGATGCCCCACTCCGGACCATCAATGTCGAGGTGGGAGAACTCGTCGATTCCCTTGATGTCGATCAGCAGCGCCGGCGACCGGAGTCCGTTTCGGATCTCGACCAGGAGGTCGGTTCCGCCGGCGAGGATTCTGGCGTCTTCGGTTTCGGCCAGGAGGCGGCAGGCGTCTTCGGGTGACCGGGGACGAACGTAGTCGAATCCTCCGAGCACGGCTCGCTCCTTCCTGCTGCGAATGCCGGTGAAACACGAATGACGGGCCGT
Organism: uncultured Thermotogae bacterium; assembly: GCA_964608345.1. Classification (GTDB taxonomy): domain Bacteria; phylum Bipolaricaulota; class Bipolaricaulia; order UBA7950; family UBA9294; genus JANQEA01. The sequence goes on from CAZSNG010000007.1 coordinate 36,829, forward strand.
TCCGCCCCGTCCCGCGGATGATAGGGGACCGGCCAGGGTTTGCCAAGTCGCCTGACAGGTTGCGCCGATCTGGTTCGGGTATGATCGAATGCTCGAGCTCATTGCGCGGGAGAACGGAGGGGGCATGGACGAGAGGATCCCCAGCAACGGGGCGCGCTCGGCCGTCGCGCTGGTCCGATGTGCATCGTACGAACGAGCGGAGGTCGATGCCGCGGTCGGTCGCGGCATCGATCTGCTCGGCGGGATGGAGCGGTTCGCGGCGCCGGGCGAGACGATCGTACTCAAGCCGAATCTCCTCGTCGCCCGCGACGCCTCGAAAGCGGTCACGACCCATCCGTCCGTCTTCCGGGCGGTCGCCAGACGGTTCGCCGATGCGGGGGCGTCTGTCGGCTACGGCGATTCACCGGGATTCGGCCGGCCGATCACCGTCGCCCGGCGGGCCGGCCTCGCTCCGATTGCCGAGGAACTCGGGATCGAGCTTGCCGACTTCACGCGCGGCCGGGAGGTCTCCTATCCGGAGGGGCGGCTGATCAAGCGGTTCACGATCGCCGAGGGCGTGCTTGCGGCCGACGGGATCGTCTCGCTGCCGAAGATGAAGACACACGGTCTGACCCGGATCACCGGTGCGATCAAGAACCAGTACGGCTGCATCCCCGGAGCCCTGAAGGCCGAATTCCACGCGCGGCTTCCGAATGCCGACCTCTTCTCCCGGATGATTGTCGATCTGAATCGGTTCCTGCGGCCGCGCCTGTTCGTCATGGACGGGATCGTCGCGATGGAGGGAAACGGACCGCAAAACGGGACGCCGCGTTCGATGGACGTGTTGCTGTTCTCCGCCGACCCGGTGGCGATCGACGCCGCCGTCTGTGAGATCGTCGGGCTGGATCCGTCCCTCGTCCTTCCGATCGTCTACGGAGAGGAGTCCGGACTTGGTTGCGCCTCCGACATCGAGTTCATCGGCGATCCGATCGCGTCATTCGTTGCGGAGGACTTCGACGTAAACCGGCGCCGGGCGTCGACCACCGGCGGGCCGGGCCGACCGAGCCGGATGGCTCGACGGCTCGTCGTCCCTCGGCCGGTCATCCGATCGGAGAAGTGCACAATGTGCGGAACCTGCGTCGCGGTTTGCCCGGTGGAGCCCAAGGCCGTCCTGTTCGCCGGGGACGACCGGACGCGCCCTCCCGTGCACGAATACGATCGCTGCATTCGCTGTTACTGCTGTCAGGAGATGTGCCCGGAAGGGGCGATCGAGCTCCGCGTCCCGTTCCTCGGGCGCGTCATCCACCGCCGGTAGCGAGGTCGTTCTGGCAGGTGCACTCGACACCTCCAGGACATGCTGCTTGATTCCGTGGCCGCGCCGATAGACCATTGCGGTGTGACCCATCATGGCGCATGACCATCACCCTCACTCGATCGGAAGCCGGATTGGCGTCGCGTTCTGGCTGAACCTGGCCTTCGCGATCCTCGAGGTCGCCGGCGGGCTGTGGACGAACAGCGTCGCCGTCCTGTCCGACGCGCTCCACGATTTCGGCGATTCCATCGCGTTGGGGCTGACGTGGCACTTCGCACGCGTGTCCGAACGCAAGGGAGACGAGACGTTCACGTTCGGCTACAGGCGCTTCTCCCTTCTTGGCGCGCTCATCATGTCGTTCGTGCTGTTCGCCGGCGGACTCGTGGTCCTGTTCGAAGCAGTCCCGCGACTGTTCTCGCCGGAAGCGTCGAACGCGAGGGGCATGATCTACCTCGCGATTGCCGGGATCGCGATCAACGGGATCGCCGCGCTCCGGATGCACGGCGGGCGGAGCCTGAGTGAGCGGGTCGTGACCTGGCATTTCGTCGAGGACGTCCTGGGCTGGCTCTCCGTGCTGATCGCGGGCATCGTCATGTCATTCACGAAGATCAAGATCCTCGACCCGGCGTTGTCGATCCTGATCACGCTGTATGTGCTCTGGAACGTCGGACGGCGGCTGAAGGACACGCTGGTCATCCTCCTTCAGGGGACGCCGCCGGACGTGTCGGTCGACCATGTCGAGAACGTCATCCGATCGGCGCCCGGCGTATGTGACGTACATCACACTCACATCTGGACGCAGGACGGCGAACGCCACGTGCTGACGACGCACGTCGTTGCCGACGAGACGACGACGCTCGGTGAGACGGGCGAGCTCCGCCGCCGGATCCGGGAGAGCCTCGAGCCGCTCGGAATCCTGCACGCGACGATCGAGGTGGAGCATCGGACCGACGACTGCTGCGGTCCGAGCGCCGACTGTCACGGCGCGTAGCCCGAAGCCCCTGCGGATCCGGTGAAACCTTCCCCCGCTTCGGGTGTAGTACTTGCGAGGAGGTGGGCTCTATGTGCGTAACCGCGTGGCTGCTTCTGTCGTTCTTCTGGGCATTCTGGGTGTTCGCCTTCGGCGGCTGGTGGTGCGGCGGAATCTGCTAGGCCGTGCGATCGGCCGGTCCTCCGGGTCGGATCGATCGCCAAAGATCAGAGGGTCCTTTCTCAGGAACGCGGGGCTCCGAGTGAGTCCCGCGCTTCGTTTCGCGACACCACACCTTCCCCATCGAAAGCTCACCACTTGACGCCACCGATGTGGATCCTATGCTCTTCGGAGTTTCGGATGCAGTATTCCGAATAGCGACGAGGAGCCGCCGAATGCGAGACGAACTGAGGATCGAAGGGATGCATTGCGCCTCGTGCGTGCAGGCCGTCGAACGGGCGCTGCTCGCCATCGACGGGGTGCACGCCGCGTCCGTCAACCTACTCACCGAGCGGGCGACGGTCGAGCATGACGATCGGCTGCCGGTGGACCGCCTGATCGCCGCGGTCTCCGCGGCCGGCTTCATCGCCCGTCCTGCAGCCTCCGAACGTCGGATCGAGGTGGACGTCGAGGGGATGACGTGCGCGAGCTGCTCGAACGCCGTCGAGCGAGCGCTCGCACAGGTGGACGGCGTTCGTTCGGTGACCGTGAATCTCGCGACGGAACGGGCGAACCTCGTGGTTGACGACGGGGTGTCCACGGGAGCACTTGCCGAGGCGATTCGGGGGGCTGGCTTCCGGCTCCGGCGGCCGGTCGATGCCTCCGTGACGGCGGAGGAGGATCGCCTCGCGGAGGACGAGCGAAAGGTCCGAACGGCCGCCCGAAGGATGATGATCGCGTGGGCGTTCGCCGCGCCGATCATGGGGTGGATGATCCCCGAGATGTTCTTCGGGATCATGTGGCCGAACCCGCTCCTCTTCCACGTCGGGATGCTCATCCTAGCGGCGGTGCCGCTCCTGACGGCCGGAGCGCCGACGATCCGATCGGGCTTCCGTTCCTTGATTCATCGCGTTCCGACGATGGACACGCTGATCGCACTCGGCGTGTCCGTGTCGTTCCTCACGGGCATCCTGGCGGTTCTCGGGGAACTCGGCTGGTCCGCGCGATCCCTCGACTACGCCGGGATCTCGGCGATGATCCTCGCGATCCATCTGACCGGGCGCTGGATCGAGACCCGGGCGAAGGGACGGGCATCCGCGGCGATTCGGCGGCTGATGGAGCTGGGCGCGAAGTCGGCCCGCGTTCTTCGCGATGGCGCCGAGGTCGAGATTCCGGTTGACACCGTCGGTGTCGGCGACATCATGGTCGTCCGGCCGGGCGAGAAGATCCCGACCGACGGCGTGATCGTCGCCGGCGAGAGCCACCTTGACGAGTCGCTCGTAACGGGCGAATCGAAGCCGGTGCGGCGGGGCGACGGAGAGGCGGTTGTCGGGGCGACCCTGAACGGCGAGGGGCTCTTGCGCGTCCGCGCGACGAACGTCGGCGAAACGACGTTCCTCGCGCAGATCGTCCGGATGATCGAGCAGGCACAGGGGAGCAAGGTGCCGATCCAGGCGTTCGCCGATCGGGTCACTCGCGTCTTTGTACCAGTCATCCTCATGGTGGCGCTGATCACCCTGATCGTCTGGATCGCGTTCCCCGGCGTGCTCGGAGCGATCGTCGAGCGGGCCGGTGTTCTCCTCCCCTGGGTCGACGCGGATCTGGGGCTCTTCTCCCGCGCTTTGTACGCGGCGATCGCCGTCCTGGTGATCGCCTGCCCGTGCGCACTCGGCCTGGCGACGCCGACGGCGCTGATGGTCGGCAGCGGGATCGGCGGCGAGAACGGCATCCTGTTCCGGTCGGGAGAGGCCATCCAAACACTTCAAGACGCAAGACGGATCGTCTTCGACAAGACGGGGACGGTCACCGTTGGGCGGCCCGGCGTGACCGACGTCGTCGGGCACGGGACCGATGACGTCGAGCTTCTTCGGATCGCCGCGAGCGTGGAGGCCGGTTCGGAGCACCCGATCGGGCGCTCGGTCGTCGCCGAGGCGCAACGCCGAGGACTCGGCCTCTCGCCGGTCGAGCGGTTCGCCGCCGCGACGGGGAAGGGCGTCGAGGGAGTCGTCGACGGTGCCCGCATCACCGTCGGGACGCAGGAGTGGTTGGCCGAGCTGGGCCACGATCTTCGGGCGGTCGCGACGGAGTGGGAGCGGCTCGGCGCAGAAGAGAAGACGGTGATCGGCATCGCCCGCGAAGGCGGCGGCGTGCTCGGGCTGATCGCGATCGCCGATCAGGTCAAGGACGGCGCGGCGGCGGCGATCGCGTCGCTCCGATCGATGGGAATGGAACCGATGCTGCTGACCGGTGACCATGCGGCGACCGCCGCTGCGGTCGCCGCCTCGGTCGGGATCGATCGATTCGTGGCCGACGTGCGGCCGGAGGGCAAGCTGGACGAGATCCGCCGTCTCCAAGCGGGCGGCGAACGGGTCGTCATGGTTGGTGACGGGATCAACGATGCGCCGGCGCTGAAGGCGGCCGATGTCGGGATCGCCATCGGCACCGGAACCGACGTCGCGATGGAGGCGGCCGATGTGACGCTCGTCTCGGGCGACCTCGACACGCTCGTGCGAGCGGTCCGTCTGTCGCGCGCGACGTTCGGAAAGATCCGCCAGAACCTGTTCTGGGCGTTCTTCTACAACGTGGTAGCGATCCCGCTTGCCGTGCTCGGCGTCCTCCACCCGCTGATCGCCGAGGCGGCGATGGCGCTCTCCTCGATCAACGTCGTGACCAACGCCAACCGCCTGCGTCGGGTCGATCTCACACGGTCCCGGTAGTTCGACGCCCGGAGAATCTCGCGGTCTTGCACCGCTTGTCCGGTTCGCACGCGAAGGTATAATCGGCGCGTGCCGGTAGCAAGCCGCATTGCTATTGGCATCCATCCTTTGTGCGGGAGGTGGGCGCGGACATGAAGGTCACGCTCACGGCAATCAAGGCGGACGTGGGGAGCATCGGCGGGCACATCTGCCCAAGCGAGAAGCTTCTGGCGGCGGTCGAGGAGACGGTGATCCGGCGGGGGGACGGCCTGATCTCCGATTACGCGTTGAACTACACCGGCGATGACGTCGCCATTCTCCTGACGCACGGACGAGGGATCGACGACGAGGAGGTCCACCGACTGGCGTGGGACGCGTTTCTCGCGGGCACGCAGACGGCGAAGGATCAAGGGCTGTACGGCGCGGGGCAGGACATGCTGAAGGACGCGTTCTCCGGCAACACTCGCGGGCTCGGGCCGGCGGTCGCGGAGATGGAGTTCGAGGAGCGGCCGAACGAGCCGTTCCTGATGTTCACCGCCGACAAGACCGAGCCGGGGGCGTACAACTTGCCGCTGTTTCTCGCATTCAGCGATCCGATGTACAACGCCGGGTTGATCCTCTCTCCTTCGGGGGGCAAGGGGTATCGGTTCACGGTCATGGACGTCGATTGCACCAAAGGGGATCGCGTCGTCGAACTCGTGACCCCGGAAGATACCTACGATCTGGCGGCGCTGCTGCGCGACAACGGGCGGTTTGTCGTCGAGTCGATCCATTCACGTCACGACGGAGACATCGCCGTGTCCTCCTGCACGACGCGCTTGCGCAACATCGCAGGGAAGTACGTCGGGAAGGACGATCCGGTGATGCTCGTTCGAACCCAGAAGAGCTTCCCCGCGACCGGCGAGATCCTCGCGCCGTTCGAGATCTGCCATCACGTGTCCGGTTTCATGCGCGGCAGTCACGTTGGGCCGCTGATGCCGGTGAAGGCGCGCAGCTCCGTGTCGTTCTTCGACGGCCCGCCGATCGTCTCCTGCCTCGCTTTCTCGATTCGGAACGGCAAGCTGACCGAGCCGGTCGACGCGTTCGATCATCCGTACTGGGATTGGGTGCGCCAGAAGGCGGCACAGAAGGCACACGACATCCGGCAGCAGGGCTTCTCCGGGCCGGCGATGCTTGGGATCCACGATCTGGAGTACGTCGGAATCAGCCACCGGCTCGACGCGCTGGATCAACGGTTCACCCTCCGGGAGGGGGAGTCGGGCGCATGAAGCGCGACCGGATCGAAGAACGTATCGCGTCCGTCCTCTACTCCGAGGAGGCGATCCAGCGGAAGGTCGGCGAGTTGGCGACGGAGATCGCCACCGACTACGCCGATCGCGGGTTCAGCAAGGACCCGCAGGGACGTCCGATCCTGCTTGTGGGGATCCTGCGGGGCGCGCTCGTCTTCATGTCCGATCTGGCCCGGCGGTTCCCGATGCCGGTGGAGTACGATCTGATCAGCATCTCCTCGTACGGGAACGGCACGGCGCCCGGCGCGGTGCGGTTGGTGAAGGATCTCGAGAAGCCGATCGGCGGACGGGACGTCCTGATCATCGAGGACATCATCGACACGGGACTCACGATCGAGTACCTGAAGCGGAGCTTCGCGGCGCGAAACGCTGCTTCGGTCCGCGTCTGCACGCTGGTGGACAAGACCGTTCGGCGGGAGAAGCCGATCGACATCGACTACATCGGGTTCACGCTCGAAGAGGATGCATTCGTAGTAGGATACGGGATGGACTACGCGGAGCTGTACCGGAACCTGCCGTTCATCGGTGTCCTCAAGTCGGAATTCATCCGATGACCGAGGGCGTCCCGCACCTGACGCTCGGGATCGAGACGTCGTGCGACGAGACGTCGGTCGCAATCCTCCGAGACGAAACCGAGGTCGTCGTGAATCTCGTCTACTCGCAGGCCGAGCTTCACGCGCAGTACGGCGGTGTGGTTCCCGAGGTTGCGTCGCGCGATCACCTCCGCAAGCTGCCGTACCTCGTCCGCGAGGCGGTGCAGACGTCCGGCACGGCGCTCGACGACCTGTCGCTGATCGCGGCGACGGTCGGTCCGGGCCTGGTCGGGCCGCTCTTGGTCGGCCTGTCCCACGGTAAGGGCATGGCGTACGGCCTCGGGACTCCGTTCATCGGAGTCAACCACCTCGAGGGACACCTGTTCGCGCACCGGCTGAGCGAGCCGGAGGGCGATCCCCCGTTCATGGCGCTGATTGTCTCCGGCGGGCACACGAGCCTGATCGACGTGCCCGAGTACGGGGAGTACAGATTGGCCGGCCGGACCGTCGACGACGCGGCGGGCGAGGCGCTCGACAAGATCGGCAAGATGATCGGGATCGGCTACCCTGCCGGGGCGGAGATCGATCGGTTGGCCGGAGAGGGCGACCCGAAAGCAATCCCGTTCCCACGGCCGATGTCCGGATCTCCGGGCTTCGACTTCTCCTTCTCCGGCCTGAAGACGGCGGTGCTGTACCACCTGAGGAAGAATCCGCGCGAACGCCACGAGGACATCGCGGCCTCGGTGCTGGCGAGCGTCGTGGGGATCCTGACCAAGAAGTCGATCGAGGCGACCCGCCGGTATCACCGTCACCGGCTGATCGTCGTCGGCGGGGTTGCGGCGAACTCGCATCTGCGCGCCGGGCTGGTCGCCGACGGAGCGGAGCGGTCGATCGATGTGTCCTTCCCGCCGCTCGAGCTCTGTACCGACAACGCCGCGATGATCGCCGCCGCCGGCGCGTTCAGACATCGGCGGCTCGGGGAGTCGCATCCGCTATCGCTCTCGGCGAATCCGTCGCTCGGAATCGGAGAGGAGAACGAGCCGGCAGACTCGGAATCGGGGCGGCCCGGTCTGTGAGGTAGCGGCGATCGCCGCCGGATCTAGGCGTCTACTCTGCGGTTGTGGCCTCGAGGGCCGGCTCCGTTTCGGCGCTGGCCTCGGCTTCCTCGACGCCGAGAACCCGGCGTAGCACCGTCAGCGCCACCTCGATCATGTCGTCGTCCGGCTCGGCGGTCGTCAACCGCTGCAGCCAGAGGCCCGGCTGGGCCAGCAGGCGAACCCACCATCGATCGAAGTTGCGACCGGAGAAGCGAAGCGCCTCGTACGAGATGCCTGCGACCACAGGTAGAAGCAGAAGCCGGGAGATGATCTTCAGCCAGAGTGCCGGGTTCCCCGCCAGCGAGAAGACGAGGATCGCGATCACGAAGACGGTCATCAGGAACGCCGTTCCGCAGCGCGGGTGAAGCGTAGTATGCCGTTTGGCGTTCTCGAGCGTCAGCGTCTCGTCGGCTTCGTACGTGTGAATGGACTTGTGCTCGGCGCCGTGGTACTGGAAGACGCGGTGGATGTCCTTCAGCCGGGAGATGACGAGCAGGTAGACGAAGAAGAATCCGAGCCGAATGAACCCCTCGACGAGATTGAATAGGACGGAGCTGCCGAGCCGCAGCCCGGAGATCGAGTTCGTCAAGTAGAGCGGCAGGATGATGAACGCCCCGACGGCGATAGCGATCGCGACGGCGAACGTGAGGAAGGTCCCGCCTTGGCTGAGCTGCTCATCCTCGGGGAAGGCGAGCTTCGTCGACAGGTTCAAGGCACGAAGCCCGAGCGACATCATGTCGTACATCCGGAACAGGCCCCGCAGGAACGGGATCTTGCCGAGTCGAACGAACCGGGTGCGGGCGGAAATCGACCGAACGAGGATCTCACCGTCGGATTGACGACGAACGGCGACCGCGATGCGATCGCCGTTCTGCATCATCACACCTTCGATGACCGCCTGTCCGCCTACGGGCGGCTTCACTTACTCTTCCTTCTCTGCCTGAGCGTACTTCCGGTTGAACCGTTCGACGCGGCCCTCGGTATCGACGAATCGCTCCTCGCCGGTGAAGAACGGATGACACTTCGAACAGATGTCAACGCGCATCTCCTCCACCGTGGAGACGGTGTCGAACTCGGCTCCGCATCCACAGAAGACCTTCGCCGGTTTCAGCTCGGGATGGATTCCCTGCTTCACGATTCCTCCGTTTCGATCCCTAGCGCTTGGAGTACTGCTCGCTCTTTCGCGCCTTGCGTCGGTTGATCTTCTTCCGCTCGACTTCTCGGGCGTCGCGCGTCAGCAAGCCGGCCTGCCGAAGCGGAAGCTTGTACTCATCGGTCACGCCGATCAGGGCGCGGGCGATGCCGAGGCGCACAGCCTCCAGCTGGCCGGTGAATCCACCGCCCCGAACGCGTGCTTTCACATCATACTTCCCGACCGTTCCCGTGATGTAGAACGGCTGTTTCAGGCTCTTCTCCAGATACTCGGTTGCGTTCAGATACGGGGAGAAATACTCCTCCGCCGGGCGGCCGTTGATGACGAGCTCGCCACCTCCTTCGGAGAGGTAGACGCGAGCGGTCGCGCTCTTTCGGCGGCCGACGGCATGGAGTGCACCGTTCACACGCTTTGGCAATCGTCGTTCACCCTGATCCACGAAAAGGGACACCTCCTGCAGACATACCCATGGACAGATGCGCGAATGATACTTGACCCGTGATAGGGTGTCAACGCCCATCGATTGGCGGTTTCCCGACCGCAGCGCGGCGCCGGGGACGCTAGAACAGCCAGCGGATGAGTCGACGAAGGAACGGGCTCTCCATTCGATTCATCATCCATTGCTCCGTCACGCGCTTCGTGAGGAACGACATCGATGGGAAGGCGTGCTGGAGGAACATGATCTTGTGCAGGCGGAGCCGATTCTGAATCGCCAGCCCCCACTCGTTGATCATCTCTCCGGCGCCCTCGCCGACGATCTGGACGCCGTAGATTCGTCCGGTCTTGCTGACGTAGGCTCGGACGGAGCCGAGCGCGATCCCCTCGGCGATCGCCGCGCCGTAGTCGGCGTAGTTCTCCTCGACGACCTCGTACGGTATGTCGTTCGCCTTCAGGTCTCGCTCGAGGGCTCCAACGTGGGCGATCTGCGGATCGGTGAAGACAGTCCAAGGGACGACGTACTTGCGGAAGTTGAATCGGACGGGCGCCGGAGCGACGGCGTTCATCAGCGCGATCATGCCCTGGTGCATCGCGGCGTGCGAGAAGAGGTAGCGGCCGTTGCAGTCCCCCGGTGCGTAGATGTGCGGCGTCGAGGTCCGCAGGCGGTTGTCGATCTCGATGCCGTTCTCGCCGGCCCGGACGCCGGCCGCCTCCAGGTTCAGGTCGTCGAAGTCGTATCGGCGCCCGGCGGCGACGAGCAGACGATCGCCTCGGAACAACTCGCCGTGGTCCGTCTGCAGGGTGATCACGGCATTCTCGCGACCGACACGGCGGATGCCGCGCGCGTTGTAGACGGAGATTCCTTCGGTGTCGAACTGCTCCTCGAGGAACTTGCCCGCGTCCCAATCGCCGTGCGGGAGGAGGTGCGGATCGAGGTGGACGATCGTGGCGCGGGAGCCGAGTCGGCGGAACGCCTGAGCCATCTCGCAGCCGATCGCCCCACCGCCGATGATCAGGAGGCTCTCGGGGACCGCTTCCAGATCGAAGATCGTCTCGTTGGTAAGGTAATCGACGGATTCGAGCCCGGGGATCGAAGGAACCGCCGGCCGAGTGCCGGTACAGATGAAGATTCGCTTTGCCGTGGCCTGGCGGCCTCCGACGGAGACGGTGTGCGGATCGACGAACGACGCCGATCCCTCGCCGAGCCGCAGATCGACCTTCTCGAACATCTTCGTCGTCTTCTTCTCGGAGATGAACCGGACATGGTCCGCGATTCGCTCGAACGGCTTCGTCGGCGCGGGCGGTGCGATGTCGGTCAGCGCGTACTCCGAGAGCCTGCCGACGAGGTGTCGCACGTGCGCCATCCTGAGGAGCGCCTTGCTCGGAATGCACCCGAGGGTCATGCACTCACCGCCGAGCGCGCGGCGCTCGATCCCGAGGACGCGCAACCCCATCTCCGAGGCCATGATCGAGACGGCCATTCCCGCCGGACCGAGGCCGATCACGGCGACGTCGTAGTCGTAGCGCATGCGGCGTTGCTCCTCTCGTCGCCGCACAGTATAGCGGGTCGAATCCCGTTCACCAGGGAGTTCGGGCGCTCGTCGCGGGCGCTTCGGAATCAGGTATGATTCGGGAATCGAAGGAGGAATCGATGGAGAAGATGATCGCCTATTGCGGCTTGACATGTACCGAATGCCCTGCGTCCGTCGCGACGAAAGCCGCCGACGACGAGGCGTTGGGGAAGCTCGCCGAGCAGTGGAGCACCCAGTATAACGCCGAACTCACCGCGGACGACTGCCGGTGCGGCGGGTGTCTGTCCGAGGCGGGCCCGTGGATGTCGCACTGCGCCGAGTGTGAGATCCGCGCCTGCGGCGTCGAGAAGGGCGTGGAGAACTGCGCACACTGCGCCGACTACGGCTGCGACAAGCTAACCGGGTTCTTCGGCTTCGTTCCGGACGCGAAAACGACCCTCGACGCGATTCGCGCCGCGCTCTAACTCTCCGGAGCCCCGCCCCTAGATGATCGGGAGCGGGTAGATGATCAGCGGCTTGATGGCCACGTCTCGCACGGCCGACGCGGGCGCTCCGTCATCATCGTAGACCGTGAGAATGACGGTGTAGGTCCCGTAGCTCGTGTACTCATGCGAGACCGTCGGGCCGGTGGCCGTGTCCCCGTCACCGAAGTTCCACGCGTAGGCGACGATCGAGCCGTCCGGGTCGCTTGACGCCGTGGCGTCGAAATCGATCTCCGCCGGGATCAGGAAGCTACCCTCCGGCGTCGCGGTGAAGCTCGCCACCGGGAGCTGGTTCCCGGGCTCGGTCACCAGGATCGCCAGGCTCTCCGATGCGGTCTCGCCGTCGTTGTCCTCGACGGTCAGCGTGACGATGTAGGCTCCCGCAGATGCGAACGTATGGACCGCATTCACGCCGGTGCCCGTGTCTCCGTCGCCGAAGTCCCACTGGTACGCGGCGATGGAGCCGTCCGGGTCGCTCGACGCGGACGCATTGAACGCCACCGTGAGCGGCGCTTCGCCGGTCGTCGGCGTCGCGGTGAACGACGCGGTCGGCAGTCCGCCCACCGGCGCCGTGACGAGAATCGATCGGGACATCATCGCGGTGTCGCCGTAGATATCCGTCACGACCAGACGGATCTCGTACACGCCGGGAGCGTTGTACGTGTGGAAGCCGCTGACCGCGGCTCCTGACGTGCCGTCGCCGAAACTCCATGCGTATACGAGCGGGTCGCCGTTCGGATCGGTGGTGGTCGTCGCGTCGTACTCGACCAGAAGCGGTGCCGGCCCCGTGGCCGGGACGACGGTGAAGTTCACGACAGGAGGGCTGTTGAACAACGCGCAGCCGAACAGGACTCCGGCGAGAAGTGCCACGACGACTAGTGTGATTGCCCATCGAACTCGTCTCATTCGGATCACCTCGCCTCAGCATAGGAACGGCGAGCTTCACGGACAAACGAGGAACGGAACAAGGAGCGCCCGCGGTACTCCTGTGAGAGACAGGGCACCGCGGACGTCTCGGGCGTGCTCGGACTAGTCGGCGGCAGGTACGGCCGACGAATCCGCGGGATCCTCCGCCGGGAAGACGACCGGTCCGCCGTCCGCGAGCTGCCGGGTCAGCGCCGGAACGAGCTTGTCTTCCTTCCCGTAGGCGAGGACGCGGCCGGCGGCACGGAGAATCCGACCGCGGATCTCCGCGTGCAGTGCGGGCGACTCACGCTCGAGCTCGCGGAGCAGGTCGGCAAGATCGGCGCCGTCGGGCAGCCGCAACCTGTGCTCGTCGCTCCGAGGGGCGGGCCCGTCGGGCCTGTGCAGAACGATCAAGACGTCGCTTCGTTCGTCACGGCTCATGGAGATCCCTCCCTTCGCTTGGCGTCCACCTGGCTGGCGATGATGTGCTCCGATTCGGCTCGGCTCGACGCAACGGATCGACAGGACAGCAGCCGGAGGATGCCGCCAATCATTGCCGTCGCACCGACGGCCGTTCGAATCTTGCTCGGTCCCATGCGCGGACCGCGGAACCGAACGACCACGGGATGGGGCTTGTGTTCGAGCTTCCTAGCGATTCGGGTGTTCTTCTTGTACATCGCCACCTCCTGGCTTCCCCCGGATGGGGTCCTTCGTCCGTGCGCTCGGGCGCGCCGATCCAAAGAAAAGCGCAGGCCGAGGCCTGCGTTCGCTTATCGGACGGTCTTCGCGGGGCTTGCTGCTGCGCTAGCCGCGCGTCGTCCGTCCGACGATCGTCTGGAAGACCCAAAGCATGCCCAGACCACGCGAATCTCGATGGGTCGGGCAACGCTTTGCGGTCTTCATATCACCGAGCATTATCGAAGCGGCCCGGAGGAGTGTCAAGTGCATGCGTCCGCCGGTCGGTTCCTGTAAGGTGGCGAAGACGACGGTCCAAGGGAGGTGCTGCGCCGTGATGATGTTTGCGTATCCAGTTCGGCTGCTGCTGAGGCTCGTGAGGAACCTGCTGCGACGAGGACGGAGGGCTCCGGGCTTTGTATTGCTCACCCTCGAGGGGCCGTACCTGGAGACTGCGCCGCCTCGTGGCGGCTTCCTCAAGCGTCGGCTGACGAAGCCACGCCCCACACTCGACGATCTCGGCGCACAGTTGCGACGTGTTGCCGACGACGGGCGGGTATCCGGCGTCATTCTCCGGCTCTCCTCGCTGAAGATGTCGTTCGCCCAGCTTCAGAGCCTTCGCGATCTGATCGCCGATGTTCGGGAGGCGGGGATGCGCGTGACCGCGTGGTCGCACCGCTACGACATCGGCCGCTACTACGTTGCCTGCGCGTGCGACGAGATTCTGCTCCAGCACACCGGTTCGGTTGCGGCACTCGGGCACGCGCAGCGTTACCTGTTCCTCGCCGACGCACTCGAGAGGGTTGGGCTGAAGGGCGACTTCGTCCAGATCAGCCCGTACAAGACGGGGCTGGACATGCTGACCCGCAGGGAGATGTCCGATGAAGCGCGCGAGATGGCGAACTGGCTGTTCGACGACATCTACGACCAGATCCTCGAAGGGATCGCTGCGGGGAGACGGATCACGAAGGAGGATGCGTCGGAACTCGTCGACGGCGGTCCGTATCCGGCACCGGCCGCGGTCGAGGCTGGTGCCGTCGACCGCGTCTTCGGCGAGGAGGATCTCCCATCGGCCCTGTCGGCAAGCGCGAAGCCGGTGCGCATCGTCCCGTTCGAGACGGCACGGCGACGTCTGTTGATCCCCAGAGTCCGGAGACCGGGGAAGTACGTCGCCGTTCTTCGAATCGCTGGGGACATCATCGACGGACGCAGCGGGCAGCCGCCGATCCGTCCGCCGTTTCGCATTCCGCTGCTGTTGAGCGAGCGGGCCGGCGACCTGACAGTGATTCAGCAGGCGCGGGCGCTGGCGCGCAACAAGCGGGCGGCGGCGGTCGTCGTGCACGTCGATTCCGGCGGCGGCTCGGCGACGTCATCCGAGGCGATGGCCGCGGCCTTGAGGAAGCTCGCAGAGAAGAAGCCGCTCGTAGTGTCGATGGGGTCGGTCGCCGCGTCGGGCGGATACTACGTCTCGACGCCGGGCCGCTGGATCCTCGCCCAGCCCGCGACCGTGACCGGTTCGATCGGCGTGCTGAGCGGGAAGATCGTCAGCGAGGGGCTGTTCGAGAAGCTCCTGTTCCACTCGGAGACGATCAGCCGAGGCGAGCACGCGCTGTTCTACGCGGCGTCGCGCCACTTCACCGACGACGAGCGCCGGCGGGTCTGGGAGATGATCAACGAGACGTACTCGGTCTTCCTGGATCGCGTCACGGCAAGCCGGGATCTGAGCCGGGAGGACGTCGACGCCGTCGGAGGCGGGCGGGTCTGGAGCGGGCGGCAGGCGCTCGAGCACGGGCTGATCGACGAGCTCGGCGGATTGGCTCGGGCCGTCGACAAGGCACGCGAATTCGCTGGCTTGAACTGCCGATCGCGTGTCCGCGTGATCGAGACACCGAAGAGGGATCTCGCGCCGCTCGCCGGCAAGGCGGCCGACGCGATCGGCTATGCGTTGGACGGGCTCGGACCACTGCGGGGGGCGACGGCGCTGTTCCTGCTTCCGATCGTCGCGTGGCCGGAGGATCTCGGGTAGTCCCGGACAGCCTGGATTCGCGTCTACGGGGTGGAACTTGGGTCGTCGAGGAACAGGATGCAGGACGGCCATTGCGTCTTCAGCTTCGCCGTCCAATCGACGAGCAGCGCCTGGGGATCGGCCTCCTCGGTCTTGACGAACAGCCCCGCGGCGCGGGCGCCGGTGCGCATCTTTTCGAGGGTCTCCCGATGCGGGCAGGCGGTCGGATCGGTACAGCCGATGCACTCGGCGATGCCGCGTTTCGTCGTGCAGGCTCGCATGACGCAGTCGCTGCGGCCGCCGAAGCTTCGGCATCCGGGGCAGGAGGCGATATCCCGGATCGTCCCGAGCCCCGCGGCGAAGGCCGGGTAGTCCAGTTCGGGGGGAGCCCATCCGCCGACGCCGTGACTGTCGAGAACCTTGCCGAAGCGGCGTGCCAGTTCGCGAAGCGACCCGTTGCCGACGGCGCAGCTACCGCACCAGATCCCACACGCTCCGATCTGCGGTCTGACTTGCTCGAATGCCTCTCTCATCGGAAGAGGGGACCTCCTTTGCGGCCGTGTCAGGAGCCGAAATCGGCCAGCGGGTGGAGCGCCTCGATCGCGAGGATCTCCGGTCCGTCGAAGAACCCGCGGCCGTCGACGATGTCGGGGACGATCTTGACGTAGAGGTAATGGCCGTGCTCTTCGCCCAGATCGACGGACGCGAACGTCGAGCCGGGATCGTTCTCGACCGACTCGGCGACCAGGAGCCAATCGTGTCCGTTGCCGCTGACGTAGATCGAGAACGGCTCGTTCTCCCCGCCACGCTCGTCTCCCCACTCGTGAACGATCAGATCATCTCCGGACCGGTTCGTGAATGTCGCCGACATCCGCGCGATGAGGAACCCGCGTCCGCCGAGACAGACGACGGCACAGTCGTCGGAAGGAGCGTCGGGAACGCCGAAGCCGTGTGCGATCTCGCCCGGCTCGCTGCAGCGGCAGTCGGAACGACCGCCGTCGAGATCGGACAGCGTCCGATCGACGATCCATCTTGCGCCGGTGATCTCAGTCGGTCGGATCGTCGGTACGGCGGTGTCGAGATCACCGTCGGCCACCCCCTGCGCGCACGAGCAGAGCAGCAAGAACAGGATCGGGAACAGAACCGTCAGACAGTGCCTTGCACCACGCTTGGTGCGCCATGGGTCGCCGCGCGAACTCGCCTTGCCAGGAGTCATCGGTTTCGGGCTAGACCATGAACGTCGCCGCCGCATCTTCTCCGGGCTTCATGTACTCGACCTCCACGCGCGTGATCCGGATGAGGCAGAAATCGGGGTCGTGCGCACCTTCCCAGTAGTCTGCGAGGAACGGGATCCTGCCCCCGATCTGCGCTCGCGTCTCCTGATCGGTGATGACCGACGCGACTCCGCTGACCCGGATGTACCCTTCCCCGGTCTCCTCGCGGAGCGGCAGGCAGAATTCGACGTTGGGGTTGCGTTGGATCTGGAGGGCCTTGGCGCTGCGCGTCCCGGTGGCGATCCAGAACTTCTCGTCGAGGTCGAGCAGCGTGATTGGGCGAACGCGCGGTTGGTCCACCTCCGCGGTGGCGAGGTAGACGCGTTGCATGTCCTTGAAATGGGTCCAGACTTCCTTGCGGGCTTCGTCGATCGATCGAGGCATCGATGGCTCCTTTCGCCGGCACGAGGGCGGTTCGATACTCTACGTCCGATCGATCTACTGGGCAAGGGACCGACTCTCGGGGCACGTGAGCCGCGGCCGGTGCGGGGCGGGAATCGCCTACGATGCCTGCGCGCCCTCGGACGTCGGTGCATCCAAGGCGCTCTCGGCAATGTTGAACGCGTATTCGCGGATCCTCAGCAGACTATCGATGACGATACTGATCGACGGCGCCGCGTCCGGCTGCTTCTCCGCCGCGGTCCTCCGGGTGACCTGGAACAACTGCTCCGCATGTTCCTTCTCCTGCAGCACCTGATTGGCGAGATCGGTATCGCGGCTCTCGAACGCCTTGACGGCTCGACCGAGGACGGAGATTGCGTCGCGCGCCCGTTGCTCGATCTCGTTGGCCACGTCGTCGAGGACCGGGCCGCCGAGCGCCAACGTGGCGTCGGAGATCTTCCCGGCGTGATCGGCGACGCGCTCGAGCTGATCGGCGACGGTGTGATAGTGGAGGAACCCGAGCCGGGACAGGCTGACGTCCTCCTCGAGGAGCAGGTCACGGAGCAGGAGGCTGAACTGGCGGGCGACGAGCAACACGAGGCGGTCGATGTCGCCGTCCCGCTCCAGGACGTCACGAGCGAGTTCGGCTTCGTGGGTGCAGAATGCGCTGACGGCGTCGGTCAACATGGCGTGGGTGATGTCGAAGATCCGGGTGAGTGTCCTCTCCACCGGGAAGTCCCGAACGTTGACCATCGCCTGAAGGAGAACGGCCTCCTGTGTCTCGTCGAAGATCTCGAGACCGACGAGGCCTTGGGCGATTTCTCGCATCATCCGGCGCTGCTCGGGGCGGATTCTGTCGCGGCGGATCTCGATGATGTCGTAGCCGACGATGTATCGGGAGATGATCTCGCGTTGAAACCGATCGAAGTCCCAGTCCTGCAGCTCGACGACGCAGCGATTCTCCCGGGTGAGACTCTCCGGGACCAGCAGCAGCGAGCCGGAGTCGTTGGGCATCAGCGTGACGGTCGATCCCTGGGCGACGCCAACCCTCGTGGCCCACTCCTTCGGTAGCGTGACGAAGTACGTCGAACCGCCGGTCTTTTGAACTTTCCGCTGGAACATGGTCCCTCCGGGCTGATCTAGCAAGTGGTGCACATTCTATACAAGTCGGATCAGCATGACAAAGATCCTCGCACTCTCTAATGGTTGCGTGCCGTGCGGACGGCGGGCCGCTTTCGGGCGCGACCCGCGCCAGGCTGACGCGCTCGTGCACGGCGTCGCCACCAGCGGCCGTGGAGCGGCCTGTCCCGCGTTGCTCTATCCTTCCGCAGCACGAGGCCTTCCTCGGCTATCATGGGGCCCACGTCGAGGGCACGTGCCCCCCGGGAATCGCTTGACCCTCGGGGGAGCAGTGAGTACAGTACTGCATGATGAAACGGCCGTTCCATATCGTGCAATCAGCTGTTCCGGGAGTGGCGACCTCGCACCGGGCGTGAGGAGGGACAAGATGGTGGGAAACCCTCAACAGAACCTGCGTTGCTTGCTTGAGCCTTCATCGATCGCGATCGTCGGCGCATCGGAGCGGCCCGGGCCCGGGCGTCAGGTGATCGACAACCTGACGCAAATCGGCTACGTCGGCACGATCCTTCCGATCAACCCGAAATACGACACCGTCTTCGGCCGGCCCTGTTACGCGTCGCTGGCCGAGGCACGGGATGCGGTCGGACCGATCGACGCGGCCGCAATCCTTCTCGGTCGCGATCGGGTCCTGCCGACGCTGCAGGAGGCGGCCGACGCGGGAATCGGTGGTGCGTGGGCCTTCGCCTCGGGTTTCTCGGAGTCCGGTGCCGCGGGATCCCTCCTCCAAGATCGCCTGACCGCGCTGTGCCGTAGGCACGGGATCGCGTTCTGCGGCCCCAATTGCGTCGGCTTCGTCAACCCGACCGCGCCTGCCGCGGCGTTCTCCGCACCCATCTCTCCGTCGCTGCGCGATGGTCAGGTCGCTGCTGTGGCGCAGAGCGGATCGATCGCGATGGCCCTGATCAACAGCGCCCGCGGTATCGGCTTCCGTGCCATCGTCTCGAGCGGCAACGAGGCCGTTCTCGACTGCACCGATTACATCGACCATTTCATCGACGATCCAGGGACCCGGGTGGTTCTGGCGTTTGTCGAGCAGCTTCGTTGTCCCGACCGGTTCATCGCTGCCGCCGAGAAGGCGCGATCCGCTCGGAAGCCGCTGATCGTTTTGAAGGTTGGGCGGTCCGAGATTGCCCGGCGGGCGACGGTGGCCCACACCGGTGCACTGGCCGGGGAAGACGCGGTGTACGACGCGGTGTTCCGGACGCACGGCGTCGTTCGCGTCCATGATCTCGACGAGATGCTGGAGACGGCCGAGGCGTTCGTGCGGCTCGGGGAAGACCTCCCGGCGGGATCGCGGGTCGGGATGCTGACCGTGTCGGGCGGCGAGATCAGCCTGATCGCCGACGTCGCCGAAGACCTGAATCTGACGTTCCCCGACTGGTCGGAGGGCACCCGCCGCGCGTTCGCCGATGTACTCCCCGATTACGCTGACGTTGCGAACCCGCTCGACGCGTGGGGTTCCGGCCGGATCGAGGAGACGTACGCGAAGTGCGTCGACGCGGCGGCGGATGACGACGTGGACCTGGTGATGATCTCGCAGGACGGCCCGACCGGGCTGGCCGAGTCGCAGGTCGACCAATTCGCGATCGTTGCGCGCGCGACGGCCGCGGCTCGACGTCGGACGGGCAAGCCGATCGTCGCGTTCAGCCACCTGGCCGGTGGGCTCGATCCGACGTTGCGGGATCTGTTCGCCGAGGGGGGCGTTCCGTACCTGCAGGGGACGCGCGAAGGGCTGCTGGCGGCCGAGCATCTGATCGAGATCGCCGCTGCGTGGCGAGAAGGGGCGAGGCCGGGAGTGAAGCCCGATGTGGACCGCGCGGCGGCGCTCCTTGACGGGCCGGGTGGACGTCTCGACGAAGTGGCGAGCAAGAGGATCCTGCGAGAATACGAGATCCCGTGCGTTGCTGAGACGCTCTGCGAGACCGTGGAGGACGCGGTTACAGCGGCCGAGTCACTCGGCTTTCCGGTGGCGCTCAAGGTGGTCTCCGCCGCGCTCCCGCACAAGACCGACGCCGGCGGCGTGGTTCTCGGCGTCACCGGTGCCGACGCCGTGCGCCGCGTGTTTCGTGAGATCGTCGATCGCGCCGAAGCGCACGTCGGACGGGGAGAGATCGCTGGCGTCGTAGTCCAGCAGATGGTGCCGGATGCCGTGGCCGAAGTGATCGTCGGCATTGCGACCGATCCGACGTTCGGGCCGGTCGTGGTGTTCGGCCTCGGCGGCATCGCGGTCGAATTGCTTCGGGATCGATCGCTCGGCGTTCCTCCGTTGTCAGCGGGGGATGCACGAGGGATGATTGACCGGACCAAGGCGGCCGATCTGCTCGCGGGGTTTCGTGGCGCGGAGGCGGGGGACGTCGACGCGCTCGCGGACGTTCTGGTACGCGTCGGCCGGTTGGCGATCGATGCCGGGGAGCGCCTGATGTCGGTCGACATCAATCCGATCCTCGTTCGCCCGCGGGGGCTCGGTGTCGTTGCCGTCGACGGGTTGATCGAACTGGGAGCGTCGCCGGACGAGTCGTGAGAAGAGAAACGAGAGGACAGTCATGACGGAAGCTTGGATGCAGGACGCGAGCACACCGACCGAGTACCACGCCGTTCGCGTCAAGTCGGGGCGTGAGTTCATCCTTCGATTGACGACCGGTGCCGACCTGTGGCTCGCGACACAGCGTTTCGCGATCGACCACGAGATTCGATTCGCCAAGATTCACGCGGCATTCATGGGCGGACTGCAGCCCGCCCGCTTCCTCGTCTGGGCGCCGGACACGCGCGACCCGGCGAACTGGCACAACGAGGAGCCGATGGAGATCGCGAACCTCAGCATGATCCTGTCGATGGGCGGGATCATCCACGTACGCGAGGCGGATGATGGCGAGGAGCCGTTCCCGGCGATCCATTTCGTCACCGGCGGTGCGTGGAACGTCCCGACGGTCGGAGGGCACCTCCTCGAGGGGTCGATCGTGAAGGGCGTATTCCAGGTCTTCATCCAGGAGCTGGACGGCATCGATGTGATCTACGGCCCGCCGGATCCGAACGACTTCCCGGAGAACTGGTATCGAGAGGCCGAGCTGTCGGGCGCGTAGCGGGAACCGCGCAGGCAAGAGGACCATCTGTCGAGGCAATCGGCAAGGAGGGCGCATGGAGAGGATCGTGATTCGAGGCGGCCGCGTCGTGACGGCCGAGGGGACACGTCTTGCCGACGTTGCGATCGCGGCGGGGCGGATCGAGCGAATCGGCCGCGATCTGGAGGTCGGAGCTGATCGGGAGATCGACGCCACCGGCTTGCTGGTCTTTCCGGGGATCGTCGACATGCACACGCACCCGGTGTATCTCGACGACTTGGCGTCTCTGCCGGTGACCGCGGCGCATGGCGGCGTAACCACGGTGATCCACTACGCATACGCCAAGCCGGGCGAAGGGCTGATGGATACGCTCCACCGCTTCCGCGACGAATCGTTGGCGTCTTCGGTCCTCGACTTTGCGTTGCACGGCGGCCTGTTCGATCCTGCGAATCAGTCGCACGAGATCCCGGAGGCGTCCGAGTTCGGCGTCACGTCGCACAAGATGTTCATGACCTACGCCAAGCTCGGCTGGATGACCGATGACTACCAGCTGATGCGCACCCTCGACATCCTCGGTCGGGTCGGCGGGATGGGGATGGTTCACGCCGAGAACGGCCTCGCCACCGACTACCTCCAGGACAAGACGAACGAGGCGGGCGAGGATCCGCGTGACGTGTTCGTGAGGACCCGACCTGCGATCCTTGAGGCCGAGGCGATCCATCGCGCGATCGCGATGGCTCAGGTCGCCGGCTGCCCGCTGTACATCCCGCACATGACGGCGAGGCTCGGGGTGGATGTCGTGGCGCGCGCCCGGAGCGCAGGGTACACGGTGTATGCGGAGACGTGCCCGCAGTATCTGACGCTGACCGAGGCCGAGCTCGAGCGGCAGGGACCGTTGGTTAAGATCGGACCGCCGCTGCGCAGCGAACACGACCGGGTCTCCCTGTGGGGCGGTCTGGCGTCCGGTGTGCTCGACACGATTGCCAGCGACCACGCCGCGAAGGCGAAAGCGCGCGACGACGACTTCTTCGACGCGCCGTACGGATCGCCGCAAGTGGAAACAATGTTGCCGCTCTCCTACCACGGCGGCGTCAACGGTGGGTGGCTGTCGCTGTCGAGGCTGGTGCAGGTGATGTGCGAGAACCCGGCGCGAATCCTCGGACTGTATCCGCGAAAGGGCACGCTTGCCGATGGGGCGGACGCGGACCTGGTGCTGTTCGATCCCGCTGCGCGCTGGACGATCGAGCACGCGAACCAGCACTCGCAGGCGTCGTACACCGCGTACGAGGGGCGGGAGCTGTTGGGGCGCCCGGTACTGACGATGGGACGGGGAGAGATCCTCGTCGAGGAGGGACGACTGGTCGCCGGCCCCGGACGAGCGGAGTTCCTCCGCACGAAGAGCGGGCACGTCGATCCGCGCGAGCTTCATCGAGGGGGCTGACGGTATGACGATCGAGACCATCGCGTTCACTCGGGGGGTTCCGGCACCGGAGTCGTTCCCGGTCGAGGAGATCATCGACTGCGCCGAGGCGGCGCTCCATCGCCACGGGAAGACGCTGCTGCAGTACCACCCGGTTCGCGGTTTCGTGCCGCTGCGGGAGTGGCTCGCCGAGCGCGAGGGCGTGGCGGTCGATCGGATCATGATCGGCAACGGATCGATCCAGCTGTTCGATCTCGTTGCACGTGTGCTCCACGAGCCGGGCGCTACTGCGCTCGTCGAACGACCGACGTACGATCGATCGATCACGACGTTGCGCAACGCCGGCTACGTGGTCCACGGCGTCGAACTCGAGCCGGACGGCATCGACATCGACGGCTTCGAACGAGCACTCGAGACCCACAAGCCACGGCTGGTGTACCTGATCCCCGACTTCCAGAACCCCTCCGGGGTGACGATGAGCGGCGAGAAGCGGCGCGCGGCGGCGGAGCTCGCTCAGCGACACGGCGCACGGATCGTGATCGACGTCCCGTATCGACCGCTGCGTTACTGGGGCGAAGAGGTTCCGTGCCTGTCGGAAGCCGCGCCGGACGGGATTGTGCGACTGTCCTCCTTCTCGAAGCTGATCAGTCCCGGGATGCGTGTCGGGTGGATGTCGGCGCCGGCGGCGATCATCGATCGAATCGCCGGTCTGGCCGAGGATACGTACATCACGCCGGGAATGCTGCCGCAGGGCATCGTGCACGAGTTCCTGGTGAAGGGCCTTCTGCCGGCGGCGATCGAACGGCTGAAGGATCTCTACGGCCCCCGGCTGAGAGCGATCCTCGCAGCGCTCGACGAACATATGAGCGGCGCATCGTGGATCCGCCCCGAGGGCGGGTTCTTCCTCGGCCTGACGCTTGCCGAGGGGACTCGATCGGCGGACGTTCGCCGGCTCGCTCCGGAGGAAGGGCTGACGCTGAGTGACGGGGAGGGGTTCTACGCGGACGGCGATGGCTCGCGGTTCGTGCGGTTGCCGTACTGCGCGTTGACCGAAACGCAAATCGAAGACGCGGTGAAGCGGCTGGCAGGCGTTGTGTGCCGCGCGAGCGCCGCCGAGGAGGAACGATGACCAAGTTGAGCAGCAAGGATGTCCTTCGATCGGACCAATTCACGAAGGACGAGATCGATCTGATCATGGAGACGGCGCGACGGTACGAGGCCGCGGTCGAAGCGGGCGAGGTGCTCGATACGATGGGAGGGCTCGTGCTGTCGACGCTGTTCTTCGAGCCGAGCACCCGGACGCGCCTGTCGTTCGAGACCGCGATGCTTCGGCTCGGCGGCAGGGTGATCACCGTGGCCGAGGCGAAGTCCTCGTCGGCGTCGAAAGGTGAGTCGCTGCACGACACGATCAAGACGGTCGAGGGATACGCCGACGTGATCGTTCTACGCCATCCGCAGATCGGCGCCGCCAAGGAAGCGGCCGATGCGACCGGCCGGCCGGTCCTCAACGCCGGCGACGGCGCGGGGCAGCATCCGACGCAGTCACTGCTCGACCTGTACACGATCCTCAAGGAGCAAGGGAAGATCGACGGCCTGACGATCGCGCTGGCCGGCGACCTTCGCAATGGGCGAACGGTGCACTCGCTCGCGCTGTTGCTGTCGAACTACGATGTTCGGTTCCTGTTCGTTGCACCCGACGCGCTGCGGATGCCGGACGAGATCGTCGATCAGGTGAAGGCCGCCGGCATCGACGTCCAGGAGACGGCGGAGCTGGGGGCGGCGATCCGTGAAGCGGACGTCCTGTACATGACGCGGATCCAGCGGGAGCGATTCGAGGATCCGCAGGAGTACGAACGTCTCAAGGACGCGTTTGTCCTCCGAAGGGAAATGCTTGCGGACGCGAAGGCGGGCGTGACCCTTATGCACCCGCTGCCGCGGGTGAACGAGATCGTCGCCGACGTCGACGACCACCCCGGCGCAGCGTATTTCCGTCAGTCGGCGAACGGCGTGCCGATCCGTATGGCGCTGTTGGCACTCGTTGCCGGCCGAGCCTAGCCTCATGCACAGCGCCCCGCCCCGAAACCCTGGCGGGGCGCTCTGCTTTCCCTGTGACGCTCGTTCTCTCCGTGGCCGCATAGCGCCACGCTTCCAGGCTCGGTCATTCATCCTCTCCCGCTGCAGCATATGGAACTCGCCGTCGCATCGCGGTATGCTTCGCCCGAGGATCCGAGGCGTGACAAGGGGAAGTCCATGTGCTACATGATTGCGGTCGGTCGAAAGGCGACCCGGGATGGGTCAGTACTCGTGGCGAGGAATTGCGACTCGGTCTCGACTGACGCGCTCCGGGTCGTCAGCGTGCCTCGCCGGACCCATCCGCAGGAGGCCGAGGTGCGGATTCCCGCTTCCCGCGAGCGGCCGAACGACGCGGCGGTCGCGGCCGGATGGACGGCAATGCCGGTGGTCTTGCCTCAGGTGAGCGAGACATACGCGTATACCGCGATCATGCGGTTCGTGCCTGGTGACTCGATGGGCATGGTTATGGGGGGGATCAACGAGCATCAAGTCTCCGCCGGGGCGAGTACCGGCGGATGGGTGAAGGAGCCGGTCGAACGGCTAACGCCGTGGCCGGAAACGGTGATCGGCGACTTCCTGATGACGCTCGTTCTCGAGCGGTGCCGGACCGCCCGCGAAGCCGTCGAATACCTCGGCGAGATGACCATGGCGTACGGTGGGCGGACCGACAACTACATCCTTGCCGATCCTCAAGAGGCGTGGCTGTTCGAGCAATACCAGGGGACCCACTGGGCGGCGGCGAGGGTTCCCGATGACTGTTTCGTCGTGGAGGCCAACTCGTTTCGTCTTGCGGACATCGATCCTGACGACCCGGACAACTACCTCTGCGATCCGGATCTGATCCCCTTCGCCGAGGAACACGGTCTGTGGAACCGCGGGGCCGGGGAGCCGTTTCACGCCGCCCGCGCGTACACGACGAATGATCGGAACCGTCCCCGCGGAGATCTAGAGCAGCCGTACTACAGTCTGCATCGGATCTGGCGAGGGATCGACCGGCTCGCGCCGTCCCTCGGTGTCGATCCGTACGAGCTGTCGAAGGAGTACCCGTTGTTCGTCCGCCCCGATCGACTCCTCGATGTGAGCGACCTCCTCGACCTTCTCAAGGATCAATACGAGGGGACCGAACTCGACGAGTACGGGTCGCAGGAAGGAGAGCCGATCGTCGATGGCCGAACCGGCCACTACCGCCGGGCGCCTGCGTGGTGCGCGTCGAGGCTCATCGGATGTCCACAGACGATCACCTCGTGGGTGACCCAGAGCCGCTCGGATCTGCCGAACGAGATCGGCGGCATCCTCTGGGGCGGCCTGGCGGCGACGGCCAGCGGGCCGCACATCCCGTGGTACGCGCACAACACCCGCGTTCCTGCGCCATACGCCATTGGGGATTCGGGCGATGACGCGAGGTATCGGAGCGACTCGGCCTACTGGTTGTTCGAGAACATCGGCAATCTGATCAACCTGTTCCATCAAGGGACGGTCGATCTGGTGCGGCCGCGGTGGGACACGTTCGATCGCGAGTCGTTCGTCCGGCAGGCGACGGTCGAGCGCGCCGCGCTCGAGATCCACCGCGAGGACCCAGCGCGTGCTGTGCGATTCCTTACCGACTACTCGTGTGGCCTCGCGTCCGATGCATGGACGCTCGGGCACGAGATGCTCGGCGAGCTGTTCACTCGGATTGCATTGCTGAACAACCCGCAGACCTCCCGTGCTTACGAGGATCCAGCCCTATGGAGCGACCGGCCAGGTGCCGTATACTGAACGCTTCGCCGATAGCGGAGCTGCGTGGCAGGCGGGACCAGCTGCTCCTACGCCCTTTCCGCTCTCCTGTTTCCCATCGAACGGGGACGGAATCGGCTCGGATGGGGGGACTCGAGACAGCGCTTGACCGGATGGAGCCGGCGCTGTAGACTAGCGATGTGGAACGGGCATTCCATATAACGAAACAGTTATCGGCGTGGCGCGTGCCTCGAATGTAGAAGGGAAGGCGAAGCGGATGAGCAAGGCTCTGTTGTCGGGGAACGAGGCCATCGCACGTGGCGCGTACGAAGCTGGGATCCAGGTTGCCACAGGCTATCCCGGTACACCGAGTTCCGAGATCCTCGAGACGATCGCTGCGCAGCATGCGGATGCGATCTACGCCGAATGGTCGACGAACGAGAAGGTGGCCATGGACGCGGCCGCCGGGGCGGCGTACGCCGGTCGCCGAACGTTGGTGACCACCAAGCAGGTCGGGATGAACGTCCTGTCTGACGCCCTTCTCTACACGGTCTACACCGGGATCGAAGCCGGATTGGTCATCGTGACCGCCGACGATCCGGGCATGTTCAGCTCGCAGAACGAGCAAGACAACCGATGGTACGGGCGGCTCGCGAAGATCCCGATCCTCGAGCCGAGCAACAGCCAAGAAGCGAAGGACTTCGTCGTCGCGGCGATCGAGCTATCCGAGGCGTTCGATACGCCCGTTCTGATCCGGACGACGATGCGCATATCGCACTCGAAGACGGTCGTCGAACTGGGCGAGCGGCCGGAGACGCCGGACGATGTACCGCCGTTCGTGCGCAATCAGACGAAGTACGTGTGCACCGCGATGTGGGCGAAGCTGCGGCATCCGGTCGTCGAACAGCGGATCGTCGAGCTTGCGGCGCACGCCGAGACGACTCCGCTGAACCGAATCGAGCAGCGGGATCGGAAGCTCGGGATTATCACCAGTGGTGTCACCGCAGCGTACGTCCGCGAGGTCTTCCCGGACGCATCGTTGCTCGTGCTCGGAATGACCTACCCGCTGCCGGCGAGGAAGATGCGTGGGTTCGCCGACGAGGTGGACAGGCTGCTGGTGATTGAGGAACTCGATCCGTTCCTCGAGGAGCAGATCCGCGCGCTGGGGATCGAGGTCACGGGAAAGGAGCTCTTCCCACCGTACGACGAGTTGCTGCCTGACACATTGCAGCGCATCGCCGGCAACGCGGGGCTCCTCGAAGGAGAGGCCGCTTCGGCGGCGCAGGCCCCCGCGGAGGATCTGCCACCGCGGACGCCCGTGCTCTGCGCCGGCTGCCCGCACCGGTCGACCTACTTCTGGCTGGCGAAGATGCAGATTCCCGTCGCCGGTGACATCGGTTGCTACAACCTCGGTTGCCTCCCGCCGTTCAACGCGCAGCACACGATGGGGTGCATGGGCGCCAGCATCGGTGTTCTCCATGGGATGTCGATTGCCGGCGTTCCGGAGCGCGGCGTGGCAACGATTGGCGACTCGACATTCTTCCATTCGGGGATCCCCGCGTTGGCGAACATGGTGCACAACCGCGGGCGCGGCGTCACGATCATCATGGACAACGGGACGACGGCGATGACCGGGCACCAGGATCATCCGGGCACGAACTGGTCGTTGCACGAGACGACGGCGCCGCACGTGCCGATCGAGCCGCTCGTCCGAGCGCTCGGGGTGGAGAAGGTCCGAACCGTCGACGCGTTCGACATGACCGCAATCAAAGAAGCGCTCGACGACTGCCTTGCGTACGACGAAGGGCCGGCGGTGCTGATCGCCGACGGGGCGTGTGTGCAGCTCTCGAAGCCGCCGCTGTCCGCCTACACGGTCGATCCGGAAACGTGCATCGCGTGCGGGACCTGCTTCCGGCTCGGCTGCCCGGCGATCGTGAAGTCGGAGGAGACGCACGAGGCGAGCGGCAAGAAGAAGGCGGCGATCGACGGGACACTGTGTGTCGGCTGCGATCTCTGTCGGCAAGTTTGCCCGGTCTCTGCCATTCGGCGGCCTGAGGGGGGGAGCGCGTGATCGATCGAGCGAACATCCTCGTTGCGGGTGTCGGAGGGCAAGGGACGCTGCTGGCAAGCGACATCCTCACTGAGGTGGGAATGCGCGCCGGATTCGACGCGAAGAAGTCGGACGTTCTAGGGCTTGCGGTTCGGGGGGGGAGCGTCCTCAGCCACGTGCGGTGGGGACGGAGTGTCGCTTCACCGGTTGTCCGGATTGGCGATATGGACTACATGTTGGCGTTCGAGCCGCTCGAGGCATTGCGCGGGATTCCGCTTCTCCGAGCGACGGCGCGCATCGTCTGCAATGTTCAACCGGTGATCCCGATCTCGGTGAGCAGCGGATCCAACGTCTACCCGACGAGAGACGAGATCGAGGAGAAGCTCGAGGGCGCCGCCGGATCGGTTCGCTTCCTCGACGCGACGGCGGCCGCCATCGAGATCGGAACGCCAAAGGTCACGAACGTGGTTATGCTCGGTGCGTTCTCGACCGCCTTCGACATCGAGGCCGATCTGTGGGAGGACGTCGTCCTCTCCCGCGTTCCATCGAGATTCGTCGAGCTGAATCGGACGGCGTTCCGCCGCGGACGAGATCAATTGAGAAAGGAGAACGGATGAGAGTCCTGGTCATCAATCCAAACAGCTCGAAGGAGATGACCGAGTCGATGGCCTCGGTCCTCGACGAGATCCGGCGTCCGGACACGGAGTTGGCGGTCGTCGCCACGGAGTCGGCACCTGTCTCGATCCAGTCGGCCCGCGATGCTGCGCTCGCTACGCCGCCGATGCTCGAGATCATCGAGCAGGCAAACCTCGATGGCGTCGACGCGATCATCATTGCCTGCTTCTCCGATCCCGGCCTCGAAGCGGCGAAGGAGGTCTCGTCGGCGCTAGTGCTCGGGATTGAGGAGACATCGATTCACGTCGCGGCGATGCTCGGACACAAGTACACGATCCTCACGCCACTCGCGACACGGATTCCGAGCAAGGAGCAGGACGTTCGCCGATTCAAGGCAGAGCCCGCGTGTGCATCGGTGCGCGCTCTGGGCATGACGGTTCTCGAAACCGAGGCTGACCCGGCGCGAACGAAGAAACGGATCTTCGAGGTCGCCAGGGCCGCGATGGAAGAGGACGGCGCGGAGGTGATGATCCTCGGCTGTGCCGGAATGACCGGATACGCCGAGGCGGTTGAACGGGAGCTGGGGATTCTCGTCCTCGACCCGACTTCGCTGACGTTGAAGATCGCCGAAAGCCTTGTCGACCTCGGCATCCGGCAGTGCAAGCACGGGCTGTTCGCGTCCCCCCCCGCGGCGTAGGAGGAGCCATGAAGATCCGCGTGATCAACATCAACACCTCGGAGACGATCACCGCGAAGATGCGAGCCGTGATCGAGGGCACGAAGCGCCCGGATACCGAGGTCGAGGTCATCTGCCCGAATCGTGGTCCCGAGACGATCGACTCCTCGTACGACGAGGCGTACGCGGTACCGCCGACCCTCGAACTCGTCAAGAAGGCGAATGAAGACGCGGTCGATGCGATCCTCCTCGGCTGCTTCTGCGACGCGGGTGTCGAGGCTGCCCGTGAGATCTCGAAGGTACCTGTCATCGCGATGGAAGAAGCGACGCTCGCGGTGGCGATCACGCTGGGCAGCAAGTTCGGGATCCTGACTGAGAAGAGGCCGCGCATCGCGATGAAGGAGCGTCATGTGCGCCGGGCCGGGCTGACCGACCGTCTGGCGTCGGTCCGGGCGCTTGGCCTGTCGACGGCCGATCTCGATGCTCGACCGGAGGAGACCGTGTCCCGCGGCATGGAGTTGGCCCGACGGATGGTCGAGGAGGACGGTGCCGAGGTCATCATCATGGGGTGCGCCGCGATGGCCGGATACGCCGATGAGCTGAGAGAGACGCTCGGCGTTCCGGTGCTCGATCCGACGGTCGTGTCGTTCAAGTACGCGGAGATGATCGCCGA
>CAZSNG010000008.1:0-60140 GCA_964608345.1 uncultured Thermotogae bacterium
GCAACGGCTCATTGTCGTCGGGAGTGGCTTCGCGGATGCGGAACATGCGAGTCCTTTCACTCTGCGATGTGGATTGTCATCGTGGTTTGGGCGAGAGAGCCACCGTCATCGATGACGACCAAGCCAACGATATACGTTCCGGGCGCAGGATAACAGTGGACGGGCGTCCATCGATCGCTTCCGCCGCAACCGCCCGGCGATCCCGGACAGCTGGATCCGTCGCCGAAGTCCCATGCAATGTGCAGGATCTCCCCTGCCGGGCTCGGATCGGTCGACGCGCGCGCGTCGAAGGAGACGCAGAGGCCGTCGACCGTTGCCGTCGAGAACGCGGCGATCGGCGCGGCGTTTGCGACGTTGATCTCGATGGAGAACGGTTCGGAGCGAGCACCGTCGTCGTCCTCGGCGGTCAGGCTCACGAGGTACGTCCCGTCATCAGCGAACCGGATCGTGGGCCCGGAACCGACGACGTCGATCCCGTCCGGGAAATCCCAATGCCACTGGGCGATCTCCCCGTCGGCATCGGAGCCCGTCGCGGCGAGGAGAACCTCGTCGACGTCGGTTGGGGTCTCCGGCGTGCGGGTGATCCGGGTGACCCGCGGCGGGCGGTTCGTGACTCGGACGACCAGTGGGTCGGAATCCGAGGTCGCACCGTCATCGTCGGTGACGCGCAGGCGGATCGTGTACGAGCCGTCTTCGTCGTAGGCGTGCGAGAAGGTCGGAGAGGTCGTCGTTTGGTCGGCCGTGCCGTCCCCATCCACGTCCCACTCGTATTGCGCGATCGACCCAGCGGGGCTCGGGTCGGCCGACCCCGAGGCATCGAGTGGGAACGGCTCTCCGGTCGGACGCTCCATTTCCGCGGTCGTGAGGAGCGC
Organism: uncultured Thermotogae bacterium; assembly: GCA_964608345.1. Taxonomy (GTDB): domain Bacteria; phylum Bipolaricaulota; class Bipolaricaulia; order UBA7950; family UBA9294; genus JANQEA01. Next base: position 873 of record CAZSNG010000008.1, read on the forward strand.
CGTCGGAGGAAGGTTGGCGATCCGGACCTCCGCGGACGTGGTGTGGCGGGCGCCGGCGTTGTCCATCACCGTGAGCGATACCGTGTACGTACCGTCGTCCTCGAACACGTGCTCCGACTCGGCGGCGGTCTTGATGGTCGTTCCATCGCCGAAATCCCAGAGAAGGCCGACGATCTCTCCGTCCACGTCGTGCGACAGATCGGTGAACAGGATCGGTTCGAGTTCCGATGCCTCGAACGCAGACAGCTGGAACTCGGCGATCGGCAGGCCGTTGACGGAGAGCGGCTCGACGAACGGGATGGAGACGTCGCCGGCGTCGTCGACCACGCTGAGCCGGACCCCATAGTCGCCACGCTCGGCGAACGCGAACTTGATCACCGGGTCGGGGGTCTCCTGGTCGATCGTGCCGTTGCTGTCGAAATCCCAGCGGTACAGCTCGATCACGCCGTCCGGGTCGTACGATGCGGAGGCGTCGAACTCGATCGGGTCCGCCTCGCTGGGAAGGTCGAGCGATCGGCTGAATGTGGCGACCGGCAGGCGGCTGGCCACGGTGTACGATCGGCTCTGAACCGCGGCGTCCCCCCGGTCGTCGACGACTCGCAGAACGACGAGGTACGTGCCGTGCTCGTCGTATGTGTGAAGCGGCGCCGCGTCCGATGCGGTGTCGCCGTCTCCGAAGGCCCATTCCCAGCCCACGATCTCCCCGCCTGGGTCGCTCGATTCGTCTTGGAGGCGGATCGGGGTGCCGGCCCGGGGCTTGAGGCCCGGTGGTTGCGTCACGATGGAGAAATCGGGAATCGGCGGCGATGTCGGCTGCACCCGGACGATGCGGGTCAGCAACGATGCCCCGCCCTTCTCGTCGGTCGCGACGAGCGTCACGCAGTAGTCGCCCGACTCGATGAACGTGTGGGTCGCGGTCGGGCCGACGCCCTCGGTCCCATCACCGAAGTCCCAGCGATACGAAGCGATCCGATCGTTCTTGTCGAACGAGGTCGACGCATCGAAGTCGACGAAGTCCCCCGGCGTCGGATACGGCGGGACGATCGAGAACATCAGCGTGGGCGGCATGTTGAAGGCAGAGTTCTCGTGTCCCGGCGTGCCGTGGATCGGGCGTCCTTCGGGCCCCGATGAGGTCTCGGCCGACGACGTCGCCCAGTTGGCCGGCCCGTCCGCCTGGCGATAGTCGATCCGCTCCATCGACGCGTACGGCGGCGTTCCGCGCGCCTCGGTCCCGGCCGGCCACGGGGCCGTCGGATCGTCCGTCGCGTTGGCGGAGTCCGCGAGGCCCCCTTGCGGATCGAACAGGTACAGTGCCTCCCCGCGGTCGGTCAGCGCGCAGCAGTAGATCTGATCGGCCTCGATTCCGGGGACGCATCCGTCGTGCTCGCGCTCGAGCAGGAAGAAGCCGCTCGCCGGATCTCCGCCGGTGTGGGGCGGAATCGTTCCCCGCAACTCGACGTATGGAGAGCCGTCCGAGGAGATGAGCCGCCAGCCGTCAAGATCGATCGGCTCGTCGGAGGGATTGAACAGCTCGATCCACTCGGCGGTGAGGTCCCAGCCTGCGCCGGCCCAGGAGACTTCATTGATGACGATTGGCCCGAGCGGAGCGTCGGGAGCGACAGCGGCGAGCGGGACGAGGGCGGCCCCGACGATCGCGACGACTCCTCTGGCAAGCTGCCTCATGGATCTTCCTTCCGTCCTCGATCTGCGGGCCGATACGGGATCGGATCAGGGTAGCACAACCCGGCGGGCAGACCAACTGCGCTGGGCTAGGGGCGCTGCGTTGGCTCGGAGTCGTCCGTCGAGAGGGCTCGTCGTTGATCGTCCCGTTCGTACGCCTCGATGATCCGCGCAACAAGCGCGTGGCGAACGACGTCGGTCTTGTCGAGCCGGACAAACTGAATGCCCGAGATCCCTTCGAGGATCTGCTGCACAGCGATCAGGCCGGACGCTTGGTCCTGGAGATCGACCTGCGTGACGTCTCCGGTGATGATCGCCTTCGAGTGGAAGCCGAGGCGGGTGAGGAACATCTTCATCTGCGTCGACGTGGTGTTCTGTGCCTCGTCGAGGATGACGAAGCAATTGTTGAGGGTTCGTCCGCGCATGAACGCGAGCGGCGCCATCTCGATTCGCCCGTGCTCGATTAGCTTCTCGAACTCGGCGACCGGAATCATGTCGAAGATCGCGTCGTAGAGCGGCCGGAGATACGGACTGACCTTGGCCTGGATGTCGCCAGGCAGAAAGCCGAGCTCCTCTCCCGCCTCGACCGCCGGCCGTGTCAGGATGATCCGTTTGACGTGCTCCCGCTTGAGGAAGTCGATCGCCATCGCCACCGCGAGGTACGTCTTCCCGGTTCCGGCGGGCCCGATCGAGAAGGTGATGTCGTTGTCGCGGACCGCGGCCACGTAGCGGTGCTGCCCGACGGTCTTGGCACGGATCTCCTCGCCCCAGTGGGTGATCCGGACGACGTCCGACAGGACGCCGTCGACGGCAACGCCCGCCTTGACCTGAGAGACCAGATAGCGCACGTCGGCGAGCGACGGGGCGTGGCGCCCCTGAACGAGGTCGAGGAGCTTCTCGAACAGGCCGCGAACCCGCTCGACCTCGTCCGCTTCCCCTTCGATGCGGATCGTCTCTCCGCGGGCGAGGATCTGGGCGGAGAACGCCTTCTGGATCTCCTTGAGGTTGCGGTTGTACTGCCCGAGCAACGCGGTCGCTTCCGCGTTGTCGTTCAAAGTCAGCTCGGCGTGCACCTGATCAGTCATCGGTCGTTCCCTCCAAGTGATCCTCCGCGACGGCCACGATTCGAACCGGGCGGATGGAACCGACGGGGATGTCCTCTCCCGAGGTCAAGTGGACGTAGAGGTAGTCACTCGTGTAGCCACGCCATTCGTCTCCGCGGCGCTCCTCCACGAGGACATGGTGTGTCGAACCGATCCGGTTGTCAAGCCGCTCCCGGAGCCCGGCATGCCAGCGACGGAGGAGGGTGTCGGCGCGATGCCGTTTGACGCTCTCGGGAACCGCATCGGGGAGGTCGGCGGCGATCGTTCCGCGGCGCGGCGAGAAGCGGAACGCGTGGAGGTTGGCAAATCCGATGGTCTCCACAACACTGCACGTGTTCTCGAACGCCGCCTCATCCTCGCCCGGAAAGCCGACGATGACGTCGGTCCCGAATGTGGCGTGAGGGATTCGCGCCCGAACCGCTGCGATGCCGTCGAGGTAGTCCGAGACGGTGTATCCGCGGGCCATCGCCCGCAGGATCCGGTCGTCTCCGGACTGGAGTGGCACGTGGAAGTGAGGGCATGCACGACCGCTAGCCACGAACGCATCGATCAGCGATGCCGTCAGGCCGGACGGATTGATCGAAGCGATCCGAAGTCGGAGAAGTCCGTCGATCGCGAGGATCCGACGGACGACGTCGGCGAGGGTGCCCACGGGCGGCTTGTACTGCGCGAGGTCGATCCCGGTGAGAACGATCTCCGGGAAGCCCGACCGGACGAGCGCTTCGGCCTCGGCGACGGCATCCGCGATCGGCTTGCTGCGCGGTGCCCCGCGGACCTGGGTCGCGCGGCAGTACGTGCACGCTCGCGAGCAGCCGTCCTGGACCCTCAGAGTCGCCCGGATCCTGTCCGGGCGGCCGCCGCTCGCCTCGCCGGCGAGCGAGCAGCGTTCGATGGGTGGCAGCGATCCGTGCTCGCCGGACCGGGCACGATCGACGACCTCGACGATGCGCGGCTTCCATGCGTTGCCGGCGAGCAGGTCGGCCTCGTCGAACCGGGTCAGTCCCCGTTGAACTGCGTCGGCGAGGCATCCGACCAGGACGATCAGCGCGTCGGGATCCTCACGGCGGAGCCGGCGGGCCGCCTGGCGGGCCTTCCGCTCGGCCAGGCCGGTCACCGTACAGGCGTTCAGGATGGCGACGTGCCGATTGCTGCCGCGATCGGCGGCGGCGAGCAGCCGTTCCATCATCGCGGACTCGTACTGGTTGGCGCGGCAGCCGAACGTCAGCACGGCGCACGAGGAGTCGGTCATGTGTGTCGTTCGACGGTGAACCGTCGAAGCTCGACGGGCTCGCCGGCGCCGATCCCCGCTTTTCGCCGCGCGATGTCGACCTGCTGTGCGACGGAATCGACGCCGGCCAGATCCGGGAGGAGCAGCCCGCGTCGCCAGCCGCTCTCCACGATGACACCGAAGCGAGCCGGGTCGAGATCGGCCTCGGTGCACGGCTCCGGATCGGACAAGACGTCGACCGACAACGCCAGATCGTCGAGCTCATCGGGGCCGATCGGGGGGAACCGCGGATCGGCCGTCGCCGACTTGACGGCGTTCGCGACGATCTCTGCGGCGATCGTCGGCTCCGCCGGGAAGAACGTGCCGATGCAGCCACGCAGCGCGCCGTGCTTCTTGATCGAGACGAACACCCCGGCGGGTCGCTCCATCCCCGAAGGCAGATCGGCCGGCGGATCGAGGACCTGACGGTCGTCCACGTAGGCGCGAACGGCGCGGGCCGCGAGAGCGACGTACGGATCAGTAGAGGCATCGGAGTCGGCTCGGCTCATGCCCCAAGAATACTCCCGCTCCTGCGGCCGTCAACCGGACGGCGGATGCGATGAAGTTCTGAGGCGAACGGCAGATCGGTTGACAATCCTCGATCCGTATGATAGCGTCGCACGAGAGGGGACGATATGAGGGGGAATCCGGTTCGCAAGCAAGTTCTTGTCATTGCGGCAGCCGCGCTCGTCGTCGCGGCGGGGGCGGTCGCGTGGTACTTGCTGACGCAGCGCCACGTCGGATCGATCCTGGAACAGGGGCAGCGAACGAACGTGCTCCTGGCCGGGGACGACGAGCAGGGCGGCGTCGACGCGATGATGGTGCTCAGCCTGACGAGCGAGGATCTGGTGTTCCTCTCCGTGCCGGCGGCGGTTCGCGTGAAGGGACCCGAGGGAGCGCTCGCTCCGGCGTCGGACGTCTTCGCGACGTTCGGCGGGGCGGCGGCCGCACGGGCGATCTCCGACCTGCTCGGGATCGACGTCCCGTTCTTCCTTGCCGCAGAGCGGCGCGTGCTGGCCGACTGGATCGATTCGTTCGGCGGCATCACAGTCGCGCTCGAGGAGACGGCAATCTATGCCGACGAGTCGGTCGACCCGCCGATGCGGGTGGAGATCCGGGCGGAGGAGCGGGCGATGACCGGCGCGGAGGCGGTCGCGTTCGCCGCGTCGCCGAGCCTTCCCGGAGACGTCGGGCTCGCCGCGCGACAGGAGGCGCTCTTGCACGCCGCGCTTGCGCAGGGCGTCCGCGGTCAGGCGACTCGCACCCTCCGATCGGTGGTTCGCGAGGGCTTTTCATCGATTGACACCAACTGCCCGATGGACGATCTCTTCGAGGTCGCGGCGGTTCTCCACGATGTCCCGGAAGATGCCGTGCGGACGGTCGCGCTGCCGACCGAGACCGTCGTTGTCGACGGAGAGGCGGTCGTCGAGCCGAAGATCGTCGAAGCCGAGCGGATCGTCGCGTCTTCGCTCAAGGGACTGGACCTGCTGACCGCCGACGAGGTCAACGTGGCCGTCTTCAATGGAAACGGGATCCGGGAGATGGCGAGCCGGACGGCGGAGTACTTGCGAGCCCGTGGCTTCTCGATCACGCGGATCGGGAACGCCGACTCGTTCGACTACTCGCCGACCTACGTCGTCGTCCTGACCGACGAAGCGAAGGCGTGGGTCCTTCAGGATGCCCTGCCACCGAATGAGATCCGGATCGTCTTCCCCGAGACGTTCGAGGCGAGCTACGCCGCGCTGCGGGACTACGTTCCGGTTGGGACCGATTTGCTGCTGATTGCCGGGCAGGGAATGGAGCTCGAATGACCGACGAACGAGGCCTCGTGCGCGAGGCGATCCGCCTGATCGAGGATCGGAAAGGCGAGGATGTGGTGGTGATCGACCTGTCGGACGTCTCGATCCCGACGAGCTACTTCGTCGTCGTCGGCGTCGACAACCCCGTCCACGCGAAGGCGATGGTCAACGCCCTGCGAACGGGGCTTCCAATGAAGCCGATCCGCAGCGAGGGGCTCTCCGAGCGGAAGTGGGTGGTGCTCGATTACGGCGACATCGTCGTCCACGTCCTTGAGAAGGAAGCCCGCGAGTTCTACGATATCGAGTCGCTGTGGGCCGACCATCTCGTCGACATCGACGCCGTGTCGCCGGACGCTCGATAGCGAGCACGTCTTGCGGGCGCGGTTCTAGTCGCTCCGTCTCTCCGGACAGATCGAAGCGTAGGCGCAGTACCGGCAGGCTCGGTACGTCGGCTCCGCCGGGTACGCGCCGGCCCGAATCCCGGCCGCGGCGCGCTTCATCTCCTCGACCGCTCGTGAGAGCATCTTCTCCGAAGGGGCGACGCGCCCGATGACGAGCCCCGGAGTCAGGAACCGCAGTTCGACAGCCACCGGCAGATCGCCGAACAGCTGCCGGTAGGCGAGCGCGTACAGGGCGAGCTGACGGCTGTCCTTCGTTCGTTTCGTTGCCTGTTCCGCCGTCGAGACGTCGGACGTCTTGTAGTCGATGATCGTGCCATCCGCCCCGCAGGGTTCGGAGGGACAGTCGATCCGATCGAAGACGCCGATGAGGCGAACGCCGTTCATCTCGAGGGAGAACCGCCGCTCGACGTGGGCCGGCGGCTTCTCGGCGCGCTCCTCGTGCGCGTGGAACGCCTCGAGCGCCTTCAATCCCTGTTGGAGGCGGAGTTCCTCGTGTTCGGGGGTCAGGAAACCCTCCGCCTGCCAGTGGTTTCGGAACACCGTGCGCAGTTCGGCGAGCGGCGTCTTCCGCCCGGCGATCCGGTTCATCAAGTAGACGCGGATGGCCTGGTGAATCGCACTGCCGTAGATGACGGCATGATGCTGACGGATCGGCACGCGCAGCACGTGGACGTAGCGGTACTTCAGCGGGCAGGTCAGGTAGTCGTCGATTCGGCGATGGCTGAGCGAGAGGATCTCTTCGCCCCGGGGGAAGAGGACCAGCTCCTCGGAGTCGCCGCTCGCTTCCACCCCTCCGTGTCGCGTGAGCCGCGCGAGTGGTGCACTCCGCTCCGGCTTGAGCTGCGATGCGTCGAGATCGAGCGCCTCGGAGACGAACAGGCTCGGCTTGCGCGGCCGCTTCCCGCCGTAGTCCTGCCCGCTGGTCAAGTAAACGTCCTCCTTCGCCCGCGTCATGCCAACGTAGAACAGGCGGCGCTCCTCCTGACGGTGGAAGTCGGACCCGGAGGCCACGAGATCCTTGATCAGCGCTTCGGGCAGCGGGATCGGATCCCGGCGATGCGTCGAAGGGAACCGCCCGGACACGAGGCCGACGAGGAAGACGATCGGGTACTCGAGTCCTTTCGCCTGATGGATCGTCAGCACGCTGACCGCGTCGGCGTCGAACGCGGCGTCGCCGACGGCGGGGTTGTCGCCCGCCTCGATCAGCGCGTCGAGGTAGTCGATGAACCAGGCGACCCGGTCGTAGCGGGTGACACGCGAGAACCGCTCGACGATCGAGAACAGCTTCGCCAGATTCTGGATCCGCTGGGCGTCGCGCGGCGAGTCGGAGTTGGACAGGCGCTCGATCGTACCGGTTTGGGTCGAAAGATAGCGATAGAGCAGCTCGCCGGTCGGCTCCCGCGTCGAGAGCGGGAGCATCGCATCGAGATCGGCAAGCAGGTGGACGATCCGCTCCTGTCCGTCCGCGGAGACGTCGAGGAATCCAGCGGTTCTCGCGGCGATGCGCAGCACCTGCAGGAGCCCCTTGTTCTGGCGGCGCGCGTAGCTGGTCAGCGCAGCGAGCGCCTCGCCGGGCACGTCGTAGTGAGGCGAGCCGGCGACGTGGTGCAACGACATCGTGTCCCGCGGGTCGGCGAGGACGCGGAGAAACGCGATTGCCGAGCGGATCTCCTCTTGGTCGTACAGACCGCGGCTCCCGGAGAAGCGCCACGGGACCTTCAGGAGGCCAAGCGCGCGAAGGAACGGCACGGCCTGGGCGTTGCTACGGACGAGGACGGCGAAGTCGCTCAGCGGTCGATCCTCATCCGCCCTCCTCCGGGCGATCGTCTCGGCGACGAAGTCGCATTCCTCGTCGAGGCTCTCGAAGTGGACCTGCTGCGGCGCCCTTCCCTTCCCGACCGTCGCCGTCAGGCGCTTGCTGATCTCGGAACGAACCTCGAGCCGGTCCGGGTTGTTGTGCTGGATCAGGCGGTGCGCCGAGTCCAGGATCGCCTGAGGCGAGCGGTAGTTGCGGTCGATCACGACCAGCTCCGCGTCCGGGTACGTCTCCTGGAATGCGAGGATGTTGCTGATCGCCGCGCCGCGGAACTTGTAGATCGATTGGTCATCGTCGCCGCAGACCGTGAGGTTCCGGCGGCTGGCGAGGAGCTTGAGGAGCTCGAACTGCGCGTAGTTCGTGTCCTGAAACTCGTCGACGAGCACGTAGGCGAATCGGTCCCGATATCGTGCGAGAACGGTCGGATGCTCGCGAAAGAGACGCAGGCTCAGCGTGATGAGGTCGCCGAAGTCGACGAAGCCGTGCTCGACGAGGAGCCGCTGATATGCTGCGTAGGCGTCGGCGATCTCCCGCTGGTCGGCGGCTTCCTCGGTCGCGAGCCTGCCCTCGTCCGCCCCGGTGTCGGCGTGCTCCGCCTCGGCGGCGAGGCCGTCCGCGTACTCGCAGTACTCATCGGGCGTCACGTCCTCGTCCTTTGCGCGGGAGAGCAACGTCAGGAGAGACCGCAGATGCCGCATCGGGTTTCCGAGTGGGCGGTACCGATCGAGCGGAAGGTCGAACAGATGGTCCTTGAGGAAGATCGCCTGTTCCGGCTCGGTCAGGATCCTGTAGTCCGGGGAAAGGCCGAGGAGCACGGCATTCTCTCGTAGGACGCGGTCGCAGAACGCGTGAAACGTGCCGATCTGGGCTTCGACGTACCCGTACGGGACGAGGACGTCGACCCGCTCCTCCATCTCCGCGGCGGCTCGCTCGGTGAACGTCAGGGCGAGGATCTCCGCCGGCAGAGCCTTCTTCTCGGCGATCAGCCACGCGATTCGCCGGGTGATCACCGTCGTCTTGCCGGTTCCGACGCCGGCGACGATCAGCAGGGGGCCGTCGCCGAAGGTGACCGCCTTGCGCTGACGCGGGTTGAGGTCGGACAGGAGATCCATGAGTTGGAGTATAGGGAACGGAGTGGAGGTGGTACACCGACTGGGCTGCGTGGAAACAGGAGTATAGAGAAACGGAATGAGAGGGGCACGTGGCTGTCAAGCGCGGCGCGTGCCGGGATTTGGGGAGAGTGGCAGCGCGATCCCGAAGGGGAGCGGGAAGGTCGTTCGGCCTGATCTTCAAGAAGAGAGGGAAGGCCTCTCGGCCTTCCCTCTGCGTGCATCTCAATGGCTACTCAGTCGAGTAGCGAGGTCGATTCTCTAGATCCGATCCCTACTTCTTCTTGGCGACGAGATCCTTGAGGTTCTTGCCTGCCTTGAACGCTGGGACGGTCTTTGCCGGAGTCTTGATCCGCTGCCCGGTCTGCGGGTTCATGCGGGTCGTGGCCTTTCGCTTGCGCGTTTCGAACTTCCCGAAGCCGGTGATGATGACCGGTTCGTTCTTCGCGAGCGCAGCCGTCACCACATCGACTACGCCATCCAACGCGGCTCGCGCATCCTTCTTCGTCAGCCCCGTCTTCTTTGCCAGCTTCTCGACCAGCTCTGCCTTGTTCACGTCTACCCCCTTGGGTTGGAGAATCTGGCGCCCAGTATAGCAACGAGGTGGGTCCTTGCCAAGTCTGTAGCGCAGAAGGCACCAGGCTTTGCTGTATTCCGATTCCTAAACACGCCTCCTGTAGGCGCTTCCCGCGTGTCTAGGGTGCGGGTTCGGCCTTGGCCGTGGAGGTGCAATCGGCCCGTCAGAACAGAGGAATCGCCCCCCGGAGACGACTATCCGATAACCGTCTCAAACGCCTCAGCGAGGATGCCCATCCCCTCGTCGATTTGCTCGTCGGTGATCACGAGGGAGACGAGGACGCGAAGAACGTTGCCTGACAGCCCGGCGGTCGGGAAGATGGCGCCGTTCCGGAGCGCCTCGGCGGCGATCTTGCCGGTCAGCTCCTTCGCCGGCTCCTTCGTCGACCGATCGAGTACGAGCTCGGCGCCGACCATGGCACCGAGACCGCGCACGTCGCCGATCACGTCGAACCGCTCGGCGAGGCGGCGGAAGTGGTCCTTGATCCGATCGCCGACGTGGACGGCCCGCGCGAGGAGATCCTCCTCGTCGATTGCGCGGATGACCTCGATCGCCGCGCGACACGCGAGCGGATTCCCGACGTACGTGCCGCCGATGGCGCTGGCGATCGGGGCGTCCATCACGTCGGCCCTTCCGATGACGCCGGAGAGCGGGAGGCCGGAGCCGAGCGACTTGGCGACGCAGACGAGGTCGGGCTGCGCGTCGAAGTGCTCGAACGCGAGGAAGCGGCCGGTCCGGCCGATGCCCGACTGAACTTCATCGAACACCAGAACGAAGCCGTACTTGTCCGCGAGCGTGCGCATCGCAGGCAGGAACCAGGCCGGCGGGACGAGGAAGCCGCCCTCGCCGATCACCGGCTCGACGACCATGGCGGCGACTTCGGACGGATCCACGAGGGAGAGAAGCGTCTGCTCGATCTCGGCGGCGGTGACGTTCTTGCGATACTCGTACGGGTACGGGAGGCGATAGACGTCCGGCGCGAACGGTCCGAAACCGTACTTGTACGGTTTCGCCTTGTGAGTCATCGTCATCGCGAGCAACGTTCGCCCGTGAAACGCGTTCTCGAACACGAGCGTTGCCTTTCGCCTGGTGTAGGCACGGGCGATCTTCACGGCGTTCTCCACGGCCTCGGCACCGGAGTTGAACAGGGCGGCCTTCAGGTCGCCGTCGATCGCCGTACGCCGGCACAGCAGTTCGGCCAGTTCGATGAACGGCGCGTACGGAACGGCGGTGAAGTCGGTGTGCAGATACGCGTCGATCTGCTCGTGCAGTGCACGGACGACGCGGTCGCTTCGCTGCCCGAGCGCGAGACAGCCCCAACCTCCGGTGAAGTCGAGGAACCGGTTGCCGTCGAGATCCTCGATGATCGCGCCTTCGCTCTGCTTGACGACGAACGGCGCGTAGGTCTCGACCGGGGCGGCGACGTACTTCGTCTTCGCGGCGAACACGGCCGCCGACTTGGGGCCGGGAAGCTCCGTCTGAATCCGGGTGAAGCGGCGATCGGGCATCGTTCCTCCTGAGTTGGCCGATGAAGTCGGCGGATGGTACCGGATCGGCTTGCGACGGTTCAACGGCTTCAGTCGACGGAGTAGATGCGACCGGGTGGGACAAGCGTTACCTTGAAGTCGAGGTCGTCGTACTTCCCGGATGCGGCCTCGATCTCGCGCAGCTTGCTCTTGTACCGGCTGGAGATGTGGAAGCAGAAGAGCTCCTTCTTCACGCGGGCCTGCCTGGCGCAGGCGATCGCCTCGATCAGCGTCGCGTGCTTGTACTCCTTGCGATCCTCCTCGTCGAGGAACGTCGTATCGTGGCAGAGGACCTCGGTGTCGGCGACGTAGGCTGGCTTGATGCCGACCGAGTCGCCGCCGTAGGAGAAGAGCTTCTGGTCGTAGTACTCGGTGATCGAGTCCTTCCCGTCGACCCTGACCCGGGCGACGATCTCCTCCTGCGGCGCGCCGGCGAGCTCGGGCTTCAGCCGATGACGGACCTCGACGACGTTGTAGCCGAGGGAGACCTCGTTGTGGACGTGGACCGTGGGAAACGCCTCGACGTATCGAGGCAGCTGGCCGGCGAGGAGTTCGACGCGGTCGCCGGGCTCGAGCGGGACCCACTCGAGCGCGTAGCTGAGGCGGCGGTTGGTTCGGGCGATGAAGTTCATCATCTCGGAGACGAAGAAGTTGCCCTTCGGGTAGTAGATGGACAACTCCTTCTCCTTGTCGCCCATCGCGGTGTTGCGGATATTGATCAGCCCGATGAGGCCTCCGATGTGATCGGCGTGCCCGTGGGAGAGGAAGACGCGGCGGACCGCGAACGCCTTGTTCCCAAGGATCGAGCTTGCGCCCTCTCCGGCGTCGAACAGGATCCGGTCGGCGCTGTAGTACAGCCAACTCGAGTACAACGCCTTCGAGTACATCAACAGCCGCATGTCGCCCTCCGCTTCGAGGTCGGTTTGTCTTCGGCGGAGTCGCGCAGGCCGCCTCGAAGAGGGAGAAGTATACTCCGGCTTCGGCGGCGAAACACCCAGCAGAACCGAGCTGGAGCGCCGGGCTATTGCCGCGGTCGCGTCCGTTTCCTAGAATCCCACGTGGAATGGAGGCGGAAGATGCTCGACATCCGTGAGATCCGCGAGGACCGGGCCGGGATTGAGGCGCGGCTGCGAACGCGCGACCCGTCGATCGACCTGGGAGAGATCGTCGCTCTCGACGAGGAAAGACGCCGGATCATCGGCGAGGTCGAGGGACTGAAGGCGGAGCGCAACCAAGGCTCCCAGGAAGTCGGTCGGCGGAAGCAGGCCGGTGAGCATGCGGCCGATTTGCTCGGCCGGCTGTCGGAGATCGGCGATCGGATCTCCGCGTTGGACGGCGAGCTGCGCGAAACGCAGGAAGGGATTGACGAACGGCTGTCGCTCTTGCCGAACGTGCCGCACGGTTCGGTCCCGGTCGGCGGCAAGGACGCGAACGTCGTGCTGAAGACGGTTGGCGAGAAGCCGGCGCCGGGTCATCCGATCAAACATCATTTGGAGATCGCCGAGGAGAAGGGGATCCTCGACTTCCCGCGCGCCGCGTCGATCGCCGGGGCGCGCTTCCCGATGTACGTCGGCGCCGCGGCGCGGATGGAGATGGCGCTGATCCAGTTCATGTACTTCCATCACGCGAACCGCGGGTACGTGCCTGTGCTGCCGCCGTTCCTGGCGAACGCGGAGAGCTTCTACGTTTCGTCTCAACTGCCGAAGTTCGCTGACGACGTCTACTACATCGAGAAGGACGATCTGTATCTGAATCCGACGGCGGAGAGCCTGCTCGTGAATCTGCATCGGGACGAGATCCTGCCGTACGACGAGCTGCCGAAGAACTACGTCGCATACACGCCGTGCTTCCGCCGGGAAGCGGGGAGCTACGGAGAGGAGGAGCGCGGCCTGATCCGCGTCCATCAATTCAACAAAGTGGAGATGTTCAAGTTCACCGCTCCCGACGTTTCGTACGACGCGTTGGAGGCGCTGATTGCCGATGCCGAGGCGGTACTCGAAGCGCTTGGCATGCACTACCGCGTCGTACAGCTCGCGACCGGCGACATGGCGCAGCAGTCGAGCCGGACCGTCGACCTCGAGGTCTACCTCCCCGGACAGGGACGGTACTACGAGGTCTCCTCCTGCTCCAACTGCGAGGCGTTCCAGGCGCGGCGCGGGAACATCCGCTACCGGCCCGGCCCGAAGGAGAAGCCCGAGTTCGTCCACACGCTGAACGGGTCCGGTTTGGCCACGTCGCGTCTGATGGCGGCGATTCTGGAGAACAATCAGACGGAGGACGGACGCGTCCTTGTGCCGGAGGTGCTGCGTTCGATGGTCGGGGCGGAGGCGATATGAGTGACATTCTGGTCGCAGCGGACGGCTTGACTAAGACGTTCACGTCGCGGCGTGGGTCGATCGATGCGGCCGTGGACGTCTCGTTCGAGTGTCCTGCCGGGAGGATCTTCGGCCTGCTCGGGCCGAACGGGGCCGGGAAGACAACGATGTTGCGGATGCTGGCGACGATCCTGACGCCGACGGCGGGCACGGCGAGAATCGCCGGATTCGACGTTCGGTCCCATCCCGGCGAGGTCCGCGAGCAGATCGGCTTCCTCGCGACCGAGACCGGGCTGTACGATCGGTTCACAGCACGGGAGACGCTCCGGTTCTTCGGACGGATCAACAACCTGTCGCCCGGCGAGATCCGGACCCGCTCCGACGACATCTTCGCGACGCTCGACATGGCCGCGCTGGCCGACCGCCGGGTGGGGACGTTCTCCACCGGGGAGAAGCAGAAGCTGTCGCTGGCCCGAAGCATCCTTCACGACCCGCCGGTCCTGATCCTCGACGAACCGACGTTCGGGCTCGACGTGATGGCCGCTCGGACCGTGGTCGAGACGATCGGGCTGTTCCGGGAACAGGGCCGGACGATCCTGCTGTCGACGCACATCATGCGGGTCGCGGAGAAGCTGTGCGACCGCATCGGCATCCTGTACCGGGGGCGTCTGCACGCGCTCGGAACGCTGCCGGAGCTGAGAGAACGGTTCGGCGGCAAGGATCTGGAGGACGTCTTCTTCTCCGCAGTAGGAGGCGACTAGCTCGATCGACGGTTCCCACTGCGCTTCGGACATGGTATCCTGAGGCAGTTCAGCAAGGCAATGAAATCAAGGAGGCGATGATGGGCAGGAAGGTCGCATTCACGACGACGGCCGTGTTGGTCGTCGTGTTGTCGGTCGTCCTGGTGGGGGGGCAGGTCGGAAGAGGCCGATTCTTCGAGCTCGGGAATCACGAGCCGATCTACATCTTCGGGGACGACCAATTCACGAGGGAGAACGGCGTCGTTTCCGGATGCGGTACCGCGCTGAACCCCTACGTCATCGAGGGCTGGCACATCGATGCCCCGGCGGCCGACTACGGAGTGTACATCGATCACACAACCGCCTGCTTCGTGATCCGCGACTGCACGGTCGAACGGGCACGGCTTGCTGGCGTCTACTTCAATACGGTCAGAAACGGGCTCGTCGAGGCGTCGCGGATCCGGCTCTCGGATACCGCGGTGTACCTGCTGAACTCGTCGGGGAACCGGCTCCGTGGGAATGTCATCGCCGACTGCCTCAACGGCGTGGTCATGGGGGCGCGGGCGGTGGGGAACGTGGTGGCGTGGAACGCGTTTCTCGACAACGGGATGAGCGGCTACGATCCGTACCGCGCCAATCAGTGGCACGAGGATTGCCGTGGCAACTTCTGGAGCGACTACGACGGTGTCGACCGCAACTGCGACGGGATCGGAGATGTCCCGTACTTCCGTGTGTTCGACCCCGGCCCGCTGATGTCGCCGCCCGGCAACAGCTGCGTCGCGCCGAGCCCGCCCGTCGAGGTGGAGGTTCCGCTCGTCGTGGTGATGCCCCAAACCGAATCGGCCCCGGCTTCCGTTCAGAGCGAGTCGATGACCGTGGATACGGCGGCGGAAGCAGCGGTCGAATCGGAGCCGGAAGCCGAGCCGTCCCCCGAGAGTGCGCCTCCGATGGTCGACGAGGAGCACAGCGACGAAGCCGCTGCCGCCGATGAGGGCGCCGTCGAGCATGACGGCGAGTCCGACGTCGATTACGACGGGACCGAGCACGGCGACGCCGCCGACGACACGGACAAGGAAGACGCGGAGGCGGATTCGGATGCCGAGGGCGCGCCGGTTGAAGACGAGAACGAAGCCGCTTCGGGAACGGCCGACCCCGAGCCGGAGACCGAGAGCGACCCGAGCTAGTCAGGAGTCACTGCGATGTGGAAGAACGTCCGCCTGCTCTTCACCAAGGAGTTGACCGGTGCGATCCGCGATCGACGGACGCTCTTCCTGACGGTCTTCTTCCCGCTGATCTTCTATCCACTTGTCCTCTCCGTGATCGGCCAATTCAACGAGGCCGAGCGGGTGCGCTACGAATCGCTGGTCCCGACCGTCCTCGTGGTGGACCGGTCGGAGGACGAGACGTTCGGGGCCGAGCTGGCGTCTGACACGGCGGTGTACTGGCGCGCCGTTGCGTCGATCGAGGATGGCCTCGCGGATCTCAAGGACGACGTGGGACAGGTTCTGATGATCGTCGAGAAGGAGGCGGGCGGCGAAGGCATCGGTCTTGACGTGATGCTTCACTACGACCAGGCGGACCCGTTCGCGCCGATCGCCGCGTCGCAGGTGAGAGGATTCCTGGAAGCGTATCTCCAGCGGGTCGTCGGCGAGAAACTCGACGAGCTCGGCTACGACATCGAGGAACTCACGCCGCCGCTGACGATCCGGACGAACGACGTCGCGACCGGGGAATCGCTGGGAAGGATGATTCTCAGCCGACTGCTGCCCTACTTCATGGTGCTCGCGATCCTGACGGGCGCGATGGGCCTCGGGGCGGAGATCACCGCCGGGGAGAAGGAGCGGAGCACGATCGCGACCCTCCTGGTCAGCCAGCTGTCCCGGACGGAGATCGTTCTAGGGAAGTTCCTCACCGTCCTCGCGGTTTCGCTGACCTCGTCGCTCCTGTCGGCGGTCGGGCTGCTGATCGGCGTGCGATTCTTCGGCGGCGGACTGACGCCGGCGACCGTCACCGAGGCCGCGGTCTTCCGGCTCGATCTACCCGCCCTCGGATGGATGCTGATCGTCCTGATCCCGCTGGCGGTGATCATCGCGGCCCTGGTGATCATCGTCGGGACGTACGCCCGGAGCCAGAAGGAGGCGAGCACCTACCTGCTGCCGATCTACATGGTGATCGTACTGGTCGGCATGATGTCGATGACCGGCGGGATCCAATTCGAGGGGACCCGCTACCTGATCCCGGTCGCCAACGCACTCTACGCGCTGCAGGGGATCATCGTCGGCGATCTCGTGACGACGAACATCCTCTACACCCTTGGCGCGAACATCGTCTGCGGCGGCCTTCTCATCGCCGCAGCCGTCCGCCTCTTCAAGCGCGAAGCCGTGCTCTTCCGGAGCTAGTCGCGATCCTGCGGAACACGGAAGAGAAGTGCAGGCGCTTCGCTCGTTCGGATGGCATTGCGCGAGTGCTCTGCTCCTCGTCAGACCTGTTGGCCGCGGGAGTATCGCTTGAGCGCTTCGTCGGTGCGACGCTTTTCGTCGTCTTCGCGCAGCTTGCGGCGCTTGTCGTAGGTCGCCCGCCCCTTGGCCAGGCCGAGTTCGACTTTCGCGTAGCCTCGCTTGAAGTAGACCCGGAGCGGTACGAGGGTGTGGCCGCGCTCCTGGAGCTGCGTCGTCAGGCGTCGGATCTCTCGGCGATGCAGAAGGAGCCTCCGATCGCGGAGCGGGTCGGCGTTGTGGATCGAACCCTGCTGGTACGGCGCGATGTGCACGCCCCTTAGCGTCGCCTCGCCCCCCCGGACCACGGCGAACCCGTCCTGGATCGAGCAGCGGCCGGACCGAAGCGACTTCACCTCCGTCCCGGTGAGCACGACGCCGGCCTCGATCGTGTCGAGGATGTCGTACTCGTGGCGGGCTCGGCGGTTCGTCGCAACGACGTGAGGCATGATTCGGACAGACTAGCCGAGAGGTACCGGAGGGGCAAGCCCGGTACCCCCGCATCTACGCGGGCGCAGGAGCTGCTCGCCATCGGTCCCAGCGCAGCTTCTTCGGTGGGTTCTCGCTTCCCGTCGTTGGCGGCGACCGCTTCGGCCTTCGTCCGGAGACAGCACGTTGCGTGGTAGCGGAATGGCCGATAGGATGGGCGTAATGCGCATCTACGCCGTCACCAAGAATGCGATCAAGCTCGAGGCGGTCCGCGAGGCATTCGGCGATTGGCACGCCGGAGAGCCGATCGACGCTCTCGCCGTCGATCCGACGGGATCGCTTCCCGAGCAGCCGCTTGAGGCCGAAGTCGTCCGAGGGGCCATCGCGCGAGCGAAGGATGCGGTCACCCGGCCCGATGCGGATTGGGGTGTCGGCATCGAGGCAGGGCTGCTACGAATCCCCGGATGCGATCGATGGTTGAGCGTTCAGGTCTGCGCCATCGCCGATCGGGCCGGCGACGTCTTCGTCGGCGTCGGCCCCGGGTACGAGCTTCCCGAGGATCTGCGGGAGGCGGTCCTCGCCGGGGCGCCGCTCCGCGAAGCGCTTCGTCTGAATCGATCGATCGATGACGAAGCCCGGCGAGGCGCGATCCACTTTCTGTCCGACGGGCGGCTCGATCGACGCCAAATCACCCTCGAGGCCGTCCGCATGGCGCTCGCATCCGCCGCACAAGCCCAGGGCGAGCGACCGGCGCCTGCTGAGAAGCCCCTCGTCATCGTCCCCAGATGCCGGACAGGGGTGTAGCCGCGAGCGGACAAACGCCTGAGGGCACGGTAACCGCCATCCTGAGAAGCCTAGCGATCGGCACGTAGACTGGGCCCGTGGTGAGACCCTGGATGGATGGGGCATGGATGAAAGCGACTCCGGGAGAGCTGTTCTGGCGCAGCGGCGCCTTCGAGTACATGAAGACGGGCGCGGCTTCCGGCGAAAGCCGGAGCCTGCGAACCGGCCAGCCAGCGTGGAGTGAGGAGGTCATGAGATGAGACGGTGGGTCTTGATCGCATTGGCAGTCGGCCTGCTCGCACCGGCCGCGCTGGGCGCAGTCAACTTCGCAAACGTGGATCTCGGGTTGACGCCTCCGGCGTACGTCCCCCTCGGGGAGTGGACGCTGGTGCAGAAGATCGCGGCCGACGGCGCCGCCGAAGTCACACAGATTCGGCTGTTCAACAAGGCTGCGGGGACGAGGGTCGAGGGCGAAGATGTCGAGCGGATCGAGGTGCGGCGCGCCAGCGACGGCAAGGTGCTGAAGACGGTGACCTCGTCGTCGACGCTGGCGAAGCTGGCTGATGTTGACGGCGTCACGATCACCATCAGCTCGAACAACGACTTCGACGGACCGTTCGAGCTCGAGATCTGGATGAAGCTGAAGACGACGGCAACGCTCGGGACGAAGCTCACGCTCGATGGAACCAAGGTCACGTACAACCCCGAGGTGGTCGTCGATTTCACCGTGCCCGCGGAGGACTTCGAAGTCGGTCCGTCCCCCGCGTTCTCGTTCGACGGGTCGGTCCCCGATGGGGACGTCTACCCCGGGCAACGCTTCCTCGCTGGGCGCATCGATGTCGATTCGACGGTATTGCCGTTCGCCGTGAAGGTGACGGAGCTGATGCTGAGAAACGCGGCCGCCGGCGGTACGAGGCTTTCGGGGCAGTACATCCAGGCGATCGAGGTTCGTCGGGCAAGCGACGGAGCGCTGCTCGGACAGGCAACCTCGGCGGAGATCGATGAGTTGACGATCGGAGGAACGACCGTCACTACGAGCTCCAACAACACGATTCCGGCGTTCTCGCAGGTCGAGCTGGAGATCTGGGTGACGCTCGAGGACGATGCGCCGATCGGGCATCTGCTCCAGTTCACCGGGGAACTCACGTGCGGAAACGCGGAATTCGACGTGGGGGACAACGTCCCCGTCGGGGATGTCGCGCCGGCCTTCGAGGTCGGGCAGCCCGAGGGGTTCGAGGACGTCACGAACCTCGCCCTGAATGGCGGTCGGATCTACTCGAATCAGCGGTTCGTCGCACAACGGATCGAGCTCGTCGACGACGATCCTGACCCGTTTGACGTCACGGTGAAATCGCTCGTGGTGCAGAACATCGCGGACGGCGGGGCGAAGCTGGCGGACAATCAGATCGCGTTGATCGAACTCATTCGTGCCCGTGACGGAGCACCGATGGGCCAGATCGCGGACGCCACCGGGCTCGGTGCGGGCGGCGTTCGGATCCCGGTGACGCAGAACGACGGAGTCTCGGACGACACGGGCGAGATCATCGAGCTGTGGGTTACGCTCAGCGATGATGTTCCTCACGATCGCGGCGTCATGCTCCAGTCTACCGTCTGGCACGGCGAGGACACGAGGGAGTTCGGCTTCCCGCACGCCGGCGTGGATAGCGCTGAGTTCAGGACAGGCCCGGCGACCGAGCGGGGGTTCGAGACGGCCGTTGTTGTCGATCAGGAGGATCGGGATGTCTTCCAGGGCGTGCGGTTCATGGCGCAGCGGTTGAGGGTGCGAGACAACGATCTCGATCCGTATGATGTCGTTGTCACCTCTCTGATGGTCCGCAATGCAGCGCCGGACAAGCGACTGGCGGATCAGTACGTCACCCGGCTCGAGATTCGGCGCCGCTCGGACAATGAGCTGCTCGGCCAGGTGAGGGATCCGGTGGGGTTGAGCCTGTCTGGCGTGCGCGTTCCCCTGACGAAGGGAAGAACGATTCTCGATGACGGGAACGAGCAGCTCGAAATCTGGATGACGCTGGCATTGGACATCCCTGCAGGCCGGAAGCTCCAGCTCGAGTCGACGGTCTGGCACAGTGAAGGGACGTCGGCTTTCGAGACGGATCCGCTCCTCGGCCCGAGTACGATCACCACGAAGCTTGGGGATCCGCCCAAGGGGCTCGACTTCAGCTGGACGCCGAAGAAGCCGACGTTCGAGGACGAGATCACCTTCAAGCCGGACGAGGGCATCAAGGATCCTGAGGGAGACATTGCGAATGCCACGTTCAGCTGGAAGTTCGGCGACGGGAACACGAAGCAGACGAAGGGATCCGCCAACGTCAAGCACACCTACGGCGCCGGTGGGACATTCTCGGTGACCCTCACTGTGACTGGTGAGGACGGGATCCCAGCATCGAAGAGGATCGACGTCGTCGTCGAGGGCCCGCCGAACGATCCGCCGGTGATCGACGAGATCACGGCCGATCCGACCAACCCCGATGTCGGCGAGGACGTCGCATTCGGCGTCACGATCACCGATCCCGATCAGCCCGAAGACACGGCGTTCGTGTACGGGTGGGACTTCGGTGACGAGCAGACGAGCGAGCTTGCCGCCCCGACGCACGCCTATGCGGAGGCCGGGGAATACACCGCGACCGTGACGATCACGGATGATCGCGGCGCGACCGCGACGGCGACAATTGATCTCACCGTCGGGAACGAGCCGCCGACGCTGGGTGGCGTCATGGCAACCCCGACGACGGTCGGAACCGGAGAAGAGGTCGAGTTCAGGGCGACCGAACCGGCGGATCCGGATGACGACACGATCGGTCACTACGAGTGGGACTTCGATGACGGAACGACGAAGGATCTCGGCGAGCGGATCGAGACCCACGTCTACACGGCGCCGGGAACCTACACGGTCTCCGTCGTCGCGGTCGATGCCCGAGGCGCCAAGAGCGCCGCACGCACGGTGGACGTAACGGTCACCGGGGCGGCGGGAACGGTCCTGTTTGCGTTCCCGAACCCGGCCGACACCGTGGCGACGTTCACCTACTTCTTGCCTGCGGGCGCGACCGGGCCGGTGTTGCGGATCTACGACCTCGTCGGACGGCTGGTCCTCGAGAAGGAGCTTCCCGCCGGGAGGACGACCTTCGAGTGGGATCTACGGACGAACGGGAACGGACGGCTGCCCAGTGGGCTGTATTTCTGCGTCGTCACGGTGACCGGAGCGAATCCGTCCGAGGTCTTCCGGCTGCTGATTCTGCGGTAGAGGGAGGGAACGACAGTGAAACGAACGAAGATCGTTGTGATGGTGGCCCTCCTCGGCTTCGGGCTGGGCCTGACGGGCGCGGCCCAGCAGGCGTTGACCGTCTTCGACATCGAACCGGGCGTCGGCATGCTCGGGGCCGGCGGGGCCGGAATCTCCGTCGCCAGCGGCGCGGAAACGCTCTACTACAACCCGGCCGGGCTGTCTCAGCTGCCGGGGATCAGCTTCAGCTCGTTCTACGCCTCGTATCTGGGAGAGGCGAACTACTCCGCGTTCGCGCTGACGCTCCGCAACTGGGGTGTCGCAGCGCTGTTGCTGAACTCGACGGGCATTCAGGGGTACGATAACGCCGGGAACCCGACGGACAACGTCGCGTACCGGAACACTGGGTTCCTGTTTGGCGCCGGCATCGATCCGAGCGACCTCGCGTTCCTTCCGGACTTCGCGATCGACATGTCGCTCGGCGCGCGGATCAAGTTTGTTACCGCGGCGGTCGGAGAAGGTCAGGCGACCGGGTTCTCGTTCGATCTTGGGTTTCTGACCGGCTTCCCCGACATGCAGCTCGGGGCGTTCAGCATCACCGACCTGTCGCTCGGCGTGGCGGCCGTGAATCTGTTCGGCGGACTCAGCTACACAGACGGCAGCGACGACTTCCTGATGGACATCCAGGTCGGCGCGTCGGGCCGTGTCGCGAACGCGGTCCTCATCGCGCTGGACTTCCATCTGTCCGGGTCGCTGCACCTCGGGTTCGCCTACGAGCCGATCCCCACTCTCGCTCTGCGGATCGGGTTGATCTCCGAGAGCGGCGTCTCGATCACCGCGGGCCTGGGCGTCGATGTCGAGGGATTCGAGCTCGACTACGCATTCGTCTCACACACGCTCGGCGGGACGCACCGCGTCTCCCTGACGCTTGACTTCTCGAGTCTCGATATCACGGCGATCAGCCGATCGCTCCGTCGCCTTCTTCCGTAGGGGCGGCTGGCACGTGCGACGTGCCTCCGGAGCGGAAACGATACGATCGGGGGAGCCGAATGGCTCTCCCGATTCTTCTTTGGTTAGGCGGTGGCGCCCCAGTCCTTCGCCAGTGCGTCGAATCGATCCGCGTCGATGGCGTCGCGGATCTCGGCCATGAGGCGGGTGAGGAATCGGAGGTTGTGAATGGTGGTGAGGCGGTAGAACGAGAGCTCCCCCGCCCGACTGAGGTGCCGCAGGTACGCGCGGGAATGGTGATGACACGTGAAGCAGTCGCACGCAGGGTCGATCGGACGATCGTCGCGGCCGAACTGGGCATTCCGCAAGTGAATCCGGTGCCGTGGAGCGTCCCGCAGGAAGACGGTCCCGTTGCGCGCCAAGCGCGTCGGTGCGGCGCAATCGAGCGTATCGATCCCGCGACGCACGGAGGAGAACAGGTCCTCGATCTCGCCGATCCCCAACAAGTGGCGCGGCCGACTCTCCGGGAGGAGGGGGACGGTCCAGTCGAGAACCTGGAGCATCTCGTCCTTCGACTTGCCAAGCGAGCCACCGATCGCGTGGCCGGCAAACGGCATGCCGCCGATCACTCGGGCGCTCTCTTCCCGCAGATCCCGGAACGCGCCCCCTTGGACGATCCCATACAGCGCCTGGCGGGCGTTGGGGAAGGACCGGTCGTCCCTGAGCAGCTCGAACGCCGCAAGACCGCGTCGCGCCCACCGATGCGTTCGGTCCATCGCTCGTTTCGTGTAGTCGCGGTCATGGAGCGGCGAGGTGCACTCGTCGAGCGGAAGGATGATGTCGGCACCGAGCTTCCGCTCGATTCCGATCACCGACTCCGGTGTGAACGTGCGGAGCGAGCCGTCGACGATCGAGCGGAAGTCCGCCCCCTGCTCCGTGAGCTGCACGAGCGATCGCGCCGCGCCGCGCCGTTTGGAGGTGGGCTTCGCTTGGCCCGGGAAGATCGACGCGACCTTGCCGACGCCGTGCTCCTTTCCCGCGCCGAGGCTGAACACCTGGAAGCCGCCGGAATCGGTCATCGTCGGCCCACTCCAGTGGGCGAAGCCGTGGATGCCGCCGAGCGCACCGACCGTATCCTCGCCGGGACGGAGATGCAGGTGATACGTGTTGGCAATGACGATCTGAATGCCGTGCTCGAGGAGCGCTTGCGGCTCGACCGCTTTGACGGTCGCCCGGGTGGCGACGGCGACGAATGCCGGCGTCCGGACGGTGCCGTGCGCGGTGGAGAGGTCGCCCGTGCGAGCGAGCGAGTCCCGGTCGCGATGCCGCACGGAGAACGAGACCGCCTGTTCTCGATCTGCCAAAGGGACCTCCCGCCTTCGATTTGGTGCGGGAATGCTACCCGATGGCTCCGAGGAGTCGCTAGTCGAGGGCGCGGTACAGCGTCTCGTACTCGCAGGCGGGATGCCAGAACAGGTAGCCGTCGGCGCCGGCCTCATCAGCGGCGCGGATCTGCTCTCGGATGTAGGTCTCGAGGCTCATGCCCGAGGGCAGGGCCCGATCGAATGCCTGCAGGAACGGGCGATAGGATGTCGACACACGGTCGCTACCCGATCGCAGCGCATCGAGGACGACCTGGTACGGATCGTCTCGATAGGCCTGCTCCGCGTAGTGAGACGGGTAAACCATCGGAGAGATGTAGTCGAGATGCTCGCTCATCTCCTCGAGCGACTGCCCGATCGGATCGATCCGGCGCTCGTTCCACGGCCAGAGAACCCGGCCGAAGACGTCTGCGGACAGGGTGATGCGCCCGCCGAGACGATCGCCGGCCTTTGCGAGGAACCGATCGACCGCGGCATAGCGCTCGTCATAGAGTGACTCGAGGCACCCGGCATCGGCGTAGCGGATGTAGTCGAACTGGAGCTCATCGAAGCCGAACGAGGCGACCTCCTCGGCGATCGCCAGGTTGTAGTCGACGGCCGCGTCGTGATGCACCGGGACCCAGTCCTCGGACTCTCCGAGATGCCGAGCGAGCAGGGGATCGAAGAACAGCACCTGCCGGGCGATCACGTAGAAGCCCTCATCGCGCAGCACGGGGATCAACGCCCGGAGGTCGAGCCGGCCGGACGAGGCGCCGATCTCTTCCGCGAGTGGGACGGCGCTGTCGTACGTCAGCTCGCCGTGCATGTTCTTCACGTTGATCACGACGGCATCGATCTTCCCTGCGCGGCGTGCGGTGAAGATCCCCTCGACGATTGCGCGCTTGCTCAGCGCGTACGAGGTGAGATACACCCCAACCCGGCCGTGTCCGCGCGGGTCGGCCGGCGGGGGATGATCGCCCTGGGCACCGGGCTGCGATGGATAGAACGCGATGGTCAGTACGGCGAGGAGGGCGATGAGCGCCCCCGTGGCTTTGATTCGGTCCATGACGCCCTACTCTATCGGAGAACAGGCCGTTTCGGTGTCGTCGGGGTATGCCGCCGGCGGGACGTCGGGCACGTTTCGGATGGACGCTGTCGCTGGAGTCTGTCTTCATCGGGCGGCCACACGATGTACATGTTCCCCTCAAGGCGGCCGGATAGACTGAACCTCAGATAGGAACGGCTTCACCGCTTTGTCGGGGGGAAGAGCGTGAGTATAATGGTGCCGCAGTTCTGGAACCCTCGGGTGGTGTTCGAACTGGCAAAGGAGCTTTCCACATGAAACGCATTGGCTTGATCGTATTTGTGTTGCTCGCGGTGTTCGTCGGCGCCATCGCCGGCGTCGGCGCACCCAGAGGCCCGATCACGATCCTCGGGAACGGAGACTTCACGGAGGAGAACGGGGTTGTCTCGGGGAGCGGGACGACGGAGGATCCGTACATCATCGCAGGTTGGGAGATCGTCGTGCCCGGCGAATCGTTCTACGGCGTCAAGGTCGAGAACGTCACTGCGACGTTCGTTCTACGTGGACTCGTCATCAACGGTGCGGGATCGCCCGACGGTGCAGCGATTCGGGTCGGGTTCTCGACCGGCGGCACGATCGAGAGCTGCACGGTCGGTGCCTCCGTCAACGGGATCGAGCTGGCTGCGGTGACCGACGTTGTGATGCGGGATTGCGTCCTGTATGTGTCCGGGATCGGCCTGCGCGTCACCGGCGAGTCGCAGGAGGAGTATCGGCACCAAATCGACGACTCGAACCAACTGAACGGCTTTCCGATCCACTACTACTACGGCCTGAACGGGGAGCGGATCGAGGGACTCGAAACGAGGCACCTGACGATCGCGGGGAGCCGCAACGTGACGGTGATCGACAACTCCGTGCTCGACGGGGACGGAATCCAGCTGGCGTTCGTCACAGACTCGAACGTGACGGCGAACATCGCCGGACGGAACAATAACGTGCTGACAGAACACGCTCTCATACTGCATGAGTCGGATCGGAATGTCGTGGCGGCGAACCTGCTCAAGAACACGCGACTGGCCGGGATCCAAATGACGCTGTCGTCGGACAACGAGATCAGCGGCAACTACCTCGGGGTCTGTGACACGGGCGTTCGGCTCATCGGCGGGAGCGGGAACACGATCGCGGCGAATGAGTTCCTTGGTTGCTACACGGCACTCTGGCTCGCCGGCGGCTCCCAGAACAATCAGATCGAGACGAACATCATCGTCGGCAAGGTGAGCGAAGACGGGGACCGCAGACAGGGGATCATCCTCGACCAGACGTCCGGGAACCGGATCGAACGGAACGGACTGACCGAGTGCGAGATCGCGATCACCGTCGAGGAGCAGGCGGCACACAACGACATCGTCGACAACACGATGGTGTCGGGCGCCTACGGGATCTTCCTGATCGGCTCGTACAACGACTTCGAGGGGAACCTCGTGACGCAGCACACGCGCGGGGTCCTCTTCCCCGAGACGTACGGCCGATCGGTGACACGCGCCAACTCCTTCACCGGGAACGTGTTCGCGGACAACGGACATCATCTGTACACGAACCTCGATAGCGAGGCGAACGTGTTCTCGGAGAACGTGTTCCTTGGCGACGCGCTGCTGCTCGTGTCGGACCGCGGGGTCGGCAGCCGATGGTCCGTCTCCGGTGTCGGCAACTACTGGGGCGACGTGGCCGTCGAAGATGCGAACGGTGACGGCTTCGGCGACGCGCCGGTGCTCGTGTATCCCGCAGCGGTTCCGGACGAAGCGCCGCTGGCGACGATCGATCCGGCCGAGCTCCGCGTCGGGATCCTCGGTGCGCTGGAAGCCGAGACGGTTCGGATCGAGCTGGGCGACGGAACGGTCGCCGAGGTCGAGGCGTTGATCGCCGAGCAGGGCTCCGAGCGCTGGGTCGGCTTCCGCGGCTTCCCTGCGGCGCTCCTGCCGGGCTTCCCGGGCATCCTGTTCGTGTTCGAGACGGAGGCCGAGCTGCGATTCACGATGGCCACGGTCCCGTTCGACCTCGACATCGCCTTCTTCAACGGGGCGGGCGAGATGGTCGGCAGTGCGACGATGACCGCGCTGTCGAAGGATCTCTACACTGCGACGGGACCGTTCCAGTATGCGCTCGAGCTGCAGAGCGGCGAGCTCGCGGCTCGATCGATCGACGAGAGCGCGACGCTCGTGCTGCCGCTTGCGCCGTAGCGGGGAATCGAACGTGCCGCAGCTCGACGCGATCGTCTTCGACCTCGACGGAACCCTCGTTCGCTATCACGGGATCGAGTTCGAGTCGAGCTGGGGAGCGGTCGCGGCCGCGGCCGGCGTCTCCGACCGGTCTCACGCGTTGCTGCGGGAGTACCTGCCGCGCCCGGAGGTGTATCCCGAGTGGGTGGCCAAGGACGCCGCGCTGCTGACCGGAGTGCCCGTCGCAACCGTCGCCGACGCGATCCTCCCGGCACCGTACGCCGAGGGCGTGCAGGCGGCGATCGATGCCCTGCACGGCCGGTTCCGGCTGGGGATCGTGTCGTCGGGGGTCGATCTGGTCGCTGACTGGGTCCGGCGGGATCTGGCGCTCGACTTCGCGGTGGCGAATCACCTTGCGGTCGAAGACGGGCGGTTCACCGGCGGGAGCGAGACGCGGGTCGATTTATGGAAGAAGGACGAGGCGATGCGCCGAATCGTTGCCGAGCACGGGCTGCGGCTGTCGAACGTCTGCTTCGTGGGCGATCACATGAACGACGTCCCGGTCATGCGGATCGTCGGGCTCGCGATCGCCGCCAATCCGAAGGACGATCGTGTACGCGACGTCGCCGATCATGTGATCTCGAGCTTCGAGGAGCTCCCCGTCCTCATCGATCGATTCACCGCCGCGGCGGGAGCGTGAGTCCCCTCCCGGCAGGCGACGGCTAGGTCGGGTCGTCGTAGTAGAAGATCTGGTACACGAGCCGATCGAGAATCTCTTCCTTGAACGTGATGCCGAGGCCGCGTGTCACGAACGCGGGAAGGCTCTGGCGGAGCGTCTCGGAGTAGTCGACCGCGAGGACGGAGTCCTTGCCGAGGGTCGCCAGCGCTGTCTGTAGAAGCTTCGCACCGATGCGTCGAAGGTCCTGATGCTTCGGATCGATGACGACGGCCGGCAGGAAGTAGATCTTCCCCCCCTCGAAGCTCTCAGGGTAGCGGCGCTCGAAGTACGGCGCGTTGACCCACGGGATCTTCTCCAGCACGTTGGTCAGGAGCGTCACTCCGACGAGGTGCTCTCCGACGTAGACGAGGAACTTCTCGAAGTCCTTGTCCTGCATCACCGCTTCGAACTGCGCTACCGAGAAGCCACCGTGGTGGATCGGCGTGCGGCGATTCAGACGCTCGAACGCGTGGCGGTAGATCGACCAGAGGTGCAGCCGCGCGGCCTCGTCGTCGACGATGAGGGTCTCCACGATTCGGATCTCTTCGTCCATCGCTCCTCCCTTCACGCAGCCGGTGGGCCCGGTCAGGTTCCGAAGATCCGATCCCCCGCGTCGCCCAGACCAGGGAGGATGTACCCCTTCTCGTTCAGCTCGCGATCCAGCGCGGCGGTGTAGATCGGCACATCCGGATGGGCGGCCGTGTACTCCTCGATTCCTTCCGGCGCGGCGACGAGGCAGAGGAACTGAATGCGCTGCCCGCCCGCCTGCTTGACGATGTCGGTCGCCGCCGCCGCGCTGCCGCCGGTGGCGAGCATCGGGTCGACGAGGATGACCTGCGCGTCGGGCAGATCCGGGGGTAGCTTGCAGTAGTACTCCACGGGCTCGAGCGACTCCGGGTCGCGGTACAGCCCCACGTGGCCGACCTTCGCCATCGGGATCAGATGAAGGACGCCGCCGAGCATGCCGGTTCCGGCCCGGAGGATCGGGACGAGGACGACGGGAACGTCGAGCCCGAGTCCGACGGTCTCCTCGAGCGGGGTCTCGATGCGGCGCTTGCGGACGGGGTAGTTGCGGGTGATCTCGTAGACCATCAGGGCCGTCAGCTCGTCGAGAAGCTGGCGGAACGCTTCGTTGTCGGTCCGCCGATCGCGCATGCGCGTCAGCTTGCTCTGGATCAACGGATGTTCGATGACGTGAAGTGTGGACATGCTCCTCCATCCGGCGCGGGTTATGCGAACGAAGATACCCGCTCAGCCGCAGTGCGACAAACGCGAAGGCGAGGAACGAAGTGCGGCCGCGCCGGCGGGGCGCGGCCGCAGGATGCATTACTTCCCGGCGACCTGGAGCGAGTCGACGAGGATGTACGGCGCGAGTCCGGCCGACAGCAGGCCCCCGACTCCTCGCCGCTGCTCGCGGCTGACGGCGCGGACGTTGCGAAGGTCCTCGTAGATGTTTCCGGAGATCATCGTCTTGTCGAGCCGGCCGGCGACCTGTCCGTCGACGATGTGGTACCCGACGGCCTGGACGGCGAACTGCCCCTGCGGGTAGTTACCCGAATGGAAGCCCATCCCGTTGGTGATCAGCAGTCCTTCCTTCAGGCCCTTGACGAGGTCGCGCCAGTTCTCCTTGCCCGGCCCGATGATCGGATTGGCGAACCACGGTGTCGGCGACGATTCGGTTCCGCCGCCGAACAGGGCCTTCTTGAGCCCGTGTCCGTTGGATGGGCGGCCGAGCGCCGCGCCGGACCGGAGATCGACGAGGTAGTCCTTCAGGACGCCGCTCTCGACGATTGCCTGTGTCGCGCTCGGCGTGCCCTCATCGTCGAACGGGCGGGCATTCGGATCGCCGTCCCGCAGAGGATCATCGACCACGGTCAGCTTCTCCGACAAGATGGGCTCGCCGATCCTCCCGACGAGTGGTGACGTCTTCTTCGAGACCAGATCCCCACTGACCCCCATCAGCAGCGGCAGGAGCACGAGGAAGGCGGCCTCCGGGGCGAGGATCACCGGCAGCCGTCCGGTCGACGGCGTGGACGTCGTGCCGCCCCATCGGTACCACTCGATGAACTCAGCGACCAGCTCGTCGTCCACCTCGAACGGTGAGACGGACTGGTTCCCCTTGGCAATGGAGATGCCCACGCCGGGGAACGGGGCGCCGAAGCCGATCCCGAGCCTGGTGGTCCGGAGCTCCCCCTCCGCTCCTTCGGTCGTCTCGACGACGAGGTCCGACGTCTGTGCTTGGCAGCGGACGGTGAGCGGGATATCCGGGAGTTGCTTGTGGATCCGCCCCCTGACGGACTCGCAGAGGTCGATCAGGTTCCGACTGGTCAGTCCGGCCGCCGTATCATCGGACGCACGCACGGTCGGATAGGTCGCCGCGGGAGCGAATGCGAACGTCGCCGGATCCCCGTAGCGCGCGGACGTTCGCGCGCTGTCGAGAAGGTCCCCGTGATCCGGGAAGACGCCGTAGGTGGTCCCGATCTTGCCATCCTGGATCACGCGCAGCGCGACGGAGGAGAGGTCGTTCTCCTCGACCTGCTGGAGGCGGTAGTTCTGGTAGAGCACTGTGATCGTGTGCCGTCTGCTCCAGTACAGCTCGGCCTGATCGACGGACCCTCTTGCGGCCTCAATCAGCGAATGCATCTAGACACCTCCGATCGTGACGGCATCGATCTTGATGTGCGGCGCGCCGGTTCCCGACTTGCGGTTGCTCTGCATCGGGAACCCCTTGCCGCAGCCGCCCCGCTCGCCGAACGCGAGATCGTCTCCCACCATCGAGATCGCCTGGAGCGTCGAGAACAGCTCGCCGCTCATGTTGATGTCCCGGACCATGGGGCCGATCTTCCCGCTCTCGATCCGATAGCCCCACTGGGCGCCGAACGTGAACTGGTCTCCGGAGGTCTGCCCGCCCTTCGCGCCGACGAGGTAGTAGCCATTGTCGATCGATGCGACCATCTCATCGAACGACGAGTCGCCCGGCTCGATGAAGATGTTCGACATGCGCACGAGCGGTGTGTAGCGAGCGTCGACGGCGCGCATGTTGCCCGAGAGCTCCTCGCCGAATTCGGCGGCCGTCTCGCGGGAGTGGAGCCGTCCGGTGAGCACGCCTTCTGTGATGAGGCGCGTCCTGACACCACGAACGCCTTCGTCGTCGGCGATGAAGTGGCCCGGTCGGCCTTCGAGGGTCGGATCGTCGGTCGTGTTCAGGATCGGTTGTCCGAGCTGGGTGCCCATCTTCAGGCGGGCTCGGAATCCGGGGTTGTTCTGGAGGCCGTCTCCCTCGGAGAGGTGGCCGAATGCTTCGTGGATGAACACGCCGGCCTCGCTCGGATTGAGGATGACCGGGAACACACCGGCCTTGACCGGCTCCGCGTCGAGGAGCTCACACGCCTTGGAGATCTGCTTCTTGAGGTCCTCTTCGCGATCGAGCAGGCGACCGTACTCCTCGCAGCCGCCGAACGAGAACCGAACGCGCTGGACCACGCTGCCCTTCTTCGTGACGATGAGCCCGACGATTCCGCAGTTGAGCAGCTCATACCCGATCACCGAGCCCTCGTTGCTAACGAAGATCCGCCGGGAGGCGAATTCGTCATAGGCCGTCTGCGTCGTGACGACATTGCGGTTCTCGAGAATGATGCTGTTGTAGTGCGCCGCGAGCTCCAGCTTCTCGTCAAGGGGGATCGATCGCGGGTCCTTCTCGGGTGCGAGGAGGAACGAGTCGGCGATCACGGGTGCCTGCGCAACGCGCAGCTTCTTCTCGCGCAGCCCTCCGGCGAGGGATGCCGAGGCACACGTCGCCTCGGCGATCGACGCGGCGCGCTCCGGGTCGGAGAAGGACGACATCGCCTTCCCGCCGTTGGCGTAGGCGCGCGCGTGTCCGCCGGACGAGGCGGTTGAGGCGACCTCCTTCAGCTTCTTGCCCTCGTAGAGGATCCGAATCTTGCGGTTCTCCTCGAAGCGAATGTCGGCGTAGTCCGCCGGGAGCCCCGCGGCAATCGCAGCCAGCTGACCCTTCATCGAACCTCCTTCGGTTCCGCGTTGAGCGGTCCAGATACTATGGGACGATCTCGGGTCCAGCAACCGGAGTCAGGCAGCCGGATTGCCTTGCGGCCACATCAGCTCACTGGCGCTCGGGGCGCGCATGGACGTGGAGGCGAGGCCGGTGGAACGGTATGCTGAGACACATCGGGGGTGGATTCGCCCATGCGGGGTACGTTCGCCAGTCTGTTCATCTCGGTTGCCGTCGCGATGCTCGGGATCGGGATCATCGCGCCGGTATTGCCGCTGTACGCAGACACCTTCGGAGCGAGCGGCGTCGCGATCGGCTTCGTGTTCGCGGCGTTCTCGATCTCCCGATCGCTTCTCGGACCGTGGGTCGGTCGGTTCTCCGACCGCGTCGGCCGGAAGCGGCTCCTCCTCGCCGGGCTCGCAGCGTTCACTTCGATCTCCGTGCTGTACGTGATCGCCGGCAGCATCTGGGAACTCGCGGCCTATCGATTCCTCCAGGGCGCGGCGTCGGTGATGGTGACGCCAATCGCGCAGGCCTACGTCGGGGACCTGACGCCGAAGGGGCGCGAGGGCCGGACGATCAATCTGCTGTACGCAGCGATGTGGCCCTCGGCCCGCTCCTCGGCGGGCTGCTGAGCGCCGCTTGGTCGCATCATGCGGCGTTCGTGGCGATGGGTGGACTGAGCTTCGTCGCGCTTCTTCTTGTCTGGCGAACCGTGCCGAGCGATCACGGACGGCGCCGTGCGGCGGCGAAAGAGCAGGTCGAGCTCGTCCCGATGCGGCGGATCCTGAAGCAGCCGGCGGTAAAGGGAATCGTCTCCTATTTCGCAACGCGGGGCTTCTGGCGCCAGGGGTTCTCAGCCTTCTACCCGCTGTTCGCCGTCTCGATCCTCGGATGGAGCGAAGCGGAGGTGGGAACTGTGCTGTCGGCGTACTTCTTCGCCGGCGGATTGCTGCAGATTCCGTTCGGATACCTCGCCGATCGCTTCCGGCGTTTCCCTCAGATCGTCGTCGGAAGCGTCGGCGCGCCGCTGCTGCTTGTCCTGATCCCGTTCATCCACACGACGTGGCAGATCGTTGTCGTGATGTTCGCGATGGGTGCGCTGTCGGCCCTGTCGCGTGCCTCGGTCCTGGCGATCCGGACGGAGCTCGGCCGGACGCACGGGATGGCGACGCTGGCAGGACTGCACGGCTCTTCGTTCGCGCTGGGACAGATGATCGGGCCGATGGCGTTCGGTGCGTTCTCCGATGCGTTCGGACTCGTCTCCGTGTTCCCCATCGGCAGCGTGGTCGGCTTGATCGGCTCCGGGCTGGTCGTCGCCTGGCTGAGACAGGGGGGGGGCCGGCTCAACGGCCGATCGCGCCGCCCGTACGGCGGAGGAGGTCCGAGGCTAGAGCAGCGTCTCCAGCATCTCGGGGAGGAGATTGAGCGGGTGTCCCCGCCAGCGGATGACACCCTGACGATCGAGAACGAACGTATGCGGGATCCCGACCGGGCCGCCGCTGAGCACCCCGTACAGCTCGGCGACCGACGTGTACTTGCCGCCCGGCTCCCAGACGGAGACGAAGTCCGAGTAGCCGTTCTGAGTCAGGTAGTCGATCGAGTCCTGCTCGACCCCATCGGTGCTGATGAGGACGCCGGTCACGCCGTCGGCGGCGTAGGTCGTGACCAGGTCGTACAAGTGCGGCAGCGAGTTGCGACACGGCCTGCACCAAGCGCCCCAGAAGTCGAGCAGGACGACCTCTCCGCGTTGGTCGGAGAGGGTGAACTCCCCTCCGTCCGTCGTGGGCGCGGTGAAGTCGGGAGCCGTCATCCCGATTTCCGTGCCTTCCTGAGGACCGTCGTCGCTGACGGTGATCGTCAGCGATGAGACGGCTTGACGGCCGTTGTCGTCGGTGACGGTCAGAACCGCCTCGAACGATCCCCCATCCTCGTACGTGTGTGGAAGGATGATTCCGAACTCGGTTCCGGCGGCCGGGTCGGAGCCATCGCCGAAGTCGAGAACGTAGGAAAGCGGTCGGCCCTTGGGGTGCATGCTGTGGGATAGGTCGAAGTCGATGGTCAGCGGCGCCGGGCCGCTCACCGTCGTGCTGGCGAGAACTGCGATCGGATCGACTTGGAAGAGACGACACCCGGAGAGGGCGAGGAGCGCGATGAGAAAGGCGATCCCGAGGGCCGACCGAGGTGAAGCATGCAAACAGCTCGAAGCCTTCATACTTGCAGCGTACGCCGGCGCGGCGGGCGGTGCGAGGGACGATGGGCTCCGACAGCCGCACCTCGGTCCTACGAAGCAGGGGGACGGCTGTCGAGAGCCGTCCATGACCACCCGTCCGGGTTGCGCGCGGGGGACATCGGTTGGACGCTCCTCCGCGCATGCGCAACGGTCGCTCATGCGGCCATGGCTGAAACTGGCAGAGATAAGGCACAATCGGTTCAGAAGTGAGGTGAGGGAACATGCCGTTGAACCGCAGCACGCAGACGATTTCGCTCTACGTTCCGGAGAAGGCGCAGAAGAAGCAAGTGATCGAGCGCTTGGCGAAGCTCGGTGACGAGCGGGATCGTTCCGTGAACTACCTGGTCGTCGAAGCGATCCTGCAGTACCTCGATCGGGAGAAGGCCTAGACCGACGCACCCAGCGACCGTCGTCCTTGCGACGGGCGTCTTCTGTGGCGGAGCCCGAACGTCCCTTGACGTCCGGGTTCCCGATCGCTATGATGGCTCGTGATCGGGCCATGAGTCATTCAAACAGTCGATACCGACCCCTTCTGATCTATATTCCCGAGCCCCGGTAGGGGCGTCCCCGCGTTCTTTCGTGTTGGTGTGTTTCCCGGAAGCAGAGATGGAGTGTCACGGCAAGGAGACCGATCGATGAAGCGCTACGAGAGACTAACGACAGATCCGATAGCGAGAGAGGAAGGCGTGCTCGAGTTCTGGCGCGAGGATGGCACGTTCGACAGATCCCTCGCGGCGACCGCCGACGGGCCTCGCTACGTCTTCTACGAAGGGCCGCCGACGGCGAACGGGATGCCGCACTTCGGCCATCTGATGCCGCGGGTCTACAAGGACCTCTTCCCCCGGTACAAGACAATGCAGGGCTTCTACGTCGCCCGAAAGGGCGGCTGGGACACGCACGGCCTCCCCGTGGAACTGGAGGTCGAGAAGGCGATCGGCGTCGACAGCAAGCCGGAGATCGAAGCATACGGCGTCGAACGGTTCGTCGAGAAGTGCAAGGAGTCCGTCTGGCGCTACAAGGCTGAGTGGGAGCGGATGATCGAGCGAATGGGGTTCTGGATCGATCTCGAGAACGCCTACGTCACCTACACCGACGGCTACATCGAGACCGTCTGGTGGGAGCTGAAGACGATGTTCGATCGCGGGCTGCTGTATCAGGGGCACAAGACGCTTCCGTACTGTCCGCGGTGCGGAACCGGCCTGTCGAGCCACGAGGTGGCGCAGGGGTACAAGACCGTCGACGATCCTTCGGTGACGATCCGGATGCCGATCGTGTCCGATGAAGGCGCCGCATACGACGTGGAGGTCGCGGGGAAGACGTCGCTACTGACATGGACGACGACGCCGTGGACGCTGCCGGCGAACCTTGCCTTGGCGATCGCGAACGATGCGACGTACGCCGAGGTCGAGACCGGCGGCGAGCGCCTGATCCTCGTTCGCAGCCTTCTTGAGAAGGCTCTGGTCGGTGACGATGTCCGTGTGGTCCGCGAGATGCGTGGATCCGACCTGGTCGGCCTTCGCTACGAGCCGCCGTACCGACTGACGGAGGATCCGGCGGCCCATCGCGTCTACGCCGCCGATTTCGTCAACATGGAGGATGGCACCGGAATCGTTCACATCGCCAGTGCGTTCGGCGAGGACGACTACCGGCTCGGACAGGAGGTCGGCCTGCCCTTCGTCCAGCCGGTCGACCTGGAAGGGCGATTCACGGAGCTGTTTCCGATGCTCGCCGGCGAGTTCGTGAAGGACGCAGATCCGAAGATCATCGACGACTTGGTGGAGCGGGGAATCCTCTACCGCTCCGAGGCGTACGAGCACGATTACCCTTTCTGCTGGCGATGCGACACGCCTCTGCTGTACTACGCGATGGACTCGTGGTACGTGGAGACGACGGCGGTGAAGGACCAGATGATCGAGAACAACGCGCAGATCAACTGGTATCCTGCGCACGTCGGCGAGGGGCGCCTGGGCGACTTCCTCGCCAACCTGAAGGATTGGGCGTTGTCGCGCGATCGGTACTGGGGAACGCCGCTCAATCTGTGGGTCTGTTCGAGCTGCGGAGAAGTGATCTGCGTTGGCAGTCGGGACGAACTGGTGGAGCGCGCGATCGACCCGGATGCGGCGAAGGACGTCGAGCTGCACCGGCCGTACATCGACGAGCTGGCGGTGCGATGCGTCGCGTGCGGACAGGAGGCACGCCGCGTCCCATACGTCATCGACACGTGGTTCGATTCCGGCAGCATGCACACCGCGCAGTGGCACTACCCGTTCGAGAACGAGGAGACGTTCCGCGACCAGTTCCCGGCCGACTTCATCTGCGAGGCGATGGAGCAGACCCGCGGCTGGTACTACACGCTGTTGGCGACGAGCACGATCGTTCACGGGAAGGCTCCGTATCGCAACTGCCTCAGCACCGGCCTCGGCCTCGACGAGCACGGTCTCAAGATGAGCAAGAGCAAAGGAAACGTGCTCGATCCGCGGGAACTGATCGGCCGATTCGGCGCCGACTGCCTCCGCTGGTACCTCTACTCGACCAGCACACCGTGGAAGACGCGGCGGCTGTCGGAGAAGGGGGTTGGGGAGCCGCTGTATCGATTCCTCGACACGCTCCGCAACACCCACGACTTCTTCGCGCTGTACGCGTCGATCGACGGTTTCGATCCGGAGGTCCACGCAGCGGCGAACGGAACCGCATCGGCGCTCGACCGCTGGCTGCTGTCGCGCCTCGGATCGACCACTCAGACTGTCGTCGAGGCGCTCGATCGATACGACGTCGTCAGTGCGACCGCGGCGCTCGAGACGTTCGTCGACGATCTGTCGAACTGGTACGTTCGCCTGTCGCGCCGCCGCTTCTGGCGAGGCGGGATGGGCGACGACAAGGTTGCGGCGTACCACGCGCTGCGCACGGTCCTGATCGAGGCGTCCAAGCTGCTGGCGCCGTTCGTCCCGTTCCTGTCGGAATCGGTCCACCGGAGCCTGCGGACCGATGACGATCCGGAATCGGTACACCTGTGCCGGTATCCCACGCCTGACGAGGCGAGCATCGACGAGGGGCTCGAGGCCGAGATGGCCTTCGCACGACGCGTGGTTGCGCTCGGACATCAGGCTCGAAACCAGGCGGGGATCCGTGTCCGCCAACCGCTCTTGCAGGTCGTCGTCGAAGCCTCGCAGTCAGAGGTCTTGTCGGAGGCCGTCGTGCGGCTGATCGAGTTCGAGTTGAATGTTGAGGCGGTCGTATCGGCCGAAGCACTGGAGACGTTCTTCGGCGAGGTGGCGATTCCCAACTTCCGGTCGCTCGGTCCGCGGCTCGGCCCGCAGGGGCAGGCGGTCGGTGATTGGATCCGGCGCCAGGATGCCGGGGAGCTTCGAGAGCGGCTCGAGGGAGGCTCGGCGTCGATCGAGATCGACGGGGAGGCGTTCGACGTCCTGCCGGACGACGTCGCATTCGAAGCGGCATTGACCGACGAGTGGGTCGACGGCGCCGAAGGGGAGTGCCGGATCCTGCTCCACGTCGCGCTCGATGAGCGGCTACGCGAGCGGGGAGCGCTCCGCGAGCTGACGCACCGGATCCAGCTGGCTCGCAAGGAGGCGGGGTTCGAGGTCACCGACCGGATCGAAGTCGGTTACGAGACGGATCCCGCGCTTCGTGCGGTTGTCGAAGCGAACCTCGACGAGATCGCAGCGGAGGTGCTCGCCGTACGCGTGACCGAGAGGATCACCGACGGCGCGGAGCACAAGGAAACGCTCGACTTGGACGGCGAGAAGATCACAATCGGCCTGACCCGCGTCAGCGCGGGCGACAAGGCGTAGCACGAGAAGCAGAGGAGCGCGCGATGGCTACCGCGGTGCTGGGATTGCAGTGGGGCGACGAGGGCAAGGGGAAGATCACGCACCTGTTGGCGCGAGAGGCGGACATGGTCGTCCGATTCAACGGCGGACCGAACGCCGGCCACACGGTGATCGATCGAGGCGTGAAGTTCGGAACCCATCTGGTTCCGGCCGGCGTGTTCCATCCGGACACCGTCAACGTGTTGGCCGGCGGGATGGTGATCGATCTCGCCATCCTGCGCGAGGAGGTCGAGGCGATCGCCGGCCACATCGGGGGGACGCCGACGCTGCTGATCGCCGAGAACGCGCATCTGATCCTGCCGTACCACCGCCTCCTGGAGGAGCTGGAGGGAAGCGGTGCCCACTTCGGTACGACGCGGCGGGGCATCGCGCCGACGTATCGCGACAAGGTCGCGAAGGTCGGCGTTCGGGCGGGGGACCTGCTCCGGCCCGACGTGCTTGTCGAACGGCTCGCGTGGAGGCTCGACCGACTGAAGCGGCAATGGCCGAGAAGCGAGGAGGTCGCGCAATACCAGCCTTTCGCGCTGGCCGAGGAACTGCTCGCGCTGGCCGATCCGTTCCTGTCGTCGATCGGGGACGCTGCCGCGGCGATCTCGGGCGCACTCGACGAGAGGCAGAAAGTGCTGTTCGAGGGCGCGCAGGGAACCCTTCTCGACGTCGATCACGGCACGTATCCGTTCGTCACCTCGTCTTCGACCACGTTCGCCGGCCTCGGCAATTCGATCGGGATCCCGGAGCCGGCCGTCTCGCATCGGCTCGGCGTCGTGAAAGCGTACCAAACCCGGGTCGGCGAGGGGCCGTTCCCCACCGAGCTCGTGGATGAGATCGGCGCCGGCTTCCAGCAACGGGGCGGGGAGTTCGGCGTGACGACCGGGCGTCCGAGGCGGTGCGGCTGGCTCGATCTCGTCGCGCTCCGGCACGCCGTCGCGGTCAACGGGATCACCGACCTGGCACTGACGAAGGTCGATGTGCTGAGCGGCTGCGAGGAGATCAAGGTATGCCGCGCGTACGCGATCGAAGGGCACGAGATCGACCGCTTCCCGCTCTCCGGCGACGTGCTGGCGACGTGCGAGCCGATCTACGAGACGGTCCCGGGCTGGACGGAGCTGCTGGACGGGATTTCCGCGTTCGGCGACCTCCCAGCGGCGGCCGTCGCCTACGTGGCGCACATCGAGGAGGCGATGGGGGTGCCGGTGGAGATCGTCTCCACGGGGCCCGAGCCGGAAGCCACGATCTACCGAGGGCTTTGAAACGGTCGGAGGCGCTCGATATAATCCCTGCCTCAATGGAAGGTCACTAAGGAGCTTCAGGATGCAACGGACATACGTCGCGAAGAACGAAGAAATCGGGAAGCACTGGAACCGGGACTGGTTCGTCGTTGACGCCAACGGCAAGCGTCTCGGTCGGATGGCGTCGGAGATCGCGATGATCCTTCAGGGGAAACACAAGCCGATCTACACGCCACACGTCGACACCGGCGACTACGTGATCGTCGTGAATGCCGAGAAGATCGCGTTGACCGGGCAGAAGTGGGACAAGAAGCTCTACCAGCGCCACAGCGGGTACATCGGTGGACTGAAGGAGCTGACGTACCGTCGACTGATCGAGCGTCGCCCGACGCTTCCGGTGCGTGAGGCGGTCCGGCGGATGCTCCCGAAGAGCAAGCTCGGCCGGCGGATGCTCCGTAAGCTGAAGGTCTACGAGGGCCCGGCCCACCCGCACATCGCGCAGCAACCGAAGGAGCTGGAGATCTAGTCCTAACCCGGCTTCCTTCCAGTTCGGACATCTGTCCACAATCCCCTAGACAAAGTCGGAGAAGGGTATCGACACCCTTCCTGTCCGCTCCCCCGGC
This sequence comes from uncultured Thermotogae bacterium, assembly GCA_964608345.1. Classification (GTDB taxonomy): domain Bacteria; phylum Bipolaricaulota; class Bipolaricaulia; order UBA7950; family UBA9294; genus JANQEA01. The sequence goes on from CAZSNG010000008.1 coordinate 40,363, forward strand.
CCGGAGCTAGACTCCGTTTCGAAGCAGGAACACGGAATCCGGGTGGGGGGAAAGAATGATGAACCGACTACGTGGGATTGTGTCGATCGTCGTTGTCCTGATCACCGTTGTCGCGGTGACGGTCGGCGGACTTGGACAAGGCCAGAAGGTCGCGGTCTTCGTTCAGGCTGCCGCTCCGGTACCGGCAGCGGATCTCGAGCTCATCAAGAACTACGCCAACCAGCGCTGTGCGGTGATCACTGGCGCCGCCATCTGCTCGCAAGGCGAGTTGATGTACGCGCAGCGACTCACAAACACGTACATCGGGACCGCCATCACCGTGGAAGGGATGAGGCAGCTTGCCCAGACGCTCGGCGTCAGCCACGTGATCATCGTTCGTATCGTCCGTTGGGAGAACGAGATCACGTACAAGCCGGAGCGCTCTCTGCTGCTGCTCGGGGCGACGTCGTTCCTCAACACGTCACTTCAGGTGCTGATCAGCCCGCTCGGGCTTCTGTTGGGAATCGAGAAAGAAGCGATCGTCGCGCTGTTTGCGACCGTATTCAGTCCGCAAGGGGACATCGTATTTGCCACGACGGTGACGTTCGAGGATCACCCGCTGCTCTCCTTGCTGACTGCCGACCCCGTGGAGGCGGCGAAGGGGGCAATCGATTCGGCTCTCTATCAACTCGCTGTGGCACTGTGAACGATAGGCAGGAAGGGACGAAAGGAGGCCGGGATCATCGTAATCGGTGTTACAGACTTGGGTGGCGGGGATCTGCTAAAGTGAGGATGGATTGCTGTTTTGATAGCGATGAGAGATGAGCATGTCAGCAAAGGAGGTAGCAATGAAGGTGCGTAAGGTCAATCTTGGCCTTTCCTTCCTTCTGGCAGCGGTCGTTCTCCTGATTTCGATACCGGGTGCGGGTCAGGGAGATGGCTTCTACACTGTCAGTCAGGGGGAGACGCGAGTCCAAATCACGCCGTTGGAGAACCCCGGCGGCGCTGCCGAGTTCTATAGCATCACGAACATGCAGGCAGCGACGGGGTTCGAGGAGCCCAACACCGCGGTTGTCTTCCTGTATCAGGACACCGCTGGCGGGGGGCTCTCCCTGTTCGTCATCCTCGGAGGCGCGGCCGGCACGGCCGGCTCGACGTCGATGACGCTGTCCGGCGTCCCGGCGGGAGCCGAATTCATCGTCCAGGACGACGCGTCGGACTTCCGTGACACATGGGCGCTGACGCCGCCGACGGGGAACATCGCGTGGACGTGGGACGAGGGCCGAGGAGACGGTATGGTCCTCGGGCCGCTCGGTCTCGACTTCGAGCTCACCCTGTTCCCGCAATTCACCGCGGGCATCACGCAGGTGAAGTTCCTGTCCGGAACCCTCGGGACGGACGAGGTCCTGCTGAATCTGATCGATCCGATCATCGTCGAGGGAACGCCGAACGTACCTCCGGAGGTCGCGTTCTTCGCGAGCCCCGTCGAGGCGCACATCAACGAAGCGATCACGTTCGACGCGACCAGCTCGTTCGATCCTGACGGCAGGATCGAAACGTACGAGTGGGACTTCGACGGCGATGGCCTGTTCGATCAGGCGACGACCGATCCGGTCGTGACCTACACGTATGGGACAGCCGGCCTGAAGACCGTGACGGTTCGAGCGACCGACGATGAAGGTGCGATCGCGCGAACCTCGTTGACGATCAACGTCGACGAGCTCGCCGTCAACGTGTTCCGCACGATCTCGACGGCGCAGGCGATTCCTGGCAGCACGTTCCTGGTCATCATCCGCATCGAGCCTGAAGTGGATCTCGCCGGAGTCGGTTTGCAGGAGAACCTGCCGATCGGCTGGCAGATCAAGCCTTTGGAGAACGCCGGAGCGGCGTTCAAGCGATCGACGGTGCAGTGGGTCTTCGTCGATCAGATTCGTGCCGGGACGACGAAGGTCATCTCGTACGAGCTGACGGTTCCGGGCAGCAATGAACTGATCGCGACGACGCTTCCCGTCTGTTTCACCCTGACCGGCACGTTCCAGGCGATGACGCCGTTCATGGAGATCCCGGTGGAAGGCGACTCCAAGATCGAGGTGACCGACGCCCTGAACATCAAGACGGCGATCGCTCACCTGGTCCCGCGTATCGGGTTCGATACGGAGGACACGATCGACCTGCGACTGTCGCAGAAGATCGATCCGAGGCAGTTGACGCGCGCGCTCGAGATGTGGCAGTTCAGCGAGCCCGTGCCGTGGACGCAGGGCTCCACGATCGGCCTTGAGATGATGAAGGAACTGTCGGCGTACGCGTACACGTGCACGCCGGTCGACCTTCCGTTGCCGCTCGTGCCGCACGCGAATGTCGCCGCGGTTCGGACGATCAACACGCCTGTTCCGTGCAACAATATCCTGCTCAACTACTACGGTCCCGGTGGGGACAAGGCGGGCAGCACGTTCACGGTCAAGGTCGAGATCTGGGCGGACCAGGATCTCTACGGCGTCGGGCTGAAGGAAGAACTCCCGACCGGATGGAAGGTCATCCCAGTCGACAACGGAGGCTTCCATTACAAGGCCTCGGCGATCGAGTGGGTCTTCCCGAGCAAGGTCCCGGCCGGCACGATGAAGACGATCATCTACCAGGTCGAGGTGCCGCAGACGGAGGCGATCGAGATCGCAGCCAGCGATCCGTGCTTCGCCACCAGCACCGATCTGTACGGCTTGGTCGATGCGGCTCTGCCGTGTCTCGAGACTGTGGTGACGGGAGATTCTGGGGTCGACGTCAGCGACTGCGTATCGGTGATCGTCGCAATTTCACGGTGGGACGTCGAAAACGATCGGCTCGACATCACGCTGTCGGACAAGATCTCGTTCCAGCAGGTCCAGCGGGCGATCGCCTTCTGGCTCGAGGATGAGATCGTTCCGCGGACGTGCGAGCAGACGATCGGCTACCACATGCTGAAAGAGATCATCGCCTACTGGTTGACGAACACGAACATCTGCGATCCGCTCCCGAGCATGCCTGACGGGCCGTGCGATCCGGATACGTCGACCTGTGACTGATGTGTGCTACGCACACGTAGCGCAATCCGTCTGAGGGGATGGTACACATGAGAACGATCAGCTGCGCGGCGAGAGGGAGGCCTCTCGCCGCCCTCCTTTTCCTGATAGCAACTGTCACGATGCTGTGGACGGGCGCGGCAGCACAGTCCGTCTACGTGAATCAGACGATCGAGTGGACCGACGAGCAGGAGATCACGACGCTCGGCGGGGAGCCGACCCTGGCGGACATCACGCTACGGGTCGAGGGGCTCGGTCCGATCGACGGGTATCCGATCGACTGCGTGTTGGTCTTCGACACGTCGGCGACGGCGGATCTGTCTTCCGCGAAGTCGTTTGCGTTCGATCTGATCGACCAGTTCTCTGGCGAAGACCGGATCGCCGTCGTCTCGTATTCGACCACGGCCCGGCTCGAGATGCCGCTCACGTACGACCGGACGTCCGTCAAGACCGCAATCGCCGACCTGCGTGTCGGCGGGAAGTCGGCGCTCGGCTTGGCGATGCAGATGGCACGGCGAGAGCTGTTCGGAACCGGACGCGAGGACGCGATTCTCGTCGAGGTCCTGCTCGCCGACGGCCAGAGCAACACCGGATTGGAGCCGTCGGTCGAGGGCGAGATCGCCGCGGATACGGGGATTCACATCGTCTCCGTGGGAATCGGCAACTTGATCAATCAGAGCCTATTGCAGGAGTTCGCCTCGGAGACGGAGGGGTTGTTCTACCGCCGTCCTTCCGAGGAAGCGATCCTCGCCATCGATCGACACTTCCAGCTCGAGACGGCGGCAAGCGAGATCCGGATCGACAAGCGACTTCCGGAGGGGCTGCGGTTCGTCTCGGCGAGCCCGAGCCCTTCTGACGTTATCTCGCAGACGGATGGAACCTCCTCGATCGTCTGGCGAATCGCCGAACTCATGATCGACCAAGAGATTACGATCGAGATGCAGATCGAAGGGTACCGGGCGGGAGCCTGGGCCGAGGAAACCGACTCACTCCTGACGTACACGGATTTTCGCGGCGTGATCGGATCGATCACGATCCCGGTTGCCAACTGGCCGCCGATCGCGAGCTTCGAGTACTCGCCGGAGAATCCATCCACCGTGAGCATCATCGAGTTCTCCGATCTGTCGGAAGACACGGACGAGAGCGGCGAGATCGTCGCGTGGCACTGGGACTTCGGTGACGGCACGGAAAGCCTGGAGCGGAACCCGGCGCATCAGTACGCTGAGATCGGCACGTACGTCGTTCGTCTCACCGTGGTTGATGATCGCGGCGGGATCTCGGCCGACTTGGCGGTGGATGTCGCGGTAACGGAGCCCCAGCCGCCGGTCGCTGCATTCGGGTTCTCCCCCGAGTTCGCGACGACGGGAGACATCATCTCGTTCGAGGATGCCTCGTACCACGTGGTTGAGGACACGGAGATCGTCGCATGGGCATGGGATTTCGGCGACAAGTCCATCGGAATCGGACCGAACCCCGGGCATCGCTACGCCAAACAGGGAGAGTACGCGGTAGAGCTGACAGTTACGGATGTTCACGGTTCAGACTCGGAACCGTTCGCGATGATCATCGTGATCGGGAACACGCCGCCTGTGGCGAGTTTCAATACACGGTCGGCCGACGAGGGAATCGAGGACATCGATGCGGATATTCGCACGGCAGATCGTCCGCGCGTGGGCGTCGAGATCCTGCTTGACGCGAGCGGGTCGTACGATCTGGACGACTCGATCGTCTGGTATCTGTGGGACTTCGAAGGGGATGGGTTCGTCGATCAGACAACCGAGGTTCCTGAAGTGGCCCACACATTCGACGAGGCTGGCGAGCAGACGATCGAGCTGACCGTCGTCGACAGCGAAGGTGCACAAGCGACCGTGGAGAAGACGGTCGACGTCATCGCGACGGTGACCTCAACTCGAACGATCGACACCGGCCTACCCGACGACTGGACGATCCCGGCAGGCATCGTGAAGGTGACGCTGAGCCTCGCCCTGAACACGACGGTCAACGGCCTGTCCGTGACGGAGACGATTCCGGCCGGCTGGACGTTCGCTGTAGTGGAGAGCGACGGCGCGACGATTCGCGAGAACGGCCTGACGGTCGAGTGGCTGTTCCTCGAGAAGTTCATTCCCGACGGTGTGAACTCGGAACGGGAGATCCAGTACACGTTGACCGCGCCGGAGATCGTCGGCGAAACAGTTCAGGGGAACGTCAGCGGCCAGCTGGGAAGCTCGTCGCCGCGATTCACGCAGCCGTTCACCGGAGAGGATCGCGTGACCGCATCCTCTGTCCTGCCGGTCCCTGTGGTGATCTCGCGCTGGGATGTCACGACCGAAGCGATCGACCCGCATCTCGGGGAGACGATCGGCTTCGATCAGATCCAGTACGCGGTCTCGCTGTGGCTGTCGGAAGACCCCGTGCCGAACACGGGGGGCATGATCATCACGCTGACGACGATGCAGGATCTGCTCGCGTATTGGCTGACTGGAAATTCGGTGCACGACCCGCTTCCGTAGCGGAGCGGGTCGTCGTCGAAGCGAAAAGGAGGGGGAATGACTAGGAAACGGATCGGTCTTGTCGGCTCGATCGCCACGATCCTGCTCCTCGCGGTCGGCACCGCGTACGCGTTCGATGCCGACTTCGATCCATCGATCTACAACCCTGGTGTAGGGGAGATTGTCAATTTCGCGGTCTGCGAGTCGTGTCTCGACGGGGGGGAATACACGTACCGTTGGGACTTCGATGGCGACGGCATCTCGGAGATCGAGTCGGAAGACTCGCTCGTGACGCATGCCTTCCCGTCAACGGGGTACTACGAAGTGGTTCTGACGGTAACGAGCAGCAGCGGACGTACGGGTACCCGTCGCAAGGGCATCCTCGTGGGTGGCCTGCCTGCGCACGCCGTGCGTGAGCTGATGCCGCAGACTGACGGGACGATCCTCGTGCTTGTCACGATTTACGTCGCGGAGGAGTGCAGAGCGCTCGGCTTCGCGGAGGTCAAGCCGCAGGGCTGGCAGGTTGAAGTTGTCGACGCGGGCGGGGCGTTCGCCCACCCGAATCCAGTGACCGGGAAGCTCGAGGTCGTCTGGGCCAGCGAGTTCACCGAAGGAGAGACGCTGACCTTCTCCTATCGGCTGCACCCGGCGTACACGTCGACATTGCAGCACCTGAGCGGCGATCTCGCCGGCTACACCGATGCCGGACGATTCGTCGGTCAGATCGGAGGCGAGCTGGGAACGTAACAGCAAGCTCCGCACCGAGGACTAGATTGCTACCTCGACGGGCGGCGGGAGGAATCCCGTCGCCCGTCTCATTGTGATTCGGGCGGCTCGTCGTTCTCGTGCGCACCGGTGCGGCGAAGGATTCGCAAGAACAGCGCGGCAACCACGAGCACGGCCAACGAGAGTGCCAGCCCGGAGCCGAAGGTCAGTGCCACGTGGATCGTCCCGGCGGCGAGGACGAGGAGGACGCCGGCAACCGCGAGCCCGGTGCTCCGAAGTGCGTATCGGAGCGCGAACCGTCCGCGAGCCTCCGGCGGTGCGTCGGCGATCCTCGGCGCGACCAGAGCGGCATCCCATCCGACGAGCGCGGCGGCTAGCGCCGCGGCGCAAAGGAGCGGCGGCACGCGGAACAGTCCGAACAGGGCGGTCGTGACGCCGTACAAACCGAACAACGCGTGCACGAGAATCGGTCTGCCGAATGCGAAGGCGAACACGGCCATTCCACCGAGGACGAGGCTCGCGAGCGTGAGCTCGAACAGCCCGTACACGGCTCCCCCCATGGCGAGCAGCGCGGTGGCGATCCCGAAGAAGCACAGCGAGGCAATCCTCATGTCCGGAACCTCCGGACCCTGGAGTGGTGGATCCGCTGGCACGCGGTCCGAAGCGGCTCGTCAACCGGCCAGTCGATCACGCTCGTCCCGATGCCGGCCAGAGAGCCGAGGAACAGATCCCGGCGCAGGGCGAGGATCCGCGTGGCGAGATCCAGCGCCGATTCGTCGTCGGCCGAGCGTTTGACGAGCTCGGGAGTCAGGGAATACGGGCAGACGAGGAGCACCGAGTACCCGCGCTCGACGAGAAGCGCGACGATCTCCGTGTCGTTCTCGTCGACGAGCGGGCTGACGAGGACCAGCTGAGAGCGAACTGGGAAGAGGCGGGTCGGGATGAACCGGAGCTCCTCGAAGACGGCCTTGTCCCCCAGCTTCGCCTGCGAGAGCTCGTCGAGGATCCGCTCCTTCTGTTGCCGGCCGGTGCCCGGGAAGACCCACTGCACGTAGTTCCCGTAGATCAACAGGCCGACGTTGTTCCCCTGTTCGAGGAAATGGGACGCCAGGGCCGCGGCTGCCCGAACGGAGTGATCGAACGTCGTCTCGTCGGTGAGCTGGGTGTGAGACTTCGCCCGGGCGTCGAGGACGATGTTGACGTCCGCGATCCGCTCCAGCTCGTATTCGTTGATGATGAGCGAGTTCTGTCGCGCATACGCTCTCCAGTTGATCCGGCGGACGTCGTCTCCCGGCGTGTAGGCGCGGCAGCCGAAGAAATCGAGCCCTTGGCCGCCGCGATTCGCTCGGACCGGGCCGGCGAACGCGCGCGTGCGCCGGGGCCGTATCGTGATCGGGTCGAGCCCCTCGATTCGCGGGTGGACCTTCACGTCCGCGGCGAGCGGAAGTGGCTCCTCGTGCGTCGTCAGGCTCCACGGCGACCACGTCCGAACGCGGACGGCGCCGAACCGGTGCAGGCCGCGGTGGGCACGAACGATGTAGGAGATCGTGGCGGAGTCGCCGGAGCCGAGCCGCCCGAGGAATTGGGTGTGGCCGTCGACCGGCGGAAGGCCTCGCGGCGGATCGTCCACGATCGACAGGAGCGCGCACGTCGGGCCCGGGTTGCTGAGCTCGATCTCGATGTCGATCTCATCGCCCTCGCTGGCACGGTGCCGGGCGATCGAGCGCTCGACCTGCAGGTCTCCTGTGGCGCGCCTGGGCGCGGACAGCATGCGAACCGAGACGAACAGGAGCAGCGGGACGGCCGCCGCGACCATCGACCCGTTCAGAAGAAGCAGGCTGGCGGCGACGAGTGCGAGGCCGATCCCGAGGGGGACGAGGAGCGCTGTCCGCATCGCTACGCCACTTTCGGCACAGGGACCGAACCAACGACGGAGGCGATGATGTCGCGATCGGTGACCCGCTTCGACCATAACTCGGGACTGAGGATGAGACGGTGGGAGAGCGCATCGGACGCCAGTTGCTTGACGTCATCGGGGATGACGAAATCCCGGCCGTCGAGGGCCGCCTTGGCGCGCGCCAGCTTGATCAGGGCCAGGGATCCACGTGGGCTGACGCCGACGAGGACTGACTGATGAGAACGGGTATTCGCCGCGATCGCCACGATGTACTTCTCGAGGTCCGGATCGACGAGCACGTCCTCGATCGCATCGCGCATCGCCAACAGCTCGTCTGCGGTGGACAGGGATGCCAACTCGAACTCGTCATGCCTCCGATCGAGTCGTCGCTGGAGGATCTCGACCTCCTCGTCCGCAGTCGGGTAGCCGACGCCGAGGCGCATCATGAATCGATCGAGTTGGGCTTCGGGAAGAGGAAAGGTTCCCTCGTACTCGATCGGATTCTGCGTTGCGATGACGACAAACGGCTGAGGAAGCTTCTGCGTATCGCCGCTGATCGACACCTGCCCCTCCTGCATCGCCTCGAGGAGCGCGGACTGCGTCTTTGGCGTCGCGCGGTTGATCTCGTCGGCGAGAACGACGTTGGCGAACAGCGGTCCGGGCGCGAGAACGAATTTGGCCCGGTCCCGGTCGAAGATGTGAGAGCCGGTGATGTCGCTCGGCAGCAGGTCGGGGGTGAACTGGATCCGCCGGAAGTCGATCCCGAGAACCTGTGCGAAGCATCGAGCGATCAGGGTCTTCGCCAACCCAGGATAGTCCTCGAACAGGATGTGCCCGCCGGCCAGGATGCCGATCATCACACGGCGGAGAACATTCTCCTTGCCGACGATCGCCTTCGAGACCTCGTGGATGATTCCGTCTGCCTTCTCACCGACTTCGCGCAATTGCATCTAGACCTCCTGATGAAAGCTGTCGAGGAACGCCAACGTCGCTTCGGCGGCTTCGATGAAGTGTGTCTTCGGCACGGCGGTCTCGCCGTCGCGGCGCGCCGCGAAGAACCGCCGGATCTCCGGATCGTCCGGCCATCGACCGGACTGGAGTGTCTTTCGAGCCTGTTCCAGGGAGACCCCCTCCCGCTTCGCGATCAGCCGCACGGCGAGGATCGACAGCTCGCGCACGACGCGGCTACGGCTGACGTGGCGCTTGGGGGCGCGGCGGAGATCGCGCGCGAGCGAAGCGACTGCGCTCGTGTTGTGCGGTGCGACCGTCACTCCTCGTGCGCGGGGCGGGCGCTTCTTCGATCCTCTGAACGCGCGTCTCCACGTCACGAGAATGACGGTGCATCCGAGCAGGAGCCCGATCCCCCACAGCAGAGCTTGAGGGAGCGCAGCCAGCCCGCTACGGATGTCGTGGATTGCCCACGTGATCGGCTCGAGGATCGCCTTTCGCAGCGGCTCGTTGTACAGGAGCAGCAGCGTCAGCGCGACGACGACCAGAACGGCGGCGATGGGGACGAGGAATCGGGCGAGGCGTTCCCTGGTCATGGTGCGGCGTACGCCTCCCGAATCGCCTCGAGGCAGGCGATCGCTTGCTCGGCGAGTGGCTCTCCGCCCCGGTTTCCGTACCGGACCAGCTCGAAGATCTCCGTCAGCTGATCGACGTGGGTGGTTCTGAACCCCACGCGATGGAGCGCGGCGGCGAGCTCCCGCGCGGTGAGATGGACGTGATCGATCGTCTTCTGCTTGGTGAAGATCCTGATCATCTCCCGGTAGCAGCGCAACACGGCCGAACGCGGGTCGCCGCCGAGCTGGATTTCGTCCGCCGCGGCGCCGACCGTCTCGATCAGCTCTTCGAGTTCCGTCTTCCCGTCGTCCGCCGTGCGGTTGCGCCATCGGGGAACGAGTTTCACCCAGATGATCGCAAGCAGAACAGCGACGCCGACCGAGACAGCGATGGCGACGGCGGAGAACGACCAGCCGGGCGGCGGAGCTTCATCAACGGCTTCCGCGGTCGGCCGATCCTCCAGCAGATCGAAGAAGCCGGTTGCCTCCTGGGCGGGCAGCTCCGGCTCCGCTCGCGGAGCGTTCTCCCAGAAGAAGTAGAACCCGAGGACCATGAGGCAGAGGGCGGCGAACACGAGCAAGTACGCCCTGAACTCTCTCTTGAAGATCGCGCCGACGATGATGAACGCAAGGCCGGCAACCGCGGCGGTGAACAGGATACGCAGGAAGATCGCGAAGCCGCCCGCGCCGGTCGGGTTCGTGCCGAGGCTGGGCGTGGCGGATTCGACGCCGGCCGGCGGATCGGGATTGATCCTGGCAGGCCGAAGTTCGATCTGCTGCAGGTTCGGTCCCAGTACCAACAGCAGTCCGATCAACGCGATCGCGAGGCCGGCAAGGAGAAGATTGCGTGTGGTTCGGGTCATCGAAGACGAATGGTACTGCGGCACCAAGGGTCCGGCCACCTTTCGGGCAGAGCTCTCCCGAGCCGGCACAGCCGACCCGTTGACCACCACACAAGGTAGGAGAGTAGCACACGCGCAATACGACAGCAACGCGCAGTCAGCCTTGTTCCGGGGGCTCCTCGCGCCGGATCGTCTCGAGAGTGCGCAGTGCGCCATCCGCGAGCGGTTCGCTGTCTCGGTGTCCGTATCGCACGAGCTCGAACAGCTCTGTCAGGCGATCGATCGCATCGGTGGGCAGGGAGAGGTCTCGCAGACGGTCGGCGAACTCGCGCGCAGTCAGCGACGCATGCGGGATCTGCTCCTTGCGACTGAGCAGCTCGAGCATCTCGTGGTAGCAGCGAACCACGAGGTCGCGATCCGATCCGGCGGACAACGTGCGCTCCGCGAGCTGCTCAAGCTCCCATACGACGTCCGACTCGCGCCGGCGGGCCCGGTGGGCGCGCCACCACCGAGCTGCGCAAGAGGATCCGGCCACGAGCACGGCTCCGGTGCCGACGGAGAGGCCGAGCGCGATCAGAACGCGGCTCCAGTCGCTCTCCGACGCCTGTGTGAGGGCTTCTTCTGCGATCCGTGCGACGGCCGCGTCGTCGGTGCCGACGTGCGTTCCGGCGGGAATCTTGGACACGAAGAAGTCGAACGCAAGGATCGCACCGAACAGGCCGATGGTGAAGTACAGCCAACGACGGAGAAGGCGGGAGAGCAGCGCGCTGATCAGGACGATCGCCAACGAAGCCGTGAACGCGGCGAATAGCAGGTGCCTGAGCCATCGGATGTCAAGATCGACGGACTGCCCGTGGGCCGGCTCGACGGCTCCGGCGGGGACGATCTCGGGTGAGACTGTCCCCGGCCCGAGCGCCACGTCGTCGAGGTTCGAGGTCAGAACAAGCAGCAGACCGAGCAACGCTGCGCAGGCGACGACGGGGATCAGAACCTGTCGTGCCCGCTCACGCGTCATCCGGTCGAGATGCCGAGGTCGTCGAGCTGCTCCTTTGCCACCGGCATTGGCGCCTCGGTCAGAGGGCAGAAGCCGGTCGTCGTCTTCGGGAAGGCGATGACGTCGCGGAGCGACTGCTCGCCGGCCATGAGCATCACCAGTCGATCGATTCCGAGCGCGAAGCCGCCGTGGGGCGGCGCGCCGTACTCGAGCGCCCGGAGAAAGAAGCCGAAGCGAAGCTCCGCTTCGTCAGGGGAGATTCGCAGCAGGCGGAAGATCTCCTCCTGCATCGATCGGTCGTGGATTCGGATGCTCCCGCTCCCGAGCTCGATGCCGTTCAACACGAGATCGTAGGCGTTCGAGACGATCGACAGCGGATCGGTGCTCAGCTTGTCGGCCTCTTCAGCACGCGGCGACGTGAACGGATGATGGGAGCTGGTCAGCTCTCCCGCGTCGTCCAGCTCGAACAGCGGGAAGTCGGTGACCCACAGGAAGTTCCACTCGTCCCGCGCGAGGTTCTCTCTCGCCGCGATCGTTCGCCGCAACTCGCCGAGCGGCGACTCGATCTTCTGCCCGGCGAGCAGGAGAACGAGGTCCCCGGGCTTGGCGTCGAACGCAGAGGTGACTGCGACCAGCTCCTCCTCGGTGAGGAACTTGGCGATCGGGGACGTCACAGACTCTCCGACCTTCAGCCAGGCGAGTCCCTTGGCCCCGGCGGCCACGACGACCTCCTGGAGCTGATCGAGCACCGAGCGGGAGTATCCGGCGCAGCCTTCGGCGAGGATGCCGGCGACCTTGCCACCGCCGGCGACGGCCTCGGCGAAGACGCGGAAATCGCAGTCGGCGACCAGCTCCGAGACGTCGTGGATCTCCATCCCGTAGCGGAGGTCCGGCTTGTCGATCCCGTGGCGAGCCAGCGCCTCGGCGTGGGTGAGCCGAGGGAACGGAAGCTCGAGCTCGAGCGAGAGCGTCTCGCGGAAGACGCGAGCGAGCGAGCCTTCGAGGTGGCAGAGGACGTCGTCCTTGTCTTCCGGGAACGAGATCTCCAGGTCGAGCTGCGTGAACTCGAGCTGGCGGTCGGCGCGGAGGTCCTCGTCGCGAAAACAGCGAACCAACTGGAAGTACCTGTCGATCCCCCCGATCATGAACAGCTGCTTGAACAGCTGCGGCGACTGGGGCAGCGCGTAGAAAGACCCAGGGCTCATCCGGCTCGGGACGAGGAAGTCGCGGGCGCCCTCGGGGGTCGACTTCGTCAGGAACGGCGTCTCGATCTCCAGGAAGCCCTCGTCCGAGTAGTAGTCCCGGAGCGACTTGAACACCCGGTGCCGGAGCAGCAGGCTGTGCTGCATATGCTCACGCCGAAGGTCGACGTACCGATACCGCAGCCGGGTCTCCTCGGTCGTGTCCGAGCCGTCTCCTTCCACGAGAAACGGTGGCGTCTTCGAACGATTGAGAATCGTGAGACCCTCGACCCGGATCTCGATCTCGCCGGTGGGCATGTCCGGGTTGATGTTCTGCTCTCCGCGCTTCGCGACGGTGCCGGTGACGCGGATGACGTCCTCGCGGCTGAGCGTGTGGGCCTCCTCGAGGCCGTCGGCATCGCCGGGGAAGAAGAGCTGCACGAGACCCGAACGATCGCGCAGATCGACGAACGTGATTCCGCCCAAATCACGTCGACGATTGACCCAACCTGCCAGGGCCACCGTCCGTCCGACGTCGGCCGCTGTCAGCTGTGCGCAGTAGTTCGTTCGCATGGTGACTCTCCTTCGAAAGCTTGGATGGGGATTGATTATAGACGCCGTCCGACGTGCTTCAATCGGCGCTGCGCGGAGTGCATCGCGCCGGCTACTCCGTCTTCAGGGCACCCTTGAAGAACCGGCGGCCGAAATTCGGCTCCCAGTCGGTGAAATCGGTCGGGCCGTTGTCGGCGTCGACGTGCATCCGGATCATGTTCAGCTTCGCCGAGAGGTTGTCGAAATGATAGACAGCGATTGCCTCGGAGCTCTTCGGGACCATCGCGGCGGCGTACTCGAGTTCTCCGTGGTGCGAGATCAGGATGTGCTCCAGCAGGTCGGGCATTCGCGGATCGGGCCAGGATTGCACCGCGGCCGCGGCGCGGACCATGTCGCGCCCGAGCAGCAGGTGGCCGATGAGCTGTCCCTTCAGCGTGTAGTTGACGGCGATCGGATTCTCGAATTCGACGAGCTTGCCGATGTCGTGAAGGATGGCGCCGGAGACGGCCAGGCCTCGGCGGATCCCAAGTCCAGGATTCTTCTCCGCGAACGTCGCAACGCCCTCCGCGACCTCGAGCGTGTGCTCGAGGAGGCCACCGAGGTACGCGTGGTGCTTCGACGCCGCGGCGGGGAACTCCCTGAGCTGAGGTTCGTGTTTCTCAAGGAGATCGAGCGTGACCCGGCGCAGCGCCTCCGGTTCGACGGACTCGGCGAGGGCGACGATCTCGCTCCACATCTCGTCGACGTCGCGCTCGGTCGTCGGCACCAGCAGGGCGGGATCGAAACCGGGAAGCTGATCGGACTCCCGCTCCGCAGTTGTGAGTCGGCGAATCGACTCGACGATCACCTGCAGGTTGCCCCGGTACGTCTCCGATCGACCTTCGACGAACACGAACTCGCCTTCGTCGAATTGGCTGGCGTATCGTTGCGTCGCCTCGGCCCAGGCGCGGGCGGGGAGCGTCCCGGTACGATCGGCCAGGACGATCTCGAGGTACGGATCGCCGGCGCGAGTGGAGCGCTGGGCCTTGCGCTTCACGAGGAAGCATTGCCCGACGCGTTGCCCTTCTCGAATGTCGGCGACCGGCACATGAAGAAGGGAATAGGGGATCTCCCCCCGGGCTTGATCGAAGAGTCGTTCTGAGGCCATAACGTCCTTTCCGAAAGCCACAGTGTAGGGGGCGGGGCAGCGAAGTCAAACCATTGGCGATCCTTGGAACGTCGGCTACTCTGCTGTCATCCAAGGAGGCAGACATGGCTGGGTCGGATCTGACACGCGTCCTGCGGAACGCGATGGAGGCGGAACGCGACGGGTTCACGTTCTACAGCATGGCGGCCGACAGGGCGGAGGATCCGGGGGCACGAGAGACGTTCACGAGGCTGGCGGAAGAAGAGCAGGCCCACTACGAGGCGCTGCAGACTGGCTACAGGGCATTGCTCGCCGGCGAGGCGTGGACGCCGTCGGTGGAGTCGGCGCAGGGGGAGAGCCCGCACGCCGCGGGGATCTTCTCGGAAGACTTCGCCGGCCGGATTGCCGGAAGACATCACGAGATGTCGGCGCTGTCGATCGGCATCCTCCTGGAGAAGAACGCGTACGAGTTCTACGTGCGGCAGGCCGACGCGGCGGCCGACGCGGCGGTCGAGCGGTTCTTCCGGGAGCTTGCTGCGTGGGAGGAAGCCTACTACCGGTTGCTGCTGCGCCAGGACGAGGCGGTGCGAGAGGCGTACTGGAGCGAGAATCGATTCGCTCCGCTGCTATAGCGCCGCCGTGCGACGGGCCCGCGGGGCGCAATGCAAACGGGCGGGCGCGTTGTGCGCGTCCGCCCGTTCGATCCAATCTCTAGGAGTGATTCAGACGTCGCAGCTGCCCGTGGGCGGGGTGGGAACGAGCGGATGCGTCACCAGCGGGAAGTTGTCCTGGTCTCCGTCGCTGTTGATCATGTACGGCGAGTCCCAGATGCCGTTCGGCTCGGAATCGATCGCGGAGTACCCTCCCCAGAAGTTGCCCGCAGCGCCGTCGTCCCACAGGTTCGGGTCGTCGGTGTGGGCGTGGTGCAGGTTGTCGACGAACGCGTTGTCGAGAATCTCGTTCCCTTGGGAACCGAGGTTCAGGTAGACCCCCATGTGCGACTCGCTGACGTAGTTGCCGAGCAACTCGTTCTCGTTCGAGGCATCGAGCCAGATCGCCGTGTCGTTCTGCTCGAACCAGTTGCCCAAGATCTGGTTCACCGACGAGAAGTAGCAGTGGATGCCGTCGGTGTTGGTCGCAAAGGTGCAGTCGGCTACGCGATTCAACGTCGAGAAGTTGAGCGTGACGCCGGTCCAGTTCGCCTCGAAGTGACAGCTCTCGATGCGCGCGTTTCGGACGTAGCTCAGATAGACGGCCGACTTGGCCGCGCCGCTGATCTCGACGTTGCGAATCACGAACGCCCGCGTCGTCCCATGAATCCGAATCCCGTAGTCGTCGTAGCCGGCGTCGATGACCCAGTCCTCGATGATGTAGGGATCGTTCAGCTCGCCGGAGCCGGAGCAGACTCCGTTCTCGACGGTGAACTCGTAGTCATTCGAGATGACGATCGCGCGGTGTTCGACGAGATCCCCGGCGAGTGCGAGCGAACCGACAAGAACGGACAAGAGGACGGCACAACAGAGGGCAGCACCCCGTTTCATGATTCATCACTCCTTTGGTGGTCAAACTGCACGCTGGGTCTATCATAGCAGCTGTTCGAGCGCCTGTGAAGGCTCGTGTGCGCGCCGCAGGGGACATCTGACCATCGAATCAGCGGACTCTGCGTCTCCTTCGGAGGGAGTTCCAGAGGGTCACCGGGACGCCCCGGCGGCGGAACGGGAAGACGAGTACGAGGCCGGCGATGAAGCCGCCGATGTGTGCGAACCAAGCGACGCCACCGGAGGCGCCGAGCGCCCCCGCACCGCTGATGACCTGGAGGATGAACCAGAACCCGAGGAGGAAGACCGCGGGAACGGCCACGAGCCGAAGGAAGAAGAAGATCGGAATGATCGTCATCACCTTGGCGTACGGATAGAGCATGAAGTAGGCGGCGAGGACGCCGGCGATCGCGCCGGAGGCGCCGATGAGAGGGACGGAGCTGCCCGGACCGATCGCGATCTGTGCGAACGATGCGACGGCGCCGCACAACAGATAGAAGATGAGGAAGCGGACCGGTCCCATCGCGTCCTCGACGTTGTCGCCAAAGATCCACAAGTACAGCATGTTCCCGAGGACGTGCATGATGCCCCCGTGCATGAAGATCGACGTCAGCAGTGTCAGCCAGATGGGAATCGGGATCGTCGGAGGCAGATCGACCCCGCCGAGCAGTTCGGCTGGCGTCAGAGCGTACTGCATGAGGAACCAGTCGTCGCGGGGGATCTCGTACGTCGAGACCGACCGGCCGGGGACGCGGCGGGTGGAGTACGCGTACACCGGATCGAAGATCGGCGGCGGCTGGCGGCCGGCGTCGAGCCACGCGTACCGCTGCTCGGACCAGTTCTCCATCAGCGGCTCGCGCGTGCCGAGGTAGCCCTGGTACAAGAAGACGAGCAGGTTGATCACGATCAGCGACACGGTGACCACGGGGAAGCGTCGGCTGCGGATCAGGTCGCGGATCGGGATCATGGACCGATGGTAGCGCCGGTGCATGGCGAGCGGCAAGGGATTGACCGCTTCGCGTTCGCGATTACACTGTTCGGCGCAAAGGAGGCTCGATGGAGCTACTGAAGAGGCTGTGTGAGGCACCGGGGATCCCCGGGTACGAGGCGAAGGTCCGTTCGATCGTCGAAGACGAGCTGCGCGGCCACGTCGATGCGCTGGAGACCGACGCGCTCGGAAACGTGATTGCCCACAAGGAGGGCGACGGACCGGTCGTCGTGATCGCCGGGCACATGGACGAAATCGGCTTCTTCGTCAGCCACGTCGAGGAGAAGACCGGATTCCTCCGCATCAATCCCGTTGGCGGGTTCGATCCGGTCAACCTGGTGGCTCAGCGGGCCGTCGTACACACGGAAGGTGGAGACCTGGTCGGCTGCATCGGGCGGAAGGCGGTGCACATCCTCACCGACGAGGAGCGGAAGAAGCCGCTCGACCTACGCGACATGTTCGTCGATCTCGGCCTTCCGGCCGACAAGGTGAAGGAGGCGGTGCGTGTCGGCGATACGGTGACGCTCCGGCAGGACTTCGTCGAGTTCGGTGATCTCGTCTCCTGCAAGGCGCTTGACGACCGCGTCGGGGTGTACGTTGGCATCGAGGCGCTGAAGCGAGCGTCGAAGCCGGCCTGCGACCTGTACTTCGTCGGAACGACGCAGGAGGAAGTCGGACTGCGCGGTGCACGCGTTGCCGGCTTCGCGACGAAGCCTCAGATCGGGATCGCGCTCGACGTCACGGTCGCGGCGGACACGCCGGACGTGCTGCCGAAGGATCAGGTCACGAGGCTCGGCGAGGGCGTCGCGATCAAGATCCGCGACTCGGCGTCGATCTCTCATCCGGCCCTCGTCCGCGCGATGCGCAAACTCGCCGACGAGAAAGGCATCCCGTACCAGATGGAGGTGCTGCCTCGCGGCGGAACCGACGCCGGGGCGCTGCAGATGGCCCAGGAAGGCTCGGCGGTGATCACGCTGTCGATTCCCGCGCGGTACGTCCACTCAGTCGTCGAGGCGGTCCATCCGAACGATGTCGAAGCGGCGATCGCATTGCTCGCCGCGTTCATCGAGACGGCCGACACGGTCGACCTGGCCGGATGAGCGCGCGCACGCTGTTCGCCGGCTTCGACCTCGTCGCCACGATGGATCCCGACGGCCGCGAGCTGGCCGGCGGCTACGTCCTCGTCGAGGGGAACCGAATCGTCGACGTTGGCACCGACGCGGCGGGGATCGAGGCCGACGAGGTCGTTCGCGGGGCGGGGAAGCTGCTCCTGCCGGGATTCGTCAACACCCACCATCACCTGTACCAGTCGTTGTTCAGGAATGTGCCTGGTGCGTCGGAGGCGAAGCTGTTCGACTGGCTCGTCTTCCTGTACGAGCGGTGGAAGGGGCTCGGCGAGGAGGCGATGCGGGTCGCGGCGACGATCGCGTGCAGCGAGATGCTGCTCTCCGGCGCGACGACGACGACCGACCACTGCTACCTGTACCCGCGGGACGGCGGGAACATCCTCGCTGCGGACATCGAAGGGGCGCAGCGGGCCGGCATCCGTTTCCATCCGTGCCGTGGCTCGATGTCGCTGTCGAAGAAGGACGGAGGATTGCCGCCGGACTCCGTCGTCCAGACGGAGCGTGACATCCTCGCGGACTGCCAGCGGATGATCGAGCGATATCACGATCCGGAGCCGTTCGCGATGCTGCGGATCGCGCTCGCCCCGTGCTCGCCGTTCTCGGTAACCGCCGATCTGATGCGCGAGTCGGTGGCGCTGGCCGAGGAGACCGGGACGCTGCTGCACACGCACCTCGCCGAAACAGAGGATGAAGAAGCGTACTGCTTGGAGCGGTCCGGGATGCGTCCGGTGGATCTCATGGGCGATCTCGGGTGGCTCCGCGAAGACGTCTGGTTCGCCCATCTCGTCGTTCTCAACGAGTCCGACAGGGCGAAGCTGGCCGCGGCGAAGGCCGGGATGGCCCACTGCCCGAGTTCGAACATGACGCTCGGATCGGGGATCTCGCCGGTGACCGAAATGAAGGGCACTGGTGTCAAGATCGGGATCGCGCTCGACGGATCGGCGAGCAATGACACGTCGAACATGGTTCGCGAGGTCCGTCAGGCAATGCTCCTCCAGCGCGTCAAGTACGGGGCCGACGCGCTCACGGCTCGCGATGCCCTGCGCATGGCGACGATCGGTGGCGCGCAGGTTCTGCATCGAGAGGACGAGATCGGGTCGATCGAGGTCGGCAAGGCGGCCGACCTGATCGCGTTCGACCTGAACGACATCGCGTTCGCCGGAGCGCTCGCCGATCCGCTGGCCGCCGTCGTGCACTGCGCCGCCGACCAGGTTGACTTCGCCTTGGTCAACGGCGAGTGGCGCGTCCGGAACGGGGGGCTGGTCGACGAATCGATCCTCGATCTGATCCCGATTCACAACCGATTCTCGAAGGAGCTGACCGAAGCGGCATGAACATCTCGGTCGAGATCGGGTTCTCGTTCAAGCGGGAGCTCGACGAGGAGTACCGGAGCCTCGAGCTGGCCGATGGAGCCACCGTCCTCGATGCGGTGCGGGAACTGGCGCGCCGGTACTCCGTGATCGCCGGGCGGGTCCTCGACGAGGCGGGCGGGATCCGGCGGAACATCAACGCGCTGATCAACGGCGGCAACGTGCAGTTTCGGCAGCGGTTCGACACGGTTCTCGTGGATGGCGACCGACTGACGATTCTCCCTCCGGTCGGCGGCGGATAGCCCGGGAATCCTCTCCAAAAAAGGCTCGGCTGGAGAGTTCCGAGGTCTCCCTCGAGTCTCCCCAGCCGGTGTGGTGGCTATCCGCAAGGAGGTTTAGCGGAAGAGCGGCATT
>CAZSNG010000009.1:0-24823 GCA_964608345.1 uncultured Thermotogae bacterium
CCCCCGCTCATCACTCTTCACTCATCACTGCTCCCTGACCCCTTTCCCGTCCCGCCTCGCCGCACCCTTGATTCCTGCGGAACGCCCAGCGTGTTTCGCGCAGCGACGTTCCGGCGCGAAACCGCTCCCCGCTCGGCCTCTCTTGATTCCGGCCGAGCGGGCTGTATACTCTGTAACCACACGCTTCAAAGATTCACAAGGACACAGACATGCCACGAGCGTTCACAGCGGTAGAGAAGGAGACGATCCGAGAGCGGCTGCTGCAGGCCGGGCGCGATTGCTTCATGCGCTACGGATTGAAGCGGACAACGATCGAAGATCTCACCGGCCCGGCGGGCATCGCCAAGGCAAGCTTCTACCTGTTCTTCGACAGCAAGGAGGCGCTGTACCTACAGATCATGTTCGACGAGATGCCGGCGATGATGCAGCGGCTCGCGGAGGCATCGTACGAGAAGACCGACGACACGCGTGAAGCGCTCGTCCTGCTGATGAAGGCGGTTGTCCACGAGATCGAGACCAACGCGTTCTCGAAGGAGATCATCGATCAGCCGGAGGAGTTCATGCGCATGGCACAGTCGCTCAACTTCGAGGAGATCATCGAGCAGGCCCAGGCGCTCTACGTGCCGATGTTCCAGTGGTTCTCCGAGAAGCAGGCGGCGGGCGAAATCATCGGTGGCGATCCCCAGGAACTGGTCTTCGCCCTCGGGATGATCAAGCTCCTGCCGATCAACCGGGATCGGATCCCCGAGCCGCTGTACGAGCGGATGTACGCACTCATGCCGCAGGTGATCGCGGACGGACTCACGTGCCCCGCCCGAAGGGCTGGCACGTGAGTCCGTCCGCGTACGAGAAGAGCCGTTGGCTCTTCTCGTGTTCGGCGACGTAGCGAACGGTTGAGAACAGAAGATGCCCAACTTGCAGCAGCTGGGATGTTGAGCAGACAGGAGGCGAGATGAATCTCACGATGGCCCGCATCGCCTGGAGGAATCTCTGGCGGCACAGGCAGCGCACGATCCTGATGATCGCGACCGTTTCGGTCGGGAGTCTGGTGATCCTCGTGCTGTTCGGTCTCACCGATGGGATGGTGGCATCGATGACGTCGACGCAGATCGACTGGAATCAGGGCGACTTCCAGATCCGGACGACCGCCTACGCGGACGATCCGATCCCCGAGCACGCGCTGTCCGCCGAGCAGGCGGCCGCAGCGACGGCCGCGCTTACGGGCATCCGAACCGCTGGCATCGCTCCGCGAATGGAGACATACGGCATGCTGCGAAGCGCCTACGGCACTGGCGGCATCGCCCTCCGTGGGATTGATCCGACGAAGGAGTCGTTGGTTACGCATATCGATGACCTCCTCGTGGAGGGGCGGTACCTCACCGCCAGCGGCGACATCTTCCTGCCCGCCGCCCTCGCTGAGGATCTTGACATCCGTGTCGGCGAACGCGTCGTCGTGCTCGCAGTTGGAGGAGAGGGAACGGAGTCCCGCGCGTTTGTCGTCTCCGGCCTCTTCAACTCGCCGAGCTTCGCGATGGAGCAGGTCGCGCTGGCGACGATCGATGACGTGCGAGCTGTGACGGGAGTTGGCGGAGCCACCGCGCTCGCCGTCGCGCTGCCGAAGGGAGTCTCCGCCACCCGTGCGGTCGAGGAGGCGCGCGAAGCGATTGCCGACCTTCCGGGCGTTGCCGTCGCCGACTACTTCGACCTGAACCCGTTCGCGCGGTTCATGATCTCGGGCTCGACGATCAAGATGATCCCGTTCGTGATCATGATCAGCCTGATGGCGGGCTTCGGCGTCGCAAACACCGCGTTCTACTCCGTCCTCGAGCGAACCCGGGAGTTCGGCGTGATGACCGCCGTCGGCATGAGTCGGAAGCTGCTCGCCCGCATGGTGCTGATCGAGTCACTGATCGTCGCCGGGATCGGCTTCCTCGTCGGTGGGGGCGTCGGATACGGCATGCTGATCTACCTGAGTCGCAATGGATGGGACCTCTCGATGCTCACGGACATGGTGGGCTCCATTGGGGTTCCCAGAGTCATCTATGCATCGACATCCGGTTGGTACTGGGTGGCCGCGCTGAGCGTGGTCGTGTGCACCGCACTCGCAGCGGCGTGGTATCCGGCCCGGCGCGTCAACCGCATCGAGCCGGTGACCGCCATTCGGGAGGGGTAGTGCAATGCTCAAGGAGAGAATCATGAGACGATCGACAGGTTGGCTTGCTGTTCTCGTGATGGTTGGGCTTCTCGCCGTAGCGCCCGCTCTGGCGCAGGAGACAGGGCAAAGCGAGGAGGCACCGCTCGACGCGCAAGCAATCCTCGATCGTGTCAACGCCGCGTGGCAAGGAGACAGCTTCCACGGCATCGTCCGCCTCGACATCACCATCGCCGGAGCGCTGAAATCTCACGCACTGGAGATCTGGACGCTTGGCGAAGAGCTGGCGCTGGTCCGCGTACTCGAGCCCGAGATCGATCTGAACTCGGGCTACCTCCAGCTGGGCGACGAGCTGTGGTACTACTCGCCGATCGTCGGCTCGATCAAGCTCCCCTCCATGGCGATCGGGGACGCACTGTTTGGAACCGGTCCGTCGCTTTCGGACGTCTCCCACGGAACGCTGTCCGATGACTACGACGCGAGCGTCGAGGAGATCGACGACGATCCGGACGACGAGAGCGACGCCCGCTGGTTCCTGACGCTGATCCCGCATGCGGACGCGCCGGTCGTCTTCGGCCAACTCGAGATCCTGGTTACCGCCGATTTCGTGATGGAGACGATGATCTATTTCGACCAGCGCGGAGAGATCCTTCAGACCGCCGTGTTCTCCGACGTCATCGAACTCGGCGAACAGAAGTTCGCCACGACGATCGTGATCGAGGACAGCTTCGGCGACCGAACGATCCAGCAGATCGAGAACCCGCAGTTCGACCTCGAGATCGACGCGAGCTTCTTCTCGATCGAGACGTTCGAGGGATGGGGTGAGTCCGAATGAAGGCCGCGATTCGACACATGATGCGCAATCGGCGGCGCACCATCCTCACGTTGCTCGCCGTGCTGATCCCGATCTACTTCCTGATCGTCATGTTCGGCTTCATCAATGCGATGGTGCAGGACATGTTCGAGTCGTCGACCCGGTTCGACACGGGCCACATGCAGATCCGTGCGGTGGAGACGAGGGCGACGGGATCCGCGCTGCCACTGATGGCCGATCCGAAGGATGCCCTGGCCGCACTCGAGTCGATCGACGGCATCGAGTGGTCGACCGTACGACTCGACCTGCCGGCCCTGGCGAGTGTCGGCGATCGCACCCGGACGGTCTTCCTGAGAGGCGTCGTCCCCGAGGAGATCGATCCGGTCAGCAACATGGCCGATCGGATGGTCGAGGGCGAGTTCCTGACCAGTCAGAGCTCCGGCGTCCTTGTCGGAGAGGAACTGGCCGAGCTGCTGGATCTGGACGTCGGCGACGACATGGTGCTGCTCGGCGCACACCCCGAGGCGGGTCTTGGGGCGATCCGCGCGCCGATCGTTGGGATCTACAGCGCACCGGAAGCGACCATGGGAAGAAGCTTCGTCTACGCGAGCCTCGGAACGGCACGGCAGCTCGCGAGAAGCGCCACGGCGGCAACGGCGATCGTGATTCGCATCGAGGGCGTCGCCGGTCCGCAGGACGCCGCTCGAATGGAACAGGTGGCCGATGCGCTGCGGGGCGCCCTCCCTGCGAGCTTCGAGGTGCAAGGCTGGCTCGAGCTGCTGCCGGTGATGGACGGATACATGAAGGTCCTGACCCCGATGCTGTTGATCATGGCCGTGGTGTTCTTCGGACTCGGCGCTCTGGTCGTCGTGAACACGCTCTACCTGTCGGTGATGGAGCGAACGCGGGAGATCGGACTGATCCTCGCGCTCGGTGCATCCCGGCTGCGTGTGATGGGCATGGTGCTCGCCGAGGCCGGGTTGATCACCGTGGCCGGCGTGTTCTACGGCGTGCTGGCCGGCGTCGCGATCGTTTGGATTGTCCAGGCGTTCGGCGGCATCCCCCTCTGGGGTCAGATGGCCCAATACATGAGAGAAGTCGGAGTCACTCCGGTGCTACGGATGAGTGTCACGGCGCCCCAGGTCCTGCTTTCTGCAGGGGCGATGGCCGTCGTGGCAATGCTTGCGGCCTGGATGCCCGCACGGAGAGCTTCAAAGCTGGAGCCGATGGAGGCGATGAGACATGTCGAATAGCCCGCTGATACGAACGCTGGACCTGGAGAAGACCTACGTCACGGAGGCGATCGAGACCCCGGCGCTTCGCGGTGTGAGCGTGGAGCTTCACGCCGGGGAGTTCACCGCCGTAGCAGGCCCCTCCGGTTCCGGGAAGTCGACGCTCCTGCACCTATTGGGCGGCCTCGACCGGCCGACAGCCGGCGACATCTACCTCGAGAAGCAGCCGATGTCCGGCCTCTCCAAGGACCAGCTCGCGAAGCTCCGGCTAACGAGCATCGGTTTCGTGTTCCAGGCGTACAACCTGATCCCGGTCCTCACCGTGCTCGAGAACACCGCGTTCGTCCTCGAATTGCAGGGGATCGTCCGATCCGAGCGGATCAAGCGCGCGAAGAAGATCCTCGCGGAACTGGGGATCGACCAGTACGCCGATCAGTACCCGCACCGGATCTCCGGCGGCGAGCAGCAACGCGTTGCCGTGGCTCGCGCGGTCGTGTCCGACCCTTCGATCGTGCTGGCGGACGAGCCGACCGCCAATCTCGATACGGCCATGAGCCACGAGTTGATCGATCTGATGCGGCGGCTGAACGAAGGGAAGGGGGCAACGTTCTTCTTCGCCACTCACGACAACCGGCTGCTCGATCGGGTGAACCGGCTGATCACACTCGTGGATGGGAAGATTGCCGAAGACTCCGTGCGAAGCTCGGCAGACTAGTCACCGAACAGCTAGAGAGAATGCGCAACGCGCATTCTCTCCCCTGCCTGCGCCATCGGTCGGAACAGGATCCCCTCCCCCTCCGTGATGGGGGAGGGCTAGGGCGGGGAGCCCCTCTACATGCCGTGCTCCTCCCCCTCACCCCTGCCCTCTCCCACGGTGGGGAGAGGGGGAACGGCACGCGGAAGCCTGAAGCGCGATGAAACGTGCGCGCGGAGGGCAGTCAGTCGTTTGCGAAGCCGACCCAGACGTCGAGCGGTCCGCCGAAACAGAGCGTGTTGTCGAAGGCGGCGCTTGCTCCCTCGCACGTTCGAGCGAAGCCGCCGGTGATGTGCATCGGGACGTACCTCGCGGCCGCAAGGCCGTCGGTTAACGCCGCGCGGTACTCCGGCATCGTCATCAGGAACCACGGCACCAGCGCGATGTCGATCGCAGCTTCGGCAAGCGCGTGCCCGTCGAACGTCTCGCGGGCGAGCGTGTCCATCACGTCGCCGGGATGGAAGACGCTCCACGCACCAAGCCGCAACAGAAACCCAACGTTCACGATCCGCGGGCCGTGCGGGATCTCGTACACGGTGATCTCGAGCCCGGCGGCCTCGACGACCGTCGCTTCGCCCTCCGCGAGATCCACGCCGATCAGCCGACTGGCGTCGATCTCCGGGTATGCCCGCACGATCTGATCTACGACGTCGGGCGTCGAGACGACGATCGCATCGGGGTTCGCGCGAAGGTTGTCCGCCACGACCGTCGAGTTGAAGTGATCGGAGTGGCGATGCGTGATCAGGATCAGATCGACATCGAACGGCGGCTCCGCGGCGCGCATTGCCGCCTGCGAAGCCGGCGAGACGCTCTGCGTCAGCAGCGCATCGATCAGCACCTTTCGCCCTCCGGCTTCGATCGCGAACCCGGCGTTCTGGACAAGCGTGAGCGCGATCGCGCGATCGTCGATGCGAGCGAAGACGACCTCTCGCTCCACGCAGTCGCTTGCGGGATCGCAGACGCGCAGGGTCAGCCTTTCCGCGCCAATCCAGTCGTCGCTCGTTGCACTGACCGTGAGGTTCCCGTCCGTCACCAGCGCATCCAGTTCGCGATGCCCCTCGACCGACCATTCGAGATCGGCGACGCCATGATCGACGTCGGTCGCGAAACCCATGATCGGCACCGGTTCGAACCGCTCGCCCGAGCGGATGATCTGGTTCGGAACCCGCTCGAAGACCGGGACGTCGTTCACCTCGGTCACCGTGAACGTCGCCTCGCGCGACACGCAGTCGCCGGCAGGATTGCATACCTCGAAGCGGATCGTCTCCGAGCCGGACCACTCCGAGTCGGGCACCCGGATCATCAGGCGATCGAGATACGGCAACACCTGCAATTCGACGGCCCCGGGGAAGGCCCACGTCAGCTCCTCGAACGTGTAGTCGGGATCGCTCACCAGCTCCGCCGCTCGGATCGGGGCGAACAGGAGCCCTTCGCGGATCGTCTGATCGACGATCTCGGCCATCTCGGGTGCGGCCGACACCATCACCGACGTCGCGAGCGATACCAGTAGTGCGAGAGCCGCCGTCAGGGGAATGCTCCATCGACCGGACATCGTCACCCTCCCGTTGGTTCGATCAGACCGGGCCGGCTGTCACCGCCCGCAGCGCTTCGACGCGCTCGTACGGCAGGCGGATCGCTCCAATGCTCTCCTTCGTCGAGTCCGGCCCGTGGTCGTCGGAGCCGCCGGTCATCAAGAAGCCCCGCTTCTCGGCCATCGCCCGGAGAACGCGCGGCTCGATCGTCAAGCCCCGGCTGGCAGGATCGTACGGGTAGAACGTCTCCAGCCCGTCCACGCCCGCCGCGGCCAGCTCTTCGAGGAACGTATCCCAGTCCGGCACCCTCATCAGGCACGGATGGGCGACCGACGCCACACCGCCGGCTCGGTGCACGAGCGCGACGACGTCGCGGAAGCCGTCCTTCTCGATCGCCGCGTAGCATGGCGCACCGCGCTTGAGGAGCTTGTTGAACGCCTCGGAGAAGTCGGAGACCACGCCCTTGCTCACGAGCACGCGGGCAAGATGCGGCCGCCCGAGGTTCCCGTCGGCGACGGCTCGCACGTCCGCGAGGTCGATCTCGATCTTCAGCTCGTCGCGGCAGCGGCGGATCATCTCGCTCATTCGCTCGACCCGAGCCGTCTCCATGCCGGCCAGGAATCGCCGGAGCTCGTCGAACTGCGGATCGACGAAGTACCCGAGGATCTCGCCGGTCACGCCGTCGAAGTCCGCCTTGATTTCCACGCCCGCGATCACTTCGACGCCTCGGATCTCCGATACCGCTTCGGTGAGGTCGGAGGAGATCGCGTCGTGATCGGTGATTGCGATGCACGAGAGCGCCGCCGCCTTGGCACGACAGGCTTGGTCATCGACCGTGACCGTTCCGTCCGATGCGATGGTGTGTAGATGAAGGTCTGCGTATCCGTGTGTCATGCGTTGTCGCTGTGCTCCTTCCAGATCCGGTCGAGAATGCCGTTGACGAACGACCGCGCCTGCTCGGTGCCGAACTTCTTCGCCAGCTCGACGGCCTCGTCCATCGCGACCTCGGCCGGCACTTCCTCGAGGTAGAGGAGCTCGTAGACGCCGAGTCTCAGGATGTTCCGATCGATCAGTGCCAGCCGCTCGAATCGCCAGCCGACCGTTCGCTCGCCGATCATCCGATCGATCTCCTCGAGCCGATCGACAATGCCGCCGAAGACAGTCTCGATGTACTCGCGCTGGTCGCCCGGTCGCTCGTCTTCCAGCATCTCGGGAAGCGGCGTGTCGACATGCTCCCGCCGGTAGAGGGCGGAGAGAAGGAACTCCCGTGCCTCGCGCCGCTGCATCAGGTGCCGAACAGGCGTCGGAACAAGCTTCGCAGGCGGCGCTTGATATCTTCCCGCGAGTCGAGCCACATCCCGATCACGAATCCGGCCACGGCGAAGCCGAGGAGGATCAGGACGATCCTCCATCCGACAAGAACGAACAGAAGGCCGATCACGAGGCCGATCGCGACGCCGACAACCTTTGCGTTAAGCGTCCAGTTCATCGCCGATGCCCTCCTGTGCGGACGCATTCTCTTTCGCGCGAATGCTCCGCACGAGCACCGTGACCTCACGTACCTCGACGCCGGTCCGGTCAGCGACGTGCTGCGTCAGCTCCCGCTGGATCCGCTCGGCGACGTCGGTCACCCGCTGATCCGGCGTCAGCGCAGTCCGCACGCGAATCGAGACCCCGTCGCCGTGACGCGCCAGGAAGACCCTGAACTGCTCGATCCCGATGTCGTTGCGCAGGATGCCGCTGATGAACTCGCGCACCGCGCCCGGCGACACCTCGACGCGCCCCAGGTCGCTACCGCGCGTGTAGATGACTTCGTTCAGCCGGTCCCCCGCGAGAACGAGCAAGAAGTGCAGCGCAACGAGAAGCATCCCGACCCCGAGAAGGATCAGGAGGATCATCCACCCGGCGGCGGAGAACGCCGCAGAGACAGAGGACTCCGACAGGACGCCGGCCCCCGCCAGTACCAGGGCGATGCCCAGGCCGAGGGTGAAGATGAACGCGAGGTAGTGGAGGACGGTGAGCAGCTTGAACTGCCTCATTCTTCCTCAGCCTCCTCCGGCTCCTGATCCGACTCGACAAGGCGCTGGACGTCGACGTTCACCGAGCCGACGCGGAGACCGGTCATTCGTTCGATCTCCGCTTTGATGCGCGTCTGCACCTGCTTGGCGACCTTATGGATAGGATTCCCGTACAGCACCGTGATGCGAACGGTCACCGTGACGACATCGCCTTCGACGGTCGTGTCGACGAACCGCTTCATCCCCTCGCCGCGGCGGAAGCTGCTGTCTCCCCCGCGCAGGTTGGCGATCCCTTCGATCTCCGAAGCGGCGATCCCGGCAATCGCGGTCACAACGTCCTTCGAGATCCCGACACTGCTTTTCTCTGGCTCAGCCATCTCACGCCTCCTCGGCGTCGTGCGTGTGCGGCGCCGCGACCTTCTTCACGTACACGTCGATGCCGGTCACGCTGATCCCCGCCAAGCTCTCGATGTCCCGCTGGACGTTCTGCTGCACTCCTTGGGCCACTTCGTGAACCGGGTATCCGTATTCGACGGCGATGCGCAGCTCGAGTCGCACTTCCTCGCCCGACAGCTCGGTCTTGATGTTCGGCGCGAGGTCCTCGCCGCCGAAGATGCTCATCAGACCGCCGGAAGATCCTCCGGAGGACTGTGCAATTCCGTCGACGCGTTCCGCGGCGATCCGCGCGATCGACGCGATGACGTCTTCAGCGATGGAGATACGGCCGTCTTCGTCGACGATCTCCACTCTTTTGTCGGCCATACTTCCTCCTTCTCAAACGCGTTCCACGTATCGACCCGTCCGGGTGTCGACCTTCAGCGTGTCCCCTTCCTTCACGAACAGCGGCACCTGGACGACGGCGCCGGTCTCGAGCGTCGCCGGCTTCTCGACGTTGGAGACGGTGTCCCCCTTCACGCCCGGCTCCGTGCTCGCAACGCGCAGCTCGACGAATGTCGGCACGGCCACCTTGACCATCTCGTCTTTGTAGTAGAGGCCCTGCACAGTTGTCCCCTCGATCAGGAACGCCGCCTGCTCCCCGAGCGCATCGCCCGAAAGCGGGAACTGGTCGAACCGCTCCGAATCCATGAACACGTAGTCGGCCCCGTCGTGGTACAGGTACTGCAGCTGGCGCGTCTCGAGGAACGCCGACTCGGTGTTCTCGGAGCCCTTGAACGTAACAGACAGGACCTTGCCCGTCTTCAGGTGCTTCAGCTTCGTCTTCGCCACGGCGCCGGCGCGGCCGCGTTTCGAGTGCTCGTACTCGACGATCTCGTATAGCTCTCCGTCGTACAGGATGGCCATCCCGCGACGCAATTCACTGACCGAAAGGCCCATGTCCCAATCTCCCTTCTCGTACCGCTGCAGGCCACCCGCGGAACACCTCATCTGTCCACTCCGCGGGGCGACGCAGCATATGATATCGCGAAACTCGTGTGAAGGGTCGAACCCTCTCGGCTACGGCCAGCGAACGATCCGGAGCCCGACCGGAATGATGCCCCGCTCGACCATCCCGAGCTTCTCGGCGGCTCCCTTGGACAGATCGATGATCCGACCCTCGATGAACGGCCCTCGATCGTTGATCCGGACCACGATGCTGCGCCCTGTGTCGAAGTCGACTACCCGCACGACCGTTCCGAACGGGAGCGTCTTGTGGGCGGCGCTGATCCCGTTCATATCGTACACCTCGCCGTTGGCCGTCACGTTCCCGTCGAACCCCGGACCGTACCACGAGGCGATGCCCGTCTCGTAGTACGGGCCGAACATGGAGAACAGCACGGCCACGCCGACGAGAACGACCGTGCCGATGACGTACAGCGTCGTTTCGTTCATCCCGCCGAGTATAGGACTGCCTCCCGGGCCTTACAACCGCGATCGCATCCGAACCCAGAGCGACTGGAGTCCGTCCGCGAAGACATGGATCAGGTTCGGCAGGTACAGCCCCGCGAGCACGGAGAGCAAGAGATCGATCGGCAAGACGAGACGGGCGGTCGCGCCTCCTCCGACCAACGCGTAGACGAACAGTCCGACGAGCGCGAGAAGCCCGATGTAGCCGATCCGCGTGATCGGCCCGAACAGCGGATGATGCGAGATCCGGCGATGCTTGAACGCCGCCGCGTACGGCGCCCACAACCACCGAAGCGGCCCCCACCGCCGATACGAGTCGCTCTTGGCGAGATCGAGGTCGGGGCTGAGCAGGAGCATCGAGAAGATGTAGGCACCGACGAAAGCGCCGATCTCGGCCGTTCCGATCCATCCGCGAGTGGCACAGAGCACCGCAATCCCGCTCCACGCGAGCAGCGAAGCGGCCTCGATCTTCAGATGGGTTCTCCCGGACGGCATCGTTCCCCCTGCGCCACGATAGCGGCTTCGAGCCAGCCCATCAAGCCCCTTGACGGGTGCGAAAACGGTGGATACAATCCGTTAGCAAGCTCGTACTCTAAGTGCTAACAAACATCGGAGGAGGAGATAGAGAATGGCAATCAAGCCGTTGGGAAAGCGCGTCCTCGTCAAGAAGCTGGACCCGGAGGAGAAGAAGTCCGTCGGGGGCATCGTCCTGCCGGAGAGCGCCAAGAGCGAGAAGGTCGTCCGTGCGGAGGTCGTCGCCGTGGGGACCGACGAGAAGCTCGAGGTCAAGGTCGGCGACCAGATCATCATCTCGGACAGTTTCTCCAACACAGAAGTGATCGAGGGCGAGGAGAAGTACCTGTTCGTCAAGGAATCCGAGATCCTCGCGATCGTCGAGTAGCTCAGCCAAAGGGGGAATCGAAGAATGGCCAAAGAAGTCATTTTCGGCGAGGAAGCGCGTCGCCGAATGAAGGGCGGAATCGACAAGCTGGCCGACGCGGTGCGGATCACGCTCGGTCCCCGCGGGCGCAACGTCATCATCGACAAGAAGTTCGGCAGCCCGGACATCACCAACGATGGCGTCACGATCGCCCAGGAGCAGGAGTACCAGGACGAATTCGAGAACATGGGCGCGCAGCTCGTCAAGGAGGTCGCCTCCAAGACGAACGACATCGCCGGTGACGGCACGACCACGGCGACGATCCTCGCCCACTCGCTGATCGAAGAGGGGTTCAAGAATCTCGCCGCCGGCGCCAACCCGATGGAGCTGAAGCGTGGCCTCGAAAAGGGCTCGCAGATCGTCGTCGACGAGCTGAAGAAGATGAGCCGCGAACTGAAGACAAAGGAGGAGATGGCGCAAGTCGGCGCCAACTCCGCCAACGACGAGTCGATCGGCAAGATCATCGCCGACGCGATGCAAGAGGTCGGCGAGGACGGCGTCATCACCGTCGAGGATTCCGACACGATCGAAACTTACTACGAGGTCGTCGAGGGGATGCAGTTCGACCGGGAGTACATCTCGCCGTACTTCGTCACCGATCCCAAGAAGATGGAGGTCCTCCTCGACAAGCCGCTCGTCCTTATCACCGACCAGGAGGTCAAGGCGGCTCAGGACCTCGTCCCGCTGCTCGAGAAGGTGGTTCAGACCGGCAAGCCGCTCCTGCTGATCGCCAAGGACGTCACCGGCGAGGCGCTGACGACGCTCGTGCTCAACAAGCTGAAGGGGACGCTGACGAGCTGCGCCGTCAAGGCTCCGGGATTCGGCGATCGCCGCAAGGCGATGCTCGAGGACATCGCCGTCCTCACGGGTGCCACGGTCGTCGCCGAGGACGCCGGGATGCAGATCAAGGACACGACGCTCGACATGCTCGGGACCGCCGAGAACATCAAGGTCGACAACAACAACACCACGATCATCGGCGGGAAGGGCAAGCCGGAGTCGATCCACGGCCGCGTCGAGCAGATCGAGGCCCAGATCGAGACGACCGATTCGGACTACGACCGCGAGAAGCTGGAGGAGCGGAAGGCGAAGCTCGCCGGCGGTGTGGCCGTGATCAAGGTTGGCGCCCCGACCGAGACCGAGCTGTCCGAGAAGAAGCACCGGATGGAAGACGCGGTCGAGGCGACGAAGGCCGCTGTCGACGAGGGGATTCTCCCCGGTGGCGGCGTCGCGATCATCAACGCTTCGAAGGCGCTCGACAGCAAGAAGTTCAAGGGCGACGAGGCCGTCGGCGTTGCGATCCTGAAACGCTCGCTCGAGGAGCCACTCCGTCAGCTGGCGCTCAACGCCGGATTCGAGGGCGCGATCGTCGTCGAGAAGGTCAAAGAAGAGGAAACGGGAGTCGGCTTCGATGTCGTCAGCGAGAAGTATCACGACATGTTCGACGCCGGGATCATCGACCCGACCAAGGTCACCCGGTCGGCGCTCCAGAACGCCGTGTCGATCGCCGGGATGCTCCTGACGACCGACGCGCTCGTCGCCGAGATCAAGGAAGACGAGCCGATGGCTCCGCCGCCGATGCCCGGAGGCATGCCTTACTAGGACAGCTCTTGACATAGCTTGGACTGCCCCTTCCGCTCGACTACCATCGGGCGGAAGGGGTTTGCCTTGATATGATGATGCGGAAGCTCGGATTGGCTCTCGGTGGAGGCGGTGCGCGCGGCATGGCGCATCTCGGCGTCCTCCTCGCGCTCGAAGAGGCGGGGATCCCGATCTCGATGATCGCCGGCACGAGCATGGGCGCGGTCCTCGGCGCGGCGAAGGCGATTGGCGCCGACCTGACGCTCCTCCGCCGTGTGCTCGAGGTCATCGACCTCAACGAGCTGCTTCAGGTCACCGACAGCACCTTGCGCGAGCTGCAGAAGATCATCGGTCGGAGCGTCATGGAGTACGTACGCGGCTCGCCGTGGCGCGAAGAGGGAGCCGTGCCGCATGACCTCGCGCGCCTGTGCGAGCTCTTCTCGCTGTTCACCGCGAACAAGTCGTTCGAGGACGCCGCCATCCCGTTCGCGGCGGTCGCGGCAGACCTAGAGACTGGGGAGCGGGTTCTGCTGCGAAGCGGAAATCTCGCCACCGCGATCACCGCAAGCACGTCCGTTCCCGGCGTCTTTTCGCCGGTCGCGAGGGACGGTCGCTACCTCATCGACGGCGGGATCCTCGAAAAGCTGCCCGTGAGGACCGTCCACGAAATGGGCGCCGAGGCCGTCGTCGCCGTCGACACCGGAGCCCCGCTCGACCGGAGAATCGAGACCTGTCTCGATGCGATCCTCCAGTCGCAGCGCGCGACGTCGCAGTACTTGACGAGAATCCAGCTCGATCTCGCACGCGAACACCTCGGTGATCGGCTGATCGTTCTTCGTCCGGACGTCGGGTGGATGACGATGTTCGAGTTCGAACACATTGCGGATGCCATCCAGGCGGGCGTCGACGTGACCCGCGATCGCCTGGACGACATCCGCGCGATCCAGTCCAATCCGTAGAGATCCTCAGCCGTCTCCGTTCCGGATCGTCAGGCGCGGGCTTGCGACCGCACCGCTGCGGCCGTCCGCGTCCACCGCAATCACCCGCACGCGTACCGCATCGCCGTCCGGATGCATCGTCGTGTCCCACGCGTAGCTGCCCCCGTTGGCGAGGTTCCCGGAGACGACGTCCCACGTCTCTCCGTCGTCGAGGGACACGTCGATCGAGATGCCGAGCGCCTCGGCAGCTCCGTCCGGATCGTCCGCCGTCCACTCGACGATCACGATCCCGGACAGAATGGAGCCCTCGACGATCGGGGAGATCAGTCGAACTCGGGGCGCGGTCCGCGCAAGGATCCGCGCGCCGTTCTCGCGCCCCGGCGTTCCGTTGATCGGTTCGCCGTTCGCATCCGCTCCGTTTCGGATCGCGCCGTCGTGAGTCGCCCACAGCACGTCTCCCTCCGGATCGATCCGTTCCATCGACGCGTACGGCGGCTCGCCGTCACCGCCAACGCCCGCCGGCCATCCGGTCTCCGCCACTTCGATCCGATCCACCAGCTCGCCGGCGGCGTTCCGGAGCTCCATCACCACTCCGGTATTCGGCAGCGACCCCACATAGAGGACGTCGGCGACGATGTCCGAGACGGTTCCGTCGTCCGATCGCTCGAGGAGCACATAGCCGCCGTCCTCCACAGTCGTTCGCCGTATTTCGCGTGTGCTCCCGTCCACCGCGCCGAGATGAATCGTCGTCTCGCCGAACACGAGCGTCCATCCCACCAGGTCGATCGGCTCGTCGGTCGTGTTGAGCAGCTCGATCCACTCATCGCTCGAACTCGCGGCCGTGCCTCCCCAGGCGACCTCGTTGATGACGACGTCGGCGCCGGCACAGGCCACACCGAACAGGAGGGCCAATCCGATCGCGATTCCCCCGCCACTCCGTCTTCTTGCGTTCATACGCACCTCCTTGTGCGCTGCAAGTATATCATTTTGCAGTGATGATATGATCACGTATTCTCTGAAGGTACGCAACAACGACGCATTGCGGGCCGCCGACGTCCGGACGTAGAATCACCTCTCGCCGCACCCCAACAGCATCGAAAGGAGATACGTGCTCACCCACCAGATCCAGACCGGAGGAGATCGCAACTTCGCCTATCTCGTCGCTGACAAGCCCAACGGAACCGCTGTCGTCATCGACCCGTCGTACGCGCCGGAGCAAGTCGTCGCCGCCGCTCGGGAGAACGGTCTCACCATCGCCCTCGCCTTCTGCACGCACGACCATCACGACCACACAAATGGCAACTCGGAGTTCGAGCGGCTCACGGGCGTCAAACCGTTGCTCTTCGGGGATACCGATCCCGACACGAGTACCGCGATCGCCGACGGTGCCACGTTCCCGCTCGGGGCTGAAACGGTCGAGATCCTCCACACGCCGGGCCATACGTCCGACTCGATCTGTCTCCGCATCGGGGACGCCGTCTTCACCGGCGACACGCTGTTCGTCGGCAAGGTCGGAGGAACCGATCTCGGAGACGGCGCCACGACGGAATACGCGTCCTTGCACGAGAAGCTCCTCACGCTTCCCGATGAGACGCGGGTCTTCCCGGGACACGACGTCGGCGTCGCACCGGAGTCGACGATCGGTCACGAGCGAGAGACGAACCCATTCCTCCTCCGCCCGAATCTCGAGGCGTTCATCGATCTGAAGCGAAACTGGGCCGCCTACAAAGAGGAGCACGGTATCGAGTGAGTCCTTGGTATGAAGCGGCATTCGGAGAGGACTACCTGGCGCTGTATCCGCATCGCAATCTCGCGGAGGCCAAGCGGGATGTGAGAGGCATCATCGACCTGATCGATCCCCCGAGGGACCAGCCGCTTCTCGACCTCTGCTGCGGGGCCGGGCGCCACCTCCACGCGCTACACGAGTCCGGCTTCTCCGATCTGAGCGGGGTCGATCTCTCCGGGCATCTCCTGGACGTCGCGCGGCGGCGTCTCGACGAGATCGGAGGGACGCGAATCCGCCTCGAGCGCTCCGATATGCGGACGATCCCGTACAAGAACGGTTTCGAGACCGTCCTGTCACTGTTCACGTCGTTCGGCTACTTCGTCGAATCGACCGAGGACGAGGTCGCCCTCCGCGCCGCCCGGTACGCACTGCGTCCCGGCGGCACGTTCGTCATCGACACCCTCAACCGGACTTCGACGATCGCCGAACTCGATCCTACGAGCGGGCGAACGCTGGACGGAGTCCGCGTCCGGATCGCGCGATCGGTCTCCCCCGACGGCCTCCGCGTCGAGAAGGAGACACGCATCGAGCCCGACGGCGAAGCACCGAGGATCTATCGGGAGTCGGTCCGGATGTACTCGGTCGACGAGATGGGCGACATGCTGATCCGCGCCGGCTTCGTCGATGTGCGTTTCTTCGGCGCCCTCGACGGCCGGGCGCACGACGACGCCTCTCCCCGGATGGTCTGTGTCGCGCGTCGCCCTGCGGAGGACCCCGCGTGATCGAGCGGATCGCTCCTCGGCTGCTGCATCCGGACAACCGCCTCTTCCTCGACTACG
This sequence comes from uncultured Thermotogae bacterium, assembly GCA_964608345.1. Classification (GTDB taxonomy): domain Bacteria; phylum Bipolaricaulota; class Bipolaricaulia; order UBA7950; family UBA9294; genus JANQEA01. Next base: position 16,372 of record CAZSNG010000009.1, read on the forward strand.
TCAGCGGAGCCGCTTCTGCGCGCACGCTGTTCGAGCATCCCCCGGACGCGATCGACGCGGCCGCCGCAGCCCGTCGCTCGTTCGCGGTCCCTCGCGACGACCTCGTGCGTTGCTTGCGGACGTACAATGAGCGACTCGACGCCCCGTCCGCCGCCTTGGACCATATCGAGGCGCTCGCGGACCCGGGCGCGCTCTGTGTGATCGGCGGGCAGCAGGCCGGATTCCTCGGCGGGCCGCTGTTCACCACACACAAGATCCTGTCCGTCCTGCGGGCCGCATCGTGGCTCGCCGGCCGCCTGCGGACGCCTGTCGTGCCGATCTTCTGGCTCGCGACCGAGGATCACGACTTCACCGAGATCAATCGGCTCCGCACCCTCGACGCCTCGGGCGATCTGCGGACGATCTCGTTCGACTGGGACGGCCGAGGTCGCCCGATCGAGCGGCTTCCGATCACGCCGGAGATTCGCGCTGCGGCGGAGCAAGCGCTCGCGCTCCTGCCAAACGATCGACCTGCGCTTCGCGCTCCGTTCCTCCCCGAAGCGACCGACGACTACGGGACGTGGCACGCTCGGATCTGGAGCCGCCTGTTCGCGGAAGACGGCCTCGTGCTCGTCGAGCCGCGTGCGGTCCGCGCGATGGCCGGGCCTTTCTTCGGCCGCGCGCTCGCAGCGAACGATGACGTCGCCGCTGCACTGAGCGAACGAGCCGACGCGATGCATGCCATCGGCTACGACGTTCCGCTCGATCCCGTGGCGGCGGGCGGCCTGTTCAGGTTCGACGAGGACGGGCGACGCGTCCGGGTGAGCGATCCCGCCGACCATGTGGCGCGAGCCGGCAACGAGCCGGAGGACTACTCTCCCGACGCGGCGCTCCGACCGCTCCTCGCCGACTCCCTCTTCCCGACGATCGCGTCCGTGCTCGGGCCGGGCGAGATCGCCTACCAAGCGATGCTTCGACCGGTCTACAGCCTGCTCGGCATCCCGCAACCGATCGTTCTTCCGCGCCACGGATACACGCTTCTGTCGATCCCCCAGACGGCGATGCTCGGCCGCCTCGGCGCGTCCGTATCCGACGTTCTCGCCGATCGCTTCGACCCCACAGCGGCCGCTCGATCGGTCGTCTCCCCCGACCTGCTCGCCACGTTCGCCGATCGGAAAGCGGACGTCCGGACCGCGCTGGAGCCGCTTCTCCCGCCGCTCGAGGGGCTCGATCCCGGACTGGCCGCCCGGTGGCGACAGACCGTCGATCGGATCGACGAGCAGATCGACCGCCTCGAGGACCGCGCCGTCCGCACCGATCTCGCGCGCAGCGGGATCTCGGTGAAGGCTCTTCGGCGCCTCGACGCGGAGATCCGTCCCACCGGCAGGCCGCAGGAGCGCGTCCTCTCGCTGGTCCACGCCGTCGCTCAACACGGCCTCTCGTGGATACACGAGCTTGAGTCGCCTTCCGATCCCGGCGAATATGCTCACGACGCAATGACCGTAGGTGAAACGGCAGGAGAGGCGAATGGCTGACACAGACGTCATGGTCTTCGGCGCTCATCCGGACGACATCGAAATTGGATGCGGCGGCACGCTTATTAAGCTGTCCGATGCCGGCCGGCGCGTCGTCCTGGTCGACCTCGTCCGCGGAGAGCTCGGAACGCGAGGCAGTGCCGAGATCCGCGCTCGTGAATCGGAACGGGGGGCCGAGATCCTCGGCGCACACGCCAGGGAGAACCTCGAACTGGAGGACGGTCACATCCGGATCTCCCGGGAGGGGCGGTTGCGGGTCGCTCGAGCGATCCGTCAGTGGAAGCCCGACACTGTCTTCCTCCCCTACTGGGAGGATCGGCATCCGGACCACTCACACGCATCGCGGCTCGTCTACGAGGGGACGTTCCTCGCCGGGCTGTCGCGGTTCGACACCGGCCAGGAGAGCCACCGGCCGACGCGGCTGATCTACTACATGGGATGGTACGAGTTCGAGCCGACGTTCATCGTCGACATCACGGACCAGTTCGAGCGGAAGATGGAAGCGATCTACGCATTCTCCACGCAGTTCCAGCCGGACGGCTCGCCCGATCCGCAGACGCGCCTGACGGCGCCGAGCACCGACTGGCTGATCCGCAGTCGGATGGCCTACTACGGGGCCCGCATCCGCGTACGCTACGGCGAGGCTTTCCTCATCCGAGGCCACCTCGCCGTCGACGATCCGCTCGAACTCAGCTTCAAGTCCTTCTAGGAAGGGAGGAGCAGTGCGCATTGGTATCTGCTGCTATCCAACGCACGGCGGCAGCGGCGTCGTCGCGACCGAGTTGGGAAAGCACTTGGCCGAGCGCGGCCACGAGGTTGCGTTCATCAGCTACGCCGCCCCCCTGCGGCTGACCGAGCTTCCGCCTCGCGTCAGCTATCACGAAGTCGAGATCGAGCAGTACCCTTTGCTGAAGCACTTCCCGTACACGCTGGCCCTGGCATCGAAGATGGCCGAGGTGGCGCGTTTGAAGGAACTCGACGTGCTCCACGCGCACTACGCGATCCCTTTCGGTGCGGCCGCGCTGCTCGCGAAGCAGATCCTCACCGAGCGCGATCTGAAGGTCGTGCTGACGCTGCACGGGACGGATATCACGCTCGTGGGGAACAACGCCTCATTCAAGCCGGTCACCACGATGACGATCGAGCAGGCCGACGCCGTCACGGTCGTGTCGGAGTGGCTGAAGGACGAGACGTTACGGCAGTTTCCGATCGACCGCGACCTGTCCGTCGTCTACAACTTCATCGATCCCGAGCGCCATCAATCCGAGGCCTGCCACTGCATCCCCGACCGCTCGCGCCGCTCGCAGAAGACGCTGATGCACATCTCCAACTACCGGCCGGTCAAACGGGTTCGCGACGTCGTCGCCGTCTTCGCCGAAGTTACGAAGGCAGTGGACAGCCGCTTGATCCTTGTCGGCGACGGCCCGGATCTTCCCGTCGCCAGGGAGCTTGCCGAGGAACTCGGCGTCCTCGATCGTGTGACCTTTGTCGGCGTCGTCGATCGCGTCGCATCGCTTCTCGCCGCCGCCGATCTGCTGCTCCTGCCGAGCTCGAACGAGAGCTTCGGGCTCGTGGCTCTCGAAGCGATGGCAAGCGGCGTTCCGGTGATCGCGAGCAACATCGGGGGGATTCCCGAGGTCGTCCTGCACGACGAGACAGGCTACCTCGCGCCCGTCGGCGATGTCGCGAAGATGGCCGAACACGCCGTCGCTCTCCTCCAGGATGGCGACCGCTGTCAGCGGCTCTGCGCCGCCGCGAAGCGGCGCGCGGCCGAGGTGTTCCCGTACACGGAGCACGTGCCGGCGTACGAGTCGATCTACCGCGACGTCCTCGCCGGTCAGGGCGGCTGATCTGATCCCGCCGCGCGACCGCACCTCCGCCGCCCTTCTTTCGATCGTGGTCCTCTGTCTCTTCGCGCACCTTTCGCTCGCGTCAAACGCGCCTCACTATGCGTTGACCGTCGCCATTGACTACGCCGCCGGATCGTACTCGGGAGAAGTTCACGTCGACTACTCGAACACGACCGGCGCCGTGCTCGACGAGCTGTTCTTTCGCCTGTACCCGAACGCCACCGGGATCTACGGTGGTGCCTCCCTACACGTCACCGAGACGCGGGTCGGCGATCGGATCATCGAGACATCGACGCACGTCGAGGACACGGTTCTGTACGTGCCGCTGCCCGAGCCGCTCGCTCTCGACGGCGGGGTCGGTGTGACGATCGCATTCGAGGGGAACGCAGACAACTGGATCGACTCAGCCCCGGCCGCCAGAGCGTACGGTCTGCTCACACGGTCCGAGCGTGCGATGACGCTGACCGCGTTCTACCCGATCCTCGCGCTGCACACGAACGAGGGATGGGCGCTCGATCCGGTCTTCACGTTCGGCGACGCCCTGATGAGCGAGGCGTCGAGCTACGATGTCCGCCTCACCGCGCCCTCGGGACTCGCGCCTGCGACGTCCGGAACGCTGCTCAAGGAGCAGATCGGCGTGGAGACCGAAGGCGAAGGGACGAGCACGTATCACTATTCCATCGAAGGCGCGCGTGACTTCTCGATCGTGCTGCTCGACGGCTACGAGGAGCAGGCCGAAGTCATCGAAGGTGTGTCGCTTCGCGTCTGGTTTACTCCCGCAAGGGCTCGGACGGCCCAGATCACGCTCCAGCGGGCCGCCGATGCGCTGGCGCTGTTCAACGCCGCCGTCGGTCCGATCCGGTATCGAGAGGTCGATATCGTCGAAGTGCCGCTTCAGGTGGCGGCGGGTGTCGAGTTCTCTGGGCTGATTCTCGTCTCGACCGAGTACGCCAAGCGCCCTCTCGAGACCTTCTACGACGTCATCGTCTCCCACGAGATGGCCCATCAGTGGTTCTACGCCGGCGTCGGCAACGACGTCAGCGAGCATCCGTGGCTCGACGAGAGCCTCGCGACGTACCTGTCCTACCTGTTCCTCGACGTCTACGGCGGCCCCGGCGTCGCATCCGGAACCCTCGATCAGTGGGAGAGTGCGTACGAACGGGCACGGCGCGACGCTCCCCACGTTGCGATCGACAGTCCGATCTACGCATTCCCGGGATCGTCCACGTATTCCGGCTTCGTCTATTCCGGCGGCGCCGTCCTCCTGCACGCCATCCGCGAGTTCCTCGACGACGCGGCGTTCTTCGCGGCACTGGCGTCGTACTACACCGACCACGTCGCGCGGATTGCACCGCCGAACGCACTGCTCGACGCGTTCGAGGCCGCCTGCAACTGCCAACTCACCGACCTCCTCAGCGCGTACGACCTCCAGCCATAGCGGAACTTCACTCACGACGCGGTGTAGGTGGAGCACGGAAATGAAAAGGAGGCGCCCATGATGCTCCGAACCGGCACGGCCCTCGCTCTGGCCGCGCTCTTGCTCGTATCGATCGCCGCCCACGCGGCGGACGCCACGGCCGGATTCCTGCAGACGCACTACTACCTTCTCTCCCTCGGCCACGTTGCCGCCGACACCGCATCGATCCGTCAGACGGCGCAGTCGAGCGGCTTCTCCATCATCGCCTACGACGCAAATTCGGTGGAGGCGTACCGGGGAGGCATCGCCGTTGCGACCGCCCCGGAGTCCGTTCTCTCCGATGAGCGATTGCTGGTCGTCGACGGAGGACAGTTCCTCCTTCGCGCGTCCGACGATGGATTCGGATACACCGTCCGTCCATCCGAGAGCGGATACGAACTGGTCATCGACCCGCAACAGGATCTCGCGATCGGCGACGTCCTCGGCACAGTACTGATCTCATTGCAGGAGCTGGGGATCCTCGGGAACCAGCTGAGTCTCGCGATTGACACGTACGCGAAGGACGACCCGAAGGGGCCGGCGCCGCCGGACGGGATTGCGATCGACTCGACGCTGTACGGGCTGCGCGTCGCACGAGACTGGTTCGGATACGCCACCGCCAAGGGTCTGGCGATGACCGGTCTGCGGATCGAAGTCATCGCGGAGATGCTTCCCGGCGCTGCCCTCTCGGCAGGGTTCACCGCCTACGTCGTCGAGCAGGCCGAGGGACTCGTGAAACTCTCCCTGCCGGTCGATCGCTTGCTCGCCTTGGCCGGGGCGTTCGAGGTTGCGTACCTCCGCCCGCCATATCGCCCGTCCGTACCGTAGCGAAGGAGATGTCATGAAGCGGATCATCCTCGTTGTCCTCTGCCTCGGGTTCGCCGCCCTTCCCGCCGCGGCGCGGGGCCCTCTCGTCGTCGGAATCGATCAGAACGCACGGGCTGAATGGCAGTCGATCGCCGAGTCGTTCGAGGCCGAGACCGGCTCGCAGGTCACGCTGCGACCGTATCCCCAGGCGACCATCGCCCAGCAGATCGTTCTGCAGTCGTTTGCCCGTTCCGGCGAGCTCCATCTCGTCATGGTGCCGTCGAGTTGGGGAACCTCGCTTGCCCGATACCTGGCCGACCTGTCAGACGATGCCGCGACGCTCGCCGCGCGAGGCGCCGAACCGGTCACGATCTCCGGTCGCCCGATCGGCGTGTCGCTTCCGTTCACGACCGGCTGGTTCCTGGCCGTTCTCTCCTGGCCGGAGGATCACGCGCTGGCGATCGACCTCCTCGTTCACGCATCCGCAGGAGCCGGCGCCCCATCGACCGCCGGACCGGTGACGACGCCGCAGGCCGCCGCCGCGGTTGCGACGCAGAAGATGGCCGCCGCCGATCACAATCCGCTGCTTGACGGTGCACTGGGCGCCCTGCTCGGCGCGGTCCAGGCGTTGCCCACATCGCCGGCCACCCCGGGTGGACCTGTCACGTCGTCCGCGCAGGCGGCCGTGGCACGGGTCGCATCCCAGTACGGCGTTCCGCTCACCGCCGCCGGGACCATCACCGTCGTGCTCGAATCGCAGCCTGGTCGAAGCACAGCGTCGACCGCCGCAGCGCTCGCCGCGGCCGGCGTCAGCCGTGCGGCGATCGAGACGACATCGACGCTGGTCAAGGCGACCGTATCGCTGTCCCAGCTGTCGACCATCGCCGACACAGCGGCGGGCATCTCCTTCATCCGCCCGCCGTACATCCCGTATCCAATGGCCGTCACGAGCCAAGGCGTTGCGGCGATCGGCGCGGACGCGTTCCACTCCGCGGGCTACGATGGGAGCGGCGTCAAGATCGCCGTCATCGACCTCGGCTTCGCAGGGCTCTCGGGCGCCCAGGCGAGCGGAGATCTTCCGTACTCCGTCCAGCAGAACGACCTCACGGGAACGGGGCTGACGACCGGGATCACCCACGGGACCGCGGTCGCGGAGATCATCCATGACGTCGCGCCGGGGGCGCAGCTTCACCTGCTCAAGATCGCCGACGAGGTCGACCTCGACGCCGCGGTAACGTACTGCCTGAGCCAGGGAATCGACATCATCAATCACTCCCTCGGCTGGTACAACACGAACTACTACGACGGGACCGGAACGATCCCCGACATCGCGGGCCGTGCCATCTCGGGCGGAATCCTGTGGGTCAACGCCGCAGGCAACGAAGCAGAGAGCCACTGGGAAGGGATCTTCTACGATGGTAACTCGGACGGCTGGCTCGATCAGTCGATCAACCTCTACGCGACCGCCGGCTCGCAGATCGTGCTCTTCCTGACCTGGAACGATTGGCCGCAGGCATCGTCGGACTACGACCTCTACCTGTACGACCCGACCACCAGCTTGATCGCCTCATCGACGAAATACCAGACCGGAACCGAAGAACCGACCGAGTCGATCACCGTTGCGGCGCCGATGAGCGGATCGTACACGGTGCGAATCCAAGGAAGCGGCTTCCGATCGCTCGAGCTGTTCAGCCTCAGCCACAACGTCACACCGGCCGTCGCGTCGAGCTCGATCCTCGCCCCCGCCAACGCCGGGCAGGTCGTCACCGTTGCCGCGATCGACCACGCCACGTACACGACCGGGCCGCAGGAGCCGTACAGCTCACAGGGACCGTCCAACGACGGTCGAACGAAGCCGGACTTGGCGGCGCCGGACAAGGCCGCCACCGGAACGGCACCGTACACGGCGTTTTCCGGGACATCCGGTGCGGCCCCGCACGTCGCGGGCGCCGCCGCGCTGCTGTTGGACCAGAACCCCGGCCTGAGCGAGCCGGCGCTTCGCGCCCATCTGCTGACGCAGACGATTCCCATGGGCAACTCGAACGTGTACGGCAACGGGCGCCTCGCCCTCCAGCCGCCGACAGGCCCAAACCAGCCACCCACGGCGTCGTTCACTTTCGCGCCGTCCTCGCCGATTGCCGGTTCCTCGGTCGGCTTCAACGCGTCCGCCTCCTCCGATCCGGACGGCTCGATCGTCTCGTACGCATGGAGTTTCGGAGACGGCGGCACCGGGTCGGGCGCGACCGTCAGCCACACCTATGCGGCACCCGGCTCCTACACCGCACAGCTCACCGTCACCGATGACGACGGAACCCCCGATACGCGAACCGCCGTGGTGACCGTCAGCGCGCCGGCCAACCAAGCGCCGATCGCATCGTTCACCGTCTCGCCGAGTTCCGGCGTTCCGGGGACGACGTTCACATTCAACGCCGGCTCCTCGTACGATCCGGACGGCAGCATTGTCAGCTATCAGTGGACGTTCGGTGACGGCTCGACCGGCTCTGGCGCCTCCGCGCAGCACGCGTACGCCGCGCCGGGGACCTACACCGTTCGCCTGACCGTCTTCGACAACGGCAGCGCCTCCGACACAACGACACGCTCCGTCTCCGTCTCGGCACCGGCCAACCAAGCGCCGGTTGCGTCGTTCACCGTCTCGCCGGGTTCCGGTGCGCCGGGCACGACGTTCACGTTCAACGCCAGCTCCTCGTACGATCCGGACGGCAGCATTATCAGCTATCAGTGGACGTTCGGTGACGGCTCGACCGACTCCGGCGCCTCCGCGCAGCACGCGTACGCCGCGCCGGGGACCTACACCGTTCGCCTGA
>CAZSNG010000009.1:24923-58681 GCA_964608345.1 uncultured Thermotogae bacterium
CGCGTACGCCGCGCCGGGGACCTACACCGTTCGCCTGACCGTCTTCGACAACGGCGGTGCCTCGGACACGACGACGCGCTCCGTTTCGGTGCAGTCCTCCGGACTGCCTGACCTGCTCGTGGAGAGCATGTCCGCGTCCCCAACGAACCCGACCATCGGTCAGAACGTGACGTTCACCCTCACCGTTCGCAACCAGGGCGGTGCCGCTGCCGGGCTGTTCCGCGTTCGACTGGTCGGACGGACGTCTTCTACGCACACGTACATCACCCAGCTCGCCGCCGGTGCCAGTCAGACGTTCACGCTGACCATGCCGCTGACGACCAGCCCCGAGACCTTCACCGCACGCACAGACGACTTCGGCCAGGTGGCCGAGTCGGACGAGATGAACAACGAGCGCAGTCTCACGATCACGAGCGGCGGGGCGGCGCTCGCCGCGGATGCCGGAGGACCGTACGCGGGAACGCCCGGATCGACGATCTCGTTCGACGGCTCCGGGTCGACAGGCGCGATCTCCAACTACGTCTGGTCGTTCGGCGACGGAACGTCGGCGCAAGGGGTCACGGCGAGTCACAGCTACTCGAGTCCCGGCACGTATCCCGTGACGCTGACTGTCTACGGCCAAGGCGGCCCGCAGGCGACGGACTCGACGCAAGCGGTCGTTTCGTCGTCCGGCCCGCCGCTCGCCGTCAGCCTGTCGCTTCCGAGGTCCAGCTACGAGGTCGGTGAGGCGATCACGGTCACCTTCTCAGTCAGTCGGACGGCGTACGTCTATCTCTGCGATGTGTCGGCCGACGGCCGCGTCACGCTCATGCTTCCCAACTGGATCGAGCCGACCAACCCGATCTCAGCCGGAAGCCACGTGGTTCCCGGCTCGGCGTACACGCTTCGGATCACCGAGCCGACGGGGACCGAGACGCTCTACCTGTTCGCGGCCACGAGCCCGCTGCCGCAGTTCCCGACCTCCCACGGGGCGGGCTTCCCGCTGCTGAGCACCAATGCGTCCTCGTTCAGGAACTCGGTCCTCAGCTCGATCCAGTCGCTCCCAAGCGGCGAAGGAGCCCACGACACGCTGTCCTTCCAAGTCGTCTCCTCGTCGCCGACGACCGGTACGCTTCGCGTCTTCTCGTCGCCTTCCGGAGCGGCCGTCGAACTCGACGGCACCCCGGTCGGTAGCACGCCATGGACCGATGACATCGCACCGGGCGTCCACTCCGTCCACCTGACACGAAGCGGCTACGCCCCCGAGACACGACAGGTCGTCGTCAGCGCCGGTCAGACGGCAACGCTGAACGTTACGATGAGTCCGACGACGTCGAACCAGCCGCCGGTCGCCGACTTCGCGTTCGCCCCGCAGAATCCGACAGTCGGCCAGACCGTGCAGTTCGACGCATCGGGATCGTTCGACTCGGACGGCACAATCGCGGCGTACTCGTGGACCTTCGGAGACGGCGGCTCGGCCAATGGAGCGAACGTCAGCCATGCCTTCGCGTCGGACGCCACCTACACCGTGCGTCTGACCGTGATCGACAACGATGGCGCGTCGGACGCGCGAACGCACTCCGTGATCGTCTCATCGGCCGCCGAGGCCGGCTGGATCTCGCCCGTCTCGTACGAGGACCCGGAGGAGCGAACGAGCCGCTTCCGCCCGAATGACGAGTACGACATGCGTGATCACCGCTGGATCGACGAGATCGACGCGTTCGACGGCGAGGATCACACCCAGGCGACGTACCTCGTCCCCGATCGCACGTGGACGTCGTACCTCATCCTCAACGCACCGGATCCGGGCCTCTTGTGTGACGGCATACGTGTCCTCGTCTACGACGGATACCCACACGGCATTGCGCTCGAGTGGGACATCGACGTCTACCGCAACGGCGCATGGACCGACGCGTACGACGGTGTGATCGTGGAGTCCGAGTGGATGCAGATTCCGTTCGCTGCAGGAACAGTGACGAAGATGCGCTTGCGCGCCTTCGCCACGCGGGTCAGCTCCGACGACCTCTCCGTGAACATCCAGGAGGCGGACTTCCACGACGCCACGGCGCCGTAGCGCGCAGTCATGGGACACGGAGGCTCGGTCGTCCCGATTGACCGAGCCTCCCTTTCCTGCCAGAATGGATGCCGATCGACCGTGTACCACCGGGTAGGGAGGTGAGGTGTGATGCGCACGAGGATCTCACGATTCGCGTTCGTCCTGTTCATGCTCGTCTGGATACCAATCGGATGCCTCGGACAGCTGTCCGCGCCCTGGGCGTGGGGGCCGGTTCTCGGAGCCGTCGGCGAGGACTACGTTGCAATGACGTGGATGACCCACCGCGCCGTCGGGTTCGATCTGCGCTACAGCCTCGCGCAGGTCTACGACGCGACGGGCCAGTGGGAGGAGACGCTGACGTTCGAGCGACACGAGGGCGTCGCCGAAATCTGGCTCCAGGACCTGCTGCCCGGATCCGCCTACCGGTATCAGCTCATCTTCTACGAAGGCGACGCCGTCTATCCGACGGAGATCGGCGGATTCCGGACACTCGACCGGAGCGCGCGCTCCTACTCCTTCGCCGTCTACGGTGCGACGAGATCGTTCCCCGATCGGCACAAGCTCGTCGCCGATGCGATCGCGGCGGACGAGGACGCCTCGCTGGTGTTCCACGCCGGCGGCCTCGTCGAGACGTCGACCGAGGATCGCTTCGACAACTTCTTCTGGGCGATCGCCGATCTCGGTCGGAACCGGCCGTTCGTCTCGGTGGTCGGCGAGCGGGATGCGGACAACTCCCTCTACTACGACTACCTCGCCCTCCCGGTCGGAGGCGGGACCGACGAAGAGCAGTGGTGGTCGTTCGACTACGGGACCATCCACTTCGTCGGGCTCGACTCCACGTTGCTCGTCGCGGGCGCCGACGGGGCGATGCAGGCGCAGACAGCGTGGCTGGAGGAAGACCTTGCGGAGGTCGTCGGGAAGCTGATCGTCGTGTTCTCCTATGACGCGCTCTACGGTGCGGTGTACCCGGGCGGCAAGAACGATGCGTTGTGCGCCGAATGGGAGCAGCTCTTCCGGTACTACGGTGTCGACGTGGTCTTCTCCGCGTCCGCGGCGTGCTACGAACACGTCTATCGTTCCGGGATCCACTACATGACGTCGGGCGGTGGAGGATCCCCGTTGATCCCCTCTCCGGAGGCGATCGCCCCGGGGACCGTCTCCAGACGGTACGGGATGCTTCACTACGTACGGTGCGTCGTCGCCGACGACAGCCTGATGGTCGAGGCGATTCCCGTCGCTTCGGTCGTCGACGACGTCATCTACCTCGCGCCAAGCGGACGCGCGATCGATACGGTGCTGCTGCGGATGGCGGAGTAGTCGAAAAGACAGAAGGAGGACGGGTCCGCCCTCCTTCGCTGGTCGGGACGCCCGGATTTGAACCGGGGACCTCTTGCGCCCCATGCAAGCACGCTACCAGGCTGCGCCACGTCCCGAGGTCGTCATGGTAACCACGGAATCGCGATGAGACAAACGGCACCTTTCGCTCGCGCTCGATCCTCTATGAGCGTGCGGAGCGGATCAGGTCGCGGATCAATCCGGGGGCATGGTACCGCACGACGATCTCCTCGATCACGTCCTCCGGAAGGTCCCTCCGCCGGAGTCGACGCTCGAACGCATAGCGCGACCGCCGTCGTGCCCACAGGATGCCGACAGCGAACGCGATCATCTGCCCGAGGATCCAGAAGATCAGCAGTCCAATCGATATCCCGATGATGATGCGCACGATCAGTTTCAGTCGTCGTCCCTTTCCCGATTCGACTTGGTGAAGTCACCGATGTTCATGTTCAGTCCCTTGCTGCCGAGAAGCTCCCTCAGATTGAGGACGTAGCCACGCGCCATGTCCAGGGCGTCTTCCTTCGGGATCCCCGCGTCGACGAGCTTCGTGTAGAACGTCGACACGGCGTCGGCCATGTTCTCCGCCGCTTCCTTCGAGTAGATGATATCCCTCAAACCCCGAAGGAGGTCAGGAACCTGATCCGCCACCGTCCCAAGCAATTCGCGCAGATCCTCCACGCTGTTGATCAGATCGTCACCGCTCATCGTGCTCCTCCCTTTCTTCCCGTATTGAACAGGCGAACTTTCCGCCCCATCACATTCAGGTCTCCCCGGATCGGGATGTTCCGTTTCCGCAGGCTGGCACCGAGCGAGAAGCCGAGGAAGAACGACCCGACGTCGAGCTGCGCCAGTCTCCTGCCGACAACCTTGTGCGCGACGCGATCCCGTAGCCGTTCAGGTACTCCGGGGCCTGCGTCGATGATCGCCCGGAAGTCCAATCGCAGCCGCATCGTCGCGACCAAGTCGTTTCGACAGTCATCGCAGCCGCGCAGGTGGTCCGCCACCGCGCGCTCCTCTTCCTTCGACAGACCTCCCTCGATGTACCAGGGGATCAGCTCCTGGATATCGGTGCATCGGCTCATGCCAGCGCCTCCCCAAGCTGTCGTTTCGCGTGGAACATCCGCGACTTCACTGTCCCAGTCGGAATGCCCAGGATCGACGAGATCTCTCCGTAGGACAGTCCCTCGTAGAACGTCAGGAAGACGACCTCGCGATGGTCGTCCGACAAGCGTTCGAGCGCGTGCGCCACCCTCTCCTCGCGGTGGATTCCCGGGGCCGGGTCAGGCACGACGAGCGAGATGTCCGGAACCCGTTCGGTTCGGATCTCCTTGCGCACCAGGCTGTACGCCTGGTTCCGGGCGATCCCGAAGATCCACGTGGACGCTTTCGAGCGTCCGGCGAACCTCGCCGCTCCCTTCCACACGCCGATCATCGTCTCCTGCACCACCTCTTCTGCCAAGTGCTTCGCTCGCAGGATCGTGTAGGCGTAGCGATAGACACGGTCGGCAAAGCGATCGTACAGCTGGCGAAACGCCTCGTCGCTTCCCTTTGCCACGTCTGCGATGAGTTCACGGTCGGAAGCCACCGCACCTCCCTACGTCCGCACATCGATCGCCTTCCTCACCGTCAGGAAGCGTCCGTCCTCCGAGCCTGCTTTCCGCCACTTCTCCGTCCGAAAGCACGGAGTCCAGGGGTGTCGAACGCCCGTCGGACGCGTACTCGCCAGGAGCTTCTCATCATACGACAAGATCGCCAGGTCGACTTCCGTTCGTCCGGTCCGTTTCATTCCGTCCACCTCCCGTCACTGGGTGTGTCGGCCAACGGCGCGTGCCGGTTCAAACGCGGTGAAGCAGGAGACAAGACGATGTGGAGTTCAAGCGAGGAACCACCCGTTTCGGCGCGATGGTCTACAGCCAGCTGTCGAGGAGTTCGGCCGTCACTCGGGTCGGATAGCCGGAGAAGCGGATGATGCCGTCACGATCGATCACGAATGTGCGAGGGATCCCGCCGACGCCGAACAGCTCCTTCACGGCGCGTGCCTCCTCGAGCGAGCCCCAGAGAACGTTGTCCGTCGGGAAGCCGCTCTCCACGAGATGGTCGCGGGCCCGGCGCTCGCTCCTATCGAGACTAACGACCAGCAGCGCAACGCCCCGTTCGGCGTAGGACTCCGCCAGGGCATGGAGATCCGGGAAGGTGGTCCTGCACGGCTTGCACCACGTCGCCCAGAAATCGAGGACGACGACGGAACCGCGCAAGTCGGCAAGCGATACGTCGATGCCGTCGAGGCTGCGGAGCGTGAAGTCCGGCGCGATCCTCGGGCCGGTGGTCAGTCCGCCGAACAGCAACGCGGACGCCGCGGCCACGCCGAGAAGCGCAATCAATAGCCAAACACCGATGTCCCTCACGACTCCCCCTCATCGACGAGATGCGTCAGTGTAGCGCCTCGAAACGCGGACCACAACGGAGAACGACGGACGAGAAGTGGACGTGCGACCATGTCGCGCGCGGGACGGAAGACTACTCGATGAGCACCCGCGAGCCCTGGGCAACAGCGCGCTCCAGGAGATCGAACTCGCCATGTTCGGCGAGTTCATTCACGATGTAGGACCTGACGGCCACATTCAGCTCTTCGACCAGGGAGCGGTCGTTCGCGGCGGCGATCACAGCCAGGGCTGCGAGCACATCAGTCTCCAGCACCTTGCCATCCTCGAGCGACATGCGATTCCCTCCCCGCGGCCCCTCCTCCGTACTGAATACGGGAACTCGGCCTGTTTCGTCAAGTGTCTCCTGCTGCATCCGAATGAGACCCATCCTGTGGAACGCCCACCTCTAGGCTCTTTTCGTCCACGGCGGGACGTTCGTCACCTGTCCATCCGTCCCATCCACTGGTGGGACGGGTGGGCTTCCGGAACCCCGCCATCCCGAGCAGTCCGGCCTCCGCTTCACTACCCCAACCGCTATACTATCCGCGCCATGACCGACAACTCGGCTAGATCCCTGCCGGACTTCGCGCATGCCGCTGCAGAGGCATGCAGGGGTGTCTCCGGCTTCGACGCCACGGAGACCATCGAGGCAGGTGTGATCCGTGCGTCGGCACAGATCCGCTTGCGTCGACCCGAGTCCGTTTCCGTCGAGTACCAGACCTACACGAACCCACTGCTCGACTTCGAGGAACGGCTGACCGGAGACGCCGAATTCACGGGTGACGAACTCACTTCCCTCTCCCTCCACTTCGACGGTCATCACACGTGGTGCTACGACGCATCGACCGGAGTCTGCATCGTCAAGCCGGGACGCGTGCTGTTCGAGCCGGTCCCCGACATGGTGCTGCTCGGTGACATCGAGTACTTGCGCGACCTTCCCCACGACTACCTGCTACGCGATGGCGGCACGGAGACGATCGACGGCCGCGCTGCGCGCGTCCTGTCCCTCAAGCCGAAACGCGCTCGCCGGGCTCGCGCCTTCAGAGTTGTCGCCTACCTCGCGGACAGGGCGTCCGTCGCGTTCGACGAGGAGAGCCTGTTCCCGGTTCGGTTGACGTTCTCGCCCAGCCCGTCGTCGCAGACGGCGCAGCTGCTCGGCCCCGAAGGCCGCGTCACGGTCCAATACAGCGGTCTCCGCCTCACAACCGAGGCCGCATTGCCGTTCGCCCCCCCCGAGGGGACGCGCGTCTTCCGCGAGAAGGCGATCGCACTCGCCGATCTCGCCGAAGACGTCCCCTTCCCTTTCGCAGTGGCTGCCTTGCGTGACGCAGGCTTCGAGGCGATCGACGGGGCCACCCGCGTCGTCGCCGACGTGGAGAATCACCGTGGCTACTGTGTCACAACGTTCCTGCGCGACGGAGCCGAGCCGGGCGAGGCGTCTCAGCTCCTCACCGTTCGCGCCGGCAACTATCTCAGCCGCAACATGGCGCGCCGCCGGCTCACCGCGTCGGAAGCCGGCGAGGAAACGACCTTCGGCGGACAGGACGCTCGCTTCCTCGACCGCCGACCGCTGTGGGAGGAGCAGGCCGCGGGCATCGACACCGACAGGGCACCGCGGGAACTGACGTGGGAGCGGGATGGAACGTTCTGGTGTCTCATCGGCGTCCAAATCGATCGCTCGGCGCTCACGGAGCTCGCGTCCGGCTTGATCGAGCCCGCTGCGCCGCAATCTGACGACGCCGAGGATTCGGAGTCTTGACGGCGAACCGAATCTCGTAGACCCTTTCCCCAGGATGGCCGCCAAAGCGAAACAGGAAATCGAACGACTCCGCCGAGAGATCGAGCGCCACAACCACCTGTACTTCGTCCTCGATCGCCCCGAGCTGACCGACGCCGAGTACGACGCACTGTATCGGAAGCTGCTCGACCTCGAAGCCGAGCACCCCGACTTGGTCTCGGCCGACTCACCGACGCAACGCGTCGGCTCGGCCCCGGCCGCCGGCTTCTCCTCAGTCCGCCACTCGATCCCGATGCTCAGCCTCGGGAACGCGTTTGACGAGGACGGCCTTCGCGACTTCGACCGGCGCATCCAAGCCCTGCTCGACATCCAGACAGTGACCTACGTCGCCGAGCCGAAGCTCGACGGACTGTCGGTCGAACTCGTCTATCGGCGCGGCGTCTTCGAGGAAGGATCGACGCGCGGTGACGGTCGCAACGGCGAGGACGTCACCGTCAATCTGCGGACGGTCTCTTCGATTCCCCTCCGGCTCCGGGAGATCGATGGGTCCGTGCCGCGCCTCCTTGAGGTGCGCGGCGAGGTGTACATCGACAAGTCCGACCTCCGTGCGTTGAACGAGCATCGTGAAGAAGAAGGGATGGCGCCGTTCGCGAATCCGCGGAACCTCGCCGCCGGTTCGCTGCGCCAACTCGACCCGCGCGTCACTGCGGGGCGGCCTCTGAAGCTCTACTGCTACGACATCGGGCGTGTCGAGGGGCTCGCCATCGCGAGCCAGGCCGAGCTACTCGATGTCCTCCCCGCCCTCGGGCTTCGCACGAACCCCTTGTTCGAGGTGTGCGAAGGCATCGATCCTGCGATCGCGTTCTATCGCCGCCTAATGGAGGAACGGGGCACCCTCCCGTACGAGGCGGACGGCACCGTGATCAAGGTCGACGACTTCGCAGCCCGCGCCACTGCCGGGAACGTCAGTCGAAGCCCGCGCTGGGCGATCGCCGGCAAGTTCCCGGCGCAGCAGGGGATCACGCGTCTCGCCGATGTCCTCGTTTCGGTCGGACGGACGGGCGTGCTCACCCCCGTCGCCGTTCTCGAGCCCGTCCGCGTCCACGGTGTCGAAATCTCCAGTGCGACGCTTCACAACATGGACGAGATCGAGCGGAAGGGCATTCTGATCGGCGACACAGTCGTCGTACAGCGCGCAGGGGACGTCATCCCCCAGGTCGTCCGACCGCTCACGGAACACCGAACCGGCGACGAGCACGCCTTCGAGATGCCGAAGATGTGTCCGTCGTGCGGGTCGGACGTCGTTCGTCTCGATGAAGAGGTCGCACACCGCTGTCTCAACGCGGCCTGCCCTGCCCGGTTCCTGCAGACGGTCCTACACTTCGTCTCCAAAGGCGCACTCGACGTCGAAGGGCTCGGGACGAAGCTCGCCGCGCAGCTGGTGGAGACAGGGCTCGTGACGTCCCTCGCCGACCTGTTCCGACTCGATCGAGAGGCGTTGATCGGGCTGGAGCGGCTCGGCCCCAAGTCCGCTGACAACCTTCTCGCGGCCCTCGAAGCGGCCAAGGACGTATCGCTCGACCGATTCCTGTTCTCGCTCGGCATCCCCGAAGTGGGAGGCCGGGCGGCGGAGATCCTCGCCGAGGAACTCGGCTCGATCGATCGCGTCGTCGCGGCCGACGAAGAGCAGCTAATCGGCCTCCGCGAAATCGGGCCGAAGACAGCCTCGGGGATCGTCGAGTTCTTCCGGAACGAGGCGAATCGGCAGACGCTCGCTGCGCTGCGCGCCGCCGGCCTCCGGATCGCTTCGACTCAGACAGCAGGACACGAGGGACCGCTCGCCGGAGTGCGGTTCGTCTTCACCGGGACGTTGGACAGCCTCTCACGCAGCGAGGCGGGCCGGCGAGTCAAGGCACTCGGAGCCTCGGTCACCTCCTCCGTCTCCGGGGCGACCGACTACATCGTCATCGGGGAGAATCCGGGCTCGAAGGCACGGAAGGCCGCCGAACTGGACGTCACCCGGCTGACGGAAACGGAGTTCCTCGGCCTTCTCAAACGGTATGACTGAGGTGACGCTTCTCGACCTTTCCTACAGCGCCGTCCAGGGTCATCTCGAGGCGCTCGGAGCGCCGGCGTATCGCGCACAGCAGATATGGCAGGCGGCCTACCGTGACCTCGCGACCTCCTACGACGACATGACGACGCTGCCGGCGAGCCTTCGGTCCGAACTGGCCGAGCGGCTTCCGTTCGTCCACCCCGCCGCCGAGGCCGTCCAGGAGAGTCGCGATCGGCGGACGTCCAAGACGCTCCTTCGTCTCGCCGACGGCGAGGCGGTCGAGGTCGTCGCAATGCGCTATGAAGACCGCCGGACCGTCTGCGTCTCGACCCAGGTCGGCTGCGGGTTGGGTTGTGAGATCTGCGCCACAGGGCGCGGCGGCTTCACGCGCGACCTCTCGGTCGGTGAGATCGTCGGCCAGGTCCTCCACGCCGCGCGGTCGGTCCGCCGGGAGCGGCACCGGCTGACCAACGTCGTGTTCATGGGAATGGGAGAGCCGTTCGCCAACTACGATGCCACCCTCGACTCGATTCGCCTCCTGAACGATTCGCGCGGATTCGGCCTTGGGGCACGATCATTCACCGTCTCCACCGTCGGCATCGTCCCGGGGATCGAGCGGCTCGCCAGCGAGGAGATCCAGGTCAACCTCGCCGTTTCGCTCCACGCGGCAACGGACGAGCTGCGCAACCGTCTTCTTCCGATCAACCGGACCTACCCGCTCGACTCCCTGCTGCGCGCCTGTCGAGAGTACGCTGCGAAGACCCGCCGCAGGATCACCTTCGAAGTCGCGTTGATCGACGAGGTGAACGATTCCGCCGACCATGCCCGCCGGCTTGCCGACCGGGTGCGCGGACTGCTCTGCCACGTCAACCTGATCCCGTTCAATCCGGTGCCCGGATGCACGTGGACCCGAAGTCCCGAGGAGCATGTGCAGCGATTCTCCGAGGTCCTGGAAGAGCGCGGCATCCCGGTGACGATCCGCGTTCGTCGCGGGGTGGAGATCCAGGCAGGATGCGGGCAACTCCGCGCACGCCGAAGCAGCGCGCCCGACTGACGGGGATGGCTACTCGCTCAACAGGCTCCGGTACGCCTCGAGCGCCTGCTCCCCCCAGCGATCGGCAATCCCGTCCATCCCCTCGCGGACCAGCTGCCTGACCCGCTCGCGGCTGATCCCCATGATTCGCCCGGCCTCGGCGAAGTTGTACGGGCAGCCGTCCTCGATGCCGTAGTGAAGACGGATGGCGAACGCCTGTCGTGCGGGCATTTGACTGAGCACCCCCTCCAGCTCGTCACGGAACAGCAACCGCAGAGCCTCATGCTCCGGGGAGAGCCCGCTCTCATCGACGATCCGATCCTCCAGCGTCTCGTCGCTTCCCTCTCCGAGGATCTGATCGAGCGATACGATCTCGCCGACCTGCGATTCGATCTGGCGAAGCCGGTCGACCGAGATCCCGATCGTCGCGGTGATCTCGTCGTCGTCGATCGCGCCGCCCTCCGCCATCGACCGCATCTGCGCCAGCCGCCGAACGGCACGGAATAGGTAGTCAGGGATGCGAATCATGCGGGAGTGGCTGTTGATCGACAGCAGAATGGCTCTCCGGATCCACCATGAGGAGTACGTGCTGAGGCGGTAGCCGCGCTCCGGATCGAACCGATCGATCGCCTCCATCAGCCCGATGTTCCCCTCCTGGATCAGGTCGATCAGCGGGAGACCCACGTCGGTGTACTCCTGGGCGATCTTCACGACCAACCGAAGGTTGGACACGATCAGCCGCTCGCGAGCACCGTCCGCGCCGGCCGCCATCTGCCGCGCCAGCTCACGCTCCTCGTCGGCCGTCAGCAAAGCGAAGCGACCGATCTCGCGGAAGTAGATATCCAACAGCGAGGGGGGCGCTTGCTGCGTCCGTGGGCTCCGCATCTCCTTGTCCATGGTCGATCCGCGGGTAACTTTACGGGAGCCGTTCGTCGTTGTCCACGGCCTCGAACGCGTCCGTGACGACGTCCGAACGGACTGCGAGCACGTCGAGTTCCACGACAACGGCGCCCACTCCCAGACGAGCGCTCAGGCTCGGGATCGTCCGCCCTTCGTCCCCGGAGATCAGCTCCTTGATGTACAACCCGCCTTCCCCTTCCACCTCGACCACGGCTCGATTCGGCTCGTCCATCGAGCCCGACGCTGCGATCAGCCGGCGGCGGCGCACGCGATCCGCACGGCGATGGGAGACCCGGACCGGCGTGCGCTGCTCGATCTCGCCACAGAGCCCGGCAAGCGCCTCCTCGAGCCGATCGAACGTGACGGGAGCGGCAAACTCGACCCGTGCGCGGTACCGCTTCGTTCCCCGCTCTGCCTTCAGTCGCGCGATCGTTCCCCGCTCGACGAGCCGCAGCGGAGAGACCTCCACCCTCCCGGCGGCGTGCGCGTTCACTGCGGCCGCCAGCGCTGAGAGGTCCACCGTCCGACGGCGCGGCGAGAGCAGCTCCAGGACGAACGGTCGCCCTTCGCCGAGCATCCGTGCGTCGATGTCCTCGCGCCCCGCGCCGTGAAGGTGAGCGCCTTCCGCCTCCGCCGCAACGAGGAGCGGGCCAGCAACCCATTCCTCCACCGACTCGGGGTACTGCTTCCCTGTGAAGCCGCACGCCGTGCAACCTCGCCCTCGGCAGCGCCGGCACGGCCACCGCGTCTGTGGAATCCCCCGTGCCAGCTTCCGATACCGCCCGTAGACGTACAGTGATTTGATGTGGAGGCGAAGCACGTCCGCGGACAGATCGACGACGAACGATACGTCGGGCCCGACGAACGCGACCGTCACAGGCCCCGGCAGTCGCGCCTCGAACGCCTTGCCGACGACCCGGTTGAACGCGTGCTTCGCCGACTCGCTCGTGTCGCTCGGGAAACGCTCGGCGAACAGCGACTCCATCTCCTCGACACGTGGCGGGAACTGTACACCGAACAGGTACGTGGCGAACTCGAGCCCCTCGACGCGGTGTGCCGCTCGATCCGCCCAGCTCGGGGCGCGATCGAACAGGCCGCCGCACACCCAGCAGGCGCCCGGCCTGCCTTCCTCGGCAATGTGCGCACGCATCGCCCGACCTCGTTCGGCGTTCGCCAAACCCCGCCCGACCTTCGCGAACGGTCTGCCGAGGCACTCGTCACAGATCGGCCCGGCGCCGACGATCTTGCGGCCGAGGTCGATCTGCCGGTCGTCGTACTCGAGCGTCATCGCGAGCTCTCTCCTCCGAATTCCCGATATAGAATCATCGTCCGATCCTCGCGGACGAACCCGAGTTTCTCCAGTTCGCCGACGATTCCCGACTCGACGACCGCGCGACCGTCCCACGTCTTCACCCGAATCGATGCGGGGCGATGTCGCCCCGCGACCAGTCGAGGCAATGTCTCGAGCGCCGCGCGCGTCTCCTCGGATCCGACGTCCGCAAGCGGCACCAGTCGCTCCGCGCGGTTCTCTACGGCGAGGATCGGTCGTCCCGAGAGGGCGACCACGTGGCACGCCGGGTGGCGTCGGAGCACATACCGCTCGCCGTTCGGGAGGAGGATCGGCAAGAGGTCTCCGTAGATCAACGCCGGATCCATCGCGTGCAGCAGGACCGGGTCTCCGTCCTCCTCTGGCGCCGTCGCGAGCCCATCGATCGCCCCTCCGGTCGCGAATTGAGGCGCGGCGAGGCCGGAAACGAACAGCCCCCGCTCGACATCGCCCGCCCACTCCCGGCGCGTCAGCACCGGGTACGCACCGCCCCACGAGAGAGCCGGATCGTTTCGATCCCGCGCCATCAGATCGCGGTTGAGTACGCCGTACCGAAGCAATGACTCGTCGAGCGAGCGCCGCATCCTCCCATCCACATCGCCGGACCCGTCCGGCTCGATCGCCAACCACCGCCCACCGCCCCACACCTCGCCCCGTCGCCTTGCCGACCACCGCTCCTGACGCGGCTTCTCGCCCCACGCCGCGTCAAGGGAGTCATTTGTCACGCGGCCGGCCCAGATCAGCGTCCACAGGGAATCGGCAACCTCGGATGGCGTGCGACCCGTTCGCGCGACGATCTGGTGAAGGAACGACGCCCCCTGTTCGCCCAGAGCAGTCATCACGTCCCGCTCGACTTCGCCCAACGCTCCGCTCGCCGCCAGGGAAAGCGCCGTCAGGCGCTCCGGTGCGGCGAACGCGATCCGCCGAGATCCGCTCCCCGCCGCCGCTCCGATCCACCCAACCTCGCCTCTTCGGAGGATCCTCTCGAGCATGCCACGGTCGTACGTGCGGATCCGGCTCGCGAGGACGTCGTCCCAGACTCCGATCGGCAGATACAGACCGCCCAGCTGCTCCATCACGTCTGACAGTTCCTCCTCATCCACCGGGGAGAGGCAGTGATGATGGGCGAGCAGGTACGCAGAGTAGATCTCCGGCGCCACCGCGCGGACCCGCCGGCGCCGTCCGGATAACGTCAGTCGCCGGATTCCGGCGGCGACCTCCGGATCGGACCAGCCGATCGCCTCTCCCGGTCGTTCGATCTCGATCCACCCCTCCGCCGACCGCAGATCGTCCACCAGGTCGCTCGCCGCCGGGTAGCGCGCGACGATCTCCTCTCGTTCCGTCACGGCGTGCGACGAAACGTAGCGCCTCACAATCGCGCGGACGTCCGCCTCGCTCCACCGCGTGTACCGATCGGCGTCGTCGCCGGCCACGAGCCGCTCTGGGCAACGCGACCGTGGGACGACAACCCGCGCGATCCGTCCGTCCTCGATCAACTCGTCCACCGCGTCGACCGCGCCGGCGTCGCACCGATCCGCCAGCTCCTCTTCTGTCAGATCGCCGATCCGTCGCAGGAGCTCCACCAGCTCCGCTCCGTCGCGCGCCCGGTGGTACGGCGCCAGGCCCTGCAATCGCTCGTCCATCGTGCGAATAGCGTCCGGATCGAACATCTCGTCGCGAACGATCCGGTCGCCGAGGAGGCGCTTCACGTCCTCCCGGACGCCGCGCCGCCCTCCGGCTCGCACGGCCGGCCGATCCTCCTCGTACAGGTACTTCTCGGTGAAGTCGAGCAGGAGCGACCCGGAGAACGGGCACGGAGATCGATCCTTCCGAACCGCGAACGACGCCTCCCCGCTCTCCACCGCCTCGAGGAACCGTCGAACGGCGTCGAGAGGGAGCTCGTCCTCGACGATCTCCCGATACGTCTCGGTCACGATCGGGAAGTCCGTATGCTCGCTGGCGACCGTGAGCAGGTCGTGGGCGCGCAGCCGCTGCAGCCACAGCGGCGTGCGACGGCCCGGCCTGGCGCGCGGGAGCAGAAGGGCACGTCCCGCGTTGCGACGGAACCGCATCGCGAAGAATGAACTGCTCTCCAGCTCCTCGACGACGTCCTCGACGATCCGTCCGGCTCGCAGGCCGCGGATCGCTTCGACGATTCGGTCCACCGGTGTCCCACCCGGCCGAAGAACGATCCCGTCACCGGAGAAGACCGCATCCGGAGGCTCGATCCCCCGATCGCGCAGGCAGCGCTGCATCCCAAGCAAGAGTGTCAGGTGGAACGCGCGCCCGAACGGGGAGATCACGGACATCCGAGTGTCTCCCGTCTCGTTGTGGAACACATCGATGAGGATCCGACGGTCGTTCGGGATGACGCCGCCCCGCTGCCGCTGATCGGACAGATAGCTCGCGAGGTTCCGCGCCGCCGTCGGGGAGAGCGCGCAGTCCGCCGCGAGCCACTGCTGGAAGTCGTGCGCGTCGAGCCGTTCCTCGCACTCGCGCAGAAACGCACCGAAGCGCCCTCCGAACTCCGCGTCCCGCCCGATCCCCTCGCCTTTCCAGAACGGCATCATCCCCTCGTGACCGTCGGCCGGCTCGACGAGCACACGATCGTGCGTGACATCGACGATCCGCCAGCACCCGGTCCCGAGGATGAACGTGTCCCCGAGCCGACGCTCGAACACGAACTCCTCGTCCAGCTCGCCGATACGCGTGGTGCCATCGCCGAGGACCATGGCGTACTGACCGGAGTCGGGGATCGCTCCACCGTTGAGGATCACCGCATGACGGCTCCCAGGCATCGGAAACAGCCGGCCCGTCGTCCGCTCCCACGAGATACGCGGCCGCAGCGCCTGCGTGGAAGGCGTCCGGTACCGCCCCGCCACGAGATCGACGGCTGCAAGGTAGGTTTCGCGCGGGAGATCCCGGTACGGCGCCGCGCAACGGATCCGTTCGTACAACCGGTCGATCGTCCACTCGTCCATCGTCACCATCGCCACGATCTGCTGCGCCAGGATGTCCAGCGGGTTCCGCGGCACGTGAATCGCGGAGATCTCGCCTCGGAGCATCCCGCGGGCTGTCGCGGCCATCACCAGCAGATCGGCGCGCGTCTTCGGGATCATCCGGCCGACGCTGGTCGCCCGCACGAGGTGGCCGGCCCGCCCGACGCGCTGCAGACCGCTTGCCACAGAGAACGGGGCCTCCACCTGACAGACGAGGTCGATCGCGCCGACGTCGATCCCGAGTTCCATCGACGCCGTCGCGACCAGGCCCGGCAGTCGCCCTGCTTTCAAGTCGGCCTCGATCTGATGGCGCTCCTCTCGCGAGACCGACCCGTGGTGCGCCCTGACGAGCGGCGCGCCCGCCAGCTCGTTGATCTCGGCAGCGAGACGTTCCACGACCCGTCGGCTGTTCCCGAAGATCAGCGTCGACCCGTGCGCCTCGATCAGATCGAGGCAGGTGGCGTAGATCGACGGCCAGATGCTGACTGTCAGATCCTCGCCGGGCGGCAGGTTCGTCATATCCTCGACCGATGTGATCACCGCGAGGTCGATGTCCTTGCGCAGCCCGGCGTCGACGATGGAAACGGAACGCGGCGTTCCGTCCGACTCGTACCCTCCGAGAAACCGCGCGACGTCCTCAAGCGGCCGCTGCGTCGCCGAGAGACCGATCCGCGTTGGGGGCGACGCCGTCAGCTCCTCCAGCCGCTCGAGCAGGAGCGCAAGGAACGTTCCCCGCTTGTTCGGGCAGAGCGCGTGAATCTCGTCGACGATGACGTATCGAACCGTCCGCAGCATCTCGCGAGCCTTCACAGACGTCAGCAGGAGATGAAGCGATTCCGGCGTCGTCACGAGCAGGTCGGGCGGCTTCCTGACCATCCGCTGCCGCTCGGCCGGCGACGTGTCGCCGGTTCTCAGCCCGACGCGGATCTCGGGCAACGCGATCCCAAGATGCTCCGCCGAGGCTCGGATTCCCCGCAACGGCAGCTCGAGGTTTCGTTCGATGTCGTTCGCCAGCGCTTTGAGCGGCGAGAGGTAGAGGGTATGAACTCCGCGCGGCGATCCGTCCTCCGACTCGGCGCGGGCGCTCAGCTCGTCGATCGCGTAGAGGAATGCGGCGAGCGTCTTTCCAGATCCGGTCGGTGCGAGGATCAGGGTGTTCTTCCCCGAAGCGATCTCCGGCCAGCCGCGGGTCTGCGCGGGCGTGGGGCGAGCGAAGCTCTCCCTGAACCATCGCGCGGTGGCAGTCTGGAACAGCGACAGAACGTCCTCGTGCATACGGTCATTCTCCGGAATCGCGCCGCGCGATCAACCGGTTCCACGACGCTCCGCATCCTTTGCGCAGCTTCCTATCGCATGATAGAATCTACGCGCATTTGGATACCCGAAACGGCGAACCGTGCCGAAAGGGCGGGGCGCAAAGTTACGGGCCTACAGGAGGAATCCTATGGTCGCCGGACTACCGAAGGATCCAAGCGGTCGCACATGTGCGGCCCTCCTCCTGCTTGAGGATTCTCCACGAACCACACCGCGCGGTGCCTGGCCTCGCGCGCGGTGCCTGGCCTCGAACCCCATCGCAACACGCTGTTCCCACTGCGATCGGCGGCTTCTCGCTCCGGGGTGGAGCCCAACCGGGAGGGATGTAACCAGCACCGCGCGCCTCCTTCGCAGAGGGGTATGGCGAGCGCCCACCGGCGCCCGCCATCTGCGTTCACGGTACTCACCGGCTCGCATCGGTCGACGTTCGAGCGATCACAGGCCGAGTCTCTCGATCGTGGATTGAACCGGAATCCCGTTGCCGTTAGGATCGGGGATCTTTTGAACACGAGATGGTCGACGGATGGATCCTGTCGCAATCGCTCCACTGGTTGTTTCGCTCCTCGCCTTCACGCTGACGTACGTCGGCATCTTCCTCGAGCGAGTCCACCGCGCCATTGTCGCGCTGTCCGGCGCGGCACTGATGATCGCACTCGGAACGTGGTTCTCCTTCTACGGCGCCCACGAAGCGATGCTGTCGGTCGACTACGACACCATCATCCTCCTGATGGGCATGATGATCGTCGTTGGTCTCTTTCAGGAGACCGGATTCTTCCAGTATCTCGCCATCCGCGCCGCCAAGCTCGCGAAGGGACGCCCCTGGCTACTGCTCGTCTACCTCGGCCTGGTCACGTCCGTCGTGTCGATGGTGCTCGACAACGTTACGACGATCATCATCATCGTCCCGGTCACGGTGTCGGTCGCCGATATCCTCGGGATCTCCCCGCTGCCGTTCCTGATGGGCGAGGTGCTGCTCTCGAACATCGGTGGCGTCGCGACGCTTATCGGTGACCCACCGAACATCCTGATCGGATCGGCCGCCGGCTTCGGCTTCCTCGACTTCCTCGTCCACCTCTCGCCGATCGTCGTCGTCGTGTGGGCTGCCGCACAGGGCCTGCTGATGCTCATCTTCCGGCGCGAGCTGATGCAGCGTCCGGCGTCGGTCGATCGCCTGTTGGGGATGGACGCACGCCGCGCCATCGTGGATCCGCTGACGACACGGCGGATGCTGATCACCCTGTCGGTCACGATCATGCTGTTCTTCGTACACGAGTTGATCGGGCTCGATCCCGGCCTCGTCGCGCTGATCGGCGCGTGCGCCGGCTTGCTGTGGGTGCGCCCGAACTTCGACAAGATTCTGAAGGACATCCACTGGGACGTCCTGATCTTCTTCGTCTCCCTGTTCATCATCGTTGGCGGACTCGAGGCGAGCGGCGCGATCGGCTTCCTCGGACGAGGGCTTTCCGCGCTCTCCGAATACGGGGTCTACGTCCCGATTCTCGTCGTCCTCTGGGGCGGCGCGTTCGCCTCCGGCGTGATCAGCAACGTCCCATTCACCATCGCGATGCTTCCGATCTTCAAGGGCCTCGCGGCCCAAGGGATCGACGTCGCGCCGCTCTGGTGGGCCCTGGCGATCGGCGTCGGATTCGGCGCCAACCTGTCCCCGCTCGGCTCGGCGGCGAACGTCGTGATCGTTTCTATGTCCGAATCCCTCGGCCAGAAGCTGACGCTGCGCCGCTGGTTCGCCAGTGGCTCCATCATCGCGCTGGTCACCTGCGGGCTCGGGACGGTGGCGATCCTCATCGCGGTCCGGCTCGGCTGGATGTAGGCACGTGTCCGTTCGATGAGCGCCGAGCACCGCCTGGAGACGATCGACATGCACCAGTTCGACCGCCGCGGGGCGGGAGCCGCCTATCTTCTCCGAGGAGAACGTACGGCGCTGGTCGAGACAGGGACCGCGGCGTCCTCCGATCGGCTCGCCACCCGTCTTCGCGGCAAACGGCTCGCGTACCTGTTCGTGACCCACGTGCATCTCGATCACGCCGGCGGGGCCGGGACACTCGTCGCCGAGCACCCCGAGGCCGTCGTGATCGTCCACCACCGCGGCGCGCCACACCTCGCCGATCCGAGTCGGCTGATCGCCGGTGCGCGAGGCGCTTCGCCGGACCTCTTCCCGCTGTACGGCGAGCCGCGGCCGGTTCCCGAACGGCAGATCGTTCCCGCGGCGGACGGCGACACATTCGATCTCGGTGGCGGGATCGTCGTCGACGTCGTCGAGACCCCGGGCCACGCGCCGCATCATCTCTGCTTCTTCGAGCGGTCGGAGCGGATCTTGTTCTGCGGAGACGCCGTTGGGAATCACGGGACGCCGGTCGACACGCCGCTGACCGTCCCGCCCCGTTTCGATCTCGCAGGAGGGTTGGACACGCTCTCGCGCCTGATGGCGCTACGACCGCGCGTCCTCGCGTTCACCCACTTCGGGACGACGACCGACGCCGCGGCGATCCTCGCCGGCTACTCGAACCGATTGGTGGCGTGGTTCGATCGGATCGAGAAGCTCAGCCGGGGCCGGTCGCCGGACGAGGTCGTCGCGGCCGTTCTCGCCGACAGGAAGTACGTCTCGCTGTGCAACCAAGATCGGATGCTCGTCGAGATGTGCGTCCGCGGGGCGTTGCTGAGTGCGCCAGCCGCGGCAGCGTAGGAAGCCGTCTCAGCGCGACCGTGGGCCGCGATCCATCCGGTAGTCCGATCCGCTGACCTCGACAATCTCACAGGATCCGAGCCATCGCGAGTACGTGTGCTCTCCGTACTTGTCGATGATCTGCTCCTTCGTGAGGTTCGTTGCGATCGCGATCGAGCGCTTCTCGCGATACCGCCAATCGATGATCCGCCGGAACTCCTGCAGGATGAAGTCGCTCGTTCGCTCGTGCCCGAGGTCGTCGAGGATGAGCAGGTCGCAGCTGCAGCAGTCTTCCGCGATCTCGGGTTCGCTGTGCAGCGCGGCCGCGCGAAGCCGTGCCGCGAGGTCGAGCATCGGCCAGTAGTCGATCGTCGCTTGGCGCTCCGCTTCGTCGGCCGACAGGGTCGGCGGATCGGCGTCGCCCTCGATCTGTGGGTCTGCCATGCGGATCAACTCGCTCGCGGAGGGGACGGCGACGGACGAGGCCTCCGGGTCGTCGACTACTGGAATGAACGAGTGGAGCCGGTCGTACTCGATCGCAAGCGCCCGTAGGAGATGCGTCTTGCCCACGCCACCGGGTCCGATCAACACGACACCGCCAACCTCGCGGTGCGCCACCTTCCGGCACGCTTCGAGCGCCGCCCGGTTGTGCCGCGACACCTCGAACGTGTCGAAGGTCGCCTCCGAGAACATCCTTCCGAACCCGATGCCACGGATCATCCGCTTCCCTCCCTCTCACCTAGGTAGTAGCCCTTCCCCCGACTCGTTCCCGGCGACGTCTCGGGTTGTCCCGGCCGGCCCCTCGCCCCCCAGTCCCGCGCCAACGCGAGGTTCCGCTCGAAGTTCTTTGTGTTGAACGGCGTCACGCAATTGAAGTACCGGCGCGATTCCTCTTTGCCTCCGTCGATCGATGCCAGAAAGTCGAGCACCAGCATCAGATCCTCCTCAGCGTATCCGTCCTTCAGGCGGCCGCTGATGTGCTCGACGTTCTTCGCATGCTTCGCGGACAATGGCGTGTATTGCGCCCAATCCCAACTGCGCTCGCGGAGGCCGTTCAGATGGCCGATGATCCGCTCCACGATCGTCTCGACCGCGTCCTCCGACTCGAATCGCCGCGATTCGGGCAGCTCGCTCATCCGCACCGGTGGGCCGAACGACTGCCCGAACAGGCTCTCCATCACGGGTTCGTTCTCTCTCTCCGGCGGCGCCTCGGCCTTCGCCGATTCGTCGTCGACGGTCTCGACGCGCTCGCAGTACCCGGCGACGCTCAACTCGTGCAGCGCCGTGCCGATCGCGTCCTTCCCCTCGCTCGCTGCCACCGTGAGTCCCTTCATCCCGACGGCGCTGCCCCGCGGCAGGCTCAACAGGTGCGCGAGCACGCCCTTGGCGCGAAACGACAGCCGCGGATCCGCGAGCGCCGTCTCGAGCACGGCGTCCTCACGGGCAACCCATTCGATCCGCACCTTCATCGGCTCACTCTCCCGTGTCGATGGAAGTTTCGAGACAGGATACTTCCCGGTTCTTGCCCGCCGCAAGGGTCGCTTGGCCCGCCACCCGGAGGCCTCGATCCCTACCGCAGGTGGATCTCGACGATGTCGCCGTCCTCGAGAACGTGATCGGCGTGCACCTGCTGTCCGTCGAACCGGCCGGATCCCCACACGCGCACGTACTTCAGCCGATCGACGAATTCCCGGTGCACCGCCTTCACCGCATCGAGCGTCGTGCTCCCAATCGGCAAGGTGTACGGCTCGGTCATGTCCGGCTTCTTCCCCGGCATCTTCGTGTAGATGCGCACGATCCGCAGCGCGTCGAAGACCGCCTGCCGAAGCCGGTCCAGCCCGTCGCCGGCCGCCGCGGCCGTGGTTAACGCGGGGAACGGCATCCGCTCGACCAGATCGCCGAGATCGTGGTCCGCCGCCAGATCGATCTTGTTGAAGACGATCCGCAGCGGCACCTCTCGAATCCGCTCTTCGGGATCCTCGCCCGGCGTCCGCTCGACGACCGGCCGAAGATTCCTCTCGCCGAGAAGATCCAGCAGTTCCTCCAGCTCGTCGTGGACCAGTTCGCCGTCCGACGCGTCGAGCACGACGAGCCCCAGGTCGACGCTACGGATCAGGTTGTACACCCACGGCTCGGTGTACTCGGGCGTGATCGGCGGCAGATCGAGCAGCTGAATCGAGATGTCCTCGAACGCCATCATCCCGGGGATCGGCACCAACGTCGAGAACGGGTAGTCCGCGACCTCGGGTCGGGCGTTCGTCAGCGCGGCGAGAAGGCACGACTTCCCCGTGTTCGGAGGGCCGATCAGCGCCACCTGGCCGGCTCCCTCCGGCGGGACGTGATCGTAGCTGGACGACTTCCCGCCGCCCTTCCCACGCGATTGGCCGTCGCGAAGCTTGGCGATGCGGCGCTTGATGTCCGCCTGCATCTTATCGGTCCCCTTGTGCTTGGGGATCGTCTTGAGCATCTCTTCGAGCGCAGCCAGCTTCTCGCCCGGCTCCTTCGCCTCTCGGAACCGCTTGCGCGCCTTCAGGAAATCCGCAGTCAGATTGGCAGGCATCGTCCCATTCCCCCGGGCGCGGCTACTCGTTGTGCGGGATCGCCAGGGTGCTGTTCCCGATGAACTCGCGGACCACCGCGTCGCCCGGAATCAGTTGGAGGTCGTCCGCCTGTTCGAGCGTGATGCCGGCGACCGACTCGAGCAGACCATAGATTCGGCGGTGCCTGATGTACGCGTCGAGGTACGACGGGTACGAGCTCAGATCGCCCTCGTCGGGCCAGATCCCTTCTTCCTCGACGAAGAACGGCTTCAGCACCGGCAGATCGAACGGCATGCCGCCGTTGATCACGCAGTCGGCCAGGCCCTTGAGCGGGATGATCGAGAACATCTCCCCCGCCCGTACGTAGTGCCAGTGCAGGATCGTCGCCAGCGGCGGATGGTTCCTGTGCTTCACGTCGCGGAGGCTTCGCCGCATGAGACGGACGTCCTCGAACCGCGTCAGTCGCCGACCGGACCGGTCGCTTTGATATAGCGGAATCATCGGCGTCGGCTCGTACAGCGGGTTCATCGCCTCGATGTACACGCGGAACACCGACGCAGCGTCGATGCCCTCGGTGATCGGAGGATAGAAGCCGTGCAGGCAGTCGAGCAACAGGACCTGGTCGGACTCCAGCTTCACGGGCGTCGTCCCCTCCCGCCGGCCGGTTTTGAAGTTGTACACCGGCTTGTCGACCGTCGCGCCCTCCAACAGCGCACGGAGGTGCTCGTTGAGCAGCTGGATGTCCAGCGCTTCGGGGGTCTCGTAGTTGCGATCGTCGATCCAATCCGTCGGGTGCTCGATCAGCGACCAGAAGTAGTCGTCGAGGTTGAGCATCAGGAACTGCAGCCCCTCGCGACGAAGCCGCTCGGTCAGCTTCACCGTTGCGGTCGTCTTTCCCGAGGACGACGGCCCACTGATCCAGATCATCCGGATCTCGTCGCCACCCTGTATCCGGCCGATGACGCGCCCCGCGGCCTCGTCGAGCCACGACTCGAATCGCTCCAGCGATTCCGCGACCAGGCGGCCGAGATCCCCGCGACGCACGATCTCGTTCAGCCCCTCGACCGTGTCGCATTCGCGCTCGTTGTTCCAGGCGAGCAGCGGGTCCATGTACTCGGCCGGGTACCCGTTCCCGACAAACTGGTCCTCGCGGATCGCACCCTGCCGGACCCAATGATGTCCCCACCGGAAGCACGTGTACGAGTCCGCCACGGTCGTGAACCCGTTGCTCGTCAACACGTGGAGCACAACGTCCTGGATCTCCTCCACCGTCGGCGGGAAGTTGGTTACGAGATGCTTCTCGTCTGCGTTCAGGCAGACGACGACGAGATCCGAAAGCATCTCCGCGATCCCATCGTCCGTTCCGCCGGCGGCGAAGATCCGATCGTTGACGCCCGGCAGGTAGTCCTGCGCGAAGCCGCCGACCGAGTCCGCCGCCCTCCGCAGCGCGCCGAACACCCGATCCTGGTCGAACGTCACCAGCGCATGACTTCGCTTCCTCACTTTGCCAATCCTGTTCAGAACAGCCATATCGTGGCCATTATAGCCGAATCGCTCCGCGGTGAAAGCGTTTTCGCGAACGCCTCCCAGCCCGCCCCATGGAAGCTCGATGTTTCTTGTCCTCCTGATGGTCTTCGCTGTATAACACGAACGTTTGGTTCACTTTCGTTCCCTGTTCCTGTAAGGAGGTGTCGGATGGGAAGTAAAGCCCTACTGGTGGGAGTCAACGACTACAAAAAGGTGCGCGACCTCCGCGGATGCGTGAACGACGTATCGGACGTCCACTTCACCCTGACCAGTCTGTACGGCTTCGGCACGAAGCAGATCCGCGTCCTGACGGACGCGCGGGCGACCAAAGCGAACATCCTCACGCGCCTGGAGTGGCTCCTCGACGGTGCGAAGAAGGGCGATACGCTGTTCTTCCACTTCTCCGGTCACGGCTCTCAGATCCGGGATCGAGACGGAGACGAGCTGGACGACGGTCTCGACGAGATCCTCTGTCCGTACGACATGGACTGGGACGGATCGTTCATCGTCGATGACGACCTAGGCGAGTTGTTCGGAGAGCTGGCGGACGACGTTGTCCTCGAAGTCTTCCTCGATTGCTGCCACTCCGGCACGGCGACCCGGGACCTCGGGCTCGAACCGCCGCCCGACCTCGCGCCGATCGTCGGAGACGCGCCAAGCATCGAGCGGTTCCTGCCGCCACCGATGGACATCTACTTCCGACAAGTCGGCGACGAAGACAGGCTGGCGAAGCGAGGCTTCCTCGGCGGCTTCAAGAAGCGCAAGAAGGAGGCGACGCACATCCTCTGGTCGGGTTGTATGGCGAACCAGACCTCCGCCGACGCGAGCATCGGCGGCCGGTATCACGGCGCCTTCACCTACTACCTCCACAAGCACCTGCGCCGAGACAAGACCGTCTCCAGAGAGCGGTTGCTCCAGAAGGTGCGCTCGTCCCTCGAGCACAACAGCTTCCCCCAGCGACCGCAGCTCGAGCTCCCGAAGGAAGATTCGGACAGACCCGTGTTCAAGATCGCATAGCGCGACTCACGCTTGCATGGAGCAAGCGTGAGGGAGACGAAGCGCAGATGCACAGGCATCTGCGCTTCGTCTGGTGGATGAGGTAGCCAAGCCGGACAGCTGACGAACCTATCCAGGGGGTGCCGTCACAGACCACACCGCTCTCCTCAAAGGAGAGCAGGTGCACGGCTATCGCTCGTGCACCCGCTTCGAACTCCCTGAGCCTGCGTCCTCCCGCTACTCGGCGGGGGTTCCGACCGTCTCCTCCTGCGCCGTCAGCGCGACGCCTTCGCGAATGAGCAGATCCCACATGTCCTGTGCCTGCCATTGCTTGCAGCCGTCGACCACGACCGCCAGCGGGTTGCCGAGCAGCCACTCGTCATGCAGGACTTCCAGATCCCGCAGGTAGTCGAGCGGGATGGTGTTCTCCTCCTGTCGACCGCGCTGCTCGATTCGCTCATGGCAGACCTCCGCCGGCGTTCGCAGGTAGACGATCTTCTCCGGCTCCGCACACCAGTTCCCCTGGAGCCAATCCCACATCCGGCGGTACACCTGCCACTCGGTCTCGGACATCAGTCCGGACTGATAGCAGTTCTTGGCGAAGACGTATCGATCGCAGTAAATCGACCGCTCGAGAACGACCGTGCTGTGATCGATCATCGCCAGCACCTCGGTCCATGTCTTGGCCCGCGTCGTGAACGCCGCGAGCTGGAAGGTGAACGCCCATCGCTTCGGATCCTCGTAGAACATCCCGAGCAGATTCGCCGCGAAGTCCTTCTGCCACGCACCGACCGGCTCCTCGATGAACCCGAACAACCCCGATTCGTGCAGCCTGTGACCGACCGTGCTCTTGCCGGCGGCGATGTTGCCCTCGAAGAGAATCATCGTGCGCTGCCCCCTCACTTTCCCCCCTTTTACGGAAGCCCCAGTTTCCGTCGCGCTCCGACTCGGTGCACGAGCCGGACCCGCCCCACCGTCCTCGTCGAATGGATCCGCCGACCCGATATGTAGGGGAACCCACCCGTTGACATCATCATACGTGTCCACCCCACCTCTCGAAAAGCGTGCCGGGCATCCACGCGAATCCACGAACCGGGCATGGCATGGGTCTTCGTTTCGACGTCTCGCCCTCCGGGGAGACAGACGTCCGCCGGACGGTCGTCCCTCGCCAGGGCCCGACGTACTCCGCGCGCGCACGACAGACCGATGCCGGGTGAGGATCCCCCTCTTTTCGGCAGACGCCACGCACGACGCGTTGCATCCACCCAGCTCGCCACTACAATGCTCTGAAGCCGGGCCAAGGGAGGGCATTGTGTCGGAGACGCAGCCAGGCGCCATCGCATTCGAGGCAACGATCTTCCAGGAGATTCGGACCGCCGCGCGCATCACGTTCCATGACCCGCGCTTCGCCGCACGGGCGCTCCGGCTTCTGCTCAGACAGCGCCGCGCCGCGCAAGTGCGTGATCGCCACGAAGCCGCCGGGACCCACGTGCCGCCGTTCGTGATCTATTCGATCACCGATCGCTGCAATCTCGATTGTGAAGGCTGCTATGCGAAGCTCCTCCATCGCCATGACCGCCCCGAGGTTCCAGACGAGCGCGTCCGCGGGATCCTGCGTGAGGCGCGCGATCTCGGCGTCTCGTTGATGTTGCTCGCCGGGGGCGAGCCGCTCCTTCGGAAGCACCTTCTCGACATCACCGCGGAGTTCCCGGAGATCCTGTTTCTGCTATTCACGAACGGATCGTTGATCGACGATGCCGTGATCGACCGGCTCCGGGCCCAGCGGCACGTCGTCCCTGTACTCTCGATCGAAGGCGATGAGCAGATGACCGACCGCCGGCGAGGCAGCGGCACGTACGAGCACGTGGTGGCCGCAATGACGCGTCTACGGAAGCGCCGCGTCTTCTTCGGCACCTCGACGACATTGACGAGCGAGAACTTCGACCTGCACCTGGACGAACCGCACCTGCGAGACCTGATCCGCCGTGGCTGCCGACTCTTCTACTCGATCAACTACCTCCCCGCGCAGGCGGGTACCGAGCATCTCCAGCTCCGACCCGAGCAGGTCCACGATCTCGAACATCGCCTCGCCCGGTACCGCCGATCCCTCCCGGCCATCTTCATCGCCTTCCCGCACGACGAGATCGCCCTCGGCGGCTGTCTCGCCGCCGGGCGAGGCTTCGTGCATGTGAACGCGTACGGTGACGTCGAGCCGTGTCCGTTCTCGCCGTTCTCCGATACAAACCTCATGGAGACGTCGTTCAAGGACGCCCTCGCGTCCCCGCTGCTGCAGAAGATCCTGCATGGCGGCGTCGTGCTCGACGAGACCGACGGGCAGTGCGCGCTGTGGAAGAAGAAGCAGTGGGTTGCGCGCCTTCTTTCAGAAGGCGCGGAGGAGGGAGAAGCACAGAACGCTTCTCCCGGTTCGTTGCCCGCTGAAGGCACGGAGGGGGAAACGCGAGACGCTTCTCCCGGCGTGCCGCTCGCCGAGGGCGAGCATGCCGGCGCGCGGGAAGTCGTGCGGAACCCGGATGGCTAGCACGGAGCCGCTCGATCCGTTCGCTGAGATCGATCGGCTTGCTTGTGGTGGCGGCTTCGCTCCCGAGGAGACGGCAGCCCGCGCTCGCGCCCTCCAAGCAGCCGCTCGCCTTGGCGCACCGAACGTTCCGCTCTCCCGCGCGATCACCGAACTCCTCCTCGCCCGCCGCCGCGACCACGTCGGCCTCTTCACCGGCTTCGTCCTTCCCGACGTCCTCCCGTGTGGCGAGAACGACGGCCCGCTCGGCACCGTCGCCCTCGCACGCGCGCTCGACCGCGCCGGCTTCGCCGTCACGATCCACGCCGACCCGCAGGCGGTCGATCACACCACGTGGCTCGCGGCCGAGATCAGCGCCGACGTCCCGGTCGAGTCGATCCCGACCGGCTCACACGCCGCTCTCGCGAAGCGGATCGACCTGGCGATCGCGATCGAGAAGCCGGGAGAGAATGCGGAGGGCCATCTGCACGCGTGGAACGGTCGGCGGATCGAGGGCGGATCGATCTCGATCGACGCGCTGTTCCGGCGCATGGCGGCAGCGGGCAAGCCGACCGTCGCCATCGGCGATCGCGGCAACGAAATCGGATTCGGTGCGATCCGCGACGCGCTCCTCACCCTCGCCCCCGAGGTTCGCCGCTGCACGTGCGGCTGCGGCGGTGGCACGGCGGCGATCACCGCGGCGGACGTTCTCTTCCCGGCCGCCGTCTCCAACTGGGGGGCATACGCACTCGGCGCCGCTCTCGCAGTTGCGAATGAAGACCGTTCGCTCCTGCTGCTCCCGCAGGAAGAAGAGCGGCTCCTCAACGTCGCCGCCGTTCGGGGCTGCCGTGATGGACTCCTCCGAACCGCCGCATTCGGCGTCGACGGCATCAGCGGGATCGCGTCCATCCACGTCGTGAGCGCGCTCTGCGCTGTCGTGGAATCCGTCCTCGGCGCGAAGTAGACAGGCAAGAAAGGTAAGTGCCTGTGCGTGGCCCCATCGAAGGAAGGAACGAGGCGCTTCACGGGTAGCCAGCTCGGGCCAAGGGATCCTCTAACACCCGCAGAGGTCGGCTTACCGCTGCTCCCTTCCGGGCCTGGCGGAGTTCACCAACATGCGCCGCAGAGGGCTCAGCCTTCAACGCCGCTTGTCCGAGGACGGACCCTCACGCCTTCCCCCTCCGGAAGCCCTTCGGCTCCACGTGAGCGGGTTGTGGATGCAGGGGACCGCTAGCCCCCCACCTAGCACAGGCGGTGGCGGAGGGGGCGGGATTTGAACCCGCGGTACCACGAGGGTACACCAGTTCTCCAAACTGGCGGATTCGGCCGCTCTCCCACCCCTCCGGCGGATGGATTCTAGGGGGGCGGACACGATTCCGCAACGCCTCGCCTTGCATGCATTCCCTCGGGGAAAGGCGTGAGGCCCGGGTGGGCTGGACCCGGGCCTCGGAGGTTGGTGCGTTTGGTGGGTGCTCTGGTTGTACGACGCTATGATGCCTCCGCATCGTGAAGCCGCTGTCGGCAAGTTGTGGCCGAACTGTGAAGCCGCAGAAGGTGATTGAGCGTCCCCATCGCGCCGGATACAGCCCTTCTCCTTGACCCGCAGGCCATCGCCGGACAGTATCGTGACCGTGACCGCGCGACGGCGGCAGGAAGGAGTACCCAGGGCATGGGCGACAGTCAGATCGATCACCGGAGCACCGACGTCTCCGGCCCGGCCTGCGACGATGCGCATCGGAGGATCTCGTCTCACATTGTCCGGACACCGCTCGAGCCGTCCCCCGAGCTGCGCCGACAACTCGGCGCCGAGGTCCTCCTGAAGCTGGAGAACCTCCAGACCACATCCTCGTTCAAGCTCCGCGGCGTGCTCAACAAGATCCTCTCCCTTCCGCCGGCACTCCTTCAGCGATCGCTCGTCGCCGCTTCCACCGGCAATCACGGCGCCGCCTTCGCGCACGCCGTGAAGGCGCTCGACCTCGCCGGCCGCTTGTACGTCCCGCGAACCGTGAGCGACGTCAAGCTCGCGTGGCTCCGCCGGAGCGGCGTCCCGCTCGAGCTCGTCGGCGACGACTGCCTCGACGCCGAACGCGCGGCACGATCCGACGCCGCCGAACGCGACGGCGTGCTGATCCCGCCGTACAACGACCCGCAGGTCGTCACCGGTCAGGGAACGGTCGGCCTCGAGCTTCATCAGCAAGCGCTCGATCTCGACGCCGTCCTGATTCCGGTCGGCGGCGGCGGCCTGATTGCCGGCGTCGGGACGTACCTCAGGCACGCCTCGCCACGCACGGCCGTGATCGGCTGCCAACCTGTCCGCTCGGCGGTAATGTACCACTCGCTGCAGGCCGGACGCATCGTCGAGGAGGCGAGCTTGTCCACCCTCGCCGACGGAACGGCGGGAGGTGTCGAGGCCGGTTCGATCACGTTCGGCCTCTGCCGGCGGGTCGTGGACGAGTTCGTCCTGCTGTCCGAGGACGAGATCGCTGACGCCATGCTGCTCGTCCGCCGACACCACGGGATGGACATCGAAGGCGCCGCCGCCTTGAGTGTCGCGGCGGCCTGCAAGCTGGGGAGCCGCTTCCGCGGTCGGCGGATCGCCCTGGTGATCTCGGGCGGCCGCGTCGACCCGGCCCAAATCGACGCATTGGAGGTCGAGGATGCCTGACACGACCAAGATCATCCGTCGCGACGAAATCGACGCCGTGCTGCCTCGGCTCGACCTGATCGGGCTGATGGAAGCCGGATTCGTCGCGTATTCCCGCGGCGAGGTGACGGTGCCGCCCCCCGGCGAGTTGCTGTTCGAGGACCCTCCGGGTGACGTGCACATCAAGTATGGCTACGTCCATGACGACGACGTCTACGTAATCAAGGTCGCCTCCGGCTTCTACGAGAATCCCGATCGCGGCCTGCCGAGCAGCCAGGGCCTCATGCTGCTCTTCGACCGTCGCACCGGTGCCCCTCTGGCGATCCTGCTCGACGGCGGTCATCTCACCGACGTGCGCACCGCCGCCGCCGGTGCGGTGGTCGCGAAACACCTGGCGCCGAAGGAAGTCGACTGCGTCGGCATCGTCGGCGCCGGCATCCAGGCGAGACTGCAGCTTCTCCATCTGCTGCCGGCCATCGGTGCGAAGCGGGCGCTGGTGTGGGCTCGCAGCGACGCCGCGCGCAACCGCTACCGCGCGTTCTTCGCCGACGTCACGAACGCCCCGAAGCTCGGCTTCACGCACGACCCCCGGGACGTCGCCCGTCAATGCCGCCTGATCGTGACCGCAACGCCGTCGCGGGAGCCATTGTTGCAGGTGGCGGACATCCGTCCGGGCACCCACATCACGGCGGTCGGCTCGGACACGCCGGAGAAGGTCGAACTCGAACCGGAGCTGCTCGCGCGTGCCGACATCGTCGTCGTCGACAGCCTCGCCCAGAGCGAGCACCGCGGTGAGGTGCACCGCGCGGTTCGGGCGGGCGCCGTCCCTCGTGACCGTGTCGTCGAACTCGGCGACGTCATCGCGAACCCGCGGCTCGGACGACAGAGCAACGACCAGATCACGATCGCCGATCTGACCGGCGTCGCCGTGCAGGACATCCAAATCGCCAAGGCCGTCTATCGAGGGATCGAATATCGGGGGGAAACGGGAGGAACTGAGCCATGAAGATGCGCGTCTTCGAACTCGAGCGGGTGCAATCGATCTACGAGAACACTGTCGACTTCAATCTCACGGAAAGCGGCTTCCATCCGCTCCGACTGAGCGAGTTCCTCACCGACGAGCAGCTGCGGGATCTCGCGGATACGGTCCTCGGCTATGGTCAGACCAATGGTTCGATCGCCCTCCGGGACGCGGTCGCCAAGCTGTATCCGAACCAGGATTCCGGCAACGTCCTCGTCACCAACGGCTCGGCCGAGGCCAACTTCGTTGCCTGCCACACCCTCCTCGAGGCCGGCGACGAGGTCGTAATGATGCTCCCAAACTACATGCAGATCTGGGGCGTCGCCGAGGAGATCGGCGCGATCCCGCGGCCGTTCCATCTGCGCGAGGAGAACCGCTGGGCGCCGGACCTCGACGAGCTCGCGAAGGCGGTAACCAAGAGGACCAAGATGCTTGCCGTCTGCAACCCGAACAACCCCACCGGCTACGTCCTCACCGAGGACGAGATGAAGGCAATCGTCGCGATCGCCGAGAAGGCCGACGCCTGGATCTACGCCGACGAGGTGTATCGTGGCGCCGAGTTGGACGGCAAGGAGACGACGAGCTTCCTCGGGACGTATCCGAAGGCGATCGTCTGCGGCGGCCTGTCGAAGGCGTACGCCTTGCCCGGCCTTCGGGTCGGTTGGCTGGCCGGACCGACCGAGACGATCGGAGACGCCTGGACCTACCACGACTACACGACGATCACGGCCGGGATCCTCAGCCACATGATCGCCGAGATCGCTCTGTCGTCAGGAATGCGTACACGGATCCTGGATCGAAACCGGTCGATGCTGCAGGAGAACCTCCGCGTGATGCAGGCCTGGGTCGACGGCTTCGACGGACGGTTCCGGTTTGTCCCCCCACTCGGTGGCGGCATGGCGTTCATCCGCTACGACCTCGACATCAACTCCACCGATCTCGCCGACTGGCTGCGCCGGGAGCAGAGCGTCTTCGTGCTCGCCGGCGACTGCTACGGGATGGATCGCTTCGTTCGGCTCGGCATCGGAGCGGAGACGGAGCACCTCAGGAACGGCCTGGAACGGATCCGAGCCGCCCTGTCGGCCCGATTCGGCATCTGAGACGTCGGCGCCTATCCCCCGCCGCCGAGGAGGCGGGCCGTGATGGCGGCGTAGATCTCCGCCGCCCGCTCGAGTTCGGCCACCACCACTCGATCGTTCGGTCCGTGGGCGTTGGCGATGTCACCCGGCCCGAGAACGATCGTCTCGATCCCGTTTGCCGCGAAGTGCCCGCCATCGGACCAGTATGTGACGCCGACCGGCTCGCTCGCGACGCCGGTCGCCCGACACGCCTCCATGGCAACACGGGCGAGCGGCGATTCCGGCGACGTGCCGAGCGGCACGTGCGAAACTGTCGAGGTCATCGGCATCTCGGCGACCTCGAAGGAGAGGCCGTCGACGCCGTCGCAGATCGAGGCCGCGATCTCACGGACCTCAGGGACGGGATCGCCCTCCCCGGGGAGGTATCGGCGGTCGACTTCGATCTCGCACCGTTCGGCGACGACGTTCGGCTGTGTCCCGCCGCAGATGCGCCCGATCGAGACAGTCGATGGGCCAAGGAGCGCGTACGATCGTTCGGCGAGGCGCGGACGCAGCTCGTCCTCGATCGCGGCGACGATCCGTGCGGCGTACGACACGGCGTTGACGCCCTGCTCGGGGCAGCTGCCGTGCGCGCCGCGCCCGGCGAGCGTCACCTGCACGAAGCAAGAGCCTTTGTGTGCAACAGCGATGCGCAACGCACTTGGCTCGCCGACGACCGCGTAGTCGGCCCGGATCCCTGCATCGATCAGCGCCTTCGCGCCGAGCGACCCCGATTCCTCGTCCACCGTCCCGACGAACAGCAGATCGCCGGCCAGAGATGTTGCCCGAACGCGTTCATTCTCGGACTCCGCTGCGTCCCCCACCGGAGAATGCACAGCATTCTCCGACGCGATTGCGGCCATCGCACAACACATGGCCGCAATTGCGCCCTTCATATCACACGCACCGCGCCCCCACAGGACTCCGTCCTCGACCCGGGGCGCGAACGCACCGTCCATTGCGCCCGCCGGGACCGTATCGAGATGCCCGTTGAGCATCAGGATCGGCCCCTCGCCTCCGGGAACGCGAGCGATCACGTTCGCCCGATCGTCGTCCACCGGCCGCAGATCGGCCTCGATCCCGCGCGCTCGGAACCAGTCGAGAAGGAACCGTCCGATCTCCGCCTCTCGTCCGGGCGCGTCCACGTGGCTCTCGATCGCGATGAGCTCCCGCGCCAGCTTCAGCACGGCCTCACCGATCGCCGGGCCACGTCCGTCATGACTCACTTCTTGCCTCCGACCTTGGTCATGCGGCCACCGGCGAGCGCCTCGTCCGCAATCTCGCGCAGCCGGTACTTCTGAACCTTGCCGGACTGCGTCATCGGGAAGCTCTCGACGACCTCAACGTACCGCGGCACCTTGAAGTTGGCGATCTCTCCGGCGCAGTAGCCGACAATCTCCTGCGGGTCGATCGTCTCCCCCTCACGAGGGATGACGTACGCCACGGCAACCTCGCCGAAGACGTCGTCCGGCACGCCGATCACCGAGACGTTCTGCACCTTCGGATGGGTGAACAGGTACTCCTCGATCTCGGCCGGATAGACGTTGAACCCACCGC
>CAZSNG010000010.1:0-56283 GCA_964608345.1 uncultured Thermotogae bacterium
CCGATCCCGTTGACCAGCGCTCCCTCCATCTGCCCCTCGGCCATCGAGGGGTTGATCGCCACGCCGCAGTCAACCGCGGCGACGTAGTGCAGCACCTTGACGACTCCCGTCTCGGTGTCGACGGCCACCTCGGCGAAGTTCGCGAGGAACGGCGGCGGCGACTCGGTCGGCACGCAGGAGGCAGTTGCCCCGATCTGAAACTGGTCCGACTCGTACATCGCCCGGACGCAGACCTCCGCAAGCGACATCGTCGCTCCGTCTGGGCCGACCACCGCCTGATCGGCGAGGTGCAGTGCACCGATTTCGAGGCCGAGAACCGACGCGGCGACCGCCAGGATCTGGTCGCGGACCTGCTCCGCCGCCCGCTGCACCGCCATCCCCGACACGTAGGTCGTCGACGACGCGTACGCGCCGACATCGAACGGGGTGAAGTCGGTATCCGAGGAGGTCACAAGCATCTTCTCCAACGGGACGCCGAGGACCTCCGCCGCGATCTGCGCGAGGATCGTGTCCGACCCGGTGCCGATGTCGGTCGCGCCGATCAGGAGGTTGAACGACCCGTCCTCGTTCATCTTGATCGTCGCCGCGGCCATGTCGATCAGCGGGATTCCCGATCCCTGCATCATGACGGACATGCCGACGCCGTGCGCCCACGAGCCGTCCCGGATGCGCTTCCCGCGCTTCTCCGTCCAGCCGATCCGCTCCGCGCCGATCTGCAGGCACCGTTCGAGCTCGCAGCTCTTGACCGTCTGCTCGACGCCCTCCCGTCCCTCCCCGAGCTTCTCGAAGATCGGGGAGGTCTCGCCGACGCGGATGTGGTTCAATCGCCGGAGCTCGATCGGATCGATCCTGAGACGCTCAGACAGCTCGTCCATCGCCGTCTCCAGCGGGAAGTATCCCTGCGTCGCTCCGTAGCCGCGGTACGCGCCCGGAACCGGCAGCGTCGTGTATACCGCCTGCCCGAAGAAGTGCGCGTTGGGCGCCTTG
The DNA here is from genome assembly GCA_964608345.1 of uncultured Thermotogae bacterium. GTDB lineage: Bacteria > Bipolaricaulota > Bipolaricaulia > UBA7950 > UBA9294 > JANQEA01. Next base: position 988 of record CAZSNG010000010.1, read on the forward strand.
TTGTACAGCGGCAGGGTCTTCGACCCTGTGTTCGCCAGCACCGTCAGACCGTGCGCCCCGTACGCACCGGTGTTAGAGGTCGCCTCCATCTCGATCGCGCGAAGGACGCCGTCCTCGCCAGCGCCGAGCTTGACGCGAACGCGCATCGGGTGACGCGTCCGGGCGGCGACGAACTCCTCCTTCCGGGTGAGATGAAGGAGCGCCGGTCGGCCGGTCCGCAGCGTCACCAGGCCGGCGACGTCCTCCAGCAGGACCTCCTGCTTCGTCCCGAAGCCACCGCCGACCCGCGGCTTGATGACGCGGATGTCGCGGATCGGGATCCCGAGCGCCTGGGCGACGATGCGCCGGACGTGGAACGGGACCTGTGTGCTCGTGCGCAGGACGAGCCGGCCGGCCGAATCGAGAGAACTCAATACCACGTGCGTCTCGATCGGTGCGTGCTGGGCGTACTGCGTCTCGCAGGTCGTCTCGACGAGAAGGTCGGAGCCTTCGAAGCCCGCCTCGACGTCTCCCACGTCGATGTCGACATCGGCAACGATGTTGCGCGCCGCGTCGTAGATCCCGGTCGAGTCCGCCTCGTCGTGGACCACCGGTGCGCCGTCTCGTCGTGCCTCGTCGATCGACAGGACCGGCTCGAGTTCCTCGTACTCCACGCGGATCGTCTTCAGCGCCTCGAGCACGATCTCCTCGGAGTCGGCCGCCACCGCGGCGACCCGGTCTCCGACGAAACGGACCTTGTCCTCGAACATCCGCGCGTCGTACGGAGATGGCTCGGGGAAGCCCTGGCCCGCCGTCGTGTGCCTCGTCGGAGGCGTGTTCTCATGCGTCAGCACGCAGGCTACGCCGGGCATCTGCTCCGCGGCCGACGCGTCGATGTGCACGATTCGTGCGTGCGCGTGCGGGCTCCCGAGGATCTTGACGTGCAGCGTGTCGGGCAGCCGGAGGTCATCGACGAAGACCGGCTTCCCGGTGGCAAGGGCGCGGCCGTCGACCTTCCGTTCGCTCTTCCCGACGATCGCGAAATCCGGTCGGCTAGACATCGCTCCCACCGCCCCTCATCCGCTTGGCGGCCTGTTGAACCGCCCGGATCTGCTTCACGTAGCCCGTGCAACGACACAGGTTCCCCGACAGCCCCTGCCGGATCTCTTCTTCGGTGGGTTCCGGATTGCGCGAGAGCAGGTCGACCGTCGAGATGACCATCCCGGGGGTGCAGTACCCGCACTGGATCCCCCCCTCGTCGAGGAACGCCTCCTGGACCGGGTGTAGCTGTCCTTCGTGTTCGAGCCCCTCGACGGTGAGGACCTCGGCCCCGTCCGCCTTCGCGGCGTAGACGAGGCACGAGTTGACCGCGCGACCGTTCAGCAGGACGGCGCACGCCCCGCAATCGCCGGTCTCGCATCCGACCTTGACGCCCATGAATCCCTCGCGCCGAAGAACCTCGTGGAGCTTCTCCCCCGGATCGATCTCCAGCGTCTTTCGTACTCCGTTGATCGTCAGCGTGATCGTCATCCGGTCCCTCCCAACCCCTCGGCGATCCTCCGAAGACAGCGGGATACGCCAACACGGACGAGATCCCTTCGATAGCCGGCGGATGCACGTCGGTCGTCCCGCGCGTCGATCGCATCGGCCGCCAGCCCGGCGATCCGATCGATCGTCCCTCCATCGAGCGACTGTCCCTCCAGCTCGGACTCCACGGCGGCCAGTCTCGTTGCCAGCGCCGGTGTCCCTCCGACGGCGACCCGTGCCGTTTCGCACCGTCCCCCGTCGCTCGCGACGAAGCAGGCGCAGTTGAGGACGGCGACGTCGAAGCCGGTCGCGCTGAACTCCTCGAACGCACACGCAGCGCTCGCCGACGCCACAGGCAAACGAACTTCGATGATCAGCGGCCGCGCGCCGCGTGCACGGTCGGAGAGGTACTCCGACAGCGAGAGCCTCCGCTCTTCGCCGTCATAGACTGTCAGCTCGGCATCCAGCGCGAGCAGCAGCGGGATCACGTCCGACCACGGATGGGCGCTCCCGATCGTCCCACCGATCGTCCCGAGGTTTCGCTGCAGCGGCGAGGCGACCCTTTCCAGCACGCGGACCAGGATCCCGTCCAAGTACTCGGCCGCAGCTGCCGACTCGATGATCTCGGTGAACGTCGTCGTCGCGCCGATCGCGAGCCCGTCCCCCTGTCGCACGTACGCCAGCTCCAGTGCAGTGAGATCGACAAGCGTCGACACCTCCTGCACCCGAAACAAGTGCACGTCGATGCCGCCGCCGACCGGCCTGGCCGTCTTCCCTCGTTCACCGAGTTCCGCCCACGCCTCCTCGGCGGTCGCAGGCCTCACGTAGTCTCGTATTGCCGTTGGGATCACCTCTCTCGTTTCAGCGAACGATTATCCTCGTCGACGAACAGCGACACAATCTCGAATCGATCGACATCCACAAGCCCCAGGTCGGTCAGCCGCAGCTGCGGGATCACCGGCAGCGCGAGGAACGAGAGGGCCGTCAGGGCATCGTCGACCTCGCAGCCGCAGTCTCGCAGCGCTCGATGCAGACGATCGGTTCGCTCCACGACCTCGACCGCCGGCACATCCGACATCAACCCGGCGATCGGAAGCGGAATCTCGGCGATCGGTTCGCCGTCCTTCGCCACGCAGAAGCCCCCTCCGATCGTGGCAACGCGATTCGCCGCGGCGGCCATCGAGTCCCTGTCGGTACCGACCACGAGCAGGTTGTGGCTGTCATGAGCAACCGTGCTCGCCAGCGCATAGGCGCTGTCGAACCCAAACCCGGCGACGAAACCTCGACCGATCCGACCGGAACCGCGGTGCCGCTCGATCACGGCAAGATGCGATACGCCGCTGCCGATCCGCGGCGCGACGAGCCCGCGGTCGACCGGAAGCCGCTCGCACTCGGTTCGCGTGAGAACCTGGTCGTTGATCCGGTGAATCACTCTGCATGCCACCTCGGTCACGCCTTCGGGCGCGCGGACCTCGAAGTCCGCCGGCGCCAGCGGCGCCTCGAGCGTGACGGTCTTCCGGACCGCGTCCGGGTATCGAAACGGCTGGATCGCCTCGATCACCTCGCCGTGCTTCGCCACGACCTCCCCGGCCGCGATCACCTCATCGACGACCATCTCGTCCAGATCCGCGACGATCAGCAGATCGGCGAAGCGGCACGGCGCGATCGAACCGACGTCGCGGGCGACCCCGAAGTGCTCGGCCGTGTTCAACGTCGCCATCTGAATCGCGGTCATCGCAGGGATACCCGCACGAATCGCCGTCCGCACCACATCGTCCATGTGCCCGTCGTGGAGAAGCGTCCCCGTGTGCCGGTCGTCCGTGCACAGCAAGACATGTCGGGGATCGACCGTCCCGTCGGTCACGGCCGCCGCCTGCGCTGCTACGTTCCGGCACGCCGTTCCCTCGCGCACGATCGCCGCCATGCCCTGCCGCACGCGGGCGACGACGTCCTCGGCGCGCGTCCCCTCGTGACAGTCGCTCGGCCCTCCCGCGGCGTAGGCGCGGAACATCTCGCCGAGGTCCTCCAAGGCGTAGTGCCCACCGATCACGCCGCCGGCCTTCAACGCCTCCGCGATGATCGCGTGAACCTGCTCATCGCCGAGCGCAACACCCGGGTAGTTCATCACTTCGCCGAGCCCGATGACGCCGTCCCACGTCATCGCTTCCGCAACATCGGCCGGACCGATCGTCGCGCCGTTCGTCTCGAGGCCGGGCGCCGCGGGGACGCAGGACGGGATCTGGACATAGATCCGCATCGGAGTCGTCTTAGCCTCGTCGGCCATCAGCCGGACACCATCGAGACCGAGAACGTTCGCGATCTCATGCGGGTCGATGAACGCGCCGGTCGTCCCGTGCGGCAGCACCGCCTCGGCAAATCGACCGACCGTCAGCATCGAGCTCTCGACGTGGACGTGCGCGTCGAGCAATCCCGGCAGCAGATACCGCCCACCCGCATCGATGACCGTCGTCTCCGGTCCGGTCACCGGCTCGACGTCCGGACCGCAAGCGGCGACTCGACAACCGCACACGGCGACGGTCGAGTGCGCGAGGATCTCCCCCGAGTGCACGTTGACCCAACGGCCGTTCCGAATCACGAGATTGGCCGGCCGTCGCCCCGCGGCCACGGCCGCGAGGTCGCGTGTCATCTCGTGCAACGGGTTGCGATCGGGCATATGAAATCGGCCCCCTAGATGAAGAAGCGGCGACCGCCCTCACGGAACGGCCGCCGCCATCGCGCTCCTAGTCTTCCGGCTCGCCGGGCCACGGCCCGACGACGTTCTCGAACGCCCACTCGATGGTGATCAGCGAGTCGACCGAGAGCCAGGTTCCTGCAGGAACGACCTCGTGCCCATGGCGATCGAGGATCGGCCCCTGGAACGGGTCGAACGTCACGCCCGGGTTGGAGAACTGCGCCAGTCGAATGTTGTGCAGATCGTAGGCCGAGATCTCCCCGTACACCGGATCGTCGATCATGTAGGCCTTCAGCGCATCGACGTACAGCGGGTTGATGGCCACACCGGGTGACGCTTCAGGGTAGACGGCGCCCTGCGTCATCAGCCACCAGTAGTCGACGTACTCGAGATTCTGGCCCGTGTACACGCCGGTGTAGATCTTGTCGAGGAAGTCGACGTAGATCGCGCCCCAGTCGATCGCCTGTCCGGAGACGACGTAGTCCGGCGCGAACGTGTACATCTGCGAGCCGTAGTGCCCGAAGCTGATCATTTCGTTCTGCGCAGCCACCTGAACAACCGTCGGGGAGTCTTCAGTGAACGCGAAGACATCGCAACCGTCGGCGATCAGTGCCTCGGTCGCTTCCGCCGCCGCTCCCGGGTCGAACCAGGAGAACAGCCAGCGAACATGAACCTCGACGTCGGGGTTGGCCGCCTTGGCCCCCATCGCCCAGGCATTCAGGTGCCGCTTGACCTCCGGGATCGGGAACGCGCCGACGTAGCCGATCTTGCCCGTCTCCGTCAGCGCCCCGGCGACGAGCCCGTTCAGGTAGTAGACCTGATAGAAGTCGCCCATGTACGTCATCATGTTCGGGGCCCGCTTGAACCCCGACGCATGGCCGAAGAGCACGTCCGGATGCCGCAGCGCCGCCGCGAGCGTTCCGTCCATGAATCCGAAGCTCGTCGTGAAGACGACGTTGCAGCCGTGCTGGGCAATCAGATCGTCGATGACCGGCCCCTCTTGCCCCTCGGCGACGGACTCGACGTACACCGTCTCCGCGTACGGGAGATCCTCGACAATCAGTCGTCCTTCGTTATGCGCATAGGTCCAGCCGAAGTCGCCGATCGGGCCAACGAAGATGAACCCGACCTTCAGCGGTTCTCCGGGAACGTACTCTGCGGCGTGGGCCGCCACGCCGACCAACACGAGTAGTGCGAGTAGAACTGCTCCGCGTTTCATACCTGTTACCTCCTTGATCCGCTCAGGGCCTTGTGCCTTTCTCCTCCCGACGACTCGCCCGCGCCGCACCTCCTCTCGTCCGCTAGTCTTCCCCTCTCGTATACGGAATCGTGAGTGCCGAGGGGGCCCCCATTCGTTTTTGCAGCGTTCCTCGTGCCACGACGATCAACACGACGATCGCGAGCACGTACGGCATCATCTTCAGCAGCTCCGGAGCAAGCCACGCCTGCAGCCGAAACGACAAGTGGAACAGCGCGGCGAAAAAATACGCACCGACCAGGCCAAGCAGCGGGTTCCAGAATGCGAAGATCGTCAGCGCGATGACGATCCATCCCATCCCGGCCGTCATCCCGTCCGTCCACGACGGGCGATACGCGACGGAGAGATAGCCGCCGGCGATCCCGGAGAGGACTCCTCCCACGACGACACACAAGTAGCGAACCCGTGCGACGTTGATCCCGAGGGAGTCAGCGGTCGCAGGATCCTCGCCGACCGCACGGATGCTGATGCCGATCCTCGTCCGGTACAGGACGAACCAGAGGAGGACCGCCAGGCCCATCGCGATGTAGACGAGGAGATTCTGTCCCTCGAACAGCGCCGGGCCGAGGACCGGAATCTTGCTCAAACCGGGGATCGTCACTTCGCGCAGCGGCGTCATCAGCGGCCATCCCTCCCACCGCCTGCCGAGCACGCCGGACAGGCCAAGTCCAAGCATCGTCAGAGCCAGGCCGGAAACCACTTGGTTCGCCCGCAACGTCACGCTGGCGAACGCGTGGATCAGCGAGAACGCGCCACCGACGGCGGCGGAGACGAGCACGCCGAGCCACGGATTGCCCGTAGTGTACGCCACCGCGAACGCGGACAGCGCGCCGACGATCATCATCCCCTCGACGCCGAGGTTCAGCACGCCGGACCGCTCGGCGTAGATCTCGCCCAGCGTGGCGAGAAGAAGCGGCGTCCCGTAGGCGAGCATTCGACTCAGCGTCGCGACGATCCAGCTCTCCCAGCTCATGCGTTCAGCCTCCGTCCGATCCGTATCCGATATCGCATCAGAATATCGCTCCCAATAAGGAAGAACAGAATCAAGCCGTTGAACACGTTGACCAGTTGGAACGGGAGACCGAGCGAGACCTTGATCACGTCGCCGCCGCGCATGATCACGCCGAACAGGAACGATGTCAGGATCACCGCCAGCGGGTTCCGCCGCGCAAGCCACGCGACGATGATCGCGGTGTAGCCGTAGCCAAGAGAGATGTGCGTCGGGCTCAGCAGCATTCGGTGGATCCCCGCGACCTCCCCGACGCCGGCGATCCCGGCCAGTCCTCCCGAGACGACCATCGCCAGGATCGTGATCTTCATCTGGCTGATCCCCGAGTAGCGAGCCGCGTCCGGATTCTCCCCGACGACCCGAATCTCGAACCCGACGCGGGTCCGGCGTACCAGGTAGAAGAAGAACATCGCCGCAGCGAGGCCAATCGCGAGCGTCGGCCAGTGGATGCGCGTCCCGGCAATCACCGGCAACACGGCGGCCGGCGGGAACGGGTCCGAGTAGGCGAAACCGCGCATCGTCGGCCCCTTCCACGGCCCGTGGATCAGCCATTCGACGATGAAGATCGCCACGTAGTTCAGCATCAGCGTCGTGATGACATCGTTGATCCCCAGTTTCGCCTTGAGGATTCCGGGGACGACGCCCCACAGCGCACCAGCGAGGAAGCCGCCGACGAGCATCGCCGGGATGAGCAGCGGTCCCGGGATGCCCGAGAAGAGCGCGATCCCGGACGCGGCGATCGCTCCGATCAGCAGCTGCCCGTCGGCTCCGATGTTCCAGAACAAGGCCCGAAACGCGACGGTCAATCCGACGCCGATCACGAGGAGTGGAATCATCCGCCGGATCGTTTCCGTGATCCCCAGCTTGCTGCCCAGCGCGCCGCGAACGATGTCGCCGTAGGCGCGGATCGCCGAGACACCGTACGCCTGGAAGAAGATCCCCGCGACAACCAGCGCGGCGACGATCGCGAGCAGCGAGATCCCGAAGACCACCCACGGAGAAGGGGCCGGACGCCGATCGATCCGGATCCACGACGGAAGCTTCACGCAACCACCTCCCGCCGATGCGAGCCGGCCATCATCAGGCCGATCTCCTCCAGATCCGCGCCCTCGGCGTCGAGGACGCCCATGACCTCGCCGCCGAACAGGACGAGGACTCGATCCGAAAGCTGCATGATCTCGTCGAGGTCCTCCGAGATCAGCAGGATCCCCGCGCCACGGTCCCGCTGGTCGAGGAGAACCTGGCGGATCTGCTCGGTCGCCCCGACATCAAGCCCGTACGTCGGGTGAGCAGCCACGACGAATCGCGGACTCCCGCACAGCTCGCGGGCGAGCACGAGGCGCTGGATGTTCCCGCCAGAGAGGTTCTTCGCCGCGGTTCCGTCATGCGGCGCCGAGATCTGGTACTCGCGCATCGCGTCGCACGCGTTCTGCGCCGCCGCCTTGTCGTCGAGGAAGACCCACCGGCAGAAGTCCGGCATGCGGTAGCTCTTCAGGATCAGATTCTCGCGGATGCTCATGGTCGGCACGGTGCCCATCCGGATCCGCTCCGTCGGTACGTGCGCGACGCCGAGATCGGCGATCTCCCGTGCCGAGCAGCCGGCGAGATCGACCGTCTCCAGCAACGCGGAACCTCGCGTCGCCCGCCGGAGTCCGGTCAGGACCTCGGACAGCTCGTGCTGACCGTTGCCAGACACGCCGGCGATCCCAAGGATCTCCCCGGAGAAGAGGTCGAACGACACGCCGCGAAGCGCGGGCAGACCGCGATCGTTGCGCGCGTGGAGGTCCGCGACTTCGAGAACCCTGTCGCCGCGCTGCGCCGCCTTCTTCTCGATCCGAAAGACCACCTCGCGCCCGACCATCAGCCGAGCCAACTCCGCTTTGCTCGTCGCCGCAGTCTCGACGGTGGCGACGGCCTTCCCCTTCCGCAGAACGGTGACCCGATCGCTGACCTCCATCACCTCATCGAGCTTGTGGGTGATGAAGATGATCGTCAACCCGTCATTGACCAGCGTCCGCAGCGTCCCGAACAGTCCGTCGACTTCCTGCGGCGTCAGAACGCTTGTCGGCTCGTCCATGATCAGCACGTCGACGTCGCGGTACAGCGCTTTCAGGATCTCGACCCGCTGCTGCTGCCCGACCGAGAGCTGCCAGACCTTCGCGGTCGGGTCAACCTGAAGGCCGTACTCACCGGCCAGCTTCCTGATCCGTGACCGGGTCCTCCGGAGGCGGAGGAACGGTCCGGTCCCCTCGGAAAGACCGAGAACGACGTTCTCCTCGACCGACAAGGTCGGGACGAGATGGAAGTGCTGATGAACCATCCCGATCCGTTGCGCGAGCGCCGCCTTCGGCGACGCGACCCGGACCGGCTCGTCGTGCAGTCGGATCTCTCCCGCATCCGGCTGGTACAGCCCGTACAGGATTCGCATGAGCGTCGTCTTGCCGGCCCCGTTCTCCCCGAGAAGACAGTGGATCTCGCCGCGCCGAACGGCAAGATCCACTTCATCGTTCGCGAGAACGCCCGGGAATCGCTTGACGATCCCCTTCAACTCGACAGCTACTGAAATGTCCGCTGGAGCGGTCATCCGTCTCCCTTCCACCTGGCCCGACGTCATCCTACAGGCGCCCGCGGGAGCCTTCAATGGGACGTCGGTCCCGAACCCACCAGTCTTCAGCAGGCTCTTGCCGGCAACATCCATTCTATAAGTTGTCTGGCAGCCCGACAACCGGTATCCTTCACGCCACCACGCACGGCCCACGAGGGCCGTGGGAATGGAGGATTCATGAAGCGACTCCTCGAACATGCCGTCATCTGGAACGGCAGCGATGCCGTCATCGCGAATGGCTCGCTCCTCCTTGATGGCGATCGCGTCGCGGGAATCTTCGAGGGCGGGACCGTCCCGACGGACCTCGAGGTCGACGAGCGAATCGACGCGTCGGGCAAGTGGGCAATCCCCGGCCTGATCAACGCCCACACGCACCTCTACAGCAGCTTGGCGCGGGGGATGGCCGTCTCGCCGTTTCATCCGACAACGTTCACCGAGATCCTCGAGCAGCTGTGGTGGAAGCTCGACAAGGCGCTCGATGAGGACTCCGTTCGCGCATCCGCGCTGATCGGCGCGATGGAGGCGGCCCGATGCGGGGTGACAACACTGGTCGATCATCACGCCAGCCCGAACGCCATTCCCGGCTCGCTTGACGTGTTGAAGGCGGAGGTGTGCGATCGTCTCGGCCTTCGGGGCGTCTTCTGCTACGAGCTGACCGACCGCGACGGGCCGGAGCGATCGACGCTCGGCATCGAGGAAAACCTCCGCTTCCTTCGGAGGATCGAAGACGAGGACCAACTCTGCGCGGCGCAATTCGGCCTCCACGCGTCGTTCACGGTCGGCCGAGAGGCGCTCGAGCGCGTCGCGGCGGAGATCCCCGATGACGCCGGTATCCACATCCACGTCGCCGAAGGGCCGGAGGACGAGGTCCACTGCGAGAGCGACCATGGCATGCGGATCGTCGACCGGCTCGATCGGTCCGGGCTCCTCAGACCGACGTCGATCCTCGCCCACTGCCTCCACATCGACGAGGCCGAGAAGGACCTCGTCGCGGAACGGGGCGCCGTCGTCGTTCACAATCCCCGCTCGAACATGAACAACGCCGTCGGCCTGTTCGACCTGCCCGGCTTCCTCGATCGCGGCGTCGCGACCGGCCTCGGGACCGACGGACTCGGAGCGAACATGCTCGCCGAGCTGTTCAGCGCGGGCATCGTCCAGAAGCACAGCCACGGGGATCCGCTCGTTGGAGGATTCGACGCCCTCGACCGACTGCTGTTCCGGGACAACCCTGCGATCGCCGGCCGACTGCTCGGGATCGAGTTCGGCCGGATCGGCCCCGGTGCGCCGGCCGACGTCGTGCTGCTCGACTACGCGCCGCCGACGCCGCTTCGCGCGGACACCGTCCTTGGGCACCTGCTGTTCGGTGCCGCGGTGCATAGCCTCCGGGTCGCCGACCTGTTCGTCGCCGGGCGCCCGGTCCTTCGGAACGGGGAGTTCGTCGACATCGACGAGCCCGCCACGTACGCCGTCGCCCGAGAACAGGCACAGCGGCTGTGGAGCCACCTAGGATAGGAGAGGAGCCCGATGACCGACCGCATGCGTACCCTTCCGTTCGATGCTCTTCTGCACTGGATCGAGACCGAACTCGAGGCCGAGCGCTCCATCTTCGGCATCCCGAGGGAGTTGTTCTTCGTGCCGCGTGACGACGCACCGTTCGCGACGACGTTGTTCGGTCACCATCTCGCGGCGCCGGTCGGCCCGGCCGCCGGGCCGCACACGCAGCTGACGCAGAACATCCTTTCCGCGTGGCTGTGCGGCGGACGGTTCATCGAACTGAAGACGGTCCAGATCATGGACGAGCTCGAGATCCCGCGACCGTGCATCGACATGGAGGACGAGGGATACAACGTCGAGTGGTCGCAGGAGCTCCGGCTGCACGAATCGCTCGACGAGTACGTCAAAGCGTGGGTACTGATCCACGCTCTGCGCCGTCTCCTCGGCTTCGAGGAGACGCAGTTCGGGACGATCTTCAACATGAGCGTCGGCTACAACCTCGAGGGCATCCTGAGCCCGCCGATGCAGCGATTCATGGATCGGCTCGAGGACGCCTCCGAGGAGATCGAATCGATCGCTTCGGGACTCCGGAACCGCTCGCCGTTTGCCGATCTCGAGATCCCTTCACGGATCGTCGACTCGGTCACCCTATCGACGATGCACGGCTGCCCGCCGGACGAGATCGAGAGGATCGCCCGGTACCTGATCGAGGAACGCGGTCTGCACACGACCGTCAAGCTGAATCCGACGCTCCTCGGCAAGGACGCCGTGCTGAGGATCCTGCACGAGAAGCTCGGCTACGAAACGATCGACATCCCCGACGCCGTGTTCGAGCACGACCTGAGCTACGACCGGGCGCTCGCGTTGATCGGTTCCCTGAAATCCGCTGCGGCCGGCCGCGGGGTGGCCTTTGGCGTCAAGCTGAGCAACACTTTGGCGATGGCGAACCACCGCGACGTCCTCCCCGGCGACGAGATGTACATGTCCGGCCGGGCGCTGTTCCCGATCACGATGAACCTGTTCCACCGACTGATCGAGGATCTCGATGGCGACTTGAGCGTCTCCTATTCGGCCGGCGCCGACGCGGTCAATCTGGTCGACGTCCTCTCGGCAGGCGCGCTTCCCGTGACGGTCGCCTCCGATCTGCTCAAACCCGGCGGATACGGTCGGCTGGCTCAGTACGTCGATCGACTGGAGACGGAGATGAACACCCGCGGCGCGGCCGACCTCGCGGCACTCGCCGCCGGCCGTCGCGCGAATCTCGCGGGCATCGCCCAGGCCACGCCGGACGATCCGCGGTACTCGAAGGCGTACCATCCACACGGACTGCCGAAGGTTGCCTCGAAGCTCGAGCCGTTCGATTGCATCGAGGCGCCGTGCACCGACCGATGCGCCGTCTGCCAAGACGTGCCCGAGTACGCGCACCGGCTCGCCGCCGGGGAGGACGATCGCGCCCTCGCGACGATCCTGCACCGCAATCCGCTCCCCGGCGTCACCGGCTACGTCTGCACCAACCTCTGCCAGACCGGGTGCACCCGCAACGTCTACGACGAGCCGGTCGCCATCCGCCGACTGAAGCGGTTCGCCGCCGAGCGGGGCACGGTCCCCGTTCCGGCACGCGAGCCGACCGGCCACCGCGTCGCCGTCGTCGGATCCGGGCCGTCCGGTTTGGCCGCCTCGTTCTATCTCGCGGCGAGCGGCGCCAGCGTCACCGTCTTCGAAGCGAAGGATCGTGCTGGTGGGATGCTGGCGATCGCCCCGGCGTTCCGCCTTCCCGAAGCGATCGTCCGGGCGGACATCGAGCGAATCGAGGGGCTCGGCGTGGCGATCGAGTGCAATCGCCGGATCGAACAACCCCCGGAGGAGCTGCTGGCCGAAGGCTACGATGCGGTCTACGTCGCGTGCGGCTTCGCGAGTGATGCCCGGCTCCCGATCGAAGGGAGCGACGCCGACGGCGTCTACGGCGCGCTCGAGTTCCTCGATCGCGTGGCGCATGGGGACGTCCCGGATCTCGGAGACGCGGTCGTCGTGATCGGCGGCGGCAACACCGCAATGGACGCCGCGAGGACTGCCCAGCGGCTCACCAGCCGGCCGTCGACCGTCGTCTACCGGCGCAGCCGGGCGGAGATGACCGCCGAGACCGAGGAGATCGATGACCTCCTCGCCGAGTCGAACGATCTCGTCGAACGGTCCGCTCCGCTGCGGATCCTCGTCGAAGCGGGGCGCGCGACCGGCGTCGAGTGCATTCGGACCGAGCCCGGCGAGCCGGACGAGGACGGCCGTCGGCGACCGGCCCCGATCGCAGGAAGCGAGTTCATCGTGCCGGCGGATGCCATTCTCCTCGCCACCGGCCAGCGGACCGCCGCGCCGTTCCTCGAGCACAGCGACGTGATCGTCGATGAGAGAGGCCGTGTCGCGGTCGATCGATCGACCGGAAGGACCGCGGTCGAGGACGTCTACGCGGGCGGTGATATCGCACGCGGTCCTGCGATCATCATCGAGGCGTGCGCCGACGGCCGCCGTGCCGCCGAGGCGATCTGCGAGCGTCTTGGCATTCCGTTTGCCGCTCCGCCGCTCCCCGAGCGCGTGGTTTCCGAGGACGACGTCCGCCGCCTGAAGGTCGCTCGCACCCGGAAGCATGGCCAGCACAGGCCGGCGTTCCTCCCCGTCGCCGAACGAGACGGTTTCGACCTCGTCGAGCGGACCTTCTCCGAGGCATCCGCACAGGAGGAGGCTTCGCGTTGCCTGCAGTGCCAGCTCCTGTGCGACCGCTGCGTCGAGGTCTGCCCGAACCGGGCCAACAGCGCGATTCCCGTCCCGACCGTCGATGTAAATGTGCCGGTCTTGTCCGTGCGGGACGGCGCACTCGCCGAGGACGATCGTGAACGTGTGACGATCACTCAGCGGCGCCAGATCCTCCACATCGACGATCTGTGCAACGAGTGCGGCAACTGCGCGACGTTCTGCACCCACGACGGGAAGCCGTACCTCGACAAGCCTCGTCTCTTCTTGTCGAGGGAGGATTACGCCGCCGAATCCGACAACGCGTTGCGGATCGAGAACGGCGTGCTCTTCCGAAAGGACGGTGGAAGGGAACTCCGCCTCGCGCGAAGCGCCCCCGGTTTCAGCTTCGAGTCGCCGGAGGTGCGGGTTCGATTGAGCGCGGACCTGGCCGTCGATGGGTTGGAGCTGATCGCTCCGTTCGACGGCACCGTGTCGCTGCGCGCGGCCATCGAGATGGCGGTCCTCTGGACCGGCGTCGTGGAGGGCGCCCCGTACCTGCCAGTCGGACTGTCGACGGAAGGGAGGGCCGGCTGATGGGGCGGATCGAGACGCTCCGCTGCGTCGGCTGCGGTTCCGAGTACGCCCCGGATCGGATCGACTACACGTGCCCCGCGTGCGGGCCGCGGCGGGGAACGCTCGAGGTCGTCTACGACTACGCGGCTCTGCAAGGCCGGCTGACACGACGCTCGTTCGCCGAGACCGGTCGCGCATCGATGTGGCGGTACCTTTCGCTGTTGCCGATCGCCGATGAGAGCCACATCCAGCCGCTTCGCGTCGGCTGGACGCCGCTCTACCGATTTCCCGAACTCGCCGCCGAACTCGGCCTGCGGGACCTGTTCGTCAAGGACGACGGCCAGAACCCGACCGCGTCGTACAAGGACCGCGCCAGTTCGGTCGTCGTGATCAAGGCGCTGGAAACCGCCAGGCCGGTCGTCACCTGTGCGTCGACCGGCAACGCCGCCAGCTCGCTCGCCGGCTTCGCGGCGGCGACGCCGCTCGACACGGTCATCTTCGTCCCCGATACCGCCCCCGAGGCGAAGGTGACCCAGCTCCTCGTCTACGGCGCGCGGGTCTTCCTCGTCAAGGGCTCGTACGACGTCGCGTACGACCTTGCCGCGGAGGCGGCGGAGGCGTTCGGCTGGTACAACCGGTCGGCCGCCGTCAACCCGTACCTCGTCGAGGGGAAGAAGACCGGGGCTCTCGAACTGGCCGAGCAGCTGGATTGGTCGCCGCCGGACGTCGTCTTCGTCTCCGTCGGCGACGGCTCGGTAGTCAGCGGGATCTGCAAGGGGTTCGCGGAACTCGAGCGTCTCGACCTCCTCGACCGATCGCCGACGGTGATCGGCGTCCAAGCCGAGGGGTCGGCGCCGATCGCAAAGGCGTTCGCCTCCTACGAGGGCGGCGATGTCACGATCGAAGACATCGAGGCGTCGACGATCGCCGACTCGATCTGCGTCGGCGCCCCGCGCGATATCGTCAAGGCGGTGAAGTACGTCCACGCGAACGGCGGACAATTCGTGACCGTCTCGGATGCTCAGATCCTCGACGCCATCGCGTTCCTCGCCCAGCGAACCGGCGTCTTCGCGGAACCCGCCGGCGCCGCTGCCTTCGCCGGGTTGCGGGCGCTGGCCGCAGCCGGCGATCTCGACGGCCTCTCGGCTGCGGCTATGATTACCGGGAACGGACTGAAGGACATCGCTACGGCGCGAAGGACGGTCGGCGAACCGATCGTCGTCGAGCCGTCGCTGAGCGCGGTCAAGGAGCACGTATGAACATCCGGCTGACGGTCAACGGGACGGCGGTCGAGCGGGACGTCGATGCCGAGACGCGGCTACTCGACTTCCTCCGCGTCGACCTGCAGCTGACTGGGACGAAGGAAGGATGCGGCGAAGGGGAGTGCGGCGCCTGTACGGTCCTGGTCGACGGCCTGCCGGTGAACTCCTGTCTCGTGCTCACCGCACAGGCCGATGGCGCGGAGATTCTGACGATCGAAGGGCTCGCACGCGGCGACGACCTGCATCCGATTCAGCAGGCATTCGTCGAGTCGGGTGGCGTCCAGTGCGGCTTCTGCACCCCCGGCTTCATCATGGCAACCCACGCGCTCCTGCAGGAGAACCCGGATCCGACCGACGAGGAGATTCGCGCCGCGCTCGAGGGGAACCTCTGCCGTTGCACCGGGTACGAGAAGATCGTCGAGGCCGTCCGCCTCGCGGCCAAGCGTCTGCGGGAGGGCCCGTGATCGAGGCGATCGTTCTCGCAGCAGGCCTGGCGACCCGGATGGGCGCGATCAAACCGCTGACACCGGTCGACGGCGAACCGGCGTTGGCGACGGTGTTGCGGCGGCTCAAGGCCTCCGGCATCGTCCGCCCGATCATCGTGCTCGGATCGCCCTCGGTCGGGGCGATCGCGAACGCGGTCGACCTCTCCGGCTCTGCCGTAGTCGAGAACGACGATCCGGAGGCCGGGATGGCTCGGTCGCTTCGCCTCGGCCTCGACGCAACGGCGCGGGACGCGGCCGGCGCACTGATCCTCCACGCCGACATGCCGTTCGTGCGTGGCGAGACGATCGGCGCCGTGCTTCGCGCCTCCGAGGAGGGAGCAACGATCGCCGCTCCCACCTTCGGGGACCGTCGAGGGTTCCCCGTCTTCTTCCATGCCTCTTGCTTCGCCGGGCTGCGAGAAGCCCTCTCGGGGGACTCCGGGGGGAGAGCGTACATCACCGCCCATCGGGAGCTGCTGACGACCGTCCCCGTCGACGATCCGGGATGCGTCTACGACATCGACCGCCCGGAGGACGTCGCCGCATGGAAAGGAGATCGCGCATGCGCTTCCAGCGTGTAGCCGACGAGGCCGCGCTTCTCGGCGCGTTGAACGAACCCGGGGCCGCGATCCTCTCCGGTGGGACCGACCTCCTCGTCAAGATCCGCAACGGGATGCTCGCCCCCACCCTGCTCGTCGACGTCAGCCGCGTCGCAACGCTTCGAGGCATTCACCGTTCGGAGGGCGCCCTCGAGATCGGCGCCGCGGCAACGGAGAGCGCAATCCTCGCCGACCCGGACGTTCGCGCGGCTCTGCCGCTGCTCGTGAGCGCCCTCGCTTCGCTCGGGTCGGCGCAGATCCGAAACCGCGGGACGCTGGGGGGCAACCTCGTTAACGCCTCCCCGGCCGCCGATTCGGCGGTGCCGCTCCTGCTGCACGACGCGTCGCTCGATCTTGTCGGACCAGACGGCGAGCGGACCGTCCCGGTGGAATCGTTCCTTCTCGGACCGGGAAAGACCGATCTCCGCCCGGGGGAGTTCGTCCGCACGGTTCGGATCCCGATCCCAGAGCCGGGACTCCGTCCGTTCTATCACAAGGTCGGCAAACGGAAGGCGCTGACGATCGCAATCGCCTCGATCGGCGCGCTCGTTCGAGTCGCGGACGGTCGCGTCGCCGAAGCCCGCATCGCCGCAGGCTCGGTCGCGCCGACACCGCTCCGGCTCCGAACGGTCGAGACCTCCCTCTCCGGCGTCGACCTGTCCGAGGCGGCAATCGACGAGGCGCGTCGCCTCGCGATCGACGCGGTCTCCCCGATCGACGACATCCGCGCAACGGCAGCGTATCGCCAACACGTCGTGGGAGATCTGGTGGCCAGGGCACTCAAGCGTTCCCCCATCAACTCCGACTGACACCGACGCCCTCCGGCGCCGGCGCCGTTCGAGCCGCCCTGCCTTGGAGGTCCGTGCCGCTCTGATACCGATCGATGGACAGCCGGCAACGGTTTCCGCTACTCTGCTCCGAAGGAGGACCACCATGAATAGAGCGAGATGGATCGCCGGCCTCGTCGCACTCCTCGGAACGCTCGGCCTCGTCGCGGGGTGCTTTCTCTTCAGCCGGCCGCCGACCGCGTCGTTCGTCGTGCTCTACAACGTGACCGAGGATCCTCTCGTCGTCGACCTCGACGCGTCGTCTTCCTCGGATCCGGATGAGCATGTGATCACGGAGTACCTATGGAGCTTCGGCGACGACGTGGACATCGTGACGCCGCTCGAGTACTCGAAGCTCGTGACAACGCCCGTCCTCCGGGTGCGGTACCCGTTCGAGGGCGAGTACACGATCCTGCTGTTCGTTCGGGACGAGACGGGGACGATCTCCGAGGCCGGCCAGACAGAGACGATCGTCCTCCCGAGCATCGCGGTCGATCCGACTCCCTGAGCCGGAGGCGCCTGATCGCCTAGGTGTCCGGCGATTCCCGCTTCGAGTAGTAGTGGACGTCCGGGTGCCTCAGGTATCCGACCCGTTCGAAGAACACCCTCGAGTCCTCGTTCCAATCTTCGATCAGGCACGTCACGATCTCGATGCCATTCGCGTGCAACCGTCGCTCCACCGCGTCGACGAGCGCGCGACCGATCCCCTGGCCGTGTCGTTCCGGCAGGACGGCGAGGCGATTGATCCATCCCTTACGGCCGTCGTGCGTTCCAAGCACGGCGCCGATCAGTGCCCCGTCCTCTTCGGCCGCGAGGAAGACCGAACAGCCTCCGCCCATCTCACGGGTGATCCGTTCGCGCCCGTCGCGCCCACGCGGCCGGTACGGCAAGCCGGTGGCCTTCCACAGCGCCACCAGATCGTCGTAATCCTGGGACTCGAGATCGCGAATCCGCACGGCGTCCTCCCTTCGGCCCATCTCGGCTTCCGAACAGGGTATCCGATTGAACGGACGCCGCAAGACCGCGCGGAGCACCGGGGGACACGCCTCCCCTGTCCAAGGGTCGGGCGGCCTCCGGCGGAGCCGGAACGCCCCGTAGCATCGGGGCGCGGGAAAGGGAGAGCGGTATGAGACAGCGCGTCCTGATGCTTGTGATACTCGCCGGCCTCGCGGCGGCCGTGCCGTGCGCGGCGCAGCTCGGGCAGGCACCGTTCGCAGTCGGCTTTTCAGTCGGGGTGCCGTACGGGTTCCCCGTGGATTGGGCCGGATCGTTCTCCGTCCTGACGGCCGAGGCGTTCCTGTCGCGCAATCTGACCGTCGCATTCGACCTCGGCACGTACCCGGCGTCCTTCCCCAACCTCTACGAGGGAGGTGCCTCCCTCCTCGTGAAGGGGTGGTTCGGCGCAGCGTGCTTCTTCGGTGGCGGCGGCCTCACCGCTCGGTGGCATCACACCGGTTCGACCTGGATCGGTGTCCCTCACCTGAATCTGAGAGCCGGCGTCCAGGCCTGGCTGCTGGAATCGCTCGCACTGGTGTTCCAGGCTCGATCTCTCGAGGCGATTCCGGTCGCCTGGACATTGACGCCGGAGGTCTCGCTCGGTCTGTCCGTCGCCTTCGGGAGAGCCCGCCCGTCGACGCCGTTCGCGGACAACGCCACGCTGTGGGTCATCGTCGGGCTCGGCGTCGCCGCGCTCATCGCCTTTCTCCCAAGATCGTAGCGGGCCGAACCGCGTCCAGCGGGCCCTTGTTTTGCCGGCCCCACTGTCCTCTTCACTTCGTTTCGGAGTTGTGCTATACTGTGGCCTGCGTGGGTGAGCGCTGTGAAAGCGCGAACTGAAGGGTACTACAGGCGGATCACAACGGATCGGGGGCCTAAGTGGCGTCCCGATTCTGTCTGGTTAACGCAACCTGCGGGGCTGTAGGAGAGTGGATGAGAGACTCAAAGGCAACGATCAACCTCAGCAAGAACCTGAGCGCGAAGCCGGAGGAAGACCGTAAGACGGCGGCGCGCAGCTCGCGTTCGGACAATCCGATCCGGACGTATTTCGGCGAGATCAGCAGGGTCCCTCTTCTGACCCGCGAAGACGAGGTGCGCCTCTCCAAGCGGATCGAGAACGGGGACAAGCAAGCGAAGGAAGAACTGGCGGAGGCGAACCTTCGTCTCGTCGTCTCCATCGCCAAGAAGTATCGTGGCTGCGGTCTCCCGTTCCTCGACCTGATCCAGGAAGGCAATCTCGGTCTGATGAAGGCGATCGAGAAGTTCGACTACACGAAGGGCTACAAGTTCTCGACGTACGCGACGTGGTGGATTCGGCAGGCGATCCTGCGCGCGATCACCAACCGTTCGCGCACGATCCGCGTCCCGACTCACATCAACGAGCTGATCCGCAAGATCTACCAGGTCGAGCGGAACTACCTCAAGGAGACCGGCGAGCTGCCGACCCCGGAGAACCTCGCCACCGAGCTGGAGACGACGGTCGAGAACATCATCAAGGCGAAGAAGACGGCCCAAAGCATGACATCGCTCGACATGCCGATCGGCCACGACGACGACGGGTCGGTCCTCGGAGACTTCATCGAGGATGCGTCGGTCGAGTCGCCCGAGCGGGAGACGTTCGAGCATCTCCTCGTGCAGGAGCTGGAGCGTGCCCTCGACGAGCGGCTGACCGACCGCGAACGTCGGATTCTCGAGCTACGGTACGGCCTGAACGACTACCAGCCGAAAACGCTCGACGAAGTCGGCATCGAGTTCGGCATCAGCCGCGAACGCGTCCGCCAGATCCAGAAGGAGGCGCTGGCCAAGCTCCAGGACTCGTCGCTCAAGCGGCGCCTCGAGTGGTTCAAGCTTCTGTCCGAGGCGGCGTAGCGTCAGGAAGCGGCTCTCGGTGCTCGCATTCCTTGTTCGTGCAGCGTAGTTCCTCGCCCTTCTTCTCGACGAGTACACCTGCTGCGCAGGTCGGGCACGCCTTGACCGGCTTGTCGCTGACCGCGAAGCGACAGTCGGGATAGCGGTTGCAGCTGTAGAACGTTCTCCGCCGCTTCGACGAGTACTTCTCGACCAACTCTCCCTCGCCGCAGCTCGGACAGGTGACACCGGTCGAGACCGACGCCGTGACACCGCAATCGGGGTTCGTGCACTTGTAGTACCGCCCGTACCGTCCCGCGCGCATCTCCATCTCACCACCGCACGTCTCACAGGGAATCCGCTCCGCGTGCTCCTCGGCGGCCGCTTCGAGCGCTTCCTTCACCTCGATCCGCCCGTTCTGGTACCGGACCGGCAGATCGTGGGGCAGATTCACGGTGGTGCGACAGGTCGGGTAGTCCGTGCAGCCGAGGAAGAACGAGCCCTTCCAGTATCGAAGCTCCATCGGGGAGCCGCAGGTCTCGCAGGTGACGTCCGAAGGCACCTGGAAGACGCGATTTTCTCCGCCGTCGATCTCCCCCTCCAGGGTGGTCAGCCGTTCGGAGAACGGGCCGTAGAACTCGTTCAGCGCATCGAGTCGAGACATGTCGCCCTCTTCGATGTCGTCGAGATCCTCTTCGAGGTGGGCCGTGAATCTGGGGTTCACCGTCTCGGCGAAGTGCCGCTGCAGGAAGTCGATGACCATCCGGCCCAGCAGGGTCGGGCGGAGGCTCCCGCCATCGCGGAGCGCGTACCCCCGATCCTGGATGACCGAGATGATCGACGCGTACGTGCTCGGCCGGCCGATCCCCTCCTTCTCCAGGAGGTTGATCAGCCCGGCTTCGCTGTACCGGCGCGGCGGTTCGGTGAACTTCTGTCTCGTCTCGAGCTCCTCGAGCGTCAGCACGTCGCCCTCGCCGACGTCGCCGGGGATCGGCGTCTCCTTCGTCTTCTGCTCCGGCAGCGCTCGCAAGAATCCGTCGAACTTGAGCACGCTCCCGGCCGCTTCGAGCGTGTACGCTCCGGCCTCCAGCACGATCTTCCTCTGCCGGTACACCGCCGGCGACATCTGCGTCGCGAGGAATCGCCCGTAGATGAGGGCGTACAGCTTGAGCTGATCCGGGGTCAGATGGGCCGCGATCGACGCAGGGGTGCGTGTCTCGTCGGTCGGCCGGATCGCTTCGTGCGCGTCCTGGGAGCGTCGCTTGTTCTTGAACGTCCGCACCTTCGGGACGAGGTACTCCTTCCCGTACGTTGAGACGATCACCTCCCGTGCCTGCTCGACCGCCGCATCGGACACCCGAACCGAGTCGGTTCGCATGTACGTGATCAGCCCCTCGGTGCCCTCGGGCAACGCGATCCCTTCGTAGAGCTCCTGCGCGATTCGCATCGTTCGCTTTGGCGCGAAGCCGAGCTGCGAGGACGCCGCCTGCTGCATCGTGCTCGTGATGAGCGGTGCCGACGGGTTCCGCTTTCGCTCCTTCTCCTCGACCTTCGCGACACGGATTTCGGCTGCGGCCCGGATCTCCGCGACGACGGTCTCGGCTACCTCCCCGTTCGGGATCGACAGCTTCTCCCCATCGCGCTGCGTGACCGATGCGACGAACGACTCGCCGTTCGCCAGGTGCGCGTCGATTTCCCAGTACTCCTTGGGCACGAACGCATCGATCTCGGCTTCCCGATCGCACAGGAACCGGAGCGCGACGGACTGGACCCTGCCAGCGGACAGTCCGGCGAACCGGTTGCCGGCGATCGTCCTCGAGAGCAGCGGGCTGACGAGGTAGCCCATCAACCGATCGAGGATCCGCCGGGTCCGCTGCGCTTCGACCTTCTTGACGTCGATGTCGCCGGGCGCGTCGAGCGCGTCGAGGATCACCGGCTTCGTGATCTCGTTGAAGATCGGACGGGAGAACGCCTTCTCGTCCTTCACCACGCGGTTGAGGATCGTGAACAGATCGTAGGCGATCGCCTCGCCTTCGCGGTCGTGGTCGGTGGCGAGGAAGACGCGCTCAGCGTCCTTCGCCGCGTCCCGCAGTTGGGAGACGATCTTGCTGCGCTTCGTCTCGAACTTCGGTGAGAACTCCTTCTCGACGTTCACGCCGAGGTCGTTCTTCGGCAGGTCCCTCACGTGTCCCTGCGATGAGAGAACCTGATAGTCCTTCCCGAGGTACTGCCCGATCGTGCGCGCCTTGGTCGGCGATTCGACAATAATCAGTTTCTTCAATCCCACAGGCTCCTTTCGAAGTGGCCCATTATACTGAAGCGCCTCGCGATGTCGAGATCACCGATGTCCTCCTTCTCTCGGTCGTTGGCAGCACCGCACCGGCGACACGTACAATCCCAATCAGGAGAGGTGACCCATGAACCACGTGATCGTCGAAGGCCTTCCAGCGGTCGGCAAGAGCGAGGCTCTGGCGCTTCTGGAGCGCTTCCACCCGGAGAGTGTCCGCGTTCTTCCCGAGCTCGTCAAGCAGGTCGTCGGAAGCGGGAAGATCGATCTGTTCGGCGATCGCGCCGCGCTGACGGCCGCGATCGAGGAAGCATTGCCCGAACGCGCGTCTCAAATCCGCGAGATCGTCGAGCAGGGCTACCTCTGTCTCGAGGAGTCGCACCTCGGGGTCCATCTCGCCTACTCGCTCACCCTCGGCGACACGGGCTTCGTCGACGCCTACGGGCGGCTCTGCGAGGCCCTGCCGGTTCCGGACGCGTACGTCCGCCTGGAGGTCCCGATCGCCCGGTCGCTCGACCGCCAGGCCGCCAGAGGCACGCCCGGCTTCGACGTCGAGGCATCCGCTCTCGATGCCATGCTCTCCGAACTCGATCGATGGCACGCCGATCGAGGCAGTCGCCCGATCCGGATCGATGCCGACCGGCCCGCCGACGCGATGGTTCGCGACTTGACCGAAGCGCTCGGCCTCTCGTACGGGGAGCCGCGAGGCTCCCTGCAGGATGCCTTCGACGTTCTCCTCCTCCTCGGACGCCCCGCGAGCGGGAAAAGCGAGTTCATCGACTTCATGCAGAGCCTCGCCGCCGCGGAGCGGGTCGAGCGATTTCGCATCGCGCCGTTCCACGTGGTCGATGACTTCCCGATCCTCTGGGACCGGTTCATCGACGACGACCTGTGGGAGCGGCTCGGCCGCCCTCGTCTACATTCGAAGCGGTGCGACGGGAACTACGCCGTCTCCGACGACGGCCTCTGGGGCTTCCTGATCGAGAAGATCAACCAGCGCGTCGAGCCGACGCTCGCCTCGCCCGGCGTTCTCGATCGTCGAACGCTGATCGTCGAGTTCTCCCGCGGCGGCTCGCGAGGATACGCCGATGCGCTCGCGCGACTCTCCCCCACACTCCTCGAGCGCGCCGCGGTCCTCTACGTCGCCGTGTCGTTCGAGGAGTCCTGGCGGCGAAACGTGGCCCGCTACGACGAGAAACAGCGAGGTGGGATCCTGACGCACTCCGTTCCTCGCGAGGAGATGGAGCGGACGTACGGAACCGACGATTGGGGCGCGATCGCCGGAGAGGCGCACGGAGCGGTCGAGGTCAACGGCGTGCGTCTTCCGTACGCGACGATGCCCAACGAGCCCGAGTCGACCGATCCGACGGTCTTGGGGGAGCGGTACGCGAGCGCGTTGGATCCGCTGTACGCGGCGTGGCGCGAGGCACGCGCCTAGGCGAGCACCTCACCGAAGACGCGGACGAAGTTCCCGGAGCAGACCTTCTCGATCTGCCGATCCGGCAGCCCTGCAGCACGAAACAGCGGGGCAAACGAGCGGTAGTCAGAGACGTCGTCGATTCCTTCGGGCGTCTGCCCGATTCCGTCGAGATCCCCTCCGATGCCGATGCAGTCCTCGCCCCCGACGTCGATCGCGTGCACAACGTGCCGGACGACCCAGTCGATCGTCGGACGCCGAATCGCCGTCGCCTCCTCGCGAAGCCGCTTTCGCTCCTCATCGGAGGTCTCCGGCTGCTGGGCCGTCCTGAACAGCGGCGTCTGCCACCGGTGGACCTCCGGGTCGAGGAAACCGGGGGCGAGATTGATCCCCATGACCCCGCCGCGGTCCGCGAGCCGCCGGATCATCGGGTCAGTCAGATTCCGCAGGCTCGGGCAGAGCGCGCGGCAATCGGAGTGGCTGGCGATGAACGGCCGCGTCGCCATTCGAAAGACATCATCGAGCGCACGATCGGAGAGGTGCGAGACGTCGACCATGACGCCGAGCTCCTCGGCAAGCCCGAGGAGCCGTTCTCCTTCACGGGTCAACGGCGTATTCTCGCCGAACGCCGTGCCGGAAAACGGGTTGTCCTTCCACGCGAAGATCAGATCTCGAACCCCGAGATCGGCGAAGTGTCGCAAACGCTCGGCCTTGCCTTCGAGCGGGTCGGCGCCCTCGAGGCCGAGGACTGCGGCGAGCGGCCCCCCGTCGAACGCCACATCGATCTCCTCACGTGTTCGAGCGATCCGCATCGCGCCCTTGGTTTCTTCGGCCATCGATCCGATCGTCCGGATCATCGTCTCGGCACGCTCCGCCTCTTCGCCCGGATGCTGCTCGCTGAGGACGAAACAAGCGAAGATCTGTGCCCGAACCCCGGCCTGCATCATGCCGGGGAACGTGACGTGCGCTGGGCCCCCTCCACGGATGAAGTCAGCGCCCTCGTCGAGCACCTTCATCACGGTGTCACAGTGGGCGTCGAAGAAGACGGGAGCGGGCCTCGCTTCGGTCAACGATTCACCCACGCGATCGCATCGAGCTCGAGGATCGCGTCCTTGGGAAGGCGAGCGGCCTCGATGCAGGTGCGCGCCGGGCGGTGCTCGCCGAAGGCCGTCGCGTACACGGCGTTCACCGCATCGAAGTCGCTCATGTCACGCAGGTACAGCGTGACCTTGACGACGTCACGCATTGACGCGCCGGCCGCCTCAAGGATCGCCGCGATGTTGTCGAGCACCTGCCGAGCGGCAGACCCCGCGTCGCCCGACACCAGTTCGCCGGACGGTGTCAGCGGAACCTGCCCGGAGGTGAAGATCCACTCCCCGGCGCTCGCCCCCTGAGAGTAGGGGCCGAGCGCCGCGGGAGCATTGGCCGTCTGGATCGGTTCGATCGGCATCACGAGATGGCGCCGAGTTCGCGCCCCACCTTGGCGAACTTCTCGATCGCGAAGTCGAGGTCCTCTCTCGTATGCGCCGCGGAGAGCATCGCCCGGATGCGCGCCTTGCCGCGAGGAACCGTCGGGAATGCGATCGCCGTGCCGAAGACGTCTTCCTCGAACAGCCGCTTCGAGAACGCCCACGCCGTGTCGGCTTCTCCCAACATCACCGGCGTGATCGGCGTCTCGCTCTCCCCGGTGTCGAAGCCGAGCTCCTGCAGCTTCGCCTTGAAGTAGTCACCGTTCGCCCACAGCTTCCGGACCGGCTCGTCCGTCTCCTCGAGGATGTCGATCGCCGCGATGCAGCCGGCGACGTCGGCCGGTGTCGACGCCGACGAGAACAGGAACGGCCTCGCCTGCTGCCGCAGGATCTCGATCAGACGCTCACTTCCGGCGATGTAGCCACCCATTGACCCGAAGGCCTTCGAGAAGGTCCCGCCCTCGATGTCGACGCGGCCGTGCAGATCGAAGTGGTCGACGATCCCCCGGCCGCTTCGGCCGAGAACGCCTTCGCCATGGGCGTCATCGACCATCACCATCGCGTCGTATTGCTCTGCCAACTCCACGATCTCGGGCAGCGGAGCCAAGTCGCCGTCCATCGAGAAGACACCGTCGGTGATGATCAGCTTCTTCGGGATATCCTTGTTCTCCTCGAGCTTCTCGGCCAGCGCCCCCATGTCGCGGTGCGGGAAGATCACGCGCTGTGCCTTCGTCAGCCGGACCCCGTCGATGATCGACGCATGGTTCAGCTCGTCGGTGAACAGCACGTCTTCCTTGCCCATCAGCAGCGGGATGACCGCGAGGTTCACGTACAGGCCGGACTGCAGCGACAGCGCCGCCTCGGCGCCCTTGAATGCGGCGATCCGCCGCTCGAGCTCGATGTGGATGCTCTGCGTCCCCGCGATCGACCGGACGGCACCGGGGCCGACCCCGTACTCGTCGATCGCGCGCTTCGCCGCATTGCGAAGTCGCTCGTCGTTCGCGAAACCGAGGTAGTTGTTCGAGCAGAGATTGAGTACGCGCTTCCCCTCGATCGTCACCCAGGACTCGTTCGCCCCTTCGATCGTTCGAATCGTGTTGTACAGCCCCTTGTCGCGGAGCCCGCTCAGTGCTTCATCGATGAACGCCTGCTTTCCCATCGGACGTCCCTCCTCGTTTCCGTGCCGGTGATGCCGGTATTCTAGGCGACGATCCAACTCGCCGCCACGCCCTGACTGCGGCGTCCGCGGATCACTCCCCCGCCTCGATCGAGTCGAGGACCTCGAACGCGTGCCGCACATGCGGGATCGCGATCGACCCGCCGACGACGAGGGCGACGCCCAGCGCCTCAGTGATCTCCTCTACGGACACCCCGGCCGCGACTGCCTCCCCCACGTGGTAGCTGATGCAGTCGTTGCATCGCAGGACGGTCGAAGCGACCAGACCGAGCAACTCTTTCGTCCGCTTCGGCAACGCTCCATCCTCGTACGCGTCGTGATCGAGCGCGAGGAACCGCTTCATCGGCAGGTTCGCATACTCCAGAACCAGCTCGTTCAGGCGCCTCCGGCGCTCGGCGAATTCGCTCGCGCTCTCCACGCTCACTCCTCCCGTTCCATCGCGTTCAGGTGTGCCTCCGCCTCGTCCAGAATCCGCCGACCCTCCGAGTACGTCAGTCGGCTTCGCGCTTCGCCGACCTCCAGCCACGCCCCCTCCGTGTGCTCGTCCGAAAGGCGAATGCGTTCCGCGCACGTCTCACCAAGAAAGTAGACGACGGTCTTCGAGATCGATCGATCGCCCCGCTCGAAGCGGTAACTGGTGAGTGCGCGGAATCCGGGGTATGGATCGCACGTCTCGGCTCCCGTCTCCTCGGCGATCTCTCGTCGCGCGGCGGTCAGCTCGTCTTCGCCCGGCTCGATCCGCCCCTTCGGGAACGCCCAGTGGCCCCCCTCGCGATGCCGAAGCAGGAGATACAGCCTGCGGTCGTCGAGTCTGCGGAAGAGGACGAAGCCGGCCGAGCGTTCTTCGCCCTCCTCCGCCTCACTACGTGATGTCGACCTCATGATCGCTACGGTCGTACACGCGCGGGTACAGCCCCAGGCTCCGCAGCTCCCGCAGCAGCACCTTGAACGACTCGGGCAGACCCGGATCGGGGAACTCTTCCCCCTTCAGGATCGCCTTGTACAGCTGGATCCGTCCGCGGGTGTCGTCCGACTTCACCGTCAGCATCTCCTGGAGGAGCGCCGCCGCACCGTATGCTTCCAGCGCCCAGACCTCCATCTCGCCGAGTCGCTGGCCGCCGAACTGCGCCTTCCCACCAAGCGGCTGCTGGGTGATCAAGGCGTACGGTCCCGTGGAGCGGGCGTGGATCTTCTCGTCGGCGATGTGCTCGAGCTTCAGGATGTACATATACCCGACGGTGATCGGCCGCTCGAAAGGCAGGCCCGTTCGTCCGTCCCTGAGGACGACCTTGCCGTCGTAGTTGTCTCCCTGCCCGAGCCCGGCCTTGTCGCGCTCGTCGTGGAGCTGCTCGAGGATGTCCTCCTCCTTGGCGCCATCGAAGATCGGCGTCGCCACCAGCTCATCGCGCAGGTGAGCCAACCAGCCGAGGTTCGCCTCGAAGATCTGTCCGAGGTTCATTCGGGACGGAACCCCCATCGGATTCAGCACGATATCGACAGGCGTTCCATCTGGCAGGAACGGCATTTCGGCCATTGGCCTGACGGTGGAGATGACGCCCTTGTTACCGTGACGCCCGGCGAGCTTGTCGCCGATCCCGATCGTCTTGCGCTGAGCGACGAACACCTTCACCAGCTCGTTGACGCCGGCGTCGAGTTCGTCCCCCTGATCGCGGGAGAACTTCTTGACCCTGATCACCTTCGCCGTCCCGGCGACCGGTCGCATTCTCAGCGAAGTGTTGCGCACGTTGCGCGCGCGTTCTCCGAAGATCGATCGGAAGATCTTCTCCTCCGGCGTCGGCTCCGACTCACCCCGCGGCGTGATCTTGCCGACCAAGATGTCGCCGGTCCGTACGACCGTCCCCTCGCGAACGATTCCGTCCTCGTCGAGGTTCTTGAGATCCTCCTTGGAGATGTTGGGAATGTCGGCGGTGATCTCCTCCGGGCCCAGCTTCGTCTCCTCCGCCTTGACCTCGAACTCCTCGATGTGGATCGAGTCGAGCAGGTTCTCCCGAACCAGCCGGTCGCTGATCACGATCGCGTCCTCGTAGTTGTACCCCTCGTACGGCATGATCGCGACGAGGAGGTTGCGACCGAGGGCGAGTTCTCCCAGTTCGCTGGACGGCCCGTCGGCGAGCAGATCTCCGAGGCCGACCTTGTCGCCCTCCGTGACCATCGGACGCTGATGGAGGATCGTATCCTGGTTCGAGCGGTCGAAGTTGACCAGCGGATAGGCCAGCTTCTTGCGCCCCTTCTTGACGACGATCTGCTGTGCGTCGACTTCCTCGACCGTCCCGTCCCCATCCGCGACGACGAGCATCCCCGAGTCCATCGCCGCCTGGCGCTCCAGCCCGGTCCCGACGAGCGGGGCCTCCGGACGGAGCAGCGGGACGGACTGGCGCTGCATGTTCGCTCCCATGAGGGCGCGGTTCGAGTCGTCGTGCTCGAGGAACGGAATCAGCGCCGACGAAACGCCGACGAGGGCCTTCGGCGAGACGCCGATGAAGTCGACCTCCTTCGGCGACACCATCTTCACTTCCTCACGGCCTGTCCGCACTTCCACCCGCTCGCCGAGCAGCTTCCCGTTCTTGTCGATCGCCGCCGTCGCGGGCGCGATGTGGTGCTTCTCCTCGTCGTCGGCCATGAGGTAGACGATGTCGTTCGTGACCTTCCCCTTGACGACCTTCCGGTACGGCGCGATGAGGAAACCATAGTCGTTGACGCTTGCGTAGCAGGCAAGGGAAGTAATCAGGCCGATGTTCTGGCCTTCAGGCGTTTCGATCGGACAGATACGCGCGTAGTGAGACGAGTGCACGTCGCGCACTTCGATCTTCGCCCGTCGCTTCGTCAGTCCGCCGCCAAGCGCGTTCAGCCGCCGCTTGTGCGTCAGCTCCGTCAACGGGTTCGTCTGCTCCAAGAACTGCGAGAACCGGCCGGTATAGAATAGCTGGTTGATCGCCCCCTGGACCGTTCGCGTGGAGATCAGCCTCCGGATCGTGTCCTTCTCGTCGAGGGCGTACTTCGAGAGCTTGTCGCGGGCGATCCGAGCCATGCGGACCAGTCCGGTCCTCATCGCGTTCTCCGCGAGCTCGCCGGGCAGACGCACCCGCTTGTTCGCCAGGTGGTCCTTCTCGTCGAGTAGCACCTCGTTGGTGGGAACCTGAACCAGCACGCGAATCGTTCGCACGATGTCCGCGAGGTAGAGCACCGGCTGCTTCAGCTCCATCCCCAACTTGCGATTCACCTTGAATCGGCCAACCTCAGAGAGCTGGTAGCTGGTCGGGTGGAAGTAGAGGTTCTCGAGGTACTCGCCCATTTGGGCCGGCGACGATCGGTCTGACGGGCGCAGCCGCCGATAGACGGCGCGGAGCGCTTCCTCCTGCGATGTCGTCTGATCCTCCTCCAGCGCCTTCTGCACGAATCGGTTCACCAGGCGGATCGAGCCGAGCTTCGCCGCCTCGAGCGCCGGGAGGTGGTCCTCCTGGAGCGTCTGACCAGCGAGCAGGATCGGCTCCTCGGCCTTCTTCGGAAGGATCTCGTCGGCCGACAGATGCCCGACAAACGGCTCCAACCGCTCGGCCGTGACCGGAGACACCTCAAACGAGTAGTAGCGGCGGATCCGGTCTTCGTCGAAACCGAGCGCCTTGAGGAGCGTCGCGACGGAGACCTTCCCTTTGCGATCCAGATTCGCGCGCAGCGTCATCCGCCGCGTGTCGAGGAGGATCTCCAACCAGGCACCGAGCTCGGGCAGGATGTGCCCCTTGAACTGATGGACGTCCTCCCGCGTGAAGTAGGCGCCGGGCGCCCGCGTCAGCTCGTTGACCAAGGCGTTCTCCGACCCGTTGATGATGAACGTGCCTCGGCTCGTCATCATCGGGAAGTCGCCGATGTACAGCTCGGTCTCCTGCAGCAGCTTGCCCTCTTGAAGAAGGCGGGCGGTCACGCGAAGCGGCCGCGCGAACGTGAGGTCCTTGTCCTTGCACTCCAGCTCGGAGTTCCTGGCCTCGCCGAGGTACGGGTCGACGAACTCCAGCACCAGGCCGTCCTTGCCGTGTCCCTCGATCGGCGTGATGTCGGAGAAAGCTCGCGCGATTCCGTGCTCGACGAAGTCGTTGAACGACGTACGCACATCGGCAAGGAAGTACGGTGGGGGAAGGATCTCCTGGATCTGTCCGTAGGACCTTCGCACTCGGTGTTTCATGATCTCCCCTTGAAAAGGACGCTCTGCCTCAAGACGGCCTGAGCCGCCTCAAGGCAGGCGTGCAACAACATGATGCTCTCCGGATCGGTTGACGGTCCTGGTTGGTTACTGCTGTAGTTCGATCTCAGCTCCAGCCGCCTCCAGCTTCTCCTTGATGCTCGTCGCCTCGTCCGGACCGACGTCTTCCTTGATCGTCGCCGGGAGACCGTCCGCCAGCTCCTTGCATTCCTTCAGGCCCTTGCCGGTGATCTCCTTGATCTCCTTGATGACCTGGATCTTCTTCTGGCCGGCGCTGGTCATGACGATCTTGAACGTATCCGCTACGTCGCCCGCGTCGCCATCCGCTCCACCTGCTCCAGGCGCAACGGCGACGGCCACCGGGGCCGCCATGGCCGCCGAGACGTTGAACCGCTCTTCGATCATCTCGACGAGTTCGGCGAGATCACTCACCGACATCTCCTCTATCTGCTGAAGGATGTCTTCCTTGGCCATTCGCTACTCCTCCTCTTCTTGCGTGTCCTGATCTTCCTCTTGTGCTTGCTCTTCCGGCTGTTCCTGCTCTTCCGGCTGAGCTTGCTGTTCTTGTTCTTCCGGCTGATCCGCTTCTTCCTGCGTGTCTGGCTCCACCTGCGCTTCCGGCTCCGCTTGCTCGGCCGGAGGTTCTTCTTCGCGCTTCTTGGCGACTTCGGCCAGGAGTATGGCCAGTTCGCGGATCTTGGCCTGCAGCATGAATGCCAGCGCCCGCATCGGACTCGACAACAGCATTGCCATCTTCGCCAGCATCTCCTCGCGTGACGGGAGCGTGGCGTAACGGATCACTTCGCCCTCCTGGACGAGCGCTCCTTCGAAGAGCCCACCCTTCAACTCGTAGCGGGGCGCGTAGGTCTTCCGGCACTGGTCGCTCAGCTTGAACGCAGCGGCCGGGTCCTCGTACCCGAAGGCAATGCTGATCGGACCGGCGAACATCTCCGCGAGTCCCTCGATTCCCGCTTCGCTCGCAGCGATCCGCGCGAGCGTGTCCTTCACGACGCGGTACTCGAGTCCCTCCTTGGTGAACCTCTCGCGCAGTTCGACCATCTCGGTGGCGCTCAGGCCGCGGTAGTCGGCCAATACCAACGAGACAGCGCTTTCGAGCTTCTCCTTCAGAAGGGCGACTTCGTCAATCTTGGTCTGTGTCGGCATCTCGCTCTCCTAGCTCGCTGCGTCCGCGATGGCCTGGACCTCAGCGGAGTCAAGGATGATTCCCGGTCCCATCGTCGAGGCGATGCACACCTTCTTCATGTACCGCCCCTTCAGCCCATCTTCCGGCTTCTTCTCCCCGACGGACTCGAGCACGGCGAGCAGGTTCTCTTTCAGCGCGCTCGCTTCGAACGACGCCTTCCCGAAGACCGTGTGCACCACACCGAATCGGTCGGTTCGAAACTCGACCATCCCGCGCTTCAGCTCGCCGATGACCGCACCGACATCTTTGGTGACGGTCCCCGTCTTCGGGCTCGGCATCAAACCGCGCGGCCCGAGAAGCTTTCCGAGCTTCCCCACGACGGGCATCATGTCCGGCGTGGCAACGACCTTGTCGAAGTCGAACCAGCCTTCCTGAATCCGCTTGGCGAGATCCTCTCCTCCGACGAAGTCGGCACCGGCCTGCTCCGCCTCGGAGACGCTCTCCCCCTTCGCAAACGCGAGCACACGCACCGTCTTGCCGGTGCCGTGCGGGAGATTGCACGTCCCGCGGACGACAACCTGGCTCGCACGGATGCCGAGACTCAGCGTGATCTCGGCGGTCTCGTCGAACTTGGCCGTCGCGCCGTTCTTCAGCTTGTCGATCGCATCGTCGATGGAGAACGTGGTGTCCTGCGGGACGAGCGTCGCTACTCCTTGGTATCGCCTGCTTCGCTTCACCCTTCCACCACCTCGACTCCCATGTTGCGTGCCGTCCCTTCGATGATCCGCATCGCCGACTCCATCTTGTAGGTGTTCAGATCGGGCATCTTGCGCTCGGCGATCCGACGGACCTGCTCCCTGGTGATCCGGGCGACCTTCATCCGATTCGGCTCCGCCGACCCGGATTGCACGCCCGCCGCCATCTTGATCAGCTCAGCGGCCGGAGGCTGCTTCAGGATGAAATCGAACGTCCCTCCGAGATACACGGAGATGACGACCGGGATGATCGTCCCGGGCGTTTCACCCTTCGTCGCGTCGTTGAACTTCTTGCAGAAGTCCATGATGTTGAGCTTATGCTCACCGAGCGCGGGTCCGACCGGAGGCGCCGGCGTGGCTTGGCCGGCTGGTATGTGCAGGTTGATCTTCGCGATAGCGTTCTTCGCCATCTTGCCTCCTCCCCTTCCTTCTGGTTTCTACAGCTTCTCGATACCCTCGAAGCCGAGGCGTACCGGGGTCTCGCGTCCGAAGATCTTGACCATCACGGTCACCTCTTCGGCATCCTTATCGATCTCCTTGATCGACCCGGTGAAGTCGGCGAACGGCCCTTCGACGATCTCCACAACTTCGCCGACGGTGAAGTCGATCTCGATCTTCGGTTCATGCTTCGCCCCGTCCGCCGGAGCCTCAGAAGCGGACGCGGCGGTCGGAACCGCCATCAGGCCGGCCTTCCGCTTGATCAGCTTCATCTCCGGCCCTTCGATCGGCATCGGCTTGTATCTCGATCCGACGTAGCGAACCGCTCCCTTGATCCCGTCGATCAGCGCCATCATCTCCTCTTCTTCGAGGCCCATCCGCCCGAACACATACCCCGGGAAGAGGCGGCGCTTCTCGATCCGCTGGATCGTGACGATCCGCTTGTCTTTGTATTCCTTCACCTTGAGCAACCCTGAGGCGCGGCTGACGATCTGATCTTCCGACTCGACGCGATCGCCGACCGCCAGATCGATCCCGTTGCGCACCTTCACCAGGTACTTCTCCGGGATGAGTCGGATCTTCTCCCTGCCGTCTTCGTACTCGAAGGTGACGCGACGGACCTTGTCGCGGCTCACGATCGCTCCGCGGTTGATCACCACGAACTGCTCGTCGGAATCCGACGTCAGCGGAACCCCGTTGCGGATCTTCTCGCCGACGCGGATGTCTCGGCGGATGCGTTTCTCCGCGGGGATCAGATAGACCTCCTCGTTTCGGTTGGTCATCTCGATGATCACCCGCTGCAGCGCCTCGACTTCGACGACGTTCGCCGCCTCCTCCATGTGTCTGGGAGGCTTCCGCGCGATGACCTCGCCGCGCTGGACTCGCTCGTTCGGCTTCGCCACGAGGTCATACTCGTACGGGATCCGATACTCGGTCCCGGCGCCGCGCCGACTGCGCGACGTAATCACTTCCTCCACGGGAACGAGGAAGAAGGTCGTCTCGCCGTCGATCGTGAACCGCTCGACCGCCTTGTCCCACGCACGCTTCTCGATCCGCTCGTTGAGGTCTTCCTTCACCTTCAACTCGGATCCCGCGTAGGTCTGAATGGCGTACCATTTCTTCAATCGCATGACTGTGCTCGGCTCTCCTACTGCACGAAGATCCGCAGGAGCGTTCCGATGATCCCGTCGACTCCCCAGATGTAGACCGTCACGACCACGGTCAGCAGCAGGATCAACGCCGTCAGCGAGATGACCTCGTTGCGCGTCGGCCAGCTCACTCTCGCGACCTCGGCCTTGACGCCCTTGAGGTAGTTCACGATCCGCTCGAACATTGCCTCACTCCTTGCTCCACTGTCCTGTTGCAGGCCCTGGAGGACTCGAACCCCCAGCCTTCCGATTTGGAGTCGGACGCTCTTCCAGTTGAGCTAAGGGCCTGTGACGTCTGCGCGACGGCCGTCGATTCTCGGCGGCCGCGAGCTAGACCTCCTTGTGGGCCGTATGCTTCCGATCCCACTTGCAGTACTTGTTCAATTCGAGCTTGCCGCGGGTGTTGTTCTTGTTCCGCTGCGTATGGTAATTGCGGCGTCCGCACTCGCTGCACGCGAGGGTGACGTGGATGACCGCTTCTCCCTTTTTCGCCATGACAGTCCCTCTACTCGAGGATCTTGGTAACGACGCCGGAGGCGATCGTCTTCCCGCCCTCGCGGACGGCGAACCGGAGTCCCTCGTCCATGGCGATCGGGTGGATCAGATCTCCATTGATCTTGACGTGATCCCCAGGCATGACCATCTCGACGCCCTCGGGCAGCTCCATCGTACCGGTGATGTCGGTCGTTCGGAAGAAGAACTGCGGCTTGTACCCGGTGAAGAACGGCTTGTGTCGGCCGCCCTCGTCCTTGGTCAAGACGTAGATCTCTCCCTCGAACTTCGTGTGCGGGGTGATCGACTTCGGCGCGGAGATGACCTGTCCACGCTCGATCGCGTCCTTGTCGATTCCGCGGAGGAGGATCCCGACGTTGTCACCGGCGATCGCGTAGTCGAGCGTCTTGTTGAACATCTCGAGGCTCGTGGCAACCGTCTTCTCGACCTCGTCGTGCACGCCGACGATCTCGATCTCCATGCCGGGCGTGATCTTCCCGCGCTCCACTCGACCCGTTGCGACCGTCCCGCGTCCCTTGATCGAGAAGATATCCTCGATCGGCATCAGGAACGGCTTGTCTTCCTCACGGTCCGGCTGCGGAATGTAGTCGTCGACCGCGGCCATCAGCTCGACGATGCACTCGGCGTCGGCGTGACCGGACTCATCTCCGGCCTCCATCGCCTTCAGCGCCGATCCACGGATGATCGGGATCTCGTCGCCAGGGAACTCGTACTCGGACAGGAGTTCGCGGATTTCCATCTCGATCAGGTCGACCAGCTCCGGATCGTCCACCATATCGACCTTGTTCAGGAACACGACCATCGCCGGAACGTTCACCTGCTTCGCGAGAAGAACGTGCTCGCGGGTCTGCGGCATCGGTCCGTCGTCCGCCGCCACAACCAGGATCGCCCCATCCATCTGGGCCGCACCGGTGATCATGTTCTTGATGTAGTCGGCGTGTCCCGGACAGTCGATGTGCGCGTAATGGCGCGTCTCGGTCTGGTACTCGACGTGTCGAACATTGATCGTGATCCCGCGCGCCTTCTCCTCCGGCGCGTTGTCGATGTCCTCGAACGCCATCGCGGCAGCTTTCCCCTGGGTCGCGAGGACCTTCGTGATT
Source organism: uncultured Thermotogae bacterium (assembly GCA_964608345.1). Lineage (GTDB taxonomy): Bacteria > Bipolaricaulota > Bipolaricaulia > UBA7950 > UBA9294 > JANQEA01. The sequence goes on from CAZSNG010000010.1 coordinate 36,530, forward strand.
GCCGAGGTCAGCGTCGTCTTCCCGTGGTCAATGTGTCCGATGGTGCCGATGTTCAGGTGAGGCTTGTCCCTCACAAACGCTTCTTTCGCCATCGCCTAAACCTCCTTGAGACGGTCTGTGCAGTCTCGATCTTTCGATTTGACGTACTCACTCAACGGGATGACTCCCTCGCGAGCCTTCAGCCCGCGATCGGAGTCGAACCGACGACCTCCCCCTTACCAAGGGGGTGCTCTACCTCCTGAGCTACACGGGCGTTCCGATCACAAGCATCGAGTGTAACCGAAAGCCTTTTCCAACAACAACTGGAGGGGGAGGGATTCGAACCCCCGTAGGCATCCGCCAACGGATTTACAGTCCGCCCCGTTTGGCCGCTTCGGTACCCCTCCAAACAATAAGCCTCTGAGCCAGCGGCCAGAGTCGAACTGGCAACCTACGGTTTACAAAACCGTTGCTCTGCCAATTGAGCTACGCTGGCGCACTCGCTCGATTCGCGCGAATTGTACATGCCGGAAACCGCCGGTTCAAGCCACGAAACGCAGCCAGATCCGACGGGGTCGAGGGCCGTCGAACTCGGACAGGAAGATGCCTCGCACCTGGCAAGAACTCGCTGCTCAGCTGCAGGTCAGGCTGCGGTCCGCAACTCTACTTCGATCGTGTCAAGGCCTCGGCTTGACGCGGACAACGGGACTCCACATACTGGGTTTGCTCTACTGCACTACCTGCTGGAACAACTAGTTGAGGAGGGAACATGTGGGGTCAACGGAAGAACCACGCCACGGCTTGGCTGTGCTTGGGCGCAGCGTGCTTGATCTCGATCATCGGCCTGGAATGCATCGCGCAGACGCGACCGAAGGTAATGGACGATTCGCAGCATGGCGAGGTGTCAGCATCGTCCGATCTACGAAGCCGTCCAAGTACTCCGCCTGCCCCGACTCCGCCGCCGGAGTCGTCAGCTCCCGGTTACTGCGCTTCGAGCGGCGGATCCATCGACTACGAACGCATTACCAGCGTCACAGTCTCCCCGAATCCTGGAGGCAGCCTGAGGATCGTGGTTCAGGTCTTCATCGCCAATCCCACAGGATGCACGGCGGGAACCGCCTGCCCTGAGTACGACTCGAGTCCGGAGTACGTGAACGTCTGGATTGATTGGAACGGAGACAACACGTGGGATCCATCAGAGAAGGTGCTCGATCAGGCGTTGACTGGCTACATGGCGATCAACTACCAGGGCACGATGACCGCTATCGCCATCGTTACGCCTCCCTCGACCGTGACCTCGGATCCGACATGGCTGAGAGCCAACCTCGGATGGGATCATGATCCGAACGACCCGTGTGAGAGCACGTGGACCTGGGGCAATGTGGTCGATAAGGAGATCCATCTGGAGACACCACGGATCAAGAGCATTGAGGCAAAGGGAGTTGGTACGCCAGGAGACAACCCGCAGACCGGCACTCCAGTAAGGATGGAGGCTGATGTCGAGATCCCCACCGGCTACGAACTCGTTAAGTGCACCTGGACAGGGGACCTGACGAACGGAGAGGGCGACGTCTCCAACTCGTGTCGGTACGACTACACTCCCGCTACAGGAGCTGGTCCCGCAGTAGGCACGTACGGCAGCAAGACCGTGAGGCTGACGGTCACTTATAGACACACGAGCAGTGGCGCCACAGGACAGGTCTCGAAGGAGCACACGTACAAGGTCTTCTACCGAAAGACCGGCGACGATGACAGCGACGGAACCCCGAACTGGTATGAGTACTGGGGCGACGACGGCGCAGTCCCAGGTCTAGCGGCCTCGAACGTCTCATATGACGCCACACTGAGCGGGTACGGGAGCCGTTCTCGCTCCACAGGCGCAATCCGGATCGGCGATCTGGCGGCAGGAACGCACTATCCAAGCGGCATCACCGTGCCTGCCGGCACCAACTGCCCCGGCGGCACGTTCGGCGGAGCCAAAGGTTGCGACTGCGCCGTCGAGGTCGTGGTTCACGAGAATAGGCATGGTGAGATCTATCACAACTGGGACACAGACAGCACGACTGGCTCATGTGACGACTCGGGAGGTCCGTGGAGAGGTTGCACGGACTCGGATACGGCGTCGACCCATGCCCGCCCCGGGGACGACCTCCCGGACGATTACGAGGGTGTTCTCGGCACGAACCCGAATGCAGTTGATAGCTGCAGTCTCGCGACCCTGAAGTCTCCGGTCTACGCTCAGTACGGCGACAACGAGCTCTCCGCGATGCTCGCAGCCGATGGCCAGACAGGAGTTGCCAGCAAGGATTGGGCGAACCCTGGGAAGCAGTCGTCGCCGTCGTTCGCTCCTCCGCCGGAGGCCGTGGAGTTCGATGATCCGTCACTCCCCGCGACAAGTGGTCTCGCAGGAACTCACGCTTTGCCGAACCCCGCCGGAGAGCCTGCAGTGCCAGGATTCGCGGGGCTACTCGGAACGTACTCCGACAACGGAGTTGATGCGGGGAGCAATGGCCTCTACGATTACTTGGCCCTGCATGTCGGCGTCCACGTCGATGTGGCGATGGACTACTACGTCGTCGCCTGGCTGGAAGATTCGGTCGGGACGGAGATCGCGTGGGCGAGGACGATACTGGTATGCCCGACCGGAGACGTCATGTTCGACGTGCTGTTCGACGGGTCCATTCTCCGCAGCAGCGGGCTGGATGGACCGTACGCCATCAGTCAGGTCGAGCTTCGTGCCGCGGAGGACGACTCTTTGCTCGATTCCGCGTCCGCGCCCCACGGGACCGCCGCCTACTCCTACCTGGATTTCGATCCGGCCGCTGCGAGCTTCTCAGGAGACTACTCCGACGCAGGTATCGACATCGACACCAATGGCCGCTACGACTCTCTCAGCGTCGAGATTGGCATCGCAGTCGCTACGCCGGGCGCATATCGCATCGTAGCGGAACTGGGAGGAACGTCAACGATCTGCGTCAGCGAATGCTCGGTGATGCTCGACGCCGGGCTGCACAGCGTTGCGCTGGCCTTCTCCGGTTCGGTGATCGGCCAAAGCCGAGAAGACGGGCCGTATCTGCTCCGGCGACTGTGGTTGGAGGATGCTCTGGGCGCAACCGTGGAGCTGCTGCACGACCCGTACACGACAGCTTCGTACACGTGCAGCGAATTCGAGAACGGAGTACACGCAGTGGATGTGGCGAGCTTCCACGACGAGGGCCTCGACCTCAGTGGTAACGGAAGCTACGACTACTTGCGTGTTGAAGTCACAGTCGACGTCCCCGCGAGCGGTGAGTACTCGGTCTCCGCGCACCTCCTCGGCGGCTCCGGCCAGACAGTCTCTGAGAGGGAGCTGGAGACAACACTCCAGGCCGGGGCGAATACCGTCGTCTTCGACTTCCCCGGCAGCGACATTCGCAGTAGCGGAGTCGATGGACCATACGAAGTCGGACGAGTTCTTGTTCTGGAGGGCACTGGCTCAGTAATCGACTACGTTCAACAGGCTCATACGACGCAGGCCTACACGTGCGATAGCTTCGCCACGCCCCTCGTCAGTCTGATGCCTCAGTGGGGCGATGCAGGGCAGGATACTGACGGCGACGGTCTCTACGAGTATCTGCTTGTAACGGTCACAGTGGAAGCAAGCGCTGCGGGGGTTGTCGTCGTTCATGCTTGCCTCGTCGACAGCACAGGGATCGAGATCGCCCGTGCTGAAGCCAACAGGGAGTTGGCAGAGGGCGCGATCGATTCCGTCACTCTCGCCTTCTCAGGGGATCGTATCGTACGAAACGGCCGGGACGGCCCGTACGAAGTCCGGGACCTGTACGTCTATCACACAGGGGATCCAGAGGCTGGTGTTTTCCAGGAGCTTGCCCACGTGACGCAGGCCTACTCATCTACTGATTTCGACTTCGACGATACCGCGGCCTCATTCCGTGTGGACCTGGATGGAAACCTGTTCGCCGACGGCACTATCCATGCCGAGGGATTCGAGCCGTGCGGCGGGTGCGCGGACGTCGCTGAGTGGGTTGCAGTGAGCGGACCAGTTTCCCCTGGGGACGTCCTCGAGCACGATCCGAGTGCGCCAATCTCCTACCGCGTTTCGCAGACGCCATGCTCGCGGAGCATTGCAGGCGTTGTCGCAACAAGGCCGTGCCTCATCCTGGGAGCGGCCGAGCACTCGCCCAGCTCTGCAGTCATGGCTCTTATGGGGATCGTGCCCGTGAAGGTCACCGATGAGGGCGGACCCATCGGGCCGGGTGACTTGCTCGTGTCGTCTTCGGTGGCGGGGCACGCCATGCGGTGGAACGATTCCCTCGCTTGCCCGTGCGCGTTGGTCGGGAAGGCCCTCGAGCCGATGGAGGACGAGCAAGGTGTGATCCTCGTACTGCTCTCCGCGCACTAGGCTCGCCCCGGCGGATCGTCAGGAATCGATCGCAGTGCGGGAGCGTCCGTTAGCTGCTCAAGCCACGAAACGCAGCCAAACCTGACGGGGGCGAGGGCCGTCGAACTCGCACAGGAAGATGCCTTGCCACGTCCCGAGCGCGAGATCGCCATCGGCAATCGGAACGGTCACGGACGCCCCCATCAACGACGCCTTGACGTGGGCCGGCGAGTTCCCCTCGGCATGGGTCCACGCCGCGTCGTCCGTGACGACGCGGTCGAGCGCGACGAGCATGTCGGCCGCCACCGCCGGATCGGCATGCTCGTTGATCGTCAGTCCGGCGGTCGTGTGCGGGCAGGTGACGACGCAGATCCCCTCTTCGACGCCCGACCGGCGCACCTCGTCGCGAATGAGGGAGGTGATGTCGACGAACGCCTCCCGCCTCGTCGACGGGACGGTGAGCTTCTTCATCGGAGCTTCTTCAGTGCGGCCTCGAGCTCGTCCCGCAGCCGTTCCCGTTCCTCGACGCCCTGGACGCGCAGAACGACATCACGCGACCCGTCCTCGGATCCCGATTGTGTGACCGAGACGATCCTCGCCCCATGCTCTCGGAGGACGGCGAACACGTCGTAGAGGTCCTCGCTGTCAGCCCGGACCTTCACCGTGAGACGAGTCGCCTCGAGTCCGATGCCGAGCCCGCGCGTCAGTCCCTTGAGGAGCTCCCCCTGCGTGATCACGCCGGTGAGTTTCCCGTCCTCGACGACCGGCAGGAGGACCAGCCGATTGGTGAGAAGGATCAACGCAGCTTTCTCGAGCGTATCGTCCGGAGAGACGGCAAACCTCGCCGGATGGGAATGCCGACTGACCGGCACCTCCCAATCCTTGATCTCCTTCATCCCGGCACGGGTGACGAACCCCTCGAGCGCGCCCTCGGCGGAGACGACCAGCAGAAGCCCGAAGCCGTGCTCCTCCATCAGATCGCGTGCCTGAGAGACCGGAGCGTCGGGGGGAACCGTGACTGCGCTCGGCTGCATGTAACGGCGTACGTTCATTCCTCGTCTTGCTTCGCCTGGGCGATGACTCTGTCCTGGAGATTCCCTGGGACCGGCTGGTACTGCGCAGGCTCCATCTGGAAGGTGGCCCGTCCCTGCGTGCGCGACTTCAGATCGAGCACGTAGCTCTGCATCTCGGACAACGGAGCCTCCGCCCGGATCGTCGTCACCTTCCCGGCGGGTTCCATGCCGAGGATCCGCCCGCGGCGTCCGTTCAGGTCGCTGATGATGTCGCCGGTGAACTCCTCAGGCGTTCGGACCTCAACGGTCATCACCGGCTCGAGGAGGACCGGATGCGCTTGATCGAACGCGTCGCGGAACGCGTTCCGTGCGGCGATCTTGAACGCGATTTCCGACGAATCGACGTCATGGTACCGACCGTCGAAGACGGCGACCGAGACGTTCGTGACCGGGAACTTAGCGAGGTTCCCCTCCTCCATCGCCTCGATCACACCCTTCTCGACGCCCGGGATGTACTGCCCGGGGATCGATGCGCCCTTGATCTCGTTGACGAACTGGTATCCGCCCTCGCCGGTGAACGGTTCGACGCGCAGCTCGCACTCGCCGAACTGGCCGCGCCCTCCCGACTGCTTCTTGTGCCGATAGCGCGCCGTCGCCTTCTTCCGGATCGTCTCCTTATACGGGATGCTCGGGCGGTGCGTCTCCAGCGACACGTTGTACCGATTCTTCAGCCGTTCGAGGAAGACGGACAGATGGATGTCACCCATCCCGTGGATCAGCATCTCCTTCGTGACGGGATCGCGGTCGACCTGTATCGTCGCCTTGGTCGTCGAGATCTCGCGGAGCGCCTCGCTCATCTTCTCGACGTCCGACTGGCTCTTCGGCTCGATCGTCTGAGAATAGACCGGCTTCGGGAACTCGAGCACGCTCACCGGCTCTGCGCCTTGGGCCGTTCCGATCGTCACGCCGAGCCTCAGATCCTCCGCCTTGCCGATGGCGACGATCTGCCCGGACGTTGCGCTCGGAACGCGCTTCTGGGTCGTCCCCTCGAAGGCGTACAGGTCGCGGATGTCGACCTTGTGTCCCGTCCCGACCTCCACCAGCGACTTCCCTTCCTGCAGCGTCCCGTCGACCACGCGAACGAACGACAGACGCCCCAAGTACGGATCGCTCGCCAGGTTGAACACCACGGCGCGGCAGGCGCCGGACGGGTCGCCGCTTGTCGCCGCGAGAGAGCCGAACGCATCCATCAACTGGTCGAGGCCTTTCGCTTCGGTCGCCGACGTGCACAGCACGGGGATCACGTCGCCGGAGGCCACGGCGCCGGTCAGCGCCTTCGCCGCCTCGTCAGTCGTGATCTCCTCGTCCTCGAGGAACTTCATCATCAGTTCGTCGTCGTAGGTCGACACCTCTTCCAGCAGAGCGGCACGCGCCGCCTCGGACGCTTCCGCGAGGTCGGCCGGGATCTCGGCCTTCCCCTTGTCGGCGAAGCGGATCGCCTTGTTGGCAATCAGATCGATGACTCCGACGAAATCGCTGCCCTCTCGGATCGGCAGCTGCAGGGGGACGAACTTCCCGTCGAAGTGATCACGAAGCGAGACGAGCACGTCGTCGAACTTCGCGTTCTCCTTGTCCATCTGATTGACCAGGACGGCCGTCGGCCGCTTGGCGTTCCCGGTGATCTCCCAGCCACGCTCGGTCACGACCTCGACGCCCCGATCGGCGCCGACGACGAGGAACGTCAGATCCGCTACGGCGACGCCCTTGTACATCTCCTCGACGAATTCGTCACCGCCGGGCGTGTCGAGAAGCGTCACAGTCAAGTCTTTCGCCGTGTAGGTTGCCACGCCGAGATCGATCGTCTGACCGCGATCCTTCTCCTCTTGGGAGGCATCGAGTGCGAGTTGATCCTTGATCCCGGCCTTCTTGATCAACGCGGCCGCGAGCGTGGTCTTCCCGCATCCAGAGTGCCCAACCAAGCAGATATTTCTTGCCTGCCCCATGTTGCTGTCCCCCTTGGGTGGATCTAGAAGAAATCGTGCGCAGTATATCGAGCGCTTCTGGACAGAGCAACCGAGCGCACGGCTCGAAGGCGTACGCCAACAGGATCAGCGGCGCCTCGGCCTCTGCTCCTTGCGACCCCGCCGTGCTCCCCTTACCCTGTCCTCGATGTCCAACGAAGCACCTTCTCACCGTCATCAGGAGGTTCGGATGCCGACCCGACTGCTGTTGGGAAACGAAGCGCTCGCCCAAGGGACGCTCGATGCCGGCCTTTCGGCGGCGTACGCGTACCCCGGCACGCCGTCGACGGAGATCACTGAGTACATCCTCAGAAGCCCCGACGTCGACAGCGGCGAAGTCATCGCACACTGGACCGCGAACGAGAAGACCGCGCTCGAGGCGGCGCTCGGTGCGAGCTACGCCGGGCGGCGAGCGATGGCGAGCATGAAACACGTCGGGCTGAACGTGGCCGCCGATCCGTTCGTCAACGCGGCGATCGCCGGCGCTCACGGCGGACTGATCATCAACGTGGCGGACGATCCATCGATGCACTCGTCGCAGAACGAGCAGGACTCCAGGGTTTACCTCGATCTCTCGTTGATGCCGTGCATCGAGCCGGCCGATCAACAGGAGGCCTACGAGGTCCCCGCCTACGCGTTCGACCTGTCCGAGCGGCACGGAATCCCGGTGCTGATCCGTCTGACCACCCGGCTGTCCCACTCCCGAGGCACGATCGTACCCGGCGCGAGACGCCGTCGGAACCCGTTCTCCCTTCCGGAGGACCCGAAGCGGTTCATTCTCCTTCCCGCCCTCGCCAGGCACAGCTATGCCAGGCTGGTCGAGCGACAGGCGGATTTCGTCCGCGAAAGCACCACGAGCCCGTTCAACCGGTACGTCGAAGGACCGGATCGTTCGCTCGGCATCCTCGCGTGCGGAATCGCACACGGCTACGTGCTCGACGTCATCGATGACTCGTCCCCGCATCCGATCCTGAAGATTGGCCAGTACCCGATTCCCGAGGAGCTCGTAACGCGGATGATGGAGAGCTGCGATCGTGTCCTCGTCTTCGAGGAGGGGTTCCCGTACGTCGAAGCGAAGCTCCGCGGTCTGCCCGTCCGAACGTCGCCGACCGTGCACGGCCGCCTCTCCGGACACCTCCCGAGAGTCGGCGAGCTAACACCGCAGGTCGTCGCCCAGGCGCTCGGCCTCGGCCACCCACAGACCGGCGAACCGTCGGGCGTCCCCGCGCCCCGGCCGCCTGCCCTCTGCCCTGGATGCCCCCACGGGGACACGTGCAACGCCCTCACTGAGGTGCTTGGCGCCCGTCCGGAGGGAGGCGTCGTCTTCTCCGACATCGGCTGCTACACGCTCGGCGCACTCCCTCCGTACAACGCGATCGACACCTGCGTCGAGATGGGCGCGTCGATCACGATGGCCAAGGGAGCCTCGGCCGCGGGACTGCACCCGGCGATCGCACTGATCGGCGACTCGACATTCACCCATTCCGGGCTGACCGGCCTTCTCGACTGCGTCAATGAGAGGGCGAACGTCACCGTCGTCATCGTCGACAACCAAACGATCGCGATGACCGGCGGTCAGCCGTCCTCGGCGGAGGACCGGCTCGTGTCGCTCTGCTCAGGCCTCGGCGTCGATCCCGATCACGTTCGCCGGATCGAACCGCACCCGAAGAACCACGCCGACAACGTCGCCGTCCTCAAGGAGGAGATCGCCCACGTCGGACCGTCGGTGATCATCGCCCAGCGGGAGTGCATTCAGACCGCCCGCCGTCGAGCCCGCAGCAAACCCGCGGAAGGAGAGGGGAGCCGATGAATCGGAACGTCATCCTCGCCGGAGTCGGCGGACAGGGCCTTCTCGCCCTCGCCGCAGTGATCGGAGAGGCCGCGAGGGCGCTCGGCCTGCATGTGCGACAGGCTGAGGTCCACGGCATGGCCCAGCGCGGAGGCGTCGTCCAGAGCCACCTTCGCTACGCCGACCGGCCGCTCCATGCGAACCTCGTCCGTCGGGGAACCGCGGAGCTGATCCTGTCGCTCGAGCCGATGGAGGCTCTGCGCTACCTTGAGTACCTCGCTCCGTCCGGCGCGATCGTCACCAGCACCGCTCCGCTGGTGAACATCCCAGACTACCCGGACGAGAAGGTCGTCCTCGGCGAGGTCGAGAAACAGCCGACGTCCCGGTTGATCGATGCGAGCGCCCTGGCGGTGGAGGCCGGCGCGATCCAGGCGGCCAACATGGTGATGCTCGGAGCCGGCTCGCCGTTTCTCGGACTGCCGGAGGACGCGTTGATCGCCGCGATCGGGACCTTCTTCTCCGCCAAGGGAGATGCGGTCATCGAGACGAACGTTCGGGCGTTCCGGCTCGGCCGCGCCGGCGCCGATCCGTCGTAGCGGACGCTAGCGATCGGCCGCGCCGGCGCCGATCCGTCGTAGCGAGCGTCTCGGCTTCGCCGAGACGGTCAGGCCAGCTTGCCCCCGTGTCGGTACGGACGCGTTTCGTTGTAGGCCATCTTCGCCCGCAACGCGCCGTCGATGTCGAAGCCCATCCCGCCAGCGAAATCAAGGATCCTGATGATCGTGTCGGCGAGTTCCTCCTCCACTTTAGAGAAGCCTTCGATCTTGTCGCTGTCCGGGTTGCCATCCCGGTACGCCTCCATCGCCTCGGCGAGCTCGGTCACCGCCAGCATCAGCACCTCGCCGATCGATCGATCTCGATCCCACCAGCCGTGCTCGATCGCGACGCGGTGGATCTCCTGCTGCAGCTTGGTCACGGACATCGCTTCGCTCATTGGGACGCAGCGTACCGGGCCTCCACGGGGAACTCAACCCTTGCCCGGCGACGCTTCGCTCGCTAGGCTTTCGGCGGACTCATTCGCTGTCAGGAGGGAGAAAGATGAGGAACGGATCACGTTGGCTGATTGCGACGCTTGTCGGCGCTTCACTCCTCGGCGCGACTGTGCTGGGCGCGCTCGGAGCGGACTCGGATCTCGTGCGGATCGGCATCGTCACCGATGTCCACGCCCACGACACCAACTCGCCGAACGAACACAAGATCATGGGCAACTGGGGGGAGCGCCTCTCGGCGTTCGTCGCCGCGGCCACGGCGTGGCCGGCCGATGCCGTCATCAGCCTCGGCGACTTCGTGAACGGCCGTTTCGTGATGGGCGCCGATCTGGGCGAGCCGGAGCGGATCGAAGGCATCCTGATCGAGGCCGTCTCCACACTGGGCGCGTTCGAGGGACCCGCGCACTACATCGTCGGCAACCACGACGTGTATGACCTGTCGAAGACGCAGATCCTCGCCGCGACGGGGCAAGCGGCTACCTACTACAGCTTCGATCTCGGCGGCTTCCACGTCGTGATTCTCGATGCGCAGTACGACAAGAACGAGAACGACTACGGTCACATCGCGTGGATGGTGCAGGGCCTGATCCCCACGGCCGAGATCGATTGGCTGAAGGCCGATCTCGCCGGCTCCGACCTCCCAACGGTGGTGTTCGTGCACCAGCCGCTCGATTCCGACTTCGAACTCCTCGCCGGCGGCCCGCCCGTAGCGAACCACGTGGCCGTTCGCGACGTCCTCGTCGCCGACGGTGACGTCATCGCGGTCTTCTCCGGGCATGACCACGACGCCGACTATACGGAGATCGACGGAATCCACTACTTCACCATCGCCGCGATGGTCGACCACGATGAACCGACCCCGTTGACGTACGCATTCGTGACGCTGGATTCGGACGGGCGAACGATCGCGATCGAGGGATTCGGGATCCAGGAGAGCTACGACGTCTCCTACTAATCGTCCCGTCCGCCGAAGGCCCGGCTTCATGACCATGCGCCGACCGGTTGTCGTCGCCGTGCTCCTCATGTTGGCCGTTGGCGTCCCGTTGACGGCGGACGCCGACCCGCGCGTCGTACGGTTCGGCGTGATCGCCGACACCCACGCCCACGACACCGACTCTCCTGGCGACGGGAAGTGGATGACGAACACTGCGGAACGGTTGGCGTCGTTCACCGACGCGATGAACGGATGGAAGGCGGATTTCGTCGTCGAACTCGGCGACTTCATCAACGGATGGGTCGTCTTCGGTGCCGATCCGGGCGACCCGGCGCGGATCCCCGACGTTCTCGAGTGGGCCGACGGGCTGTACGCCGCATTCGACGGACCGCGGTACCACGTCATCGGGAACCACGACGTCTACAACCTCGACAAGGAGCAGTACCGCTCGATCCTGGGGATCGACTCGACGTTCTACAGCTTCGATGTCGGCGGGTATCACTTCGTCGTTCTCGATGTGCAGTTCGCCGACGACGGCTCGGATCTGGCCCACACGTACACAGGCGTCGGCGGATTCGTCCCGGATGCCGAGTTCGTCTGGCTCCGCGACGACCTCGCCGTCTCGGACGCTCCGACGATCGTGCTCGTCCACCAGATGCTCGACGAGTACATCGAGGAGTGGGGTCGCGCCCTCGTCGCCAATCAGACGGAGATCCAGGCACTCCTCGAGGCCGACGGAGACGTCATCGCCGTGCTCCAGGGCCACGATCACGAGAACGAGCACCGGCAGATCGCCGGCATCCACTACGTACGGTTCGAGGCGTTGGTCGATCAGGGCTCCCCCCCATCGTGGGCGGAAATCACGTTGGATCCGGTGTCGCGAACGATCACCATCGTCGGGACGGGCGACCAGGCGAGCTACGTGCTCGCGTATCCGAGATAGCAGGGGCCGAGCCGTCCTCCTCCGCCGACGGCATGCACCTCTGAGCGGGCCGATCGGCGGCGCGTGATGCGCGGAAGGAGGTTCTCGCGATGACAAGACCGGTGAAGATCACAGTGGTGAAGCGCGGCCTCGATCGCGACCTGATCGATCGGTTGGTACCGGCCGGCACGACGATCGAGCGGTGTCCCGGATTCGAGGACGGCCAGCAGTTCCTCTTCGAGGATTGGCCCTCCAAACCCGCCGGCTTCTGTGATATGGCATGGCAGGCAATCAATACGGGTCTTATGCTCTGCTGGTTCGATGCAGATCTGGATTCGATCACCATCCCAAACAAGTGGCAAGCCTGTTGTCCGGACGGCCTTCGCCCGGTCGTCTTCCTGATCGAGCCGATCGAAGCGAGCACCGCTCCGGGGAAGCCCGGAGGAGAGGAGGCAGCATGATCGCCGAGTTCTCGATCGTGCCGATCGGCGTGGGGGAGAGCCTGAGCGCCCACGTCGCTCGGGCGTTCGAGGTGATCGAGTCGAGTGGCGTCGCCCACGAGCACCACGCGATGGGGACCAACCTGGAGGGCGATTGGGACGAGGTGATGGCCGTGATCAAGGCCTGCCGCGACGTGCTCCTCGAGGATTCGAGCCGTGTCTCGCTCTCGATCAGGATCGACGACCGCGTCGGCGCAACCGATCGCCTGACGCACAAGGTCGACGCAGCCCGACGGAAGATGGCCGACTAGGGTCTCCCTGTACCGTCGGAACCCGGATAGGAAAGGACGTCCTCACGATGCGATCTCACCACTCACTCGACGTCGGCGACATCGCCTGCGTGGCGCTTCGGGCGGCCGAGCACTCCCCGACCATCGGACTCATCGACCTTCTGACGCCTCCCGATGGCGACGAGACGAAGAGACCGATCTCCGAACGCACGACGTCGATCCAAGGAACACACAGCTGCCTGCTCGTCCGAACGGACCGGCACACCGTGCTGATCGACGGCGGCCTGAGCGCCGCGACCGTTCGCTCGGCGCTCCACGACGTCGACGTCATCGAGGGAGACATCGACCTGGTTCTGATCACGCACGGCGACACCGATCACATCGCCGGATTGCTCGACGACCGGCGCGACCTCGTCTACGCCGACGCCCGCTACGTGCTCGCCCGCGGACTGTGGGAGGCGTGGATCAGCGACGGCACGCGAGGTGACCCGGATCCGTTCTACGAGGAGGAGCAACGAACGATCGCCCGCGCCCTGGCCGAGCGGATCGATGAGCGCGCCCTGCTCTTGGATGGGGACACCGAGATCGAGCCGGGGATCCACGCGATCGCCGCGCCCGGCCATCGCCCATCTCACGTCGCCTACGAGCTGACATCGGGGGAGGATCGCCTCCTTCACGTAGGGGACGCGTTCATCGCCCCGATCCTCGTCGAAGCCTCGTCCCGCGGCAACGCGTTCGATACCGATCCGGACCTCGGCATCCGATCTCGACTTGCGCTGCTGCGCCGCGCCGCGCGGCCCCGGACGATCACGTACGTCCCGCACTTCCCGTTCCCCGGGCTCGTTCGCATCGTCGAGCGAAACGGAGCCTTCTCGTGCGAAGCACCGTAGGACCGGCCGGGCGGCCGGAGCCGCGGCAAGCCGTCTACACGCCCGCTTTGATCGATCCGCCAAGAGCGCGTAGAGTAGTCGCATGACGACGCGCTGGCTGCGGCGAATCCCGAAAGTGGAACTGCACGTTCACCTCGACGGCTCGCTGCGGCTCAAGACGTTCCTCGAACTCGCCAAGCACCTCCCGACCGATCGACGGTTCCCCCGCTCGGTCGACCTTCGCGAGGCCGTGATCCCGGGATCGACGGGCTCGCTGGAGGAGTACCTCGCCGCCTTCCAGTACACCATCGCCGTGCTTCAGTCGGCCGAGTCGCTCGAGCGCGCCGCCTACGAGCTGTGCGAGGACGCCGCCGAGGAGAACATCGCCTACATCGAGATCCGGTTCGGCCCGCTCCTCCACACCGAGTGCGGCCTATCGCCCCGTGACGTCGTGCAGGCAACCGTCTCCGGATGTCGGCGAGCGAAGGAGGCCCACGGGATCGAGGCCGGTCTCCTCCTCACCGCGCTCCGGAACGAATCGACCGAACGATCGATGGAGGTGGCGCAGCTGGCCGCCCAGTTCCGAGGCAAGGGCGTCGTCGGCTTCGATCTGGCCGGCCCCGAACGCGGTTTCCCGCCCACCTCGCACCGCGCGGCGGTGGAACTCGCGCACGACGCCGGGGTTCCGGTCACGCTTCACGCAGGCGAAGGCTGCTGTCCGGAGCACATCAAGGAAGCGCTCGACCTCGGCGCCGCCCGGATCGGTCACGGCGTCACGCTGTTCAAGTTGCCCGCCGTGGAGGAGCGCGTCGCGAAGCTGGGGATCCCTCTCGAGGTATGCCCGACGAGCAACCTCCAGGTTTGCAGCTTCATGAACGACTACGCCGATCACCCGCTCAAGCGGTACTTCGACCGTGGGATACCGATCACGCTCAGCACCGACAACCGCCTGATGTCGCGCGTCGATCTCACGCACGAGTACGCCGCCGTCGTCAAGGCGTTCTCCCTCGAGCGAAGCGACGTCAAACGGATCGTCCTCGCCAGCGTCGAAGCGGCGTTCGCACCTGAGACGGTCAAGGACGTGTTGCGCGAGCGCGTAGAGGCGGCGTTCGCGGCAACCTAGCGCGGCCGCGTCAGCGGTCGATGTCCGAGAAGACCGGACGGCCGTGCGGGCAGGCTGTCGAGAACGAGTCGATCTCGACCGTTGCGTGGAAGATCCGCGTCGTGTACTCCGTCGCGTCGACCGTGAACTCGGCCTTCTCCCCAGGATCGAGATCGGAGATCTCGACCGTTCCGTCGGACAAACGCACGCCGTCGACGTCGTAGAACTTCGCCTTGACGACGACCGAATCGAGCCGCTCGTCGTGCCGGCTCTGGACGATGCCGGTGACCCGCGCCGGCCAGCCGAGCGTCAGCAGCCACCCCGGCTGAACGACCACCGCCATCGAGACAGGCACCTCTTTCGTGACCGTACCCGACACGCCGCGGTCATCCCGGACCGTCAGCGTAATGCGATGGACCCTCTCCTCCTCAAACCGGTGGCGGACATCCCACGCCGCCTCGAGCGGCGGCGTTTCGTCGTCGAACTCCCAACGCAGGGACTCGATCCAGTGATTCGGCACCGTCGTCGAAGTCGACGTGAACCAAACGTCCAGCGCACCCGAGGAGCCATCCTCGCACCAGACGAAGTCGGCGACCGGCCGCGTCACCGGTCCGAAGCACCCAGCCAGGCCAAGGAGCCCGGCAAGCGTCAACAGCACGGCTCGGGATCTCATCCGAACAGCGTCTCCTGCTCGTAGTCCGACCAGCCGAACCGCTTCAGATCGATCCGGCCCTGCTCGTCGAACTCGACGCCCTCGCTCTCGAGCCGCACGATCTGCTCGCCGCCGACGCTCGACTCCCCCTTGGCGTTCACGACGCGATGCCACGGGACATCCGGCCTCGGCGCGCCCCTGCCGAGCGCGGCCATGGCGTAGCCGACCTGACGCGCCCCCTTCGGGATCCCGGCGAGGTGCGCAACCTGACCGTACGTCGCTACGCGCCCATCGGGAATGCCACTCACCACGTCGTAGATCCTCTCGTAGAGGCTGTTCACCATGGCCACCTCCTCGATCGCTCTCACCGCAAAGCGTAGCGCGCCGCGGAGGAAGCGGCAAGCGTGCAACAAAGGGTAACGCTGAGGACCGCCAGCCGGTACAATCCGCCGACGGGGCTCGAGAGGTTCGGCGCCCCGAGAACACACGGGGAGGAACCATGCTCAAGACCAACGAAGATCGCGTCGTCGAATTCCTGCTCCAATGTCAGCCGGGGCCGCCGAGAACCCGAGCTCGATGGGCGGTCGACCATCAAGGCGCCCCGTTTGTCCTTCCTTCGATCGGAGGAATCACGACGAACGTCGCGGTGGGCGATCCCGCGTTCGGGTGGGCCGGCGATCACGTCGAGCCGAGTGTCAGCTGCACGGCGAACACGAAGAAGCCGTTCGAGCATCCGAACAACTCGCTGCAGCTGTATGCCTGCGCCGGGAACGAAGCGAAGATCGTCTCGGGAAGCGCGAAGAACTCCACCGGCTATGTCATCGGGCACCACGGCGGATCGGAGCACGTCGTCGTCGAGTTCCCCCGCTCGGTCAAGGAGAAGCTCACCTACGACGACAAGATCGTCATCCGCGGTCGCGGTCTCGGGCTGAAGCTCACTGACTACCCCGACGTCTCGCTGTTCAACCTCGACCCCGGCTTGCTCCTGAAGATGTCCGTCGAGGAGTCGGGCGGGAAGCTGCGCGTTCCTGTGACGACGATCGCCCCCGCCGCGTGCATGGGATCGGGCGTCGGAGCGACCCAGCCGGGAACCGGCGACTACGACATCATGACGAGCGATCCGGAGACGGTCGCCGAGTACAAGTTGGACAAGATGCGGTTCGGCGACTTCGTCGCCCTGCTCGATCACGACAACCGCTACGGCCGCACCTATCGGAAGGGCGCGGTGACGATCGGGATCGTCGTCCACTCCGACTGCCTGCTCGCCGGCCACGGGCCGGGGATCACGACGCTGATCACTTGTGCCACGACGCTGATCGAGCCGGTCATCGATCCGAAGGCGAACATCGCCGACCTGCTCGGGCACGGGACCGAGGCGCCGTCCGAGAACGACGACTAAGACAGACCCATTCAAGCATCGGGGAGCACCGCGGGGCGCGGCTCGGATCCGAGACGGATCCGGCACGCGTCCCGCGTTCGCTTCGCCGCATGATCAAGTGCCTACCGCGCATCCAGGACCACGAACAGATCTTCGAACGAGCGACCGACCGCGCCGGCAATCCTGTGCGCCGTCTTCACGCTCGTGCCCGCCCCGTTCTCGATCGACGACAGCATCGGACGGGAGATACCGATCGCCTCGGCGAGTTCCGCCGAGGTGAATCCGGCGACGATCCGTGCCCTGCGCACGGCGTCCTCTGCTGATACGATGCGATAGTATTTTCGGGGCATGATCTGACTGTCAGTATACAATGGCTAGTTGTTGACCTTCCTTGCCTTCCATCCACACACTACGAGACATAAAGACGAGGATACACAGACCTCCATCACCTAAGACTTGACAAACCGTTAACATCGCGCTAGACTGTGGCGGTTTCCATCGGCGCCCCGGCTCGGGTAGGGACCTGCAACACAACGTGCGACCACCGGGTGGTGCCTAAGGCTTGAGGGGGAACTCAGCCGACGAGACGGGGCGCCCTTGCTCTTCTCCCTGCAGGAACGTGCGTGGCCCTTCGAGTAAGACACTCCTCACGAGATCTCAGAGCGCGATCCAGTACCGCCGGACCCGCTTCCCGGCCGGCTCGTAGAACGACTCGTCCTCGAAGACGCCACCACACTTCTCGATGACGCGGGTCGACGCGACGTTCTCGGAACCGCACGTCACGAGCAGCCGATCGATGTCGAGATTCGCTTTCGCGTACCCCTTGACCAGCTCGAGCATCCGGGTGGCGTGCCCTTTGCACCGCTCGGAAGGACGGACGGAATAGCCGACGTGCCCGCCGAATCGTATCAAGTGGTCGGTCAGACGATGCCTCAGGTTGGCGACGCCGAAGATCCGCCCCTCGTCGACGAGAAACAGCGTCGTCCCGGGAACCCAGCCGTCATCGAGCCCCTCCCCGCGCGACTGCCTAGCGAACGTCTCGACGATCACGGCGTGCGACCACTCCGGATCGGCGAAGTACGCCGGGATCGTCGCTTCGCCGGCGGAGGCGAAGTCGCCGAGGAAGTCCCACAGCGCGGCTTCGTGTTCGGGTCCGAGTTGGGCAATCTCCATTTCTCTCCTCTCCAAAATGGTCAATCGGGACTCTACTCGGGGGAGAGACCGCATACAGCAGATCACGCACCCTCCGAGAGGCCGAAGCGGCCTTTGGCTACTCCGGCTCGTCCAGCGTGGTGAAGACCTCCCAGAACAGGTCGCAGTACTCCCACCAGTCGCTGTGCGCGACGTCCCTCGCATATCCTTTCAAGACCCGATAGCTAAACGCGGGCGTCGGCGCGGGGAGTGTGTCGTGCCGTGCGGCGCGATGTAGGAACCACAGGAACTCCAGGCACGGGGAATCCTCGTAGAGGGCGATCATCTCGTCGAGATTCCCGCCGACCGCGTGATGGGCGCGATCGTACCGAGCGAGGTAGTCGATCGCCGTGAGCAGATAGTCGGGCGTCGCGTCGGTGAACAGGTAGTCGGCCGGATGGCTCAAGCCCGCCACGGCCGCCGCGTTCAGTGGCGACGCATTCCGCAGGGCCAGATTCAGCGGCACGTACTCGCGGCCGAACTCGGTCGCCCGGACTGCAATCGGATCGTCGGAGAGCAGCCGATCCATCGCACCGAGGAAGCTGCTCGTCCATTCGCCGCCGGCGTCCTCCGGATTCGGGTCGAGCAGCGGGTCGAGATCGGCGTACGCCGGCTCGGCAGCCGCCGACGCAGTCCAGACGCGGTTGATGTTGCTGTGGGGGCTGAGATCCGGCAGGAAGCTCCCCCCGTAGCCCGCCTCGAGGAGGACGTAGACGCGGCTTGGGACGTACGTGTCGCCGGGGGTGGTGAGCATCCGGGCGAGTTCGAGGCTCGATAGTCGCTGCCCACCGATCCACAGTGCGCCGGGAGTCGCGTGGCAGGCGATGTAGAAATACAGCCGGTCGCAGCAGTGGTACAGCGGGATCTCGGTGAACAGGCGGATCACATGCGCCTCGAGCGCCTCGGGGGAAGCGTCGCCCGGCTCGAGGACGGACACGCGCATCCCGAGACCGCTCAACGCGGCGCAAACCCCGCGTGTGTCCGCAGCGAAGCCCGCCTCGCCCGGCTGACCGGTCGACCATCCGTTGATGACGAGTGCCCAATCGAAGAAATCGGATCTCGGGAGCTCGGGCTCACAGGCCACGCCCGACCGGTCGCTCGGCAGTTCTGCCGACACCGACGAGGCGATCCAGTTCCTCTCGTCCCGGTAGTCCGCCTCGTCAACCCACAGCGACACGCCATTCAGGACCGGCCACCAGGCCTCCGGATGGACGGCGTACGACCCGTTCGTCGCGTCGATCAGCACGAACAGCGTGTCGTGCGCGTACCGCGCGTACGGGTTCAGGTCAACCCACACAAGCCACGTCGACCCCGTCAGCTCGTACGGGATCAAGTACGGCAGGCGGGCGACCGCGTCGGGGATCGGGGTCGGAGCGTACGGTGCTAGATCGTCGCCCGCCTCGAGCAGTTCCGGATGTAGGAACGCGACGTAGTCCGAATCGATCTCCAGCTCCGGGAGGATTCGCTCCTCGAACAGCACCGCGGCCTGCTCCCCACTGAGCGCAGATGCGAGGCCCCCCACACCGGCCAGAGCGACGACGACAAGGATCGCACAAGCTCCTCTCACGACACCGATCACCTCCGGCAGATCCTACCTGATGAACGGGTCGCGAGGCGACGTCCTCCCAGCTCCGCGCACTCGTAGCTCCCCGCATTGGACGTCACCGCCGTGGCCTGTGCTAGACTGGAGCTGCACGACGGTAGGAGGATCGGTCGGAGCGGAAGGAGTGGGTCGAACGATGCG
>CAZSNG010000011.1:0-56263 GCA_964608345.1 uncultured Thermotogae bacterium
CAACGCCATGAGGAGGACTGAAGTGTCAACACCATTCCGAGACTGGACAGTCTAGGTCGAGCCGTCACAGGACGCCCGACTCAAGCTAGGTATTAGTATAGGCTGCTGGTAGCTGCCAGGCCAAGAGGGACGAGCGTGACATCTGTCACGCATGAGCACCTGTCAGATGCAGCGTCTCCCTGCGGGTGACCTGATCGATCTCCGCTGGCGCGGCTGGCGGCCTGGCGTTTCGGAGTTGCGTTGGCCACTCCCTCCGCGCCGCCCGTGTTCTTCTCTCGGCCCCAGCGTGGCGAACGGTTCGCCGAACGATACGGCAACTCGGGGCGTTCGCAGCGGCTCGGTCCCGTGTTCGAGGCCGCTAGCTCTGGTGCTCGTGCTGAACGGCGTCGGCGACGTCGGCGATCGTCACTTCGTCGAGGAAGCGGTCGAACGCCACTCTCGCCTCGGTCCACAACTTGTGCGCCTTGCACCGATTGGTTCTGTGGCAATCGCAGCCGTCCGGATGAAACGGGCAGTCGGGAAGACTCACGTCGGTATCGAACGAGTTCGCCACCTCGCGAATGGACGTGGTCCCGGCCGGCTCGGCGAGGCGAACGCCACCGTAGCGTCCTTCCCGCGTCCTCACGAAGCCTGCGTGCTGCAGCTCGGCGACCACCTTGGTCAGGATCGGGCGTGAGATCGACGCAGCGTCCGCGATCCTGGCGGTCGCAATGCGCTCACCAGTCGGGCGATTGGCCAATTCGGCCATCGCGGCGATTGCGTGTTCGGCCATCTTCGAGTAGATCATCTGTGCCCCCTCTGCGTAACAAGAACGTGTTCTTCGGACGATACATGCAGTCTACAGAGCGGAGTTCGGTTCGGCAAGACATGAGGCGCGCCAGGGAATGCAGGCGGGGGCGACGCCTACACGTCGCCCCCGCTTCGTCTTCAAGCGCTCGTGGATCTAGTGGATCCAGAGCGATTCGTCTTTCGTGTTGTTGTCCTCGTACCACTCCGTGATGTCGTCTTCGTGATCGACAACGACGAAGACATCGTAGAAGCCGGGTCCAAGTCCAGCGATGTCGAAATCCTGTCGGTATGACTCCGTGTCGCCTGCAGCAAGCCCATCGAACACCGTACGATGCCGAGTGTCGACGACCAACACTGGCTCGGCGCCGTAGGCCGGCACGTAATAGGCGCGCACGGTGAAGGCGTCGACGATGTCGATCGCTCCCGCGTTTTCGATGGTGGCGCAGATCCTCGCCATCCCAGGCTCCCCGGCAACCATGGTGGCGGAGGTCGACCGAATCCTCAAGTCAGGACAGTCCGGACACGGCGGATGGGGACCGCCCACCGGGCCGTCCCCGCCGATCACAAGACCCACAGCCGTGCAATGCACGTTGTTCCCTTCGTCGGTCTCATCGACGAACGCGTCGATATCGAGCACAACGCAGAACTCGTATGCGCCTGGCGGGATGAAGCCGTGCTCACTCTCCGGCACCTCACCGTCCTCATGCGGCAACAGGACCGGCACGCTCAGCTCCACCTCCTCTCCGGGCCCCAACCCGGGAACAGCGAGCTTCTGGTCCAGCGTGATCCAAGCAGCGTCAGTAGCATTTGCTTCCCGGATCCTGAATCCGACATTGAACCCTTGCGCTCGTGATCGACTATCGTTCACGATCGCGAACTGGGCGGTGACCGGCTGATCCGCATACTCGATCGGCGTCGCGGGGGCGAACCGCACAACGGGCTCCCCAAGCGGAGGCGTTGCGAGCCGAAGGTCCGGCGGCGGCGGGTAGATCTCCAGCTGCGGCGGCGTGCAGAGTTCGTTGTTCGACTCGTCAAGCTCGGCGATGCTCCCGCTGGGATCGACGCGCACGCAGATCCGATACCCGGTGATCTGCGCGTCGAGTTGGTTCGTGTCGAGATACACCGTGACGTCCACGGCCTCACCCGGGGCCAGCGATGTGATGGCTTCGTCCGGTTCGAGCAGCAAGAGCCGCTCGCCGGTGGAGGAGTCTCCGCTTGTCTCATACACGAGGAACTCGACACCGATTCCGCACATCGGGCTCGACCCGCAGTCGCCGCCGGCCAACGTACTGCCGATGTTGGCGACCGTTGCGCGGATCGGCACCAACGTGCCGTACTCCACAGGGGTTCCGTGTGGGAACTCGATCGGGCCCGCGATCACAAGGTCCGCAGGTCTTGCGAGGACCGTGAGAGGGATCTCGAGCACGTTGTTCGTCTCATCGTGCTCCTCGATTCTCCCGTCACAGACACCGTCCCCATTGACGTCACCCTCGCAATCCACCGCCACCTGGAGCACGTATTGGCCGGGTGGAAGGTCTGATTCCTCCAGATCCAGCGTCCATCGGACCTGTACGGGCACGAGGACTCCGAGTCCGGGGAGGACCCGCTCACACGAGTACTGCGCAGGCTCGCACTCGATCGGCGTCGTCTGGCCGCACAGGACGACCTGCACCGGGGTCAACCCCTGTTCGTCCAGCCGCATCAGGCGGATCCGCGTCGTGAACTCGCCGATCGGCACGACGCCCGTGTTCAGGATCGTCGCGGTGATGTCGAGTTCCTCGACCACGGCCTGATCGACGACATCCTCCGGCGATGTTGCCAGCTGAATCACCGCCAGGTCGGGGCCAAGGATCTGCAGCGGAATGCCGGCGAGCGTGTTGTTCAGCTCGTTGCGTTCCTGCACCTCGGCGGCAGGATCGATCGATACGCGGAGGCTATAGCTCCCGGGGCGTAGGTCTCTCGTCTCGAGCATCACCGGGACTTCGATCGACTCCGCGATCGCCAGGCCGGCGACCTGGTACCTCGGACCGGGGCTGAAGCTGGCCTCTTCGTACTCATCGCTGCACTCGACCGTTTGTCCGAGCGGCGCGGCGGAGCAGTACGAGAAGCGAACCGTGAACGGCCCGGCCGCTTGCTCACCGAGATTGGTGATGCACGCGGTGATGCGGACCGTCTGGCCTTGCTGAACGTTGGAGAGTGGCTCGACGATCACGCCGACGGGACAGAACGTAAGATCCGGTGAGCGGGAGGCGAGAAGCGTCAACGTCGTGACCAGCTCGTTGTTCGTCTCGTCGGCTTCATCGGTTGCGCCGGCCGCATCCACGAGCACGCGGATTTCGTAGATCCCCGGCCCGAGAAGCGTCACGGGCAGCTGACCGACCAGCCTCGTCTGAGCGCCTGCAGCGAGAGAGATGCCGGAACAACCTGCGTTGTCGCTGCACAGCAGCGGCTCCCAGCGCATCCCGCCCTTGACCCGGTAGGAAAACGCAACGGCGAACGCCTCGACGGCCGCTCGCCCGGTGTTCTTGATCACCGACGTGACGGTCACGATATCGGCGCGTCCTTGTTCCACCGGTGACGGCGGAGTCAGCTCAATGCTCTCCGGATGGATCTCCGGCTTCTTGATCTCCGCCGCGTGGATGGTGAGCATCCGGCTCATCGCGTTGTTCGCTTCGTCGGACTCGTGCAGCTGGTCGTTCGGGTCGACAAGCACCTGAATCCGATAGTCGGCGGGAGCATCAATCAGGCCGGCTTTCTCGGGATCGAGCGTCGCCTCGGCGATAGCGGTCATCCCGCGCCCCAGGATATCGATCGTGTCGCTGCCGAATCGGATGTGTCCGGCGTAGAAATCGATCTCGATTGCCTTTGCCACCCCTTCCCCGTCGTTGCGGATCTCGGCGGTAATTGTCATCTCCTCGTCGAGTCGCAGAAGCGCTTTCTCGAATGAGAGGCTCAGAGGAACAAGCTCGAGCGACTGCAGCGTCAGTGCCCCCGTGACGTTGTTGTTGCCCTCATTCTGTTCGACGATCTCCTCGTCCGGGTCGATCAAGACGGCGATCTCGTGCGTTCCCGCACCAAGCGGAAGATCCGGATCCTGCGGATCGAGCTCCGCTGAGATGTCGGTCACGCCGCCGGCCGGGAGGATGAATCGGATCTGCCGCGCAAACTCGACGCCATCGACAAGAAAGGCCACGACGAACTGGCCCGCCTGGACCTCGCCGAGGTTCCGTATCTGAGTCATGACGTTCCATGGCTCCATGTCGTCGGTCGACCCCGGATTCCTGCGCGCGTACGTCAGACTGACGGGCTGCAGGTCGGGCAGGCCGAGGCTGGAGTCGACGAGCGTCATCGTCGTGAGCAACTCGTTGTTCAGCTCGTCCGCCTCGGAGATGTGATTCGCCGAGTCGGCGACGATTCGCAACTCATACGTGCCCAGTTCGAGAGCCGCCGTGTCGAGATGGAAAGCAACCTCGTAGAAGTCCTGGTGGCTCGGCGGGAGGCTGACGCTCTGTTCCGTCTCGTGCAGCGTCCAGCTCTGCGGGCTGCCCTGAAGGCGGTAGAAGAAGCTGATACTGAAGCCGTCAGCGCTTCGAGCCCCCGTGTTCATGATGCGGGCGTAGACTTCGACTTCCTCGCCGCGGCTGATTGTGGAGGGAGGATCGAGCACGATCTTCGTGACGTACAGCTCCGCAAGATCTTCCGCTCCCAGCCCCACCGAGATCATCCACAGGCCCGCAAGCACAATAGCGATCGCTGGCAGTACCTTCCTCCGTTTCATCGGCCTCCTTGCCTCCTCCCGTAAACTCATGTACGCCCTCCTACTGCTGCGAGGCGATCCAGTAGACGGCACCGTCGATGGTACCGTAGATGTAGTTCCTCACGAATCTCGTACCGAGGTCGGTCCTCTCCCGGGTTTCCACAATCACCACAGTCGACTGAATCTTGTCTCCGCTGTAGTCGGCGAGGTCGATCTCAAATGCTGGGGACCCGTCCAGCGCCAAGACATGGGGAATGCCTCCGTCGTCTCCGAAGAAGATGCGGCCGGTTCGCTTGTCGGCGAACGGCGTCGAGTTGATCGGTTGCCCCGTTGAGAACTCCCAAAGGGGGTTCCCGTCGAATCCGAGTGAGTACAGCTTACCGGCCTCGGTCGCAACGTAAATCGGATCGATGTCGCGCGGGTCGATCACGATCGACGCGACGCTGCCGGGAAGCGTTCCCATTCGCGGGTAACGCCAGCCGATAAGGATGTGCCCGCCCGAACCAGTAGTGACTGTGCAGTGGCTGGCCGCGTAGACGATCCCTCCGGTTCCGGCGTTCGTGCCGATGTAGACTCCGGAGCCGGCCAGCGCAAGAACGGCCGGTGTTCCGACCAGATCAGCCGCGTCCAGTGCGCAGATCCGCTGCAGATTGTCATTGAATGCGAAGACGCCCGCCGTCGACAGGACGTAGATCGTCGACCGTTCGGCGTCATAGAGGATGTCCAAGACGTCACCGGCAACCTCTACAAACCGCGACACGAGAAGCTCGGAGCCAGCAAGCGAGAGCTGATGGAACCCCCCGCCGATCGCAGCGAACAGCTGCCCGCTGCCACCTCGCGCCAGCGCTTCCACCTGGGCACCAAATGATGCCTCGGCGACCACCGTGCGCGCATCCAAGCTGACGCAATGAACGGCGCCGCCGGTTCCGTCAGACGTCGCAACGTATGCGTACGGCGTCGCGCCGAGCGTCCATGCCACATCCTCGACCTGAGCATCGAGGGACACGATCTCCGTGACGCTCTCTCCCGAGTTCGCGTTGGCGGAGTCGATGCTCAGGAGTCGGCCGCTTGCGAACGCGACGTAGATGCGGCCGCTCGAATCGACTTGCAGCCATTGAGCGGCTCCTGCGGACGTCGACGGAGGAACGATCAGCCGCGGCTCGGGGATCACCCGAGCAAGCACCGTGTATGCAGGAAGCACCGCGATGTGGGCGTTCGGAACGTCGTTGTTGTCGTCATCGACTTCGGGGATCAGGCCATCCGGATCGACATGGATGGACAGGTCATATGTGCCGGGTGTGTCTGTCGGGACCGGATGCGAAACCTCAACCTGATCGAGCGGACCGATACTGGTCCATGATTCGGTCTCCACACCAAGAAGCGTCCCGAACGCGACGTTGAACGATCCGGATGGGATGGTTCCGTTGTTTCGAACCGTGACGTAGACGTACAACCGCTGGTCCGGCTCGACGGCATTGTCCTCTCCGATCGCCGCTCCGGGCGAATCGAATCGGACGGCCACGGGGACGAGATCTACGTTGCCAACGGAGCCCGGGGCCGACCCGACCTGTAGTGCGGAGATGCAGAGATTGTCGGACTCGTCGGTCTCGGTGACAGCATTCTCCGAGTCCACTTCGATCACCAGGGTGTAGACACCCGCCGCCAGGCCCGACGTACTGAGGTTTCGCGAGAAGGGCAGTGTCCGCCCCGGACCGAGGCCGAAGACCGACGACGCGTCGGACTCAATCGGTCGGCCTTGGAGGTCGGCAATCACGAACAGGAGCTGGAACGGACCTGCGCCATCCTGGCCCGAGTTCACCACGGCCCCGTCGACGACTACCGGGATGCCCGCCTCGCCCACGGCGAACTGCGAGGCCGCGAGCGAGCAGCTTAGATTGATTCCCGGGCCCGTCGGCTGCATGCCGTCCGAGTCAGGTGCGGGTGGGCCGACACGTACGCCGACGCTCAGCGCATTGTTGGTCTCATCGAGCTCCTCCACCGCACCGAGAATCCCCGTTCCGACGGACGGGGATGGGTCGACGCTGATTACCACTCGGTAGCTGCCCTGCGCCAAACCGAGGGTATCGAACTGGACGATCGGAGTGCCAGTGCCGGCGGCTCGATCCAGGCCGTCGACAGAGATTCGTTGTTCGGCCACCCGATAGCCGGCGACGCACTCATCGCACCAGAGAGTGATCAGTACGTCAAACACTCCGGCATGAATCGAGCCCGTGTTGGCCACGGTTGCCGTGACCGAGATCGGCACGCCCAGTGGAACGGGAGACGAAGGCGATATCTCGAGTTGCGTAGGATGGAGTTCCGCCAACCGCTCCTCCGGTGGCCCGACCACCAGGACGGTGCTGATGACGTTGTCCCCTTCGTCGAACTCGGGGATCTCATTGTCGGGATCCACGACCACGCGTAGCAGATACTCGCCGGCAGGCAGGTCTGCCGTGTCTAGAACTCCGTGCGTCCGCGCACGCTCATCCTCGTCGAGCCCTTGGCCCGACACACTCGCGTAGTAGAACGTGTCGAAGCGCACGTCATCGATGTAGTAGCTGACGTTGAATGAACTCACCGGCCGATCCCCTGTGTTCTCGACCAAAGCCGAGACGGTCAGGCTGTCTCCTTGGTGGATCGTATCGGTCGGCATCTCAAGGCTCACCGGGCGGAGCTCGGAGCCCCGGACCGAGAACGCAGAGATCAACTGGTTGTTGTCCTCGTTGCGCTCCCGGATTCCAAGCATCTTGTCGACGTATACGCGCAGCTCGTACGTTCCCGGAGTCAGAAGCGTGTCCGCGGAACGTGGGTCGATCGTCACGTGAACGTCGCGCGTGTTGGAACTGTCTGTGTTCGTCCCCTCTTCGATGCCCAGGAGGTCGATCGTCTCAGGCTCCTCCACCGGGCCCACGAGCGACGTTCGAAGCTGCACCGGGATCCACTCAACGTCACCGGCACGCCTGTAGTCGAAGTACACTTCGACGTCCTTGGCGAGTGCGCCGCCACGATTCGTCACGGTCGCCGTTGCCACCATGCTGTCGTTCCAGTTCAGAGGAAGGTCTTCGTCGAACGCGATCGCTATCGGAACCAGATCCGGTCGGTGCAGCCCAGATGGCCGAATGCGGATCGCGGAGTACATCGTGTTGTTCCACGGGTCGAGTTCGTCAATCTCCTGCGATGGGGTCACGCTCACGCGCAACAGACAGATCAGCTCGCAGCCGTCGAAGTCGAGCGAGTCGATTCCGCCGATCGGCGCCGCCGCCAGATCGTCGGCGAGGGTTGGCGTCACCAGGATCGCAGACGCGTCGTCGATCGCGTTTCGCGCCAGGCCCGCCACGACGACGGAAGAAATCCGCGTCCAGAGTGCATCGCACAACGCATCTTGTTGCTCCAGCATCCGAGTGATCGCATCGGCCTCGGCCTGCGCCAGAGCCGCCGGGCCGCTTCCGAGGGCACCGGCCGTCCAGCGACCGGTTGCACAGACGCCGTCTTCAAGGATCAGCTGACTGGCGGTACCGTCCTCCTCTGCGCAGAAGACGGGGAGGATATCGAACTGGACGTACAGGGCGCCGGCCGCGAGGCCTCCGGAGTTCTCGAAGGCGGCTCGAATCAGGGCGCTCTCCCCCCAGCCGATCGGAGAGGCTGGATCTACAACGACTCCGATCGGGTGGATCTCGATCCGGGGATCGTCGATTCGCACAAACGAAGAGGTCCGGTTGTTGGCCTCGGATTGCTCGATGACCCGCCCGTCGAAGTCGATCTCTACGACGATCTCGTACGTGCCGCCGGAAAGACCGTCCATATCGAGTGTGACAGTCTCCACGTGATTGCCGTCCTCGAACAGCTCCTTTGCCAGGATCTCGACCGCTGCCGCGCACGCCTCAGGCTTGTCGTGACGTCGCAGGGAGACCTGTAGGCGCGGGTTCTCGAACAGGAACTCAGGCGCCAGGCACGTGACCCCGACATCCAACTGGAGATCCGTCCCGCTGTCGAGGGAGGTCGGCAGGTCCGCGAGCGGAAGCGCGATCAGATCAGGGAGTTCCGCATCGGTCGCTCCTGCGGCCAATCCCGCGACCACTTGCGCTAGAAAGACCAGACTCAGTCCCCAACAGATCGCTCGTCCGCGCATCGCGCCTCCTTGAACGCTTCTCCACTCTGCCGAGCGCCCCGCGAGGGAAGCCACGGCCGTGGTTCGTTCCTCCGCACGGGAGTCTCGCTCCTACAGGCTCCCGTCAAACGTGTACAGGTACCCACCGGGCACCGTGACAATCACCCACGACTTCTCTTCGTACAAGAGCGGGGTTAGGAACGGCAAACCCGAAACTTCGAGCTTGAACACGAACTCGGGCATCTCGCCCCACGCATCGAACGACTTGATCCTCTCCAAGTCGCTAGTCAGCGCGTACAGCGCCGGTCGCGTGACCGTTGTACCGCCTTCCGTCTGATCACGGAACATCCCTGCCAGGAACACCGTTTCCACACCCCGGTTCGTCTCCGCCAGAGCGGGAGACGTTTTCGACGTCCATGGGACCATCGCCCCCTGCGAGCCGCTCGCTCTGACTTGCGTCGGACCGATGCGCGTCGACGGCTGGAAGCCGTCTCCCGGTTGATACTCGATAGACCAGACCGAGAAGTCCTCGTCGACCGCGTAGACTCGTATGTCGGTGTCGCCGGCACGCGGTTCATCCTCTCCGGTTGCGATCCCCACGACGGAGCGGAGCGTTGTGTCGATCGACAGAAGCGTCGGGCAGATCGGCGGCCCGGCGTCGTCCGGATCTGTGGGAACCACGCTTCCCGCGGTGAGCGCGTAGATCGTCCCGAAGGCTGTTCCCAGGAAGATCGTGCTCGCATCGCCCGCAAGTGCGAGCGGCGTTGTTACCACGTCGTCGACTGCGTACGCACAGCCGTTGTGTGCCGTGCCATCGAGGCCGACGACGTACTGATCGACGGCGAACCAGAGCATGCCGGCAACGTAGACCGGGGCCAGCGAGATCGAGAGCGGTTCCGTGTCGGCAAACCCGGCATCATCGACAATCGCGATGTCCGTCCGCCGCGTGAACTCGGAGATCGACGCGCCGCTGCTGGCGTTCAGGAAGAACGCCCCACTCTCGGATGTGACGATCAGCTCGACCTCATCCAACGCTTCGCTCCGCACGCCCGTGTCCGTCAGCACCAGGTGCGTCGTCGTCTTGTCTTCCCGGTCAAGGCCGGAGACGAGGCCGTCCGGAGCGGCCCACCCGGGCCTCTCCACCAACGTGACGGCGCCATCCTCGGTTCGGGTCACGAGCAGGGAGTGGAGCGCGCCATCGTCCGTGCCAAGATAGACTGTCCACTCCTGAACCTCAAGGAGCCCCATGCTGTTCGGATCCGGGTTCGGAACCTCGAATCTCTCCCAAGACAGCGCCGGGCGCGTCACGATCTCCTGATCGGTCGACCAGTCGGCGACGCTCGCTCCCGACGTCACGTTCAAGACGTTCAGTTCGGAGCCCGTTCCGTCCGTGGTGACATGGAACAGGAACGTGTCCCCAGGCAGCAGGACGGGCGCGATGGCGGTCGAAACCCGATCGCAGCTTTCCTCGCAGCCGCACTCCGAACGGACGGGGAACGTCCAGAGGTCGGGCTCGCCGTAGATGGTGGCGCCGGATGTCTCGGAGGGCAGGAAGATCTCCTGCGAGACGGCCGTATCTCCGCTGCCCGCGGTCAGCACGACACGCACGAACAGGCGATCGCGACTGCCGGCCGGCCGGCCAAGCACCGAGAACGTCGCTTGCTGATCGGTCGTCGGACGGTAGACCGGCTCCAGGGCCGAGAAGTCGAGGATCTTCAGCAGTAGTTCCTTGCTGTCGCCCGGGGCGATGTCGTCGAAGCGAACCTCCAGCGTGTTGTCCGACCCGTCGGGGGCATATGACCCGAGCGGCTCCCAGGCGACCGTCGGCTCGTTGCTGTTCCGATACTGCACTGCCACGGCGATCGGGTCGTGATCTTCGCCGGCCACGGCGTTCGTCAGCGGCACACGACCGACGTTGTAGACACTCAGGTTGATCGAGTCGGTGATGCCGCCCTGCAGTTCTACTCGCGTGGTCCCAAAGAGGTTCCGGGAAGCCGTACTCCCAAGCTGGCACAGCCCGAACGTCGTTAGGACCGAGAGCTCTCCGATGCGCGCGCCGGAGGCGAGCATGGCGGTCGCTTCCGCCAACCGCTGCTCGTACCGGTTGTTTTCCGTCACGTCGTCGTTCAGCGCGCTATCGGGATCGAGGAGCGCCGCCGTGAATCGATAGATGCCAGGCGTGAACCCGGTCGTGTCCAGAGTCACGACGGGCCGCTTCTCGCCGCCGGCGAGGATCTCGTACACCGTCTGGGTGCCGATCTTGCCGTGCTCTCCGGTGATCTGCTCAGTGAAGAAGAACTCGATTTCCAGCCGCTCGACCGTCTGGGCGCCGACGTTCGCTACGTTTGCTCGAACGTGCAGCAGATCCCCGACGCCCGCCTGATCTGACAAGGCGCTCGATGCACCGGTCCCCGAGACAACTCGAACGTCGATTCCGGTGATTGCAATGATGTCATCCGAAAGGACGGCGCCCGAAAGACACAGTACCAAGGCCACGAGGATCGCCGCACCGTACCCCGCCCGCCTGCAAACTCCATTCCCGATGCCAGCATGCGATCCGCGCATTCAGCCTCCTTGCTGCCCCTTTCGACCGCCCTCCCGAATGCTCTCTGCTCCTTCCCAGACTAGAACGCAGGTTCGAGCACAACGGCCACGTTCTCGCCTACGGTCGCGATGCTCTCCGAGAGCGTCCCGAGTCCCGCGAGCACCTCTGAGAATGCGAACGCGCCGTTCTCGATTGCCAGAGGCACATCGATCGCGATCAGCCGGAAGTCGCGTGACGGGAAGAAGACGTTCTTCTCCTGGAAGTAGTCTCGCGGCCCCTCGACGAACCGCCGAATCTCTTCGTACGGCCCCTCATTCAGCTCCTCAAGTACGGCTCGAATCGTATCGAGCATGTCCGTTGACATCCTACCGGCCGCCTCGAGATAGCCGGGGATCAGGTCCGCGAACGGATCGATCACTTCGGCAGCCCGTTCATCGTCGGGCTCGACAACCGGCTGGATAACGACGGCGGCGCGGCGGCCGTTGTACGAGATGGCGAACGGACGCTTGACGCTCTCCGGAAGCGGCTCATCGATGCCGATCCATGGCTCGACGTCCGGTGCCGGCTCAAGGTCGAGGCGGATGGCCGTCACTCCGAAAGCGCTCGCAGAGATGTCAGCATCGTACTCGTTCAGGATCTGGCGCGGGTCGGCGTAGAACGCCTCGACCAGCTCCGGGTTCGGGTCCTCGGCGTCCAAGTCGGCAATCACCTGGAAGATCGCAGAGAACGCGTTCTCGGGAACCGTCGTCAGCCCGAACACGATGACATCCATGAACGCCGGCTGCTGCTGTGACAGCACAACGGGCGCGATGCTGGCGAGCACCACTCCCAGGATCACCGCACAACGAGCCACTCGCTCCAGCGCCAAACAAGACCGGATACGACTCATGTCGTGAACCTCCTCTCGGCCACTATAGCGGAAACCACGGGGCTTGTGAAACCTTCCTCGGGATCTGATCCGTTCCATGTTCCCCTCCTTTTCGAGAGTACACGCCCCGCGCGAGCGGGACACCCTTCGCAATCGATGTACACCACGACGTGGACTGTGTTTCGCGCACATCGCACTGCCGGCTGGCCGGTGCTCGGGCCCAGCCCAAGCTGCGTGCGATGGCCGTTCGGGCCGCCCGCCCCAATCGAAAGCGCATCCTATCTGTGGGAATCCATGACATCGCATCGCCGGTGGACTAGAATCACTGGGGGTTTTCGATCCAATCGCTCAAGGAGGGCGAGGACATGGGGCAGCGATGAGCAGCAACGGAGCGGAAGGCGCCCGCGAGGGCGTCAGCAAGGACGGGCTCGACTTCATCCGGCGGATCGTCGCCGATGATGTCGCGAATGGAGTGGACGGGGGCAGGGTCCAGACGCGGTGGCCGCCGGAACCGAACGGCTACATCCACATCGGCCACGCAATGGGCTGTCTGCTTGCGTACTCGATCGCCCAGGAGTTCGGCGGGCAGTTCAACCTTCGCTTCGACGACACGAACCCGGCCGCCGAGGAGCAGGAGTACGTCGACCGCATCATCGGCGACCTGCGGTGGCTCGGCGTCGACTGGGATGATCGGCTCTTCTTCGCATCCGACTACTTCGAGCAGTTGTACGAGTGGGCCGAGCACCTGATCCGCGAGGGGAAGGCGTACGTCTGCGACCTCTCCCCCGAGGAGATCCGCGAGTACCGCGGCACGGCCGGCGGCTCCGGCCCCGAAGGGGTCACACCGCCCGGCGTCGACAGCCCATACCGCGATCGGTCGGTCGAGGAGAACCTGGATCTGTTTCGCCGGATGCGGGCCGGCGAGTTTCCCGACGGTGCCCGGACGCTTCGTGCGAAGATCGATATGGCGCATCCGAACCTTAATATGCGCGACCCGGTGATGTACCGGATCCTGCATGCGCACCATCATCGCCAGGGCGACGCGTGGTCCATCTACCCAACGTACGACTGGGCGCACGGCGAGTCGGACGCGATCGAAGGCATCACGCACTCGACGTGCAGCCTCGAGTTCCTGAACCACCGCCCGCTGTACGACTGGTTCCTCGACAACCTGCCGGTCCCGCATCGGCCGCATCAGTACGAGTACGGACGGATCAACATCGGCCACACCGTCATGAGCAAGCGGTGGCTCCGTCAGCTCGTCGAGGGGGAGCACGTCAACGGATGGGACGACCCGCGGATGCCGACGATCGCAGGGATGCGTCGGCGCGGCTACACCGCCGAGGCGATCCGCGACTTCATCGGCCGCATTGGCGTCACGAAGTCGGAGGGTATTGCCGAGGAGGCGCTGCTAGAGCACTGCCTCCGCCGGGATCTCAACGTCCGTGTGCCTCGCGTGATGGGTGTTCTCAACCCGTTGAAGGTCGTCTTGACGAACTACCCGGACGGTCCCGGCGAGGAGCTCGACGCGATCAACAACCCGGAGGACCCGTCTGCCGGGACGCGGAAGGTTCCGTTCTCGAATGCCCTGTACATCGAGCGTGAGGACTTCATGGAGGACCCGCCGAAGAAGTTCTACCGGCTCGCGCCGGGGCGAGAGGTTCGGCTGCGGTACGCCTACTTCATCACCTGCCGGGAGGTCGTCAAGGACGCAGACGGGAACGTCGTCGAGCTTCGTTGCACGTACGATCCCGAGACGCGGGGCGGCGATGCCCCGGACGGCCGGAAGGTGAAGGCGACGCTCCACTGGGTCTCGGCACCGCATGCGACCGACGCTGAGATTCGGCTGTACGAATCGCTGTTCTCCGCGGAGAACCCGTACAAGGTGGCAGAGGGTGGCAGCTGGCTCGACAACCTCAACCCCGGCTCCTTCGAGGTGTTGAGGGGCTGCAAGCTCGAGCCGAGCCTGGCGAGCGCCGAGCCGGGCGATCGGTTCCAGTTCGAGCGGAAGGGCTACTTCTGCGTCGATCCGGAGAGCTCCGCCGAGCAGGCAGTCTTCAACCGGACGGTGACGTTGCGCGACACGTGGGCGAAGCTCCAGAAGCGATCGGCAGGCTGAGGTTGCGTTCGCCGTGAAGCGCCCGCCGGCGACTCAGACGTCGGCGAACGCAATACGCCCCGTCGCCGCGTCCATCGACGCGATCGGGACGAGGGAAACGATCGGGGCTTCGAAGCCACCGAGCCGCGCGCGGCCTCGCGCGAACTCCTTGGAGATGACGAAGCCGAATCCGACGAGACGAGCTCCAGCCTCCGCCGTGATCTCGGCGAGGGCGGAGCTCGTCTCTCCCTCGAACAGGAAGTCATCGACGATCAGCACACGATCGTTCGCCTGCAGGTAGTCGGCACTGACGGATAGGTCGGTCTCCGTCCCCTTCGTCGGCGATACGACCGTCCGGGAGATCGCCCGGCGCATCGTCTTCGCCTTCCCCTTCTTCGCGTACAGTGCCTGCGCGCCCAGGCGGCGTGCGGTCTCGAATGCGATGACGTTGCCTGCCGCCTCGGCCATCAGCACGTGGGTAACTCCGGCGGAGCCAAACGCCTCCGCCAAACCGCGGCCGGCCTCTTCGATGAACGCCGGCGCGATTCGGTGGTTGAGAAAGCCGTCGACCTGAAGAAACTCCGGGCCGAGGACCGTCGCCTCGCGGCGGATCCACTCCTTCAGTACGTCCATGCCGTCCCCCTCGTGCGAGCCGTCTGCCGACCGCCCGCTGGCTGAGAGATACGGGATTCGCCGACTCGGATCAAGGGCTTGTCCGGAGACGCCAGAGACTTGCCCGACCGAGTGCTCCTTGTGTAAGATCGTTTCCCGGGAACCAAGAGGGGGTTTTCGGGTGAAGACACACGCCAAGCAGCACCTGCTGACGGCCCGCAACGGGCCGGTTTTTTCTGTCTCGAACGCGGTTCTGGCGGATCGGCAGCGTGGACAGGGGTACGCGCGGGTAATGCTCGCCGGAATCCCCGGCGCGGCCGTTGCACGCCCCGGGCAGTTCTTGATGATCCGTCGCCTCGGAAGCGACGCGCTTCCACGCGCATTCTCCGTCCTCGGCGCCGAAGACGACCGGATTGAGCTGTTCATCAAGCTCGACGGCCTTCTTCGGGAGTTGCTTGGCTCGGTGCCATTCGGCACGCACTTCGAGGTGCGCGGCCCGTACGGCGTCGCGTACGAGGATCGCGTCGATCCCGACCGCCGGTACGTCCTCGTTGGCGGCGGCAGCGGGTCGGCTCCGCTGCTGTTCTTTCACGATCGTCGCCCCGAACTCGTCGAGGAGCTGGTGTTCGGCTTCCGCCACGACGGGGCCGCCGAGCTGCTTCGGGAGTTCGACCTCGTCGTCGAATCGACCGACGGGAGGCGGGCCCACGATCGCCTCAGCGAGGTTTGGCAGGCTGACCTCGGGATCATCGCGTGCGGCCCGGAGCCGATGCTCCGCGCGATCGCCGCGCGGTACGGCGATACGCCGGGCGTCTACGTGTCGTTGGAGGCCCGTCTCGGCTGCGGAATCGGCTCGTGCCTCGGCTGCAGTATCTCGACGCCGGCCGGAGCGCGGAGGATCTGCAAGGATGGGCCGCTGTTCGCCTGCTCGGAGCTTCCGTGGCTGCGGTGACGGCGGGGCGGCTCCCGTTCGACTTCGCGTCGCCGATCGTCCTCGCGTCGGGCCCCGCCGGATTCGGGGTGGAAGTCGCGGGCATGTTCGACGACGGCGTGATCGGGGCGCTGACGACCAAGACCGTCACACCGCGACCTCGCGAGGGCAACCCGCAGCCGCGGCTTCTCGACTGCCCTTGCGGACTTGTCAACTCGATCGGCCTGGAGAATCCGGGATTCGCCGCGTTCATGGAAGAACACCTGCCTGAGGTGCTCGAACTCCCGACTCGCCGGATCATCAGCCTAGCGGCGGAGCGGCCCGACGGGATCGCAGGGATGGTTGAAGCGCTGTCGTCGGTCGAAGGGGTCGACGGGATCGAACTTAACCTGTCTTGCCCCAACGTCGATGCCGTCGTGATCGGGTCGGATCCTACACTCGTCGACGGCTTCACCCGAGCCGCCTGCCGGGGGACCGGCCTGCCGGTGTTCGTGAAGCTTCCCGGCGACACCGGTGACCTGACGGTGTCCGCCGGGGCGGCACTGAACGCCGGTGCCGATGGACTGACGCTGATCAACTCGGTTCGAGGCATGCGGATCGACCATCGCATCGGGCGGCCGCTGCTGCATCGGGCGACCGGTGGCCTGAGCGGCCCGGCGATCCTTCCGATCGCGTTGGCACGCGTGTTCGAGGCGCGGCGGGCCTTCCCAGACGCATTCATCATCGGGACGGGCGGTGTGACGGATGTCGAGAGCCTGATTGAGATGTTGGCAGCCGGCGCCGACGTCGTCGGAATCGGTTACGGCGTGATGGCGAATCCGGCCCTCCCGACGGATCTGGCCGACGGACTCGATGCGTGGCTCGCCGAGCGGCGGCTCGAGTCGGTCGAAGACGTCGTCGGAGCGGCCCACAGAGGGGGGTTCCATGTTCCTTGAGAAGGTCAGAGCGTCCTGCCGAGAGGCGGGAGGCTCTTTATGTGTCGGGCTCGACCCGCACCCGGATCGAATGCCCGCCCGCTTCGGCCCGACGAACGACGGCCTGCGCGCGTTTCTCGCGGAGGTCGTCGATCGAACGGCACCGCACGCGGGCCTGTACAAGCCGAACGCCGCGTTCTTCGAGGAACGTGGCCCCGAGGGGATCTCGATTCTCGAGGAGATCATCACGCGGGTCCACGCGGCCGGGCGGCCGGTGATCCTCGATGCGAAGCGGGGCGACATCGCGTCGACCGCCCGCGCGTATGCACGGGCCGCATTCGATCGGCTCGACGCCGACGCGATCACCGTGGTTCCGTACATGGGCGAGGACGCCGTCGTGCCGTTTCTCGATCACGGCCGCTTCGCCATCCTTCTGACCCTGCCGTCCAATCCGTCGGCCGCGGCGATCGTCGAGGAAGGAGTCCCGCCGCTGTACGAGCGGGTCTGCCGGATGGCGCTCGACCTCGGCCGCCGATACCCCGGCCAGATCGGACTGGTCGTCGGCGCCACGCGCCCGGCGGCGGCCCGGGCGCTACACGACCTGGCGCCTGACCTCCCGTGGCTGGTTCCCGGCGTCGGGGCCCAGGGCGGCAACCTTGCGGATCTGTCAACCGCGCTCGGCGGCGGACACGAGGCCTGGGTCAACGTCTCGCGCGGTGTGCTGTTCGATCCGGATCCTGCGGCGGCGGCGGAGCGGTGGAAGCGGGAGATCGGGGTGTGGCGTGACGCGTGATGCCGCACAGTGGGTGGAGTTTCTCGAGTCGACCGGCGCCCTCCGATCGGGGCACTTCCTCCTTTCATCGGGCCGGCACTCGCCGCAGTACGTCCAGTGTGCGCGAGTGCTCGAACGACCGCCTATTGCCGGCGAGCTCGGTGCTGCGCTCGCGGCGCGGCTCCCTCCGAACGTCGATCGGATCGCGTCGCCGCCGCTGGGCGCGTTGCTGATCGGCTACGAGGTCGCCCGAGCGCTCGATCTGCCGTTCGTCTTCCCGGAGCGCGAAGACGGTGGCCTGCTGACGTTTCGGCGGGGCTTCGCGATCGGGCGCAACCAGCGAGTCACCATCGTCGAAGACGTCATCACGACCGGCCGCACCACCGGCGAACTCGTCGACCTGCTGAACGAACGCGGCGCCGAGGTTGCGGCGGTCGCGGCCATTGTCGATCGGTCGACCGCCCACGAGGTATGTGGGATGCCGATCGAGTCGATCCTCCGGCTGTCGATCCCCTCCTTCGAACCGGACGACTGTCCGCTGTGTGCCGATGGCGTGGCTCTCTCCAAACCGGGTAGCCGCCCTGCAACTGGAGGGTCATCCTGATGCGGGTTCACATCGTGGAGGAGCACGGGCACGATGCAGCGCTGCTCGTCAACGTGACGCCCCTCGAACCGGGATGGCGGGGGGATCCTGACGATCGAACTGGCCAACGTATCGCCGCTCCCGATCCGGCTCCACGTCGCGCAAGGGATCGCCCAGGTCGTCTTCTTCCGCGGATCGAGGCCGGAGCGGACGTACAGCGAGAAGGAGGCCGGCGGCGCGTACCAGGACCAACCGGGCGTCACCCTCCCCCGCTAGCCACTTCGCAACATGGGTGGGAGCTCATCGGCTCACTATAATGGGTGACGGAGCCGATGGAATCGAAGGGGGATCGATGAACAGGGTCATTCTGCTCGCCGCGCTGCTTTGCGCGATTCTGGGTCTCGCCGTCGTTGGGACGGCGGAGGAGTTCGTTCAGGTCGAAATCGAGGTCTTCCGCTCGTGGGGGATCCTCAACTGGGGCAACTGGGAGCCGCTCGACACGCGGTTCATCACGTCGAGGTACGTCCCGCTGACGGAGGAGGACACGGATCGGCTGGTCGAGATCGGAGCGCTCTGCGCGGACCGTTCGCTCGACGTCGACTCCGATGCCTGTTCACTCGTCGATGGACTCGTCCACGTCTCCGAGCAAGCGTACGCGATGGATGCGGAGCTCGGGAAGGACTACCGTGTCGTGCTCACCAACCTGACCGATGTCACGGTCGGTGTCGCCCTCGGAGTCGACGGGCTGAACAGCAACGGCAACGCGCCGATTCGTGGAGACGCGACCGATCGGAAATGGGTGCTGCTGCCGCAGCAGACGGTGCGGATCGCCGGCTGGCAGATCTCGGAGGACGAAGCGCTTCGATTTCGGTTTGCGACCCCGAGCCGAACACACTCGCCGATCGAGGAGCAGCGGGGGGGCATTGCGATTCACGTCTACCTCCCGAATCCGCTTGGGACCGATCACGTCAGGGGAACGGAAGCCGGGGCGGTGATCGGACAGCCGACAGTCCGCATCCCATTCGCGTCGGCAACGAGCGAGCCGGTGGAGACGATCGCGTTCGACTACTCGAGCGACTCGGTACGTCTCGGGATCCTCTGCACCGATACCGACGGCCCGGGCATCCGGATCGTCGGGGTGATCGAGGGGACGATCGCCGTGGTGAAGGGGCTTCGTGCCGGCGATGTCATCACCTACGCGGACGCCCGCCCAATCAACTCCTGCCAGGATCTCGGCGATCTGCTGGCCGCGAAGTCGCCCGGAGATCGGATCGTCGTGAAGGTCCACCGCGAGGAGCGGGTCTTCCTCCTGACGCTGGAACTCGGCGGCTGACGCTACAGCTCGTCTTCCGATTTGCAGGGGACGGCATCGACCGGCAGGACCCGATCGTCGAGATGGGGCAAAGCACCCTCGATGACGCGACATGCGGCCCGGTCCTCATCGATCCGTTCGATGACCTCTAGCAGCGGAGGCACTCCGGCTTCGTCGACCGCTTCTCGATCGACAGTGAAACGGTCGCCGACCCGAACGCCGCTACGGGAGCCGACCGAGATCACGACGGTCTCCCCCGTCTCGTCGAGGCCCACCACCCGTCCGGCCGCGGAGACCGGAACATCGAGCCTGGCCTCGGCAACGTTCCCCTCCGCGTCCGATGCCAGCAGCGTCACGATGTAGCTGCCGTCCTCGAGGTAGACGTGCTCGGCCTGGTCCCCCTCGTCGGTGCCACCGTCGCCGAAGCTCCACGTTCTCCGGGCGATGCCAACCCCGCTCGTCTCGTCGACGAAGAGGACGGGACCGCCGGCGTACGGCACGGGCGGGCAGTACGAGAAGGCGGCCTCCAGCGGCCGGTCCCGCAACGAGAGGACGATCCGTGTTTCTCCCTCGCCGAGAAGCTGCGGGTGCTGTGGCTCGCCGCGCTCCGTGGCGACGAAGGCGGGGACGCGCGCAGCAACGTACTCGTATAGCTCCCACACCGTAACGTGATAGTCTCCGTTCAGATCGGCTTCCCCTCCGAGCCCCTCGAGGAGGAAGTGGGTGAAGACGCCGTGCTCCAGGTCGTCCGACTCGAAGGCTTCTTCGCCTTCCGAGGATGCCGCCAGGAGCAACCGCCCCTCGAGGCGCAAGTCGCCGAACCAGTCCTGATCATCCCCCGCGGCACGGCGGCCGGGTGGGAGGCTTCGGGACAGGCCTCCCGAGTAGCAGCTGTCGAAGAATACGAGCACGTGGTTCGAGGCGATTCGATCGAGGAATCGCCCGAACTCGTCGTCGCGTAGGGCGGTGTCATCCTTTGCCGCGGCGCGCGTGTCATGGAGGATGAAGAACTCGTCGACGCCGTCGATTTCGTCGGCACCGTCGTCCGCTCCCTGATACCCGTGCCCGGAGAAGTGAATCACAACCAAGTCGTCCTCGGAGGCGACGCGGCGGAGCCACCCGAGCCCCTCGCGAACGTTGACGAGCGTCGCCGGTGCGCTATCCAGGCCAGTTTGGCTGATCGCGGTTCCATCGTCGGTCAGAAGACGAATCCGTTCCGGCGGCACCCCGTTGCCGAGCATCCACGCTGCGACGGCTTCTGCGTCTCGGCGTGCGTACGGCAGGTCCTCGACTTCCTCGTAGTCGGAGATCCCGACGACCAGTGCCCACACCCCCGCGACGGGCACGACCCCCGGGCTCCGCTCCACGACCAGGCTCGCCGTTTGCACGCCGCTGCGGCCGAGGGAGTCGGTCACCGTCAGGCGGATCTCGTAGCGACCGACCTCTTCGTACCGATGGACCGGCTCCGCCTCCCGCGAACCGTGGCCGTCCCCGAACGACCATTCCCAAGCCACGATCGGGCCGTCGACACCGGCCGAGCGATCGATGAATCGAACCGGGTCGAAGATCGACGGGGCGGACGGCGACGCGTCGAACCCCGCCAGCGGGGGCTTCGGCTCTTCGATCAGGAGGACCCGCATGATCGCGTCGGTGTGCCCGGCGTCGTCCGCGACGCGCAGGGTGACCGGCCATGTCCCGGCGGCAAGCGGATCGATCGTCACGAGCGGCCCGTCGATCAGCCGGTCGAACACACCGTCGGATTGGAAATCCCACGCGTACTCGACGACCGCACCATCCGGGTCGTACGACGAACTCGCATCGAGCCGGACGAGATCTCCTGCTCGGAGCGGCCGCATCAGCTCGGTGCCGGCCTCGGATACCGGCCCCCACGTGAACGACGCCACGGGCGTCGAGGCTGCCTCAAGGACGGCGATCGGCCGAACGAGCGTCGCGGTGGCGCCGTTGTCGTCGGCGACGATCAGCACCACCTCGTACGTGCCGGGCCGCTCGTATCGGTGACTGACCTGTTCTCCCAGGGCGACTTCCCCGTCTCCGAAGTCCCACCAGATCTCCACGATCTCGCCGTCGGCGTCGCTCGATGCGGACGCGTCGAAGGTGATCGGTTCACCTGCCTCCGGTTCGAGCGTTCCGACATCGAGTGCCGGAACGGGCGGCAGATTCACCGTCGGGGCGAACCAGCCTTCCGTGTCGAGCTCGATGGTGACACGCAGCCGGACGCCGACGGCCGGGTTCACTCCGACCTCCGTCGCGAGCGCCAGGTCCGCGAAGCGGATCCCGGCCGTGAGGGCGACATCGCGAACGATGGCGTCCTCGACATCGACGGCAACGTCGATACGCGTGCCGTACACGAGGTCGGCCCACGTCAGCAGGAGCTCGCTGGATGTCATGTTCGCGGTGTAGGCGCGGAGTCGCGCCCCGAGGCTCCACTGGTCGGTTCGCCATTGCGACTCGATCGATACGCGCGCCTCCGGCAGCATCGCCAGCCCGACCGTTCCAGTGAGGGCTCCGAGCGGGCGAGACAACTCGAGGGCGACGGCCGCGTCGAGCACGTTCAACGTGAAGTCGGTCGACTCGGCGGCGAGTTCGAACGGACCGAGGCCGAGCTCCATCTCCTGGTGAGAGACCCCGGTGGTCCGGTCCCAGTCGAGCCGTGCGTGCAGGGAGCTCGCTCCCGACGTGAACGCGGCGTCCGACCAGATCGACGAGCGGCTCCCGATGCCGTCGAACGTCTGCGTCGCGCCAACCGTTGCCCGAAGGGTCGTGCGCACTCCGGCCTCTCCATCGATGGCGACGTCCACCGGGCGAATCGTCCCGTCGACGCGCAGCCACTCGCGGCCGGCGCCGAGGAACGACGACTCAAGCGAGACCCCGACGCGTTCCCACCGTCGCCCGGCCCGCAGACGCGCCTCGGCAAGGAACGGAGACTCGCTCGTCAAGCGAACCTCCCCCGCGATATCGAGGCCCCAGAGGCCGTCCCCGCCGCGCACCGTGACGACGACGTCCGTGCCGGAGGCGCGGGTCGGATCCGCGTGTGCCCCGATCGTCGTGCGGCGTTCGCCCGATCCGACGCACGGCGACTCGAGCCGGAGTGAGAAGTCCTCGCTGCCCGGATCGACGAACCCGGGGTAGGCGGACAGGTCCGACGAGCGCCTCGATGTCCCGACGTAGTCGCCTCCCCCGTTCGCCCAGACCGCGTTGTATCCGAACCGCGGCGGGCTCGCCGTCGACGGATCCTGCGCGACGCGCAGGCCGGCGCCCCCATTGAGCGTGATGATGGAGTTCGTCACCGAAACCGCCGAGCCGGTCGCGACGACGCCGTCCCCGGCGTTCCCGACGATCGTGGCGTACCGAACGTCGGCCGACCGCGATGAGGCGAGTTCGCATCCGTCGCCGGTGCAGTCGACGATCTCGACCCGCTCCGCGTACACGGTCGCTGACTCGGATGCCCGGAGCCCCGCAGCTGCCGCCTCGCGGATCGTCCCGCCGAGAATCGCCGCCGCCGTGAGACCTCCCGCGTCGACCCCGACCTCGCCGCCGACGAAGACGCTGCCGACCACTCGGGCCGTCGCCGAGCCGCGCAGACGGAGCCCACCGGAGACATTGTCGATGAAGCGGCAGTCGGTCAGCTCGAGCACAACGCCGTCGGACGCATCGACACCCCACGCGGCGTGGCTCCCGATCGTCGCGGCGTTGAGCCCCGCCCGCGCACTGCCCTCGAGGACAATCGCGGCGTGTCCGTTGCCTCCGAACGACGTCCCGGTGACCTCGAGCGTGGAGTCGATGCCAACCACCCCGGCGACGCCGTTGTCGCGAACGG
Source organism: uncultured Thermotogae bacterium (assembly GCA_964608345.1). Taxonomy (GTDB): domain Bacteria; phylum Bipolaricaulota; class Bipolaricaulia; order UBA7950; family UBA9294; genus JANQEA01. The sequence goes on from CAZSNG010000011.1 coordinate 23,128, forward strand.
TCCCGCCGACGATCCGCACGACCGCGCCGGCCTCGCACAAGATGCCGTTGACCTCGTTGCCGGCGACGTCACATGCCTCGAACACCGCGCGCGCCGAGAGGCCGACGACCCGGACACCCTCCGGCCGGCCGCCGGTGATGACGCACTCGGAGAAGGTCAGCGCCGCGGACTCGAGCAGGACGACCGGCGCGTCGAGAACGGACGCCATCCGCTCGAGCGTGACCCGCTCGATCCGCCCGGAGACGATATTCTGGGCATGCAGGACCTCGTCGAAGCCGTATCCGTAGCGGATGATGGTGTGCTCGGCGCCCGAGCCGATCACCGTGACGCCGTTCTTGAACTCGACCGTCTCTTCGTAGACGCCCGGATTGACCAGGACCGTATCGCCGGACTGCGCCTGGTTCAGAGCGGCTTGGACCGACCGATACGCTCCCAGCCCTTCCTTCGAGACGATGAGCTGTTTCGCGACCCCGAAGAGGCCGGCCGATAGGGCCATGACCGTCGCAAGAGCAATCCCTCGGACCATCCGCTGCATGGCCGGATTGTACGTGCGAGCCACCATCTGTCCCACTGCACCCCTCCGCTGTGTCTTCCCGCAGCGCCTCGCTATCCCACACGAGTTGGTGCTCCGCGCCAACTCGTTCGGCTCGGTGCAGCGCGGCTGCGCCGAGACGCAACTCGCACGTCTCTGCGATGCTTCCGCATCGCAGAGACGCTATGATCACGACGGTGAGTCGATGAGAGCCTTCTTCTGTATCCCTCTGACGACGGACGCCGCCTCGGCGGTCGCCGACACCGCTCGGGCGGTACGTGATGCGACGGACATGCGGGCCGGGTGGATTCGCACCGAGAACTACCATGTCACCCTTCGGTTCCTCGGAGAGATCGATCCGCTGTTGACCGTCGATCTCGAGCGCGCAGCTCGCCGAGTTTCGGAACGTCTCTGCCCGTTCGACCTGCCGCTCGAGCGACTCGGATGCTTCCCGTCGGTCGAGCGCGCCCGCGTTTTGTGGCTCGGAGGCGACGCACCGCCGCAGTTCCACGGCCTTTCCTCTTCGCTGCACCACGAGCTTCGGGCGCTCGGCTTTCCGCCCGAGAGGAAGGCGACGGTCGCACACGTCACGCTCGCCAGGATCAAGGGGCGGCCGGACTCGTGCCTCACCGACATCCTCAACCGGTGCACACCGCCACGCGGGCCGACCGTCCGCGCCGATCGCCTGGTCCTGATGCAGAGCACACTGGCGGCGGAAGGCGCCGTCTACACGCCGGTGCTCACCGCGCGTTTCGGAGGGTAGATGACGATCGAGATCCTGGAGCACACCGCCGATGTCGGACTACGCGCCACCGGCACGACGATCGAGAAGGCGTTCTGCGAGGCGGCGCGCGGCCTGTTCTCGCTGATGATCGACGTCGATGCGGTGAAACCACGGGCCGAATACGCGGTGCACCTGAAGGCGGCGTCGGACGCCGAGCTGCTTGTCGACTGGCTGAGCGAGCTGCTGGCGCAGAAGGAACTGTCCGGCCTCGTCTTCTCGTCGTTCGAAGTGCAAATCGACGGGGACGAGGGCCAACGGCGACTGGACGGCATCGCGCGGGGAGAACCGCTCGACCGGACGGCCCATCGCCCCGAGCTCGAGGTGAAGGGCATCAGCTTCCTCGGGCTCGACGTTCGCCCGACGGAGGACGGTTGGATCGCCCGGTGCGTCTTCGACGTGTGAGGAGGAACCGATGAACGACACACTGAGGCTCGAGCAGGTGTCCTCCTCGGAGTGGCGCCTCCCGCCCAGCGGGCCGATGCGGGTTCCGGGACGCATCTACGCCGACGCTGCGACGATCGTCCAGCTCGAAGAGGATGTTCGGAACCATTCCGAGTGGAACGCGCTGGAGCAGGTCCGAAACGTTGCCGCGCTCCCGGGAATCGTCGACGCCGCGCTCGCACTCCCCGACGTCCATCCAGGGTACGGCTTCCCGATCGGCGGTGTCGGCGCGTTCGATCTCGCCACCGGGGTCGTCGTGGTTGGCGGCGTCGGATTCGACATCAACTGCGGCGTGCGGCTCCTCGCCACGCCGCTTCGGCGCGCTGACGTAGAACCGATCGCCGATCGGCTCGGTCGGCAACTCTTCTCTTCCGTGCCCGCGGGGCTCGGCGCGGAGGGGAAGCTGCGACTGTCGATCGCCGAGATCGACGAACTCCTCGTGGGGGGCGCGGCGTACGTCGTCGATCGCGGATTCGGCCTCGTCGACGACCTGCCGTTCATCGAGGAGAACGGCCGCGTCGCAGGGGCCGACCCAAGTGCAGTCTCGATGCGCGCCAAGCAGCGCCAGTTTCGCCAGGTCGGGACGCTCGGTTCGGGGAACCACTACCTCGAGGTTCAGTCGGTGGACGCGGTGCTCGATCCGGAGGCCGCTTCCGTTTACGGCCTCGACGAAGGGCAGATCGTCGTCTCGATCCACACCGGTTCCCGCGCCCTCGGCCATCAGATCGGCCAGGACTACCTGAAAGAGATGACGGCGGCGAGCCACAAGTACGGCATTCCGATCCCGGAGCGCGAACTCGTCTGCGCACCGATCGATTCGCCGGAGGGTCGGGAGTATCTCGGCGCCGTCGCCGCCGGAGCGAACTGCGCGTTCGCCAATCGCCAGATGATCGCTCACCTGGTGCGGGCCGTGCTTCGCGACATCACCGGTCTGAGCGCAGAGGAAGTCCGAACGGTCTACGACATCGGACACAACAACGTGAAGGTCGAGACGCACACGGTCGACGGAGACGCTCGGTCGCTGCTCGTCCATCGGAAGGGCTCGACACGCGCGTTCGGGCCGGGTCGGGCGGAGTCGCCGGAGCCGTACCGATCGGTCGGTCATCCGATCTTCGTCGGTGGGACGATGGGTACCGTCTCCTACGTACTGCGGGGAACCGATCGGGGGATGGCCGCTACATTCGGCAGCGGGATTCACGGCGCGGGGCGCGCGATGTCGCGCAAGAAGGCGGCGAAACGGTTCTGGGGCGAGACGGTTGTCTCCGATCTCGGCGCTGCGGGGATCCGTGTTTGGGCACACAGCAAGCGGGGTGTCGCCGAGGAGGCGCCCGGCGCGTACAAGGACGTCGAGCAAGTCGTTGGCGCCGCGATCGACGCAGGCATCAATCGAGCCGTGGCCCGGCTGCGCCCGCTGGCGGTCATCAAGGGGTAGCGCAGACCGATTGCACTAGGGGATCGCATCGAGAGAGCGGCTCCGATGCGAGAAGGCGCCGGTGTGCCGCACGATCGTCCGCGCGAGAGTCGCCGGCGAGTGCTTCAACGTCTCCTTGCCTGCCCACTCCGCCGTCCCGAGGAGATCGTCCCGCACGACAACCAGGCCGAATGCGCGCCCATCACCGACGTCATCGAGCACGGGTTCGGCCGCCTCGTCGCGGTATCGACCGAGCATGGTGTCACTCGGCTGCTCCGCGTTCGCAATCAACAGGTCAAACCGGCCAACGTCGACGTACTCGCCGAGCGCTCGCAGATGATCGCCGAGCGTCATTCCGGCCGTCTCGCCGGGCTGCGTCATCAGGTTGCCGACGAGGACCTTCTCCGCCCCGGTCGCCTCGATCGCCGCAGCGATGCCGTCGACGAGGAGGTTCGGGATCAGACTGGTGAAGAGGCTCCCGGGCCCCAGGATGAGCAGATCGGCGTCGGCAATCGCGGTCAGGACGCGCTCGTACGGCGCGATCGGCGAGGACGACAGCCGGATCTCCCGGATCCGTCTCGGGTCGGCGACGATCCGGCTCTCTCCTTCGAGGACCGCCCCGTCCTCCATCGTGGCAACCAGATGGGTCTTGGCGAGCGTTGCGGGGAGGACGTCGCCGCGGGTGCTCAGCATGTGACTCATCGCCTCGACCGCCCGATCGAAGCCGCCGGTTGCCTGTTCCAGCCCGGACAGCAGCAGGTTGCCGAGCGAGTGTCCGGACAGGTCATGCGCGCCGGAGAAGCGGTACTGGAGGAAGGTCGAGAGCTCCGTCTCGTCCTCGGCGAGCGCGAGCAGGCAGTTCCGCACGTCTCCGGGAGGGAGAACGTCGATCTCCGTCCGCAGACGGCCGGAGGAGCCGCCGTCGTCGGTGACCGTGACCACGGCGGTGATGTTCGAAGTCTCCTCCTTCAGGCCGCGCAGAAGAGTCGAAAGGCCGGTCCCGCCGCCGATGGCGACGACGTTCGGGCCGCGATCGAGGATCCGCGTCCGGTAGATCATCGTCGAGGCCTTCTCTCTCGCGCGCGGGGCGACACCGCGGGTGACTGAGCGGACGAGCCGCCACAGCGCAAACGCGAAACCGGAAACACCGGCCGCCGCGAGGATCACCATCAACGCGCCCCGAAACTGCGGCGAGTCGGGGAGTGCACGATACAGCGCTCGGACCATGTCCACGCCGAACGCGCAGAGGATGGCCGCGACAATCAACCCCATCGAAAGGACCGCGAGAAGGACCCATCGCTTGACGCGCATGCCCGGCGCGAGCCAACGAAGGAGGCCGCGAATGGACGATCTCATCGGCCGTTTCCGTTTCCGAACGATACGTCGAGAATGGCATGCATCGTCGACAACGACTCGCACAGTCCGTCGTCCGGTGCGACGTGGAACCGATCGCCGGCGAGGACGACGATCGATCCGATCGCGTCGACGACCTCGAATCGAACCGGCGCCTCTCCCGGATGCGCCCCGAGGATCTCCAGAACGCGATCGAGATCCTGTTGGCTGATCGCCGTCCCGTCCAGCTTGAGCGTGAACGACAACGCGGCGTGCTTCGAGAGCTTGCTCAGCGGAAAGAGATCCTCGATGACGAGGTTCAACTCGCCGTTACGGCTGCCCGCGCTGACGGAGACGCCGACGAGGCCGTCCTCCTCGACGAGCTCCCCGGACGCCTCGAGCACGCGCGGAAAGGCGGTCATCTCCACCTCGGCGGTCCCATCCTCGATCGTGACGAACGCCATCTGATCGCCACGCTTCGTGTCGATTCGCCGGACCTTCTTGATCCGGCCGCCGATAATCGCCGTCTTCCCTTCGCCGAGCTGTTCGAGCTGCGCGTACGGAACGGAGTACAGCCGCAGCTCGGCCCGGTGATCGTCGAGCGGATGAGCGGTCAGGTACAGGCCGAGCAGTTCCTTCTCGAACGCAAGAAGGTCCTTGTCGTCAAACTCATCCTTCGTCACGACCGGCTCGGGCGCAGCCTCGGGCAGGTCGCCGAAGAAAGACGTCTGCCCGGTCACACGCTCCCGCCGCGCGATCTGCATCAGCTCCAGGCCGTCGCTGATGTGGCGGAGCAAGCCGAGCCGGGTTGCGCCGAGGCCGTCGAACGCGCCGACCTTGGCCAGGGACTCGAGCGATTCGCGGTCGAGCCCGTCTTCTCGAACCCGCTGGCACAGTTCGAAGAGCGAGGCGTACGGCTCATCGCCCCGCGCATTGAGAATCGCCGTAACCGCGTTCGAGCCCACGTGCTTCACCACGGCCAGTCCAAAGCGGATCCGTCGGTCGCCAACCGGCGTGAATCCCCGCTGACTCTCGTTGATGTCCGGCGCGAGGACCTCGATCTCCATCTCCCGGCACTCGGCGACGTACTCGGCGACCTTGTCGAGATCGCCCTGCACGCTCGTCAGCAGCGCCGCCATGAAGTGGGTCGGGTAGTTCGCCTTCAGGTACGCCGTCCAGTAGGAGACGAACGCGTACGACGTCGTGTGCGCCTTCCCGAAGCCGTATCGCGAGAACTTCTCCATGTCCTCGAAAGTCTTCGTCGCCAGATCGCGGGAGAGACCGTTCGCGAGGCATCCGTCGATGTACTTCTCGCGCAGGGAGGCCATCAGGTCCTTGATCTTCTTCCCCATCGCCTTCCGGAGAATGTCCGCCTCGGCGAGGGTGAATCCGGCGAGCTTCTGGACCATCAGCATCAGCTGGTCCTGATAGATCGGCAGTCCGTACGTCTCCTCGAGAACCTCGCGGAGGCTCGGGTGTGCGTACCGGACCGGCGTCTTCCCCCGCCGGCGTTCGACGTAATCGTCGGTCATGCCGCTCTCCAGCGGTCCGGGCCGGTAGAGGGCGAGCAGAGCGATCAGATCCTCGAACCTGTTCGGCTGAACGCGACGGATCAGGTTCGACATACCCGAGCTTTCGAGCTGGAAGATCCCCGAGGTTCGGCCTTCGCTGATCAGCGCGTACGTCGCCTCGTCGTCGAGCGGGATCGAGTCGACGCACAGCTCGACACCGGCATGCTTCGCCAGGTTCTCCCGCGCTTCGTCGATCAGGGTGAGGTTCCGCAGACCGAGGAAGTCGATCTTCAGCAGGCCGACCGCTTCGACGTCGCCCATGTCGAACTGGGTGACGAACTCCCCTTCCCCGAGCCGCAGCAGCGGGACGTGCTTCGACAGGGCGTCGGGCGCGATGACCACGCCGGCGGCGTGCGTCGAGGCGTTGCGTGTCAGTCCCTCCAGGCGGAGCCCGATGTCGATGACCCGCCGAATCTCCGTGTCCTGCTCCCGTAGTGTCCGCAGCTCGGCGACCTTCTCCGACGCCGCGCGGAGCGCCCATCCGAACGGGATCATCTTCGCGATGCGATCGGTCACACCATACGGGACGCCGAGCACGCGGCCGACGTCGCGGACCACGCTGCGGGCCGCCATCCGATCGAACGTGGCAATCTGGGCGATCCGGTTCCACCAGGTCTCGCCGCCGTACTTCTGCCGGACGTATTGGATCACCTGATCGCGGCCCTTGACGCAGAAGTCGATGTCGAAGTCGGGCATGCTGATCCTGTCGGGGTTCAGGAACCGCTCGAACAGCAGCTTGTACTTCAGCGGGTCGACGCTGGTGATCCCCAAACAGAACGACACGAGGCTGCCCGCGGCCGAGCCGCGTCCCGGGCCGACGGAGATCTCGTGCTCCTTCGCGTAGCGGACGAAGTCCCAGACGATCAGGAAGTACGTGCTGTACTCCATTCTCGTGATCACCGACAGCTCGAACTCAAGCCGCTCACGGATCGCGTCCGTCACCTCGCCGTACCGGCTCTCGGCGCCGGCGTAGGCAAGCGTCCGGATGAACTCGTCCGGATCGGTGGCCCCGTCGGGCAAGTCGAACGGCGGGATCATCATCCGGTCGAACTCCAGGGTCAGGTTGCACCGGTCGGCGATCCGACGCGTGTTGGCGATCGCCTCGGGGACGTCCGCGAACAGCGCCTCCATCTCCTCGCCGGCGCGGAAGTAGTAGCCCTCACCGTCGAACGTACGATGATCGGGGTCGCTCAGGGTCTTGTTGGCGCGAATGTTGAGCAGAACCTCGTGCGCCTCCCGATCGTCCTCGGTGAGGTAGTGGACGTCGTTGGTCGCCACGAGCGGGATGTCGAGCGATCGCGCCAGCGCGATCAGCTGATCGCGGATCCGCGCGTCTCGCTCCGTCCCGTGATGCTGGATCTCCATGAAGAAGCTGTCCTTGCCGAACGTCTCTTGGAGCCGTCGCGCGGCGTCCTGCGCCGCATCGAGCCGGCCGGCTTGCAGCAGCCTCGGGATCAGGCCGCTCTCGCAGGCCGAGAGGGCGATCAGCCCTTCGCTGTGCTCGCGCAGCAGTTCCTCGTCGGCGCGCGGGCGGTAGTAGAACCCCTCCGTGTGCGCCCGACTGACGATGTGCAACAGGTTTCGGTATCCGATCTCGTTCTCGGCGAGTAAGACGAGGTGGTAGAAGCGCGCTCCGCTGGTCGCCGTCCGGTCGCGGCGATCGCCCGGTGCGACGTAGATCTCGCAGCCGAGAATCGGCTTGATCCCACGCTTCTCCGCCTGGCGATAGAACTTGATGACGCCGCTCATCACGCCGTGATCCGTCAGCGCGAGCGCGTCCATTCCGCACGCCGCCGCCCGTTCGAGAAGAGCGCTGATCTTGCACGAGGAGTCGAGGATGGAGTACTCGGAGTGGACGTGCAGGTGCACGAACGGGCTGGCCAAGGTGCTAGTCCTCCTCTTCCTCGTCGCCGATGAAGACGACCTTCTCCTCGCCGCGCTCGACCCACCCGAGCCGCTCGCGTGCCGCTTCCGCGATCGCCTCCAGGTCGTCCGACTCGGCGAGCCGTTCGCGCAAGGACTCCTGCTCGATCAGCGCCGCCTGCGCGGCCGCGTGAAGGTCCTTCAGGTCGCGTCGCAGGGATCGGATCTCAAGCGCTTGGAGGATGAACAGAGAGAGAAGGAGACCGCCGACCACGAAGAGCGCGACAAACGCCATCGAGGTTCGGTTGATCCACCCGAGCGCGGCGGTCCGTCCGACCGGCCGCCGGCGCCTTCGCCCCCCCAGCATCCGCATCGCCCCCCTGTGCGCGCTACGCCGAGCCAGCCCTGAACCTGACCGGCCACGCGGCGAGTTCGAGCTCGTGTTCCTCCTCAATCCGCAGCAGCCGATTGTACTTCGCGACTCGTTCGCTGCGCGAAATCGAACCGCTCTTGATCTGTCCGCACCCCGTTCCGGCCGCCAGATCGGCGATCGACGTGTCCTCGGTCTCGCCGGAGCGGTGGGACACGACGCTCGTGTACCCGGCGAAATGCGCGATCTCCATCGTCTCGAGCGTCTCGGTCACCGTCCCGATCTGATTGAGCTTGATCAGGATGGAGTTGGCGATCCTCTCGGCGATCCCGTCCCGCAGGCGGACCGGATTGGTGACGAACACGTCGTCTCCGACGATCTGCACCCGCTCGCCAAGGCGCTCGGTGAGCAATCGCCAGCCGGCGCGATCTTCCTCGCCGACCCCGTCCTCGATCGAGACGATCGGGAAGTCCTTCACCCAGTCCGCGTAGGTCGAGACGAGATCCTCGGAGCTCAGCGTCTTCGCTTCGCCCGCGATCGTGAACCGGTAGGCACCGTCGACGAAGAAGCTCGTTGCCGCCGCGTCGAGCGCGATCGCCACGTCTTCGCCGGGACGGTATCCGCTCTTCTCGATCGCTTCGACGAGGAGCGTCAGGGCGGCGCGATTCTCGTCGAGGTCGGGCGCAAAGCCGCCCTCGTCGCCGACAGCGGTCGCAAGCCCGCTCGCCTTCAGGATCTTCTTCAGCGTCTGGAACACCTCGGAGCAGGCCCTGACCGCCTCGCGGAAGGTCAGTGCACTGACCGGCAAGAGCATGAACTCCTGGATATCGACGTTGTTGTCGGCATGCTCGCCGCCGTTGAGAACGTTCATCATCGGGCGGGGCAGACAGGCGCGCCGCGCGCCGGCGAGATACCGGAACAGCGGGATCCCGAGGGAGTCCGCCGCGGCGTGCGCCGTGGCGAGGGACACCGCGAGGATCGCGTTGGCGCCGAGGCGGCTCTTGTTCTCGGTGCCGTCCAGGTCGAGGAGCACTCGATCGATTCCCACCTGATCGAGGACGTCCTGCCCGAGCAGTGCCGGCTCGATCTCGTCGGTGATGTTGGCGATCGCCTGCTCGACACCGCGCCCGTGGAACCGCTCCGGATCCCCGTCGCGCAGCTCGAGCGCCTCGTACTTCCCCTTCGACGCGCCGGACGGAACGGCGGCGCGCCCGAACGCGCCGTCCTCGAGAAAGACGTCCGCCTCAACCGTCGGATTCCCGCGTGAATCAATGATGGCCCGAGCCTCTATCCCTTCGATGAACATCCGATCTCCCCCTCCTGATGACGATCGCTCCCAGTATAGTTCGCGGCCCGAAGCCGGGCAATGGAATCCAGTTCGTTTGCACCGCCGATCGACGGAATCGATAATCCGGATCGTCACTGAAGCCGAAGGAGCCGCCATGAACGTCGCCGAACTGCGAAGCCGATTCATCGAATTCTTCACCGCACGCGATCACCAACGACTGCCCAGTGCGCCGTTGGTGCCGAACGATCCCACGCTGCTCTTCACGTCCGCGGGGATGGTTCAGTTCAAGGAGATCTTCGCGGGCCGAGCCGCGGCGCGTCATCCGCGCGTGACGACCTGCCAGAAGTGCTTCCGCACGACCGACATCGGGAACGTCGGCAGAACGGCGTATCACAACACGTTCTTCGAAATGCTGGGGAACTTCTCGTTCGGCGACTACTTCAAGCTCGGCGCGATCGAGCTGTGGTGGGAGCTCCTTACAGTGGACTTCGGCGTCCCCGGCGACCGGCTGACGGCGGCCGTCTACGAGGAGGACGACGAAGCATACGAGATCTGGCGCGACGTGATCGGCCTTCCCACGGACCGCATCGTCCGGCTGGGCAAGGAGCACAACTGGTGGGGGCCGGTCGGGGCCAGCGGCCCGTGCGGTCCGGATTCGGAGATCCACTACGATGCCGGTGAGGAGCACGGATGCGGACCCGATTGCATCGGGCCTGCCTGCGACTGCAATCGCTTCAACGAACTCGGCAACATCGTGTTCATCCAGTACAACGCGCAGGAGGACGGGTCCCTCGTCCCGCTGGAACGCGGCTGCATCGACACTGGCATGGGCCTCGAGCGAACGAGTTCGATCCTTCAGGGCGTGCCGACCGTCTTCGATACCGACGTCTTCCGCCCGATCATCGAGGCGGTCGAAGCGGCGATGCCACGGGCGTTCGCCGAAGGAGACGCCGAGCACCGCAACTCCATCGCCGATCACCTGCGCGCGAGCGTCTTCCTGCTCGCCGACGGTGTCATGCCGGGGAGCGAACGACAAGGCTACGTCTTCCGGCGGATCCTGCGGCGCGCGATCCGCGCGGGCGAGAAGCTCGAACTCGCGCACGGCGCACTGCCCGGCTTGGTCGAGGCGGTAATCGAGTCTCTCGGCGACGTCTACCCGGAAATCGTCGGCGTGCGTGATCTCGCAGCGCGCCTGATCGGCCGCGAGGAGGAGACGTTCCGCCGCACCCTTCGCGACGGCGAGCGTCGCCTGTCGAAGCTTCTCAACGATCTCGCGGAAGCCGGCGACTCGGTCCTTCCCGGCGACCTCGCGTTCGAACTGACCGACACGTACGGCTTCCCACCGGAGATGACCGAGGAGATCGCGACCGAAGTGGGGATCTCCGTCGATCGAGACGGGTTCGATACGGCACTGTCCGCGCAGCGGGCCCGCTCGCACAAGCAGATCGATGCGGAATCGCATCGGGGCGGGATCCGCGACGGCGAGGATCGGGCGACCGAGTTCACCGGCTACGACGTGATCGAGGACGAGGCAACCATCCGATCGGTCCATCCGGGAAGCTCGAGCGGAGCAGCCCTCGACGTGACCTTCGACCGGTCACCGTTCTACGCCGAAGCGGGCGGCCAGGTCGGCGACACCGGGCGAATCGTGAATCGCTCTCAAGATGGCGAGGCGCTCGTGCTCGACGTGCGAAAGAACGCAGCCGGCGGCCACGTCCATACGCTGGGAGAGGTCGCCGGCGCGTTCGAGGCGGGCGATGTCTGCCTTCTCACGGTCGACGCGGACCGACGGCGGCGGATCCAGCGCAACCACACCGCGACGCATCTGCTTCACGCGGCGCTCCGCGAGGTCCTCGGCTCGCACGTGAAGCAGGCCGGCTCGCTCGTCAACGACGAGGAGCTGCGGTTCGATTTCTCCCACTTCGAGCGGCTCTCGCCGGACGAGATCGCGCGGGTCGAGGAGCTCGCGTCGAAAGCGGCGCTCGACGATCACGCGGTGGGGACCGCCGAGATCGCGCTCGAGGAGGCGCAGCGCCTTGGTGCGGTCGGGCTGTTCGAAGAGGAGTACCGGGGCAAGGACGTCGTCCGTCTCGTCCGGGTCGGCGACGTCAGCAAGGAGCTGTGCGGCGGCACCCACGTGTCGCGCAGCGGCGAGATCGGACTGATCAAGATCGTCTCCGAGGAGTCGATCGCGTCCGGCGTCCGCCGGATCCGGGCGATCACCGGCGAGGCGGTCCTGCGTCGTCTCCGCGATGACGAGACGTTCCTCCTTCGCCTGCGCGACGAGCTCGGTGACGAACCGATCGAGGGGATCCAACGCCTGAGGGACGAGCTTCGCGAGGCCCGCGAGCAGCTCGGTGCTGTCGCCGCAGCGGAGGTCAAGGACGTCGCGTCGGCGTTGATCGAGACGGCCGAACCGATTGGGGATGCCCGCCTGATCGGGGGGCGAGTCGATCTCTCGGGGGAGCAGCTGAAGGAACTTGCCGATGTGCTCGAGGAGCGGGCGCGCCCCGCCGCGATTCTGCTGGTTGGCGACGCGGACGGCAGCGCCATCGCCGTCTGCAAGCGTTCGAAGGATCTCGATGCGATCGACGCGGGCGCGCTGATTCGCTCGGTTGCCCGCGCCCTCGGCGGCGGTGGCGGCGGTGGAAAGGACTTCGCGCAAGGCGGCGGACCCCAGCTCGCCAAACTCGGCGCGGCCCTGGAAGAGGGGCTGGGGGCGCTACGGGACGCGTTGACCTGAGCGGCTGCTCGCTAGCCCGTCAACCGAACCGGCATGCAGACGTAGAGGTATCCCTGATCGCTCTCCGCCGCGGTGTCGCCGGCCGGCTCGACCAATCCCGCTTTCAGCGGGTCGGACAGCCAAAGCACGATCTGCTCCGAGTCCATCCGCTTCAGCGCGTCGATCAGGTACTCGGCGGAGAACCGGATCTCGATCGGAGCGGACGGTGGCTGCTTCAGCCGGACGCGTTCCTCCGCTTCGCCTTTGTTGCGTGACGCCGAGTTAATCCGAACGGCGCTCTCGTCGGCGATCCCATGGAGCGTGATCGCGCCGGAATCCTCCGCCGCGGTGATCTCGATCCGCTGAAGCGCCTCGAGCAGCAACCGGCGATCGAACGTCAGTGAGATCGGGTTCTCCTTCGGAATAACCCGTTCGAAGTCCGGGAACTCCTCGGCGATCGTTCGTGCCATGAACGTCACGCCGGCGGCATGGAAGAAGAGCTGTCCTTCGTCGCGGTACAGCTCGACCGTGTCGGCCTTCAGCTGGCCGAGGACGCGATCGAGATCGGTCAGAACGCTCGCCTCGATCAGGTACTCGCCCTCTTCCAGCAGCTCCTCGATCCCGATCGACTTCATCGCCATCCGGAAGCCGTTCGCCGCGACCATGTTCAGCTGATCGGCCTTCAGGACGAGGTCGACGCCGGTGAGGCTGAGCCGCGTCGTCTGACCCGCGCGGAGCGCGGCGAAGGCGGTCTGCTCGAGGCCGCGGTGGAACTGATCGATCCGGACCGACGCCACTTTGGTCGACGGCAGCGCCGCGACCTCCGGGAAGTCGTCCACCGGGAGGGTCGGCAGATCGAACGTAACCTCCCCGCAGCGGAGCTTCACCGTCTGTACTTCACCGGCCTCGGTCGAGAGGGTGATCCGCTCGTCCGCGGGTAGATGCGTCGCGATCTGGTTGAAGACCGTCCCATTCAGCACGACCGACTCGTCTGACGCGCTGTTCTCGATCGGGATCTCACACCGGACGGCGCGTTCCAGGTCCGTCGCCTGGAGACAGAGCTGATTGCCGGTGATCTCCAGCTTCAGCCCTGCGAGGATCGGCATGCTGCTGCGAACGCCGAGCGCATGGCTGGCGAGGCGTACGCCGAAGACCAGGTCGTCCTTCAAACACACGAAATCCATCACTGACCCCCTTGCTGTCCAATGGCTGTCGGCTCGTGCGGACTTGATGATACTCCAACAGAACTCGGGTAGGCAAAACTCATACGCCCAGGCGCTTCGCGACGGCGTCGCTGATCTCCCGAATCGATCGCGTTCCGTTCAGGATGTGCACGGTCGGATCGCCGTCGGCAAGGGCGAGAAAACCCTGCCGAACTCGCCGGTGGAACTCGATCGACTCGACCTCGATGCGATCGCCGCGGTCGGCCTTTCGGCGCAGCGTGTACTCCGCCGGCACGTCGATCAGAAACGTGACGTCCGCCGTCGTCCCGGACGTTGCCGCCTCGTTCAGCTGCCGGATCAGGTCGAGGTCGAGCTGTCGGCCGAAGCCCTGGTACGCCAGGCTCGACATCCGATATCGCGAGGCGACGACCGTCTTCCCGGCTCGCAGCGCAGGCAGGATCACCTCGTGCGTGTTCTGCGTGCGGCTGACCATGAACAGCAACAGCTCCGAGAACGGGAGCAGCTCGCGATGCTCCCGCTCGAGAAGGACGGTGCGGATGCCCTCCGCGATCGGCGTGCCTCCGGGCTCCCGAGTGGTGACGACGTCAAGACCCACCTCGTCGAGTCGTTGAGCGAGCAGGCGCGCCTGCGTCGACTTCCCCGATGCATCGAGTCCCTCAAACACGATCAGCTTCCCCGCGAGTTCGATGCCGATCACCTCCCAGCAAGACGTGCAGAATGATCAGGCCTGCGCCCACGGTGATGCACGCATCGGCCAGGTTGAATACCGGAAATCCGCGGATCTCGAAGAAATCGAGGACGAAGCCGTACATGAGCCGATCGATCAGGTTCCCCACCGCTCCTGCCAGGACGATCGCCATGCCCAGTCGAGCAAGCACCCCCCGCACGCGGCCTGTGGCGAGCAACACGATCAACACGAGCGAGGCGAGCCCCGACACCGCAAGGAACAGCTCACCGCCTCCTGGGAAGATCCCGAACGCGCCGCCGACGTTGTGGACGCGTGTCAGCCGGATCGAGTGGCCCAGAAGCGCCGTCGGGCGTCCGACATCGAGAGACATCGACGCCCACGCCTTCGACCAACGGTCGAACAGGATCAGGACGGAGGTGAGGAGCAAGTACGGGATTCGGTCCATGCCGACCCAGCCTATCCCCTGCCCGGTGTCGCGTCAAGGAATCGCCGGTGTCCGTTGCGTTTGGCGATCCGTTCGACTACCGTTCGTCCGATTCGAGAGGAGGATCCGATGCGTTGGGTTCGATTCACGGGCGTCGATGGGAGCGAACCGTCGACCGGCGTGCTGAGTGGAGACGTCGTTCGAACGGACGATGCGGAGTATCACCTGTGCGACGTGCGGCTGCTCGCGCCGTGCACGCCGACCAAGGTCGTCTGCGTCGGCCGCAACTACGTCGCTCACGCCGCCGAACTCGGGAACGAGGTGCCCGCGCGCCCGCTCCTGTTCCTCAAGCCGCCGTCGGCGGTGATCGGTCCCGACGAGCCGATCCGGCTTCCCGTCAGCGACGAAGTGCAGTACGAGGCCGAGTTGGCCGTCGTCATCGGCACCCGCTGCCGGAACGTGACCGCCGATCGTGCGGCCGACGTGATCCTCGGCTACACGTGCTTCAATGACGTGTCGGATCGCGTCGCCCAGCGGTGGGAAACGAATTGGGTTCGCGCGAAGGCATTCGACACCTCGGCCGCGCTCGGGCCGTGGATCGTCTCCCCGGACGAACTCAGCTTCCCATTGCACATCGTTCTTCGACTGAACGGAGAAGTCCGCCAGGATGGACACACCGACGCGATGATCGTCGACGTATCGCAGCTGATCGAAGAGATCACCGCGTTCATGACGCTCGAGCCGGGCGACGTCATCGCCACCGGGACGCCCGCCGGCGTCGGGCGACTCGCGCCGGGCGATATCGTCGAGGTCACGATCGATGGGATCGGAACGCTCAGGAGTCCTGTTATCGCCGACTAGCGTCGATTCGCCAGTCGGAGCCACTTCCACCCCGGCGGACGAGCCGCGCGCCGAGCTTCCGAAGCACGCGCTCCGACGCGGTGTTGCCCGGCCGGACGCCGACGGCGGTCACCGCGGCGCAACGCGGATCGGAGAACGCCCAGCCGACGAGGCACGCGGCCGCCTCGGTAGTCAGCCCTCGGTTCCGGTAGCCGGGCGCGATCCCGTAGCCGATCTCGACCGAGCCTTCGTCGGACGGCGGACCCTTGAAGCCAAGGAGCCCGATTGCACGGCCCTCCGAGCGGAGGAGCACGGCCCAGTACGTCAGCCACGGATGGTCTTCGAGCGGCGCCGACTGCATCCTCTCCAGCTTCATCCCGATCGCCCGTTCGACCGGCCGATCGACAAGCTCCGGGTCGCAGCTCATGTCTGCGATCACAGGCGCGGACGCGCCGGCCGCCAAGCCGGTCAGAGCGTCCGTGGACAGCGAGATCAGACGAAGGCGAGGCGTATCCAGCGTTGGCATGATCTCGGAGTCTACCCGTGAGCGGCCGGCGCCGCCGCATCGCCCAGTTTGGCCAGGGCGTTCCCCGCGGGTATCGTTGGCGGCGGATCCGGAAGGAGGCAAGGAGAAATGACAAGACGAACGCGGGCTGCTGCCCGAATGACGCTCCTGCCGTGCCTGACGGCCGTTGCCCTCCTCGCTGCCTTCCTGGGAGTCGCTCAGGAGACCGCCTCGGCATCGCTCGTCATCAACGAAGTCGAGATCAATCCGGCAGGGCGCGACCACGGCGCGGAGTGGATCGAGATCGTGAACCTGTCTGACCAGGCGGTCGATCTCGCGGGATGGTCCGTCTCCTACGCGTATCGTGGGCCGGGCACGATCGCACTCGTCGACGGAGCGCGAGCCCTCGGCCCGGGGGAGCGGTTTGTCTTTGTCTACCCGCGGATCGCCCTGATTAACGCGATGTCGAACGTGATTCGGCTCATCGATCCCACGGGGTGGCTCGTCGACGAAACGTCTCCGCTGCTCGACGCGAACGACAGTGACGGAACCTGGCAACGCTTCCCGGACGGCGGGGATCCGTGGTTTCCGGACCTGTGGATCTTCAACGAGGCGACCCGAGGTCGGTCGAACGACTGAGCCGGTCTAGCCACCGCCAAACCGCGCTGCGGCCGCGTCCAGCAACGCCCAGACCGAGTCCTGCACAAAGATCGTCACGCCTCCGCCGAGGATGGTGTCACCGGCCCCGGTGTACACGGCCCCGATCATCTCCTGCTCGAACGGGTCGATCTGCCCGCGAACACCGGCGACTTCGCCGGGGTCGGTGAGCGTGTAGACGTACAGGGTCAGCACGACGAACATCGTGATCGGCACGTCGGATGTGTCGATCTGCGCTGTGGGCAGGATCAGGAGCGACAACGGATAGGCGCTCGTCGCGGCGTCGCCGCGGAGGAACGCGTCGACCGTGAGCCGCTCCGCGCCCTTCTCGTATCGCCCGAGCAGGTCGTGCAGCAGTACGAGTTCCTCGAGCTCCTCATCGGGCAGTTCGCCCAGATCGACGTTCTCCGATCCATCCCAGCCGGGGAGGCGGATCCCAAAGGGGAGGGCGGCCGGCGCGGTGAAGTCGAACGTGCGTGCGTGAACGGAGATGCTGTCGGCGTCTGTGATCGTGATCCTGCCGCCGTAGCGCCCGCCGGCCACGATCGGCACCGCGGGCGATGCTGCGTAGATCCGCGTGGACTCGCCGGAGCGAATGGCGGTCCGCGAGAATCCGCCGAGCGCGACCTCAACTCCGCCGACGACCTCATACACCTCCCACGACGTACTGATCGGCCGACCGTCCGGCGGCGCCGGGACTTCGAGCGAGACGTAGAAGACGACGGCAGGGAGCCCCGTGCGGGCATCCACGACGATCTCGGTCCCCCAGTCCGTCTCCTCCCATTCCGTCGCACATACGGCAAGACAGGTCAGGGTGAGAGCGGCGGCCACGACGATCGTTCGAGTGCGCATCTTGAACCTCCCGCACGGATTATACGCCCGCCGTCTCGCTGTGAAGCGGCCGGCCGGTTGAGACGCTCGCGAAACGGATCTCAGCCACTCTCGAGCGGCTGCTGAGCGGAGGAGCGGTGTGGCTGCATGACACGCGGCGAAAGGAAGACCATGCGAAGATGGGCTGTGCTCGCGGTTCTGGCATGCGTGACCGTCGGTTGGGCCGGGGCATCTGCGCCCGACCTCTCTGACGGCATCCAGGTTCTGGCAATGCTCGCGAATCCGTACGGGGCGAACACGTACCTGCTGAAGACACAGTTCGAGCTCCTCGGCTGGGACGTCTCGCTGATGGGGATCGACCGGTCGGTCCCCGCGTGCTCCCGACTGTGCTCGACGCTGTTCGCCGATCTGTCGGTCGAGGACGTCGGCTCCGCGACGGCGTACGACGTGCTCGTCGTCATGCCGACACCGGGAACGTTCCAGCGGAAACCGAACCCGGTCGGCGACTTGCGCGACAGCGATCGGGCAGTCGCGCTGGTTCGGGAGGCGTTCGACGAAGGGGTGACCCTCTACACCGGCTGCTCGGGCATCCTCTTGTTCGGCGACGCCGGACTCCTCGAAGGCGCGAGCGTGATCGCACACGCGAACCGGATGGCCAACTGCCGCGACTACGGTGCCGAGTGCACGAGGGGCAGCCAGACCATGCCACCGATGGTCGACGGGCAACTCGTGACGGCGACCAATCAGCGGGTGTGGCCGATGGAGATCGCGGCCGCGATCGCCCGATCCCTTGATGCCCAAACCCTTTTCACGCCGTCAATCGATTCGATCACGGCGATCGACATCGAACCGACCGTGCAGCAGGCGCAGAGCGATGACGCGTCGGTTCTCGCGCGGACGCTCGGCGACGAGCTGGCCGACGTGGGCCGGGACGTCTGCGCCGTCGAAGGTGGGACGGTCCTCGTCGGGACGAGGATCTCGCCGGATCGCCGGGAGGACATCCTCGCCGCCAAGCTCGATCCCGCCGGGAACGTCGAGTGGGCTGTGTCAATTGGAGGGCCCGGCCGCGACCTCGGCGAGGCGGTCTGTGTCGCCGAAGACGGCGGCGCCTTCATCGCCGGGACCACGACATCCGCCGGCCGCGGCATGGAAGACGTCCTCGTGCTGAAGCTGAGTGCGGCCGGCGATCTCGAATGGTCGTCGACCTTCGGCGGTGCCGACTACGATGCGGGATTCGATCTGTGCCCGGCCGACGGAGGGGGCGTCGCCGTCTGCGGGCTGACGTACTCGGCGGGCGCCGGGATCTCGGACCTCTACGTCATCAGGGTCGGACCCGAGGGGCAGCAGGTATGGACCAAGACGTACGGCGGCGAGAAGATCGAGCGCGGCCACAGCATCCGGCGACTCGCTGACGGCGGATACATCGTCGGTGGCGGGACAAGTTCGTCCGGCGCCGGGAACCTCGACATGTACGTCCTCCGCCTCGATTCGACCGGTCGCGAGGTTTGGGAGAAGACGTACGGACGAAGGGTGTACGACCATGCGAACCGCGTGATCCCGACCCGAGACGGAGGCTTCCTCGTCACCGGGCACGGCGACCTTGAAGGCTCCGAGTTGATGGCCCTGACGCTCGTTCGGCTCGACGCGTCGGGGAACGAACTGTGGACGTCCCGGCTCGGATCCGGCCGCGACTTCGACTACGGCATCGACGCCGTCGAACTCGAATCCGGGGGATTCCTGGTGGCCGGGATGACGGACAACGGTTCGCCTGGCGTCCACGACGTCTGGCTCCAGATCGTCGGCGAGGACGGCCGGGAGACCTCCGTCACCCGCTTCGGCGGCGGCGCGTCCGATTGGCCTGGCGGCGTCCATCTCGGCCCCGACGGGACCGCTCTCATCGTCGGCACCACCGCCTCCTTCGGCCAGGGCAGCTTCGATGTGCTGCTGCTCGAGGTGTCGCTCTAGAAGACGCGGCACTCCCCGCGCCTTCCCCCGAGCAGGAGGCGTTTGATGGGTGGAAGCGATCGGACGGCTCCGGCGGTCCGGGAATCGTTGTTTGGGAGCGGTCGGCCGGATAACGTCTCCGCCACCATGACCAGCCACGCACGCCACCTGCTCATCTTCGACCTCGACGGGACCCTGTATCGGACCGAGTCGTCGTTCGTGCCGACCATGCGCGCGGTCTACGACGAGTACGGGATCCCGTACCCCTCGGACGTCGCCATCCTCGGCCAGGTCGGGGAGCCGTTCCCGGTCTTCCTCGACTGGTTGATCGCTCAAGGCTTCCCCAACGATCGCGACGCGGTGGCTCGGCGAATCACCGAAACGGAGCTGGAGGCGATCGGGGGACGCGGCACCCTCTTCCCCGGCGTCGCGGGGACGCTGCGCGACCTCCGCGCGGCCGGGTACGCCATCGCGCTGTGCACCAACGGGGATCTGCGTTACGCCAGGGTCGTCCTCTCCTCGTGTGGCATCCTCGACCTGTTCGACGAGCTCCAGACGAACGAGATCGAAGGCACCACGAAGACCGAGTTGGTGCGAGATCTGCTTTCGCGCGTCCCGCACGAACGGGCGTTCATGATCGGCGACCGATATCACGACATGCAGGCCGGGAAAGAGAACAAGTGCACCACGATCGGGGCGGCATACGGCTACGGTTCATCGGATGAGCTATCAAGCGCCCACCGACAGATCGCCGCATTCCCGGAGCTGAGGTCGGCACTCGAGTAGACCGCGGGTCACGCGCGACTGCGGTCGAAACCGTCCCGGACCTCGATTGTACGTGGAGAACCTGCCAAGAAGATGGCCGTTCGGGAGGTTGGGATGCGAACCGTTCGACGGACACTCGGATCAGCGATCGCCATCGCGCTCGCCGTTGCCACCCTCGCCGCTGAGCCGAGAACGGGGCTTCTCCTGCTCGACGAGCGCTCGTCTCCCGGGTACACGCTGATCGCTCCGATCTCCTCGTCGTCGACAGTCCTCGTCGACCTGGAAGGCCAGATCGTCCACCGCTGGGAGAGCGACGCCGGAGCCGGGAACGCAGCGTACCTGCTGGAAGACGGCGACCTCCTGCGAACCGAGCAGGCCGTTCCGTCGGGAACACGCAGGTTCGATCGCGGCGGTGCGGGGGGACGGGTTCGCCGGATCGCTCCCGACGGCTCGACGGCATGGGAGTTCGTCCTTTCCGATGCGTCCGGCCGTCTGCACCACGACATTGAGATCCTCCCGAACGGGAATGTCCTGATGATCGCCTGGGAAGTGAAGTCGGCCGCCGAGGCGATCGCCGCGGGACGGGATACGTCGCTGCTGAAGGACGGCGAGTTGTGGCCCGACCGGATCCTCGAGATCGAGCCGACGCCGCCCAGCGGCGGCCGCGTCGTCTGGGAGTGGCGCGTCTGGGACCACCTCATTCAGGGCCACGATCCGACCAAAGGCAACTTCGGCGACGTCTCGGCGCACCCCGAGCTTGTCGATCTGAACTTCGTCTCGGGCGACGGGCCGGCCGACTGGAATCACACCAACTCGGTCGCCTACAACGCCGCGCTCGACCAGATCGTCCTGTCGGTCCACGAGTTCAACGAGATCTGGGTGATCGACCACTCGACGACGACCGAAGAGGCGGCCGGCCACGCCGGTGGCCGATCCGGGCGGGGAGGCGACCTCCTGTACCGCTGGGGGAACCCGCGCGCGTACGGCACGGGCACGCAACAGGATCAGATCCTCTATGGCCAGCACGATGCCCAATGGATCGCGGACGGGCTGCCTGGTGCGGGGAACTTCCTGTTGTTCAACAACGGCTTCCATCGACCGGGCGATCCGTGGTCGGCCGTCTCGGAGATCGCTCCGCCGCTGACCGCCGACGGCTCATACCGCCTCCAAGCCGGGCAGGCGTACGGTCCACGAATTCCGACCTGGCGGTACGCATCGCCCGACATCTACTCGCCGAACATCTCGGGCGCCCAGCGGCTGCCGAACGGGAACACGCTCATCTGCTCCGGTGCACCCGGCCGCCTGACCGAGGTGACGCCCGACGGAGAGGTCGTCTGGCTCTACGTGAACCCGCTCTCCGTTCTCGAGGGCGACAAGCTCCATCGCGAGGTCTTCAAGGTCCGCCGGTACGCGCCGGATCACCCAGGGGTCCTGGCGCTGTTCGGCGACTGACCGGTATCCTTGGCGGCGGAGGTGGAGATGACGCCGGTCGATTGGATGGACGTATCGGACCTGTCGTTCAACAGCTTGCTCCTGCTGGAACGCGTGCAGCTGAGCTGGTTCCCAAACTGGGTCTCCGAGCAGGAGTTCGGGATCGCCCTGCGCGCAAACCCGGTCGTCGCCTGGTACGTCAGGCACAAATGCCCGGAGATCGGCGGATGGCTCGATCGCATCGCGGCCGATGCGCCGTCCACCGAAGACCCCTCCGAGGTCCGCGCCGCCGAGGAGACGGTGATGCAGGAGATCAACGACCTCCTCGTCTACGTCGTCGATCCGGCCGTCTACGACGATCAGCCGTTTCTCGCCTGGGATTCCTCCGAACTGACAGCACTGACAGACTTCGCCGGTGCGACGGTGCTTGACATCGGGAGCGGTACCGGGCGACTCGCGCTCGTCGCCGCCCGCGCCGCAGCAACTGTCTTCGCCGTCGAGCCGGTCGGGAATCTCCGGCGGTACCTCCGCGAGAAGGCGGCTCGCCTGGGACTCGAGAACGTCTATCCGATCGACGGCCTCGTCACGCGGATTCCCTTCCCGGATGACTTCGCCGACATCACGATGGGCGGCCACGTGATCGGGGACGATCCGGAGGACGAGATTCGCGAAATCCTCCGCGTCACTAGGGCGGGTGGAACCGTCATCGCCTGTCCCGGGAACTCCGACGTCGACAACGAGACGCACGCGGTGTTCCTCGCGCACGGCTTCGAGTGGTCGCGTTTCGAAGAGCCGAGAGACGGGACGAAGCGCAAGTACTGGAAGCAGATCTAGCCCTCGAGCAACGAGACCAGCGCGCCGAGATCCTCCGCCGTTTCGTACCCCAGCACCGATACGCGGAGCACTGCTCGCCCGTCGAACCGCGCCACGAGCGCCTCGATGCCGTGTTCGCGCAGCAGACGATCCTGGAACGGCTCCGGATCGGGTCGGGCAGGAGGAAGGCGGTCATCTGGGCATACAACTCGGGCGCGCCGGCGACGACGGCGGCAGATGGGGAAATGCAACTCCCGCTTGTCGCCCGCTGCAAAAAGAGAGTACTATCTCACCGGTTTCGACTTCATACTCAAGACGGATTCTCCCCGCAATCTGACCGTGCGTGATTCCGGAAAGTGAAACTCATGACAAGTGGATCCGAACAAGCGGTGCCCGCATCCCCAAACGCAGTGCGCAAAGCAATCATCCTGGCTGCCGGCTCCGGGAAGCGTCTCAGCCCTTTCACTGATCACACCCCGAAATGCCTGGCACCAGTCAACGGTGTCCCAATCCTCGTCAATGCGCTCACTCATCTGAGTGACTCGGGGATACAGGAAACCGTGATCGTTGTAGGGCACCTCAGAGACAAGATCAACGACGCGATCGGGGATTCCTTCACGGGGATGAAGATCTCCTACATTGAAACCGACCGCTACGAGACGACGAATAACATCTACTCCCTCTGGCTCGCCCGGAAACATCTGACCGAAGATGTCTTGCTGCTGGAATCGGACGTATTCTTCGAACGGCTGCTGCTTGATCGTCTGCTCTCATGTGAAGATGGCAACATCGCGGCTGTCGCTCGGTACCAGTCCTGGATGTCCGGTACAGTTGCCAGTCTCGACAACGACGGGAACATACAGGCATTGCTGGAGACAAACCGCCAGCCTCCCGGATTGGACTACTCCAAGGTTTTCAAGACGCTCAACATCTACCTGCTGCGCCGCGATTTCCTGCGCGAGCAGTTTGTGCCTCACCTGGAGGCACGCATCAGCATCGGTGACGTGAACCAGTACTACGAAGTCGTCTTCCATGCATCTACCTATGGTCAGGAGCACGATCTTACAGCGCTTGTGTGCGATGACATCAAGTGCTTCGAGATCGACGACGACAACGATCGCGTGAATGCGGAGTATCTGTTCGCGTCACCGGATGACCGGTTTGATGTTGTCTCCCGCGAGCATGGGAGCTACTGGCGCTATGGATTCACGGATCATTCGTACCTCTATAACCTCTACTTCCCCCCAGAAGGGGTCTTTGCCCATATGAGGGACAATGTCCGCGATCTCATCGAGAGCTATCCAGTGGCGCAGGAGGCTCTGGCCAGTCTCGTGGGTCTTTCGATCAAGCAGCCAGCACAGCGAGTCGTTGTGGGCAATGGCGCTGCCGAACTGATCAAGATCATCTCGGGACACTTGTGCAATCAACTCATCATCCCGGTGCCATCCTTCAACGAGTACGCCAACGCAGCTCCCGAAGGAAACGTCACCAGCTTCGCCCTGAGCCCGCCGTTCTTCGAGCTGAACGTGGATGAGTTTGCCGCTGAAGCCCTTCGCTGCAAAGCCGACGTGGCGATCGTGATATCGCCGAATAACCCGACCTCTCTGCTGGTTCCGAAGTCTGACCTCGTGCGTCTCACGAAGAAGCTGGCCGGTCAGGACTGTATCCTCGTCGTAGACGAATCCTTCATCGACTTCGTGGAGAATCCCGATGAGTCCACCATGGTGCACGAACTTGCGGAACACGGGAATCTCGCGATTCTCAAGAGCATGAGCAAGGCCTATGGCATCTGCGGATTACGGCTCGGCTACTTGCTCACTGCGAATCGCGATCTCGTCGCATCCGTGCGGAGGGAAGTGCCCATTTGGAACGTCAACGGCTTTGCCGAGGCTTTTCTGAGACTTCTCCCTCGGTATCGTCGGGAGTTTGAGGCAAGCTGCCGCAAGGTGCGGAGTGATCGTGATGATCTGTACCGGAGCCTGTCTTCGATTCCCGGGATGATCGTCTACAAACCGGCTGCAAACTTCGTCTTCTGCCGTCTCCCTCGTGAGGCGATGTCTGGCCCCGAAGTAACGCGCAGGCTGTTCACAGAACACAACCTCTACATCAAACATTGCGTAGGGAAACCGCTTCCTGAATCAGACCGATATCTTCGCATTGCCAGCCGCACAAAGCGTGAGAATCAGAAGCTCGTCGAAGCCCTCCGCAGTGCGATTGCCGAGAGGCAATCGTAGCATGAGCAACAGGCCACCCATCCTGTCCTTCGTGAGAGACCTTCCCAACATCATCACCCTGTTGGGACTGATCTGCGGGATTCTCGGCATATACTTCGCGCTTCTGCAGAACTTCCCAGCAGCAATCATCGCGATGCTCTGGGCCGTTCTGTTTGACTGGTACGACGGCCCCACCGCCCGGCGGATGCCAGGGAGAAGCGAAGCTCACAGGTCCGTCGGCGCCAAAATGGACTCGCTGGTGGACATCGTCAGCCTGGCGATCTGTCCGGCCATCATCCTGCTGAGCTACGGGGGGTTCAGCGCATGGTTCCTTCCGGGAGCACTGGCCATCGTCGTGGCAGGTGTCGTTCGGCTTGCCTACTTCGACGTCTTCGGCGTCGATGACGACGGTACGATTGCGGGCCTCTCGCTGGACATCACAGCTCTCGTGGTGGCACTTGTGTTCCTGCTGGAAGGAGTATTGAGCCACAACTCCTTCGCGGCTCTCCTCTACACCACAATAGCGGTCTTGTCGTTCCTGCACGTCGCGCCCTTCCGTATGCATAAGATGGTGGGGCGCTGGTATCACGTGATCACAGCCTACGTCTTGATCCTGACGGCTGTGTACTCCTATATTCTGTGGGCCGACTAGCCCGGTAGCGTTGCATGGCTTCAAGGATTCTGCAGCGATTTCAGAGTGGGAGGCAGGTTGAAGTCGCCCCAGGCTAGAGCCGCCCAACAACGGGACCTTCACGGCTCGAAGGCGAGTCACGGACAAGCGCCGAACGAACGGTGGCTCAGATGCACGACGTCGTCGCGGTGGGAGGAAGAGGTCGCGTAGCCGCTCGGTCATCGAGTTGCTAGCCGGTCGGACGGCAGAGCGTCTCGCGAATCCTCATCTCGAAGAAGCGGTTTGCATGCGACGGCTTCAGTACGATTGCCGTGTCCGCGCCGCGACCGGTTCCTCCGACGCAGATCACGTCGCGGTCGGTCGGAATCAGTCCGGCGTCGGCCGCCATGACCGCGATTTCGACACAGACCTTCGTCCCCTGCCCAAACAGGCGCAGCGTGTGTGCGATCACCTCGACCGGTGTCGTCCCTCCGAACCCCTTCGAGATCGAACGTCCGATCCCGCTCAGGGCGTGCGAGGCGGTGAGCACCGTGCCGCCCGCCGTCCGGATCGCCTCCGCGTGCTCCGGCTCGAGCTGGTTCTCGTCGCCCTCCTTGAAGCCGACGTGGTGCGTGACGCAGATCACTTCGACATCTCGGTCGCGCAGCGCTTCGGCGAAGGCCGCTCCCGTCTTGCCCGACGTTGTCGCCACGACCACGTGAGCGATGCCGCCGTCGCCGAGACGTCCCTCCACAACCCGGATCACCTCATCGGTCCACTGCGTCCCTGCATCTTCGAACCACTGTGTAGATCGATCCGTCACTCCGATCCCCTCCTCACTCAGCTGTCGCTCGCCTCGTCGATGAACCCCTCGACCTGCATCTCGAGGATCTCGAGCGGGACCCCACCGCTGCCGAGCACCGCATCGTGGAAGTCGGCCAGGCGGAACGCATCGCCCAGCTCCGAGATCGCCCGATCCCGAAGCTCTTCGATAACCAGCTTCCCGACCATGTAGCTCGATCCCTGCCCCGGCAACAGCACATACCGTTCCATCGCCCCGAGGTACGCGCCGCTCGGGTACCCGAGCACCTCCTCGTAGTACGCCGCCTCCTCTTGACGGGTCCAGCCGTAGGCGTGAATGCCCGTGTCGACGACCAGGCGGGCGGCACGAGTCATCTCGAGCCCGAGCCGCGCGAGGTTGTCGAGCGCCCTTCCTTCGTACATGCCGAGATCGTACATCAGCCGCTCGCAGTACAGCGCCCATCCCTCAACGAGGCCGTTCGACGTCATGAACCGCATGAACATCGGCAGATCGAGCTCCTGCGAGAGCGCCAGCTGCCCGTGATGACCGGGAATCGCCTCGTGATGAAAGACCACCATCAGCTGGGATTCCGCGACCCAGCCGGCGCTCGCGACGTAGAACGCACCGGGCCTCGATCCATCCCACGAGGGCGGCATGTAGTAGTTCGCTCCTGCGTCCGGCGGTGCCTGGATCATCTCGAACGGCTGCGTCGACCAGAGGTGGACGACCGGCTGGATCCGTGCCACGGTCTCCTCCCGGTATGTCTCGAGGATCCCGAGGATCGTCTCGAAGCCGGACGCGGTTCGTCCATCGTGGTACGTGTCGTCGTCCCGCGACCGCTGCCAGCGATCCACCAAGGACAGAGTCGCCGGATATCCGAGGACGTCGAACTGCTCCTCGATCTCTCGCTGCAAGCGAGCGACCTCCCGGAGTCCGATCTGATGCACCTCGTCCGGCGTCAGATCGGTCGACGTCTCGTGGCGGAGGATCGTCGTGAAATACCCCTCGCCGTCGGGCATGGTCGTCGCCCCGCCGTCGATCGGTGCGTCCGGCAGGCGCCCGTTGACGTAGTCGCGCAGCCGCCAGAGCGTGGGGATATACCCCTCGCGGAATCCCGGCCGCGCTTCGGAGCGATAGGCATCCCGCTCCTCATCCGTCAGATCCTCGGCCTCATCCAGGCGGGCGTCGAACGATTGGAACGCGTTGACCCACGCGACAGGAACGTCGGACGCCGAGCGGAACCGCTGGTGTTCGATACCGAGCATCCGCTCGATCGCCGCGGCGCACGACCGGAGCATGAACGCCGGCGTCTCGATGCCCAAAGCCCACTGATGGTCGACGAAGCCGAGCAGGTGTTCGATCTTCCCTTCGACCTGTCCCAGGCGCGCCAGGTAATCCTCGATCTCGGCCCTCGTCCGCAGCGGATGGAGGTTGGCGAACAACTCGTCGATCGCTCCCGGAACCCCGAAGTCGAGGAAGCCGGTCAGCTCGTATCGGTGATAGATGTACGGCTGCATCCGCACCAGGTCGTCGAGGAACCACGCGTACGTTTCGTAGTGTACGGCAGCCCCCGGCCCGAGTTGGCGGGCGTCGTAGGTTCTCAGGAGCTTGAGAACGCCCCGCTCGAGCGCGTGCGTTGCGGCGGTGTATTCCGGCGAGATGTCGGTCAGCCGGTCATCGCGAACGCCGAAGGTTGCGGAGAGGCCGAGGGCCGTCACGTACTCCGGGTCGCGGAGCATCAGCTCGCGGAATGACCCCTCGAAGAACTCGTCGAGCGGCAGCCCCTCGAGACTCACAAGGACGTCATCGATCTCGGCATACCCGCTCGGCTCCACGGCAAAGGCGTGCAGTGAGAGCAGAGCGACGAGGAAGGCCGTCCAAAGCGCGAGGGAGAGTCGTAGACAGCGAAGCATGTTTCACCTCCAGGTGCCAGACGCGCGCCGGCCGAGTCTACCCGTGCCCGGCGCAGGCCGATTCCGCGGTGAACTCCTCCAGCTCGCCAGCCGCGAGCTTCGCGACGTTGGCCGCCACGGTGCCCTCAACCGCACGGTAGACCTTCGTTCCGGCGTCGTTCAGCCGAGCGATCGCGCGCCGCCCGATGCCTCCAACGACGAGCGCATCCAGCGCCACCCCTTCGAACGCCGCGAGGGGCTGGCAGCCGCCGTGCGCATGGTGCTGGTTCTCGTTCTGGATGATCTCGGTGGTACCGGACTCCGCTTCGTGGACGACGAAGTACGGCGCCGACCCGAAGTGCCCGAACACGGGGCTATCGAGGCCCGCGTCGCTGCTTGCTGGGATGCAGACTCTCATCGATTCCTCCTCCATTCGTTGTGCAGCTGAGCGTGATTGTAGCGAATGGAGAGAGGCGCGTCCGTGGGATCTGCTTGCCTAGTGCGCTTCGCTGCTCGTGCCGAGGCCGGGGATGCTCACGCGGCGCTCGATGAACCGGAGGATCTGCGACACGACGAAGACGAGGGCGAGGTAGAAGAGCGCGACGATGATGAAAACCTCGAGCCTGCGGAAGCTGCGGGAGGCAAGACGGTTCCCCTGCCCCATCAGATCGAGCAGCGCGATCGTGAAGACGATCGACGAGTACTTGATCATCAGGATGAACTCGTTCGACCACGAGGGGAGGACCAGCCGGAGCGCTTGCGGCAGGATCACACAGCGGATGGCCTGCGGGAGGCTCATGCCAAGGGATCTCGCAGCGAGCATCTGACCGCCACGAACCGCCTGGATCGCTCCGCGGAAGTACTCGGCTTGGTACGCGGCCGTGTTCAGGCCCAGGGCCAGAATCCCGCTCGTGAACGCCGAGAACTTGATTCCCCAACTCGCAAGCCCGAAGTAGACGATGAACAGCTGCACGAGGAGGGGTGTCCCTCGAAAGAACTGGATGTATCCGGCGGCGAGGATCCGTAGCGCGCGGTTTCCGTACACCCGCGCGAGGGCGAGGAGGAGCCCGAGGGCAATCCCGATGGCGATACACGTGAACGTGATCTGGAGCGTGAGGGGCAGGCCCGAGGCCAGCGTTGGCACCCATTCCCACTTGAAGACCATCAGGCGGTCTCCCCGTACAGCTCGGTGATCTTGTTGAGGAACTCTCCCGTGCGCCGGTGCTCGGGGTTCGTGAACATCTGCGCCGGCGGGCCGTGCTCGACGACGACGCCGTGCTCCATGAAGATGATCTCGTCCGCCACAGCGCGCGCGAAGCCCATCTCGTGGGTGACGCACAGCATCGTCATTCCCTCGCTGGCGAGAGCGATCATCACCTCGAGCACCTCGCCGATCAGCTCGGGATCCAGCGCGGACGTCGGCTCGTCGAACAGGATCAGCTTCGGGGACATCGCCAGCGCCCGCGCAATCGAGACGCGTTGCTGCTGTCCGCCGGACAGCTCCGCTGGATACGCGTCCGCCTTGTCTCCGAGGCCGACGCGCTCGAGCACATTCATTGCCAAGCCCGTCGCATCGACCTTCTTGATGCCTTTGACCTTGATCGGGGCAATGCGGACGTTGCCCAACGCGGTCAGGTGGGAGAAGAGGTTGAAGGACTGGAAAACGAAGCCGATCTGCGCCCGGATCTTGTTGATGTTCGTCCGCGTATGCGTGATCTCCTCGTCCTCGAGCCAGACGCGGCCCTGGTCCGCCGGTGTCAGGCGGTTGATGCAACGCAGAAGGGTGCTCTTGCCGGTCCCGGACGGGCCGATGACGACCTTGGTCTCGCCCTTGGCCATCTCGAACGTCACGCCCTTGAGCACTTCCTCCTTGCCGTACCTCTTGTGGATGTCCTCGACCCGAAGCAATCTGTCCATTGTCCTCCTACCGGGATTGATCGCCGGTGCCCGATCCCGGCATCTGAAGTCCCGGGATCCTGAAGCGTCTCTCCACAAGCCCCATCGCGGCGTTCCCCGCATACGTCAGGACAAGGAATACCAGAGCAACCGCGATGAACGCCAGCATCGCCAGCTCGTAGTGAGAATCCTGGATGATCCTCGCCGATCGCATGATCTCGTGGAAGCCGACGGCGTACGCCAGGGTCGTGTCCTTGATGACCGACGAGAACTCGTTGGTCCAGCCGGGGATCGAGAGGCGAAACGCCTGCGGGAGAATGACTGAGAAGATCGCTCGAAGCCGGCTCATTCCGACCGAACGAGCGGCCATCATCTGCCCGCTGGGAATGCACTCGATCGCCCCGCGGAAGATTTGCGATTGGTACGCCGACGAGCGAAATCCCAGGGCCATTGTCGCCGCGACGAACGGCGAGATGTTCATGCCGAATCGCGTCGGGCCGAAGTAGAACAGGAACAGAAGAACGAGGGCCGGGATACTCCGGAAGATCCACTCGTAGATCGTCGCAAGCGCGCCGAAGAATCGTCCGCCGTATACCTGCAGCAGCGCGACGATCGTCCCCACGACGAATCCGACCACCATCAGCGCGGCAAGCAGCTGGATGTTGATCAGCGAAGCTTCGAGCAGGCCGGGAATGAACGGCGCCAGGTTCCTGAGAGCTTCGATCACTGCCTCCTGATAGACAATCGACTGGGAGCCGCCTGTCGGAAGCTCCCAGTCGATGGAGTAGACCTACGATCTAGAGACCGAGCTCCGTCATCATGCAGTCGAGGAAGCCATCGAGGTCTCCGCTGAGGATGTAGTCCTTGCAGACGATCCAGGCGGCTGTGATGTCGACCGGATCCGGCTCGAAGTAGATCTTCATCAGCCCATCGATGAAGCTCCCCTCCGCAACGATGAGCTCCTGCAGCCCGCCCGCGCCCTCGACCACGGTGAGGCCGAGCGTTACGAGCGCGTCGTTGATCAACGGAATGAGACCGTGCGGGTCGCCGTCGTCGACGAGGAAGCCGAAGTACTCGTACGTGTTGATGACTCCGGCGATCGTCAGCTCGTCCGGATACGCGGTGATCGATGCGACCGACGCCGGCTCGTCCTGAATGACGGCATCGAGGCGGCCGTTGACCAGATCGAGGACGGCCGCAGGATACGTCTCGTATCCGCGGACCTCGACTCCGAAGACAGCGAGGTTATCCTCGCCCCACCACAGGCCGGTCGTCGAATTCTGGGCGCCCACTGCCTTGTACTGGCCCTGTCCGCCGAGTGCCGTGACAATGTTCAGACCCGAGTCCTTGCGGATCACGACCGCCTGGTTCGACAGGAAGTAGGGGCCGGAGAAGTCGATCGCCTCTTCGCGCTCCGCGGTGATCGTGAACCCGGAAGCGCCGATGTGCGCTCTGCCGGCGCGGACCTCTTCGATGATGACATCGAACCCGACGTTCTGAACCTCTACCTCGAATCCGGCCGTCGCAGCAACCGCTCGGATGAGGTCGATATCGAACCCGAAGAACTCACCGTCTGCTGTGATCATCTCGAACGGCTTCCACGGGATATCCGACGCTACGATGTACGTCTCCGCCACGGCTGCGAACGCAAACAGCCCGACCAGCAACGCAACACCCACCAACGTAACTCTCGCTTTCACTGTGCACCTCCTTGGGCGTGAATCTAACACAATTCCCAAGCGGCCGTCAATGCGAGAATCACTGTTTCCCTTGAATTCCGCGGGTAGGTCTACGATCGAGGTCGCGGAGCCACCGCGCCGTCTCGCGGCGGTTGCGCAGGCGGATCACCTTGAGGTGTCGATGCTCGGGCTTCGCGAACACGCCGGGGTAGTTGCGGCGCCGCCGCCAGTACGTCGTCAGGCACCAGAGGAGGATCGAATCGCGCGAGAAGAACGAAGTCCGGAACCGTTCGCGACAGCCGTCCCACAACTCGGCCCCGGTGGCGGCGCGGCGGATCGTTCGTCCCAGGAGCTGCAGGAACACACGAGGAAAGCGGTAGTCGAGCCAAACGATCGTGTCGGCGCGTGGCCAGACGATCGGGCGGGTCCGGCTGTAGTTGCCGTCGACGACCCAGCGATCTCCCCGGCTCGCCTCGTCGACCTTCGGGAGAAACTCGTCGTCCTGCGTTTCGCCCCAGCCGGGCTTCCAGAACAGGGCGTCCAGCTCGATATTCTCGATGCCGAGCCGGCGCGCGATCTCGCGCGCCACGGTCGTCTTCCCCGAGCCGGTCGTGCCGACGACGTTGATCCGCTCGCCCGGCCGACGATCCTTGCTTCGCCGCATCCGCCCTCCCTCCGACGCTGCGTTCGTTCGAGGGCACATGGTTGCCGAGCGAACGACGTCCCGCAAGCCGGCGGGCGGGCGATCGGGCTACGACGAAGCGATCTTCCCGACGGGCGCGATGTAGAGCGAGATCTCGTCGACGCCGTCCACGCCGATCAACTCGTCGAGCTGGTCCTGCTGGTAGGCGACCGTGGCGCAGGTTCCCAAGCCGATCGCCTCGCACGCCAGATACAGGTTCTGGCAGACGTGTCCGACGCTCATCAGGACGTCCTTCAGCGAGTCGTCGCCGTAGCGGTACTCCGTTCGGTACGGTCTCACCGCCCAGACGAACACGGCCGCGGCCTTGCCGACGTACGGTTGGCCGTTGCTCGCCGCCGTCAGGTCCCGCGAGAGGTTCGGCCACGGGCCGGGCAGTGGAAAGAGCTTGTGCTCGATCGCCAGATACCGATAGACGCCGGGGTCGAGACCGTCGACGCGATGCGCCGCGACGTACGTCTCGAACGGATGCATCCCGCCGCCGGACGGAACGTTCCGGAGCGTGACCAGTCCGTCGCGGATCAAGCCGCGGACGCCCTGCGTCGCCCAGAGCAAGAACGCGAGCTCGCGAAGCGACAGCAGGTCGTCGGTGAACAGCCGCCGGCTCTCCCGATGGGCGATCGCGTCGACGAGGCGCGTTTCGGACATCGATCGGCACTCCTCGTGCGATGGAAGGTCGATCGTCTCGGCCTCGTCCGGGCGCGGCTTCTCGATCGGCGGGATCGGGAGCCCCTTCATCATGTCCGTCTCCATCTCCGACATCCCCGGCAACGTCTGATTCCGGAAGTACTTGCGATACTCGCTCATCGGCATCCTCTCCCCTGTACTTGGGCTGCACCTGGTACGTCGCAGCGCGTCGGCCCGCGGTTCACCGGGCGCCGCATGCCGATGAAGAGAGCGGCCACGCGGCCCGAGCAAACCCCCCCGCCGAAGAGGAGAGGGGTTGGG
>CAZSNG010000012.1:0-25868 GCA_964608345.1 uncultured Thermotogae bacterium
CATGCTGCTGATGGGTTCGGTGGTCGCCGGGCTGATCGCGGCGATCCCCCTCATCCTGACGGTGACGTTCTCGATGGGGATCATGGCATACACCGGGCAACCGCTCGACATCATGACATTGATGGTGTCGGTCGTCGCGGTCGGAATCGGTGTCGACTACTCGATCCACTTCATCTCCCGCTTCCGGACCGAATACCGGAAGGATCGTAATGCGGAGCGGTCGCTGCAGGCGACGATCCAAACGACCGGACGCGGCATCACCTACAACGCCCTGACCGTGGCGCTCGGGTTCTTCATCCTGATCTTCGCTTCGTTCAAGGGAATCCGGACATTCGGATGGCAGATCGCACTGACGATGGCCATTAGTGCCTTGTCGGCGATCTCGATCATCCCGGCGATCCTGGTGCAATGGCAGCCGAAGTTCCTGTCGCGTGCTGCGTGGAAGCGCGGCCGTTAGCAAACGAAACCAAGCAATCCGGGTACATCACCCGAGGAGGAACGGAATGTTCAAGAAGACGATCGGTTGGACGATGGCGGTGGCAATGGTCCTGTTCGCCGGGCTCGCGGCGGCGGCGCTGACCGCCGACGAGATCCTCGACCGCATGGAAGAGGAAGGAGACAAGCTGGCCGAGGGGAGCATGGTCGGCACGATGCGATTCGACAACACGTATCGGGATGGAACCGACTCGAGCAAGGTGTTCGGGATGCTGTCCAAGCCGAACTACACGCTGATCTACTTCATCGAGCCCGCTGCCGAGGCGGGCTCGATCTTCCTGACCCACGAGATCGATGACGGGAACGACTCTCGCCTCTGGTTGTTCTTGCCGCTTCTCGGGATCCCGAAGGAGATGGTGTCGGACGAGGAGCGCGGCGGCAGCTTCGCCGGGAGCTCGATGTCCTACGACGATCTTGGCGGGGAGAACGACCGCGACGACTTCGTCGCGACGGTGCTTCGCGAAGAGGAACTGGTCATCGGCGAGGAGACGCGAACGGCGTACGTCATCGAGTCGATCGCGAACGAAGGCGTCGACACCGAGACACCGCGCTCGGTGATCTGGGTCGATACCGAGGCGTTCCTGATGCTCAGGGCGGAGTCGTACAACGACCTCGGGAACCTCTCTTCGACGATCGAAGTGGTTTCCCTGACCGACTTCGAGGGGATGCTCACGTTCTCGGAGATGCTGAGCACCGACGTACTCGACGAGAATTCGACGCTGATCACCGTGGTCGACCGGCACCGACCTGAGGCCGAGATCGCTGACGAGGTGTTCTCACCGGACAGCTTGACGACCTTCGATCCTGCCGCCTGGGGCTTCTAGCCGGGCCGGATCTGTGGAAACCTAGGGGCGACGCCCACTTGTGGGCGTCGCCCCACTTCTAGTTCTGATCAGGCGCCCACTTGTGGGCGTCGCCCCACTTCTAGTTCTGATCAGGCGCCCGCTTGCGGGCGCCGCCCTACACCCAGTTTCGATCAGGCGCCCGCCTATCGGCGCTGCCCCCAATCCTACTCCGCTTCCGCGAGCGCGCTGCGAAGCGCTTCGACCTCGCTGTTGAGCAGTTGATCGACTGTGCTCGATCGGTCGGGCCGCCGCAGCATCGACTGGATCCGATCGATCGACCGGAGCGCTGCGAAGACCGGGACGGACCGCTCGACCTCGTCCGGTAGCTCGCGCACCGATCGGTAGCCGGCGAGGAGCGCGGCGAGCATCTCACGCGCGGCGTCACGACGCTCGATCCAGCCTTCGACGACGGCCAGGTCGTACGCGTAGTACCCCCAGCGGCACCGTTCGAAGCCGAAGACTCGGGCGTCGGTCCCGAAGAACCGGACGTTCGGCCAACGAAGGTCCCCATGGATCACCCCGGCGACGTTCGGACCGTCTCTGAGTCGAGCCATCGTCTCGGTGATCCGGTCGACCGCGCGGCCGAACAGGTCCAAATCGTTCTCCTCGTAGCACGTTCGCAGGAGCTGCTGATCGAGCACGTCGGACATCAGCGTCGCGTTTCGACGGGCCGGCGTCAGTTCCTCCGGCCAGCGGAACGTCTCGGCGTGGACGTGGAGCGCCGCCAGCAGCCGGCCGACACTGCGAAGATGCTCCGGCGCAAGATCCTCATCGAGCGACGCGCCCTCGACCCAGCGGAACAGAATGCACGGCCGGACGCCGTGAACGCCGGCGATCGCGACCTTGCGAGCGAGCTGACCGTCCATCGAGAGGATTGGCTCGGGGACGGTGAGGTCGGTGTCCCGGCAGAGCGCCGTCAACCAGAGAATCTCCCGCTCCAACGCGTCGCTCTCCCCATCCGGACCGCAGACCCGCAGCGCGTAGTGTCTGGTCGGATCGCCGGTCGTCACTTCGAACGTCGTGTGGGAAGAGGTTCCGAGATACGTCAGCCGCACGTCGGCCAGGCCGTACCCCGAGAGCGCCTTGCGAGCCAGCCGCTCGTAGCGATCGACCTGCGCCGGCTCCGAGTGTCGCTCGAGTCGATCCATCCTCACCTCACTTCCGGAGCTCGGACGTCTCGCCGGAACCCGACCGAGTGTAGCGTCCGCCCGGTGACGGTACGAGCGCAGAGTCCGTCAGATACAACCGCATCCGTTATCATCTGTGAATCAGGTCCTCTCGGACAGGAGGTGGTCGGGATGAGGTATCCGTTCCGTAATCTCATCTTCGAAGGCGGCGGGGTGAAGGGAATCGCCTACGTTGGCGCGCTGGATGTGCTCGAGAAGAAGAAGATCCTGCGAAACGTCGTTCGCGTCGGCGGTGCGTCGGCCGGAGCGATCAACGCCGTGCTGCTCGCCCTGGGGTACACCGGGGCGGAGATGCTCGACATCCTGCTCAGGCTCGACTTCCGGAACTTCCTTGACGACTCGTGGGGCCTCGTCCGCGACGTGGAGCGGCTGGTGAACGAGTACGGCTGGTTCAAGGGGGACACGTTCGAGGAGTGGATCCGCGCCCGGATCGAGGCGAAGGGGCAGCCGGACGACGTCACGTTCTCCGAGCTGAAGCGAAGCGGCCACCTCGGCCTGTACTTGATCGGGACGAATCTGAGCACCGGATTCGAGGAAGTCTTCTCGGCCGAGCGAACGCCGAACATGCACGTCGCGAAGGCGGTGCGCATGTCGATGTCGATCCCGCTCTTCTTCGCGGCCGTCCGCAGTCGGAGAGGCGACGTGTACGTCGACGGTGGGGTGCTCGACAACTACCCGGTCAAGCTGTTCGATCGGCAGCGGTATGTGCCCTCTGGCGAACGTGCTCAGCACGTTCGCCAGACCGAGTACTACCGGAAGGTGAACCGTCGCAAGGCGGCGAAGGGCAACCCGTACGTGTATAACATGCAGACGCTCGGCTTCCGGCTCGATACGGCCGCCGAAATCGCCGTCTTCCGTCGGGAGAAGCCGCCTGCCCATAGAGAAATCGATCACCTGTTCGAGTACACGTGGGCGCTGATCCAAGCGCTCCTCAATGCGCAGAACAACCAGCACCTGCACTCCGACGACTGGCACCGGACAGTCTACATCGACACGCTCGACGTGAAGACGACCGACTTCGGGATCAAGCGCAGCGAGAAGCGCAAGTTGATCGAGCAAGGACGGCTGGGAACCGAGAAGTACTTCGACTGGTACGAGGGCAAGACGCGCGGTCTCGAGGTTCCGATCAACCGACCGCTCGACGCCTAGGGCGACTCTCTGGACGGCCTGATAGCACGCCGGTACGATCCTCGCCGCGAAGGGAGGGCCCATGTACGCGAAGACGGCGCACTACTACGATCGGATCTACGCGTTCAAGGACTACGCCGGCGAGGCCGAAAAGCTCCTGGCAATCGTCGATCGGGAACTCGAGTCCGACGGACGACGGTTGCTCGATGTCGCCTGCGGGACCGGGCTGCACCTGGAGTGGCTCAAGCCGCACGTCGACGCGGAGGGTCTCGATCTCGAGCCCGAGCTGCTCGATATCGCCCGGGTGCGTAATCTGGGGATGACGTTCCATCAAGGAGACATGCGAACCTTCGCGCTCGACGCGCGGTACGACATGATCACTTGTCTCTTCAGCTCGATCGGCTACATGACGACGATCGACGACCTGCACCGAGCGATCGCCCGCATGACCGCACACTTGGAGCGCGGCGGCCTTCTCCTGATTGAACCGTGGTTCCCTCCCGAAGCATGGCATCCGAACACCGTCCACGCGCTGTTCATCGACGACCCGGAGCTGAAGATTGCCAGAGTCAACACCAGCTTCGTCGATGGGCGCATCTCGATCTTCGATCTTCATCACCTCATCGGAACGTCCGACGGGACGGAGCACGTCGTCGAGCACCACGAGATGGGGCTGTTCACGGTCGATGAGATGACCGACGCGTTCGTCGCCGCCGGACTCGACGTGCGATACGACCCGGACGGCCTGACCGGGCGGGGACTCTACGTCGCCAAGAGGACCGCATGAGCTGGACGATTCGCGAGGGGCGGATCGATGAGCTCGACCGACTCGTTGCATTACGCTGCGCGATGTTCGAGGCGATGGGAGCCAACGAAGACGCGATCGAACGCGTCGCCGAAGCGAGCCGCCGGTACTTCGCGGAGCAGATGTCGGCCGGTGTCTTCCGCATCTGGGTGGCCTGCGCCTCCGGTGCGAGCACCAGAGGCGTGGCAGGTTCCGGTGAGACTGGAACCTACGATGGCGGGTCGATTGGGCCAATCGATCCGGACGAGAGCAAGTTGATCGCGTCGATCGGCCTCGTCATTCACTCTGTCCCGCCGAGTTCGGCGAACCTCGTCGGCAAGGTCGGCTACATCATGAACCTCGTGACGCTTCCGGACTGGCAGCGGCAGGGGATCGCCCGCGCGCTGCTCGAGCACGTCCTCGATGTGCTCCGTACCGAGGGCGTTCCGGTCGCACGCCTCCACGCGTCGGGCGACGGAAGGAGCCTGTACGAGGAACTCGGTTTCGAGGTCCGGGATGCGTTGCCCGAGATGCGAATTCGCCTGTCGTAGCCGCCTTGGATCAGTCTTCGGCGAGCGCCCTCGCCCGCTCGATCGCGAGGTGGTTGTAGAGCGGGTGCGCGCCCACGATCCCCGGATCCTCGGCAGCCTCTAGGACTATCGCGATCAGTCGGTCGAACAGCACGTCGTCCCTGATTGCGTGGGCGTAGTACTCGGCGTAGTTGACGTAGTTCTCGAGGTACGTCGAGTCGAGTTCGATCGACCGCTCGAAGTGCGCGACGGCATCGCCCCGGCTGCGGCCGACGACGAAGTACGCCTGGGCGAGGAACGCGGCCATCGATCGGTGCGGGCCGCCGCCAGCGAGGGTCTCGTCGAGCTCGATCGATCGCTCGAGCGCCGCGCCGACGTCCCTTACGCCGCCGAAGATCGCCGTCATCCGGTGGAAGTCGAGCCACTGACCGAGCGTGTTCGCGTACCAGAAGATCGTCTCGACGTCGGACGCCACACGGAGTGCCGCGCGGAAGCCGTCCGCTTGACGCGTCGCGACGAACGTCGGATCAAGCTCCAGCGCCGCGAGGGCGGCATCCTTGCCCAACTCGAAGGTCGCTTCCCGATCGCGCTTGTCGGTCAGGTAGCCCATGGCGAGCTCGAATCGAGTTTGCGCCAGCCTGTTCAGCACGAGGATCCGGGACGCCGTGTCCTGCTCCGGTAGTCGCACGAGCGCCTCTTCCCACAGGTCGATGGCCGTGCGAAGCGCCGCTTCGTACGCAACGAAGTCGAACGTCCCGGACCACCGATCGAACGAGGCCTCAGCGTCGGCGAGCAGTGTGGCGACGTCGGCGTCGCTCGGGAACGCAGCCGGCGCGACGGACGCGAGAATGATCGCGACGACGAGAACGCCGGACCGCATCGATCTGATCGTGAATCCCCTCGAACCGAACACGCCGAGAGGATATCCGACGTCGGGCGCGCGGGTGAAGCGACCGGCATCAGACCGGTGGTATGATCGATCCGGAGGTGGCGTGGGAGGCACTCGAGACGATGCAGGCGGGGCTGTTCGCGCAGCTCGTAGTGATGTGCCTGATGCGCGACCACCGGTTGCTGACCCAGGTCTCCGGCCACCGGGTCAACATCGTCAAGTTCCTCCCGCCGCTGATCCTGACCGATGAGGACTCCGACTACGCCCTCACCGCCATCGACCAGACTCTCGACAAGGCCCACCGCCTCCGCGGTGGCCTGTGGGAGATGGGGAAGGATCTCGTCAAGGCTGCGATGAGGAAGTGAATGGCGCATGCCCGCCAACGCGAGTTTGGCACAGCCACACTCGCAAGCTACTGTTCAGTCTCCTTCGATGAGCAATAGCCAGAAGGCACACAAGGTACGCGGTGGGCTCTGGGACCTAGGTCAACAGATGGTGAAGGCTACGCTGAAGACGTAGCGAGTCAGGCAACAAGGCAATACCGGCCTCAGCCTGGCAAGGACCCTCCTGTATCCAGAGAATGAGACGTGGAACTCATCCTCGTATGCGCGGAAGGAGCATAGCGAGTGGCCAGATGGGTATTGAGGAATCCAGCCAAGGGAGCGGCCCGTCCGGTTGCTGTTCGGACGGATGTGCTCTGCCCTCGGATCGGAGTCTGTTGTGAGTGACCCAAGAGGATTCGCTTCGTTTGAGAAGATCTACAGAAGGGTCGAGCAAAGCGAGAGTGTCCCGTTGGTGGACAAGGAACTGCTTCCACTGCTCAAATCGTACTGGGCAGAATCCTCTCAGGTGTTCTCGCACAGCGTGAAGCGTAGCAGCATCAGAACCCTCGTCAACGGGGGAGAAATCAACTTCGAGCCCAAGGTGGTGACGTGCAACTTCCAGCAGGGTCGAACGCGCACGATTCGCAATATGCTCATGAATGTACTGTCGGTGCTCCTCGGTCTGACCGACTTCGCGCACCGCGCCTATGGCCGCCGGGCTAGCTTCCTTGAAGGAGCACAGATCATTGCCAGGGCCAACGCATGCTTCCAGAACGAGAACTGTTGGAATGAACAGACCATTTGAGTAGCCTGGACAGCGACTGGGGTCGGAGCGCAGTTCTTGGGTTCCGTTGGCCTCCAAGGCACGTTCCAATCGGGGGCCGATTCCTAACTCGTATCGCTTGGGTCAAACGAGGACGACACCAAGTCGCGTCGTTCGGCTGCCTAGGAGCACGAAGCCCGAGAGATGAAGCTCTGCCACGATTACCGGCCTCGATGCCATCTTGAACGATCCAGCCCGTGTCCTTAGGATCGGATCCACGCATGTTCATTGGAGTGCATGCATGCCGGACGCGTCAGCCGGCTGGGGGGTGATCGGACCACCTGGATGGAAACGATGAACAGCATCGAACTGGCAGACGAATCGACCTATCCCGATGAGAGCGTCCTGAGAGATGTGCTTGGGGAGTCCTACGACGCGTACTGCGCGCTGCTGGACCTCTACGGCCGGAACGACATGCAGCACGAGTGGAGGTACTACCGGGACGGCAAGGCATGGCTGTGCAAGGTCCAGAGGAAGAAGCGAACGATCGTCTGGATGTCCGCCTGGCGCGGGTACATGAAGGCGACCGTCTACATTCCTGAGAGACTCCTGGACCAGGTTCTTGCCCTTCCCATTGCTGCGGAGACGAAGGAGCGGATCAAGCAGACGAAGAACGTCGGCAAGTCGAAGCCCTGCATCTTCGAGATTTGGGACCAGAGCCTTCTTGAGGATCTAGACACGGTGATGCAGTTCAAGATCAGCGCGAAGTAACGAGAATTGGCGGCTCGGACGCTTCAGCGTCTCAGCGTACTACGTACCCGTTCTCCCGGAACCACTCGACGGCCTTGGCGAGGGCGTCACGGGCGGGCGTCTGCGGGAAGCCGAGCTCTCGGACGGCCTTCGACGGATCGAAGTAGATGGCTTTGGCCGACATCCGGATTGTCTGAGGATCATCCTCAGGCGCTCGGATGATGGGGCCCAGTGTGCTACTCTGGGGTACCCAATGGGCTGCTTCGCGAGACGACAGGAGGACGGCCATGACCAGGCGTTTGACCGCAATCATCGAGAGGGAAGGAGACGGGTACTCCGCCCTGTGTCCAGAGGTGGACGTCGCCAGCCAAGGCGGATCGGTCGACGAGGCGCGAGCCAACCTTCAGGAAGCACTTGAGTTGTTCTTCGAGACGGCGTCCGAAGAGGAGATCCGAGATCGTCTGCACGGCGAGGTCTATGTGACGCAAGTCGAGGTTACGCTTGGCTAAGCTCCGGCGACTCTCCGGGGCAGAGGTCTGCAACATCCTGCAACAGCACGGGTTCATTGAAGTCCGCAGACGCGGCAGTCACATTGTGATGCAGATGCGAACCACACACAGCACCGTGACTGTTCCGGTCCCCGCTCACGAGGAGCTCAAGATCGGAACGCTCTCTTCGATCATCCGCCAATCTGGTGTCGCAAGGTCGGAGTTCGAGTAGGCGTGACGGATCCCTCGAGGAGCCTTCAACTCCTCACGTACCCGTTCTCGCGGAACCACTCGGCCGCCTTGGCGAGGGCGTCGCGCGCTGGCGTCTGTGGGAGTCCGAGTTCGCGGACGGCCTTCGAGGGATCGAAGTACATGTAGTGACTCGACATTCGGATCGTCTCCGGCGTCATCCGCGGCGTGATCTTTGGGAACACCCTGCAGAAGGTGACATTCAGGTACGAGAGCACGAGGATCGGCCGGTACGGAACGCGAACGCGCGGCGCGGGGAGGCCGGTGATGTCGGCGAGGAGGTCGAGCATCTCCTTCATCGTGACGTTCTCGCCGCCGAGGATGTACCGCTCGCCGATCCGGCCCTTCTCGGCGGCGAGCCAGTGGCCGAGCGCGCAGTCTTCTACATCGACGACGTTCATTCCGGTCTCGATGTATGCCGGCATCCTCCGGTTGAGGAAGTCGACGATCGTCTGGCCGGTCGGCGTCGGTTTGACGTCCCGCGGCCCGACCGGGAAGCTCGGATTGACGATGACGATCGGCAGCTCCTTGGCGTAGTCGAGCGCGACCTGCTCGGCCAGGTACTTCGTCCGCTTGTAGTCGCCGATGACCTGGTCGAGGCTGGTTGTCGTGGTCTCGTCGGCCGGTGTCCCGTCCTCGCGCCATCCGAGTGTCGCGACCGAGCTGGTGTAGACGATCCGCTCGACGCCCGCGTTCGCGGCGGCGTCGAAGATGTTGCGTGTCCCGTCGATGTTGACTTCGTAGATCAGGCCGGCCGGGCGCACCCAGAACGAGTACAGCGCGCCGACGTGGAAGACGAGTTCGCAGCCGTCCATTCCGCGTTGGATCGATCGGAGGTCACGCAGATCGCCCTCGACGATCTCGACGTCGAGGCCGTCGAGGTTGCACCGATCCGAGCCGGGGCGGCAGAGAGCGCGCACGCCCACGCCGCGCTCGAGCAGCACCCGGACCACGGACGAGCCGATGAACCCGGTCCCCCCCGTGACGAAGGCCTTCATGATGTTCCGTACTCCAGCAGGTGGCTCGGC
The DNA here is from genome assembly GCA_964608345.1 of uncultured Thermotogae bacterium. Taxonomy (GTDB): domain Bacteria; phylum Bipolaricaulota; class Bipolaricaulia; order UBA7950; family UBA9294; genus JANQEA01. The sequence goes on from CAZSNG010000012.1 coordinate 9,460, forward strand.
TGATCGCCTTCGACGAAGTCTGGGAGCGTGCACGATGACGAAGCGGCAAGGCAGAGGATGCAGCGCAATGGGTACTGCGTGCCGGACATCGCACCTCCTGGCTGATCCTTGAAGGCTACCGGGAGGGGTTCGCGCGGGCAAGGTCCGAGCCTGGAGGCCGCGTCAGCGAAGCGAGGTCACGCCGCCGACTTCGACGCCGTCGGGGAAGAAGTCCGAGCGGTAGACCCACAGCGACTCGTCGCCGTCGCCGGATCGGAAGGCGAGGAACTCGTCGCCGCGCGCGTACAGCTCGCTCTCCCCGAGGTTGCTCGAGACCCTGTAGCAGTCGGCTTCGAGCACGAGGTCCCCGGCGAGAAGCGACGCGGTTCCCATGTGCTCGATCGTCATCACCGGGAGGCCGGCTTCCTCGGAATCGTCCTCGGATCCCCGATCCGGCGGCCCGCCGAAGACGAGAACCTCGAACGACGCCGAGCGCTCGTCTTGACGGAGCGCGAACAATCGTGGCAACAGGACGTACGTGCTGAACGTTCCAAGGGCGAAGGTTCGCTCCGGCTCGATTCGGATCTCCTCGGTTCCTCCGGACTCCTCGACGGTCACGCGATCCTCGTCGACCGTCGCCCGGATGCTCCGATCGAACCCGAGCGGCGCGTGGAACTCCGCTGCGTACTCGACGGGACGCAAGTCGCCGCCCGCCTCGAACGTCTGCTCGAACGTGACCTGAACCGTCGCGAGCACGACCTTGAACCAGAACCGGCCGCTTGAGCGAAGGATGGCGCGATCGTCGGAGATGACCAGTTCGTAGGCCTCCTCGCCGAACGGCTTCCCATCCCCGATCATCGCCAGCCGACCGGTCGAAACGACCGGTTCCGCCGGCACATCTACTGTTGAAGCTATCAGGGGCTGAGTCTCCGCCGCCTCGGTCGGTGCAGCGTTCTCGGGGCCGACATCCGGGAAGTCCGACGCGACTGGCGTCTCCTCTTCGAGCCAGCTGCTCGGGATCTCCTTTGCCTCGACGTCGAGCGGGAGATCGGCCACGCGAGGAGATGACAGGACGAACGCGACGACGAGGCCGCCGATGACGGTGACACCGCCACCGAGAACCCAGAGAAGAACCTTTCGCCTGCGTGTCATTCGCTTCGCCGTCTTCATGCCATCGACGACCATACTGCCGCCGTGCGGACGCGATGTGAAGCGGCTGTGCGGAGGCCGTGGACACCGCCTTGGATGGCTCGGGCGGCACGGTTCGGCTATCGTAGATCGCTGCGAAGGGGGGATTGTGAACGACGAGCCACGGCGGATCGATCCGGAGACCTGGCCGCGTCGGAAGCACTACGAGCTGTTCACCGCATACGCCTATCCGTACTTCAACCTGTGCGTCGACGTCGACGTGGCCCCTCTCGTCTCCGCAGTCAAGGCCAGGAGCTCCTCCTTCACGGCGCACCTGCTGCACCCGCTGGCGAAGGCGGCCAACGCGGTCCCCGAGTTGAGGCAGCGCATTCGAGGCGACGACGTCGTCGAGCACGGTGTGGTCCATCCGGTGACTACCGTGCTTGGCGAGAACGACCTGTTCGGGTTCTGCTTCTTCGAGTACGTCGAGGATGCGGGGGTCTTCGTGAGTTCGGCGATCGAGGCGATCGACCGCGCCCGCCGGATTCCGTCGCTGGAGACGCAGCCGGAGCGCGACGACCTCCTATACATGACGGCGATTCCGTGGATCTCGTTCACCTCGATGATGCACCCCGTCCCGCTGGCCCCGCCGGACTCGGTCCCGCGGATCGCCTGGGGCCGCTACCGAACCGAGGGCAAGCGCATGGCGATGCCGCTGAGCCTGCATGCGCATCACGGATTGATGGACGGAATCCACGCCGGCCGCTTCTTCGAGCGCGTCGAGGAGCTGATCGACAACGTCGAGCAGTGGGCCGATGGCCCCGAGTGAGGCGTTCTTTCGCTTCTACGCCGAGCTTCTTGACTTCTTCCCGTCGCTGAAGCGACGGGGGCAAGAACGGCAGATGCCGTTCTTGCGGGAGGATGGGCAGCGGGGGCCGGAACGGCGAGCAACCGAGATCCCGTTCCGGTTCCACGTTCCTCCGACGGTGAAGGACGCGATCGAATCGCTCGGCGTTCCGCACGTCGAGGTCGACCTGATCCTCGTCAACGGGACGTCCGTCGGGTTCGACCGGCGGCTGGCCGCCGGCGATCGGGTCTCCGTCTACCCTGTGTTCGAGAGCCTCGACATCGGACCGATCGTCCGGCTACGCGCAACGCCGCTCCGGCGAACTGCGTTCGTCGCTGACGTCCATCTCCGGCGGCTCGCCCGGCTGCTTCGCCTGCTCGGCTTCGACGTCGTCCATTCGAACGACTTCGACGATGTCGAGCTGGTTGCGATCTCCGCAGAGCAAGGACGGATCCTCCTGACCCGCGACAGGCAGATCCTCAAGCACGGACGGGTGACGCACGGCCTCTGGATTCGCTCGACCGATCCGATCGAACAGGCGCGGGAGGTCGTTCGCCGGTTCGACCTCTCGGGAAGCGTGCGGCCGTTCTCACGATGCTCGGCGTGCAACGGACTTGTCGAGCCGGTCGAAAAGGAGGCGGTCGCGTCCGAAATCCCGCCGAAGACGGCGCGATGGCTCGACGAATACGTCCGCTGCAACGGCTGCGGGAAGCTGTACTGGCGCGGAACCCACTTCGAGACGCTCGAGCGGCTGGTCGAACGGGTTCTTGGCGAGGGTGACGGGTCTCAGGCCTGAGCGATCAGGTCGTAGCCGATCGCGTCGACGACCTGTGCCTCGACGAAGTCGCCGCCGGCGATGTCTTCGCCGTGAACGAACGTGACGGAGTCGACGTCCGGCGCCTGGGTTCGGGTGCGGCCGATCCATAGGCCGGCGTCGTCGGTCGGGCCGTCGATCAGCACCTCGACGACCTTCCCGAGCATCGTCCGGTTGTGCTGCAGCGTGATCTGCTGCTGGGCGAGCATCAGCGCCTCCTGGCGCTTCGCCTTCGTCCGCTCGGAGACTTGATCTGGCATCTCCGCGGCGGCGGTGCCCGACTCGTTCGAGTATCGGAAGACGCCGACGTGGTCGAACCGGATCCGCTCGGCGAGGTCGACCAGTTCGTCGAACTGCTCCCGCGTCTCGCCGGGGAAGCCGACGATGAACGTCGTCCGGATGGCGATTCCGGGCACCCGTTCGCGGAGCCGTTCGATCAACCGGAGAGAGTCGGCTTGCGTGGCCCGCCGACCCATTCGCCGAAGGATGTCGTCGTTCAGATGCTGCAGAGGGATGTCGACGTACGGGCACAGCGTCTCGATCGACGCGTACGACTCGATCAGCTCGTCGGAGAAGTGAGCCGGATGGGTGTACAGCAGGCGCAGCCAGCGGAGGTCGGGGATCTCGGCCAGCCGTGCGAGCAGTCCGGAGATCCGGATCGAGCCATCGAGATCCGTTCCGTACGACGTCGTGTCCTGCCCTATGACGTTGATCTCGCGGACGCCGAGCGCGACCAGTTGCTTCGCCTCGGCGAGGACCTCGTCGGCCGGCCGGCTCCGAAACGATCCGCGAATCAGCGGGATCGTGCAGTACGCGCACCGGTTGTCGCAGCCGTCGGAGACGCGGAGGAACGCGGTGTGATGCGGTGTGAGCAGCAGCCGCGCGCCGTCCTCCGGCTCCGGCTCCAGGCCGGCCGCCGCGACGATCTCCGCATGCTCTCCAATACCGAAGACACCGTCGACCTCCGGGATCGTAGCTTGGAGTTCTTCGGCACCCCGTTCGACGAGGCATCCCATCACGAGTAGACGCTGGCAGCCGCCTTCTCGCTTGAGCTTCGCGTACGTCCGGATCGCCCCGATCGATTCGTCCGTCGCGGGGCCGATGAAGCCGCACGTGTTGACGATGATCACGTCGGCTTCTTCCTCCGCGGCCCCGACGAGGCCGCCGGCCGTTGCCAGCCGTGCGAGGAGGTGCTCGGAGTCGACGAGGTTCTTCGCGCAGCCGAGGCTGGCGAGATGAATACGCGGTGCGGCTCGATCCGGTTCGCTCATGGTTGCCTGTCCCATCATGCGGATGGTCCGATCATACGGGCCGAATGGGACGGGCGCGAGACGGGGCACGCGCATCCTCGGTGACGGGAGGCGAACATGACCGACGTGATTCGGAGGATTCTCGAGGTGCTGCAGGCGGAGCCGACGTTCCTCTGTGCATTGGCGACCGTGACGCAGGACGGCCGGCCGTCGGTGCGGACGATGCGCGCGACGATCGACGACGATCTGACGATCCGCTGCCCGACGTTTCTGGGGACGGACAAGGTCGCCGAGATCACGTCATGCGCCGACGTTCATCTCACCTGCGGGAGCATCGACCCGGACCGACCTGAGTCGTACTTCCGAATCGATGGACGAGCCGCGATCAGCACCGATCCGGATGACCGGCGCCTCGCGTGGAACGGCCGGCTCGAGAAGTGGTTCTCCGGCCCGGACGACCCGAACTACGCGGTCGTCCGCATCGAACCCTGCCGGATCGTGTGCTTCCCGATCGGCGGCGGCCCGGCCCCGCAGGTCTGGGAGCCGGCCTGCTAGCACGCCCGGGTAGGGCGCCCGGGGGCCAGCAGGCCGAGAAGGACCCAGCGCTACGGTCGCGGAGGGTACTGACCGTCGAGACAGACGCAGAAGCGGATCGTCAAGTACGGAGGACGGTTCTCGTGCTCCAAGCTCCCGCCGGTCGACTGAATCTCGACTGCATCATGGGCCATCACCACATCGTGATCCGTGCTGTATGCGGTACCACCGCGGACAAGCTGAGCCCAGTAGTGGTCGGTCGGCGCTGCCTGGGTGGCATCCGCCGCCTTCGCCTTCACGTTTGCTCCGTGCGTGTGGCCGGGCATCTGAGCCTCCTGGAGGACTACCGTTGGGTAGCCTCCCGCGTCTCCCATGTTGTAGGTCGGCAGACCGGGGCCGTGGCCTTCGTGGACCGGCATCCGGCCGCGGAAGTCAGGGAGGTTGAAGTTCGATCGACCGTCCCCGCCGTAGATCGTCCCGTACAGTGAGTACAACGCCTGATGGCTGCCGATGTCCAGGACCTGTCCGTCGGCATTCGTCCAGAACTGCGGCGCATAGGGGAAGCCGACCATTCGAATCTCGCCGATATACGCGTCTGCCATGTCATGCTCCTTTCGCGGGCCTGTCGCCCGCTCCGTCGTTCGTAGTACTCACTCGTGGTTCCATCCTGACGAAGGGAGTCCGCGCTAGTTCCGCGGCGGGAACATCCCGTCGAGGCATACGCAGAAGCGGACGGTCAAGTATGGCGGACGGTTCTCGTGAGCTTGAGTCCCACCGTTCGGATTGAGTTCGACCGTATCCGGTGCCATCTCGACATCATGGTCGGTACCGTACGCGGTGCCACCACGAACGAGCTGAGCCCAGTAGTGGTCGGTCGGAGCCGCCTCGGTGGCATCGGCCGCCTTCGCGTTCGCCTTCGCCGCATGCGCGTGGTTTGGGATCTCGTTCGTCCCGAGGAGGACGGACGTCATGCCGCCCGGCCACCCCATCTGGTATGGCGGAAGCCCCGGTCCCTGACCTTCGTGAATCGGGACCCGGCCGCGCAGGTCGGGCAGGTTGAAATTCACTCGACCGTCGCCGCCGTAGATCGTTCCGTACAGCGCGTAGAGGGTCGTGTACTCGCTGATGGCCAACGTCTGGCCATCGGCGTTCGACCAGTACATCGGTGCGTAGGGGAATCCGACCATCCGGATCTCGCCAATGTACGCGTCTGCCATAGTGGCTCCTTTCGCGGGCCGACACCCGCGTATCGATCGGTTGCCCCAACGTATGCCGAAACGACGATCATGTCAAACGCACACCAGCGTGATTGCGTTCTCATCGATGGAGGTTGGGGTACTGCAAAAGACCCCACAATGGTGACGCAACATGCAAGCTTCGTACTGCCGCGGGAAGGGCCGGTACAACGAATCTCTCGCCGCGCGCCGCCTACTCCTTGAGTCGGCTGACGATCGCCTGATACAGGACCCGATCGTCCGGGGGGCGTGGATCGAGGACCGGGACGAGGAAGAGATCGACTTCGCCGATTGCCTCATGCTGCAACCGATAGTTCGCCTGTCCGAACTCCAGCTCACGCGGACCGCGAAACCAGAGGGAGAAGCCGTCGATCACGTCGGTCGAAAGGTCCTGGGTCTTGGTGAGTTCCAGTTCGACCGGTCCGAACGGTCGATCGAGTTCGCGGGGCATACCGGTGGCGACGACGGTGAACGCCGTCCCCTCATGCCCGGCGAAGACCTCGAGTTCAGGGCGTATTGACACGGCGCCTCCTCGGAACTGCGGGGTGGTATCGCTCGCCGTCGACCCCCACACGGGTCAACGCGCCTCAACGTAGTCCGAGTGGATAGCTATGTCAAATGAGAGTTCGAGCGATTCCACGGTTCGCCGTGGGAATCTACGCACAGCGGCGGCCTTGTAGGATTTCCGAGGCCACCTGACGTATCCTACTCGGACGGGAGGATCGAGCAGAGATGACACAGCATGAGGTCGACCCCAGCACGATCGCGCTCCGCCCCATCCGAGAGGACGACGAACTCCTGCTGTTCCGCGTCTACGCCAGCACTCGGGAGATCGAACGGGACACCTGGCAGTGGGAGGACGAGGCGTGGGATGCCTTCCTGCGGATGCAGTTCGAGGCGCAGCGGCGCCACTACATGATCCACTTCCCGAACGGCGTGCAGTCCATCGTGTTGCGGGACGGCATGCCGTCCGGTCGAATGTGGGTCTATCGCTCGCCCGAGGAGATCCGACTGCTCGACATCGCGATCCTGCCGGAGCACCGGCGGTGCGGCATCGGCACCCACCTCATCCGCCAACTCCAGGAGGAGGCGAGGCATGCCGGCGTGCCTCTTCATCACTCGGTCGAGATCGGCAACCCCGGCGCAAAGCGGTTGTACGAGCGCCTCGACTTCGTCGCGGTTCAGACGCACGGGATGCACACGCTGATGGAGTGGAAGCCGGTCGGCAACGCGGACAGGTCGTAGCCGTAGACCGCAGCGACGCGACGGCTCCGATCAGACGGAACTCTCCAGCAGCGCCACCAACCTCTCCTGCGCGACCTCGTACGAGAAGTAGCGCCTCGCAACGCCGTAGTTGTGGTCGGTCATCTCGCGGACTCGGCCGGGATTCTCCAGCAGCGCCGCAACCGCGCCGACGGTTCGATCGTGGATCTGGCCGTCGATCTCGATGAAGTCGAACCCGCACGGCGAGACGTCCGCGACGTACACAGGGTATCGGTTGACGAGCAGCGGCTTCCGGTGGAAGACCGCCTCCAGCAGCGCATTCCCGAACCCTTCGAGCAGACTCGGGTAGGTTACAAGGTCCGCACACTCGTACGCGTCTCGGAGATCGAAGCTCGCCGAATCGTCCTCATCCCGGCAGTCAACGAAGAGGTCGCAGGCCTCCGCGAGTTCCACACCGCTGTCCACAGCCCTACGGCGTAGTCGATCGAGGTACTCGGTCCCCTCATCTCCGGCGGGATGTGAGACGAGGAGGCGGACCGGGCGCGGTCTGCACGCGTCCGCGAGGCGGGAGGCCAGTTCGATGGCGTGCTCGATCCCCTTCCGCGGCACCACTCGGGTCGGTTGCAACAACACGACGACGTCCTCGCCGAATCCAAGGGCGGTCCGGAGCTCGCGCGAGTGGATCGAGCGCGCGGCCGGTCCCACGGCGAAGTCCATGACGTTGGGAAGGACGACCGAGTCGATTCCGCGCCGAGCAAGTAGCTCCTGCCGGGCGACGGTGCTAATCACGGCGTGGCGGATCGTCGGTCCGTCGGGCGGGAAGTGGAGGTCGAGCAGGTTCTGGACGGCGCAGTGCTCGAACCGCTCGCGCTCCCACGCGAAGTCGTGATGGTGCGCGATACACGGGATCGCGGACGCGGCGGTCTCCTGCGACAGCGCGACGCCGAGGGGGATGTTCATTGGGATGGTCGATGCGTTCTCCGATACGAGGACGTCGATGGCGTATCCGTCGATGAATCGCCGGATCGCGCGACGCAACCGACCGGCCGACCCAGCGATTCGATCGAGCAGCTCCGGTGAATCCTTCCCGCGGAACGCAGCGTCGTGGATCGCGCGGATCTCCGGATGTCGGAAGTGCATCTCGTCGACGATCTGCCCGTCCGGTCCGCCCGCGTCGAGCTCGCCGGCACAGTAGGCGGCGCGATGGCCCATCCGCTCCACCAGTTCGGCGATCTTGGCCGTTTCGAGAGAAACCCCGTCGGTGCCGGCGAGGCGCGTGGACAGGAAGCCGACGTTCACTCCGCGGCTCCCATCAGCCAGGCCGTCTCGTATGGGTGGAGGGTCCACGTCAAGGCGTCCTCCGCGTTACGCGGACTCGCGGACGGGGCGAGCAAGTCGATGAGGCCGTCCGGCGGCTGCATGCCGATCGACGCGGGGTCGAGCGGCACGACGAGCGTTTCCGGAGACACGTTGTGCAGGCAGAGGACGCGGGTATCGCGTTCCCCGTCGCGCAGGAGAGCGAAGACCCGATCGTCCAGGTGCAGCACACGTTGCGCCGCCCGCGGTCGGAACGCCGGGGTTCCGGAGCGGACGAGCAGGAGCTCGCGGTAGCCGTTGAACACCTTTGCGCGCACCGATTCCGGATCGCGGAGCTCGGCGATCAGCGTCTCGCGGTCGAGCTTCTCACGATTGATCGCGCGATGGCTGCCTAGCTGCTCGGTACCTTCGAGCCAGCTGCGAGAGCCGAACAGGCTGTGGAAGTAGATCCCTGGGACGCCGGCGAGTGCGAGCATGATTGCCTGAGCGGTGAGGAACTTCCTCACTTGCAGCTCGATCGCTTCGCTGCCGCTCGGATCGGAGAGGGCGTCGAAGAAGGAGATGTTGAGTTCGTAGGCACTCTCCTGTCCGTCCGCATCGCGCATGTAGGACACGTTCCCACCGTGTCGCAGTGTTCGCTCGATGATCGCTTCGACACGGGGCGGTGGAACGAGCCCCTCGAGCGGGCGTAGGCCGATGCCGTCGTGCGATGCGAGGAAGTTGAAGAACGTCGCGTTGCCCGGGGGCATGTCGACCGTGTCGGCCCAGCGGACGAGCGCCTCCGCGTTGGCCTGATGGAACGCATCGACGACGAGCGGCGGAAGCGGGAACTGGTAGATCATTTGTGCCTCGTCGGTGCCGTTTCCGAAGTAGCTGATGTTCTCGCCGTGCGGAACGTTCGTCTCCGTGATCAGGAGAACCTCGGGCGCGACCGCGTCGAGCGCTGCGCGCATGATCTTGACGACTCGATGGGTCTCCTCGCAGTGGATGCACGGACTGCCGATCCTCTTCCAGAGGAAGGCGACCGCGTCGAGTCGGATCAGCGTCGCCCCGTGACGGACGTACGTCAGGAGGATGTCCAGCATGCGAAGAAGGACGTCCGGGTTCGCGTAGTTGAGGTCGACCTGGTCGGCGCTGAAGGTCGTCCAGATTCGCTTGCGTCCGTCGGCCGTGTCCACCTCGGTCAGCAGCGGGAGGGCGCGCGGGCGAACGACGTCCGACAGGTCGACGCCGTCGCCGACAGCGATGAAGTAGTCGGCATACGTTGCCTCGCCGCGGAGGAACCCCTTGAACCAGCGGCTCTGAGCCGAGACGTGGTTGACGACGAGGTCGGTCATCAGTCCGAACCGTTTGGTCAGTCGGGCGATGTCACTCCAGTCTCCAAGTGCTCGATCGACGGACTCGTAGTCGATTACGGAGAACCCGTCGTCCGATGAGTAGGGAAAGAAAGGCAGGATATGAACGTCGGTGATCAGCCCGCGGGCGGTTTCGTCCACGACATCCGTCAGCGTGCGGAGCGGCGGAATTCCCGGCTCTCGGACTTGGTCCCCGTACGTGATCAGCACGGCGCTTCGCTCGGAGAGCGGAGGTCGGCGGGGGGCGCCGGTGGGGGAACGCGTTTCCCGTGCTTCGCGTTCGAGGCGCTCGATGAGCCGTCGATGGACGTCGGGCACAACATGCTCATCGTACAGGCATGTCAGATGGTCGCGCAGGCGGGTACGAACGGCCTCCGAGACGAACGATGGCATGGGCCCTAGCCTTTCACTCCGCCGGCGGTGAGGCCCTCGGACAGGAACCGTTCGAGCGCCAAGAACAGCACGACAACCGGGATGGTCATGATCGTCGATGCGGCCATCACCACGTGCGGTCGCGGCGTCGGATCGCTGAAGATGGTGTTGATCTGAATCGGCATCGTGAACATGACGCGGTTGTTGAGGAAGACAAGCGCGTACAGGAACTCGTTCCAGGCGATCATGAACGTGTAGATCGCGACGCTCACCAAGGCAGGAACCGAGAGTGGAAGCGTAATCCGCCAGATCACCCCCGAGCGGCTGCAGCCGTCGATCAGTCCGGCCTGCTCGATCTCGGCCGGGATGGTGCGGAAGTAGTTCGCCAGCATGTACAGCGCTACCGGGAGCGTCTGGGCAAGGTACGTCACGATGAGAATGGGCAGATTGTCCTGGACTCCGAAACCGAGCGCTGCGCCGATGCGAGCGATCATCGCGAATAGCGGAATGATGACGAGGACGCCCGGGATCAAGTACACGAGCAGGATACCGTTCAGGAACAGGCTCTTCCCCCGGAAACGAAGCCGCGCCACGGCGTACGCACCGAGCGTCGACAGGACGACGGCGATGATCGCGGTCGGAACGGCGACCTTGACGCTGTTCGCGATGTTGCGGAGAAAGTTCCATCCCTCGCGATCGAACAGCTCCCGATAGGCGTCGAGCCGTAGCGCGCTCGGGAAGTAGACCGCTTCGCGACCTCCGATTTCCGCGTACGTCTTGAACGACGAACTGACCATCCAGTAGAACGGGAAGAGAATGCCGGTGAGGAAGAAGACGAAGATGATCGCGAAGACGAACCGCGACCACGTCATCGATCGAGCGAGTCGCTCGATCAGGTTCGCTCTATCTCCGCTGGGTCGGTTGCTCATCTCGATCTCACCTAGTCCTTCACCCGCATGACGGTGCCGATGTAGATCAGCATGAAGACCACCAGGATGCCGAGCAGGATCATCGCGTTGGCGGCGCCCTTGCCGAAGTTGAACGATCGGAAGCTGAACTGGTACGTCAGCACCGGGAGCACATTCGTGCCGTATCCGCCGCCGGTCAGCAGGAAGATGTCGTCGAACTTATTGAACGTCCAGATGAGGCGCAGGAGGAAGATCGACCCGAGCACGTAACGCAGTTCGGGCAACGTGATGTGGCGGAACTTGTGCCAACCGTTCGCACCGTCGACCCCTGCAGCCTCGTACAAGGCACCGTCGATCGCCTGAAGCCGGGCGAGGATCATCAGCATCGCGAACGGGAAGTAGCGCCACGCGGTGAACGCGATCACCAGGACGATGGCCAGCCCCCGTGTGGACAGGTATGCCTGCGGCGTGTCGATCCACCCGAGGCGCATCAACAGGTCATTGACGACCCCGGACGGTCGCGGGTCGAGGATCCATCGCCAGACGAACGCAACGGAGACGATCGGCGCGACGTACGGGAACAGGAAGACGGCGCGTGCGGCGCCGCGGCCGCGGAACGGCCGGTTGAGCAGTAGCGCGGCACCCAGCCCGACGAGAACGGTGAGGGCCGTCGATAGGAACGAGTACACGATGCTCGTCACCGCCGCGCCCCACTGCCTGATGTTCTGGAACTTGAATGCGAAGTCGTTGATGACGTTCCGGTAGTTCTTCAGGCCGACGAACGGCGTGTGGAAGACATCGCCTAGATTCCGAAGAGTGACGTCGTGGAAGGAGATCCAGACGCTGAAGACAACCGGGAAGAGGATCAGGCCAAAGACGATCAACGCCGTCGGCGAGGTCAGCATCCACGCGAGCCGAGCCTCCTGGGCCTGCAGCGAACCTCGGGGCGGGAGGAACGGTCTCGATGATCGCTCCCGGCTCCGTCCCACGGCCCCTCCCTTCGTCCGCATCAGATCCTACCGATTCATCGTGGCGATCATGAAGCGAGCGCGAATCCGAAGAGTGGCGAGACGGGGGCGGGCGCGCCACCCCCGTCCGCACGTCGCTGCTACTGCCGTTCGGCCAACAGGGCTTCGACCTGCTCCTGCAGCCAAGCGGCTCCTGTCACCGGCGTCATGATGCCTTCGAGAGCGATGTTGCTGATCACCTGAGGGATCAGCAGTCGGCCTTCGATGTCGCCGACCACGGCCCGCTCCACCGGACCGTAGTCCGGCCGGAACAACCACCGCTGCATCGTGTCGAATCCGTTGGCGATCTGAGCCAGCGTCTCGTCGGAGTAGTACGCGAAGAACGGGCTGAGATCCTTCCAGCCGGCGACGGCGCTCTCCAGCACCGGCACCTTGCCGAACGGAGCCAACGACAGAACGTCGATGTAGCCTGCCGTGAGGAAGTACTCGACGACCAGCTGGGCCGCCGCGTCGGCACCGTCCATGATGCCGAGCGTGACGAGCTGTCCGTACGACGCCGAACCCCCGGGCCCGACCATCTGAGACGCGAACCCGGTCTTCAGCGCCAGATCCTCGACGGTGATCGCGACCTTGCCGCCGCCTTCCATGCCCGACCCCTCGACGAGGTCGTCCATGATGTACGTGCTGTAGAACAGCATGGCGGTCTGATCGAGTTCGTACGCCTCCCGCGCGCCCCGCCAGTACTGCGGGCCGGGAACGGCGCCCCGCTGGAGATCCGTATAGAACTCCAGGGCCTGGATCATCTCCGGGGTGTTCATGGTGACCTCACCCTCGGCGTTGAACGGCCACGCGTTGTTGGAGATCGCTACCTGCTCGAAGACCTGATGCGGGTAGTTCTGCCCGGGATCCGTACCGAGCGTGATCCCGTAGAGCAGGTTGCCGACGCCCGGCAGCGCGTCCACCGCGGCGTTGATGTCCGCCCAGGAGACGGGCGGCGTCAGGCCGACGGCCTTGAAGAGATCGGTGCGATACCAGATCGCCTGGATCCAGCCATCGTACGGGACGGCCGCGTACTTGCCGGTCGCCGGGTTGATGACCATCGCCAGCGGTCCGTCGCGGAAGTCGGCCAGTCCGATGGAGTGGATGACCGCCTCGGCGGCGTCCTCGTCGAGCAGCCCGTCCGCGGCGAACGTCGCGACGCGCTCGATGCCCATGCGGACGATGTCGGGCAGTTGGCCCGCGGCGACCGCCGTCGCGATTCGTTGGCTGATCGCGGCCTCCTCGACCGGAACGATCTGCACTTCGATTCCAGGATTCTCGGCCATGAATTGGGCCGCGACCTGTTCGTACACCTCAACACGATCCGGCTCGTTGTCCGTCGTCCAGAACTCGACGACCGTCTGAGCCGTTCCTACGAGAGCCAGGCCTACGATGAGCAGCCCGGCCAACATGACGTTGCGCGTGAAACGCATGACTAGCACCTCCCTGATTCTCTGGTCCGTGGTTGCCGTTCGTGAGTGGAGCAGTTTGCCGATCCGATCACCTCCCGCGCGGCGGATCTTGATGGGCAGGTTCCCTTCATAGGGTGACGGTGTGAGGAGAGGCGAGCTCCGTGGCAATGATATTTGTTATAACAAATCGCAGGCCAAAAAACCGTCCCATGAGCAACCACTCTAGCACGGCTCGACGAAAAAGGCAACTGCACCGACCGACTACGAGACGAGGATGCGGATGATCTCTCTCGCCCGTTCGACCGCTTGGCGCGGTGTCAGGCGTTGCGTGATCGCATCCTCGACCATCCGCTGGAACTGCTCGGAGACCTTCGAGTACTCGGCGATTCCATACCGCGCGCGCGCGTTGTGGAGGAGTTCCGCAATCTCGCGGGAGAACCGATCGGACCTCGGGTCGAGCGAGCGGACGACCGACTTTCGCGTCGGGCATCGTCCGCTGCGAACGCAGAACGCTCGCATAATCTCGGGACTCGCGACCCGCTTGACGATCTCGAACGCGAATCGCGGATGGCGCGACTGCCGGAAGACGACGAACGCCATGCCGCCCGCGACCGTCGCCGGGTGACCGTCCGGCGGAGCGGGGATCGGCATGTAGCCGACATGACGCTCGAACTCCTCCTCGTCCCATCCGGCGAGCTGCTGGATGCGTGGCTTCTCGTAGCTCCCTCCGACTGCGAACGCGACTTCGCTCGATGCGAACAGCCGCGCCGGCTGATCCCAGGAGTAGAACGCGACCTCCGCCGGCGCGACGCGGTCGGTCCGCACGAGGTCGACGAGGAACTGCAGCGCATCGATCGCGCGATCGTTCAGTTCGACGTTTCGGCCGGCGAGGAGGTTCGCGCCGGCGGCCCAGAGAAACGGGAGGAGTTGGTACGTCGTCGTCTCACCGGCAGTTGTGCCTGCGACAAACGCGAGTCCGCTCCGGCCGTCGCCGGAGAATCGCCTCGCCGCTTCGACGAGATCGACCCAGGACGTCGGAGGCTCGATCCCCTCCGCCTCGAGCCAATCGCGCCGGTACCAGATCACCGACACGTTCGCTTCCGGCTGAATTGCGTACAGCGGCGGCTGAACCTCATCCGCGAACGCGGCGAACAGATCACGTCGGAACGCGTTGACCCAATCGCCGTCGAGATCGTCCAGCGGATGGAGGAAGTGCAGGTCGGCGAATTCCGCGACCCATGGCCAGTCGATCAGCGCCAGGTCCGGTGCCTCCCCCCGCCCGACCGCTGCGAGGATGTTCTGACGGAGCTGTGGGCGCCCGAGAACCTCCACATGAACCCGCAGTGGTGTCGTCGGATGGTCGGCGTTGAACGACGAGACGGCGGCCTCCAGCGGGACGACCCACGGGTCTTCGGTGACGAGCGCGGTGACGGTATGCGTGCCGAGGCCGAACTCGGGGCGGACGTACGTCCCGCTGCCCTGCCGCCGATGGAGGAGGCCGTCATGGACCAGCTCAGCCAGCGCCTGCCGGATCGAGATCCGGCTGACACCGAACTGATCGCACAGCTCATACTCGGTCGGGATCCGTTCGCCGGGTCGAAAGAGCCCCTTCTCGATCCGGTCCCTCAGGATCGCAGCGACCTGGCGATACAGCGGTGTCCCGCTCCCTCGTTCGACGCGCTTCTCTTTGGGCGGCATGGGCGCTGACAAGTATAGCGAGCCTCCACAACGCCCCTTCGACCTCAGTCGGTCCAGCCAACCTACGCTCGTCCGCGCCTTGAAGTCAGGAGCCTGGATCGAGCACCTGGTTTCTTGGCACAGTCGACCCTCGATAGCTCGCTCAACACGAGAACGAGGAGTCCGTCATTCTCGTTCTCGCCCGTGCCGGGAGTCGAGGATCTTCCTGGCGCGCAATCAAGGCGCGAAGGGCCCTTCAGGCCCGACCGTAGCGGTCCTTGAGGCGGACGACGTCGGCGAGCTGCGGAGTCGACACTTCCATCACGGTGCAGTCCTCGAGTGCCTCCATCCGATGGACGAGCCCCGGGGGGATGGGGAAGCTCATCCCCGGTTCGAGCACGGTGCACGTCAGGCCGGTCGCAGAGCGACCGGTGTGCAACGCCATCCGGCCGGAGAGAATCCGGATCGTCTCGTCCTTGACCTCGTGGTATTGCAGAGAGAGGGTCTCGCCGGACCGGATGAACAGCACCTTCCCGGCGTAGTGCCGATTGAGTGCCCAAAGGCGTTCATGGCCCCACGGCTTCTCGACGAATCCGAGCAGACGCCGGACCCCGTCCCAGCTCGATGCGTCGATCCAACCGACGGCTCCGAGCGGCTGCTTGAGCAGCGCTTCCTCTTCTCGCGCCAGGACTGTGGCGGCCCGCGCGCCCCCCTCCGGCGAAGAGCCCAGCCGATCGATCAGACGGTCGAGCGGCCATGACTGGATCCCGGTGGCAATCGTCTCGCCGGAGCCGGGCTCATACTCGAACGAGACGGCGCGTTCCTCTTCCCGCGCGCGATCGAGCCCCGCGGCGATGGACCGCCGGTACGCGGCCTCTTCGGAGACGACGTGCGTCGCCGATTGGACGAGGACCTCCGCTGGATCGCCGGCTGCTTGTCTGATCCCCTCCGCGGCACGCTTCAGCGTCTGGACGGAACCAACGGCGTGTCGGTCTGCGACCACGTGGGCCTCCGGAGGCAGCATCTTCTCGGCACGGGCGCGCTGGTTCGGTCCGATGACGACCCACACGCGATCGGGCTCGATGCATCCGGCGAGGCGATCGATCGCGCGCCGCAGGAGCGGCCGCCGGTCGCCGAGCGGCAGGAACGACGTGGGCATGTCGTCGGCGGTCAGCGGGCGAAGCGGTTTGCCCGGATCGCATGCCACGAGAATCGCATATCGCATTCGGCCCTCCATGCCTATTCCAAAGCCCGATCCGAAGCGGATTATCCAACTGCCACAGCCGCGCTGCAAACGCGGCGGACCGTCGTTCGCCGCCGGCCGCCCGGCGCAGCCGCCACGTGCCGGGG
>CAZSNG010000012.1:25968-51965 GCA_964608345.1 uncultured Thermotogae bacterium
CCCACACGGGTTTTCGGCCAAGCCGGGAACCCGTCCGTGCCTTGATGCCGGGGGGCATCAAGGCACGCAGTACACTTGGCGGATCATGAGACTCGAACCCGGGGCCCAGGCGCCACGCTTCGCGACCGAGGATGTCTCGGGATGTGCCGTGGAGATCGAGGCGATTCGCGGTCGCCCGCTCCTGCTCTCGTTCTTCCGCTACGCAGGGTGCCCGCTGTGCAACCTTCGGATGACCTTCCTGCTCGATGCGTATCCTCGCTGGCAATCGAAGAAGCTCGAGATCCTCGCGGTGTTCGAGTCCCCCCGAGAGAAGCTGTTGGAGACCGTCGCGCGGCCGCCGATCCCGTTCCCGGTGATCCCGGATCCCGGGCGGGTGCTGTATCGGTTGTACGGCGTCACGCCCTCGGTCTGGGGATACGTCCGCGGCGCGTTTCGGTTCGGCGCGTTTCGCGACGCGTTTCACCGGGGATTCCGGATCGGTCGGTCGGACGGCGTGGCGACGCAGCTTCCGGCCGAGTTCCTGATCGGATCGGACGGAACGATCGAGAGCGCCTACTACGGCCGAGATATCGGGGACCACCTGCCGATCGAGGAGATCGACGGATGGCTCGGGTGAGCTGTGACGCAGCAGTCGATCCACCGTGTGCCATCTCATCGGACGCGAGATTCTCCGTATAATGGGGTAGTTCGCCGGTTCCACCGATTGGCGTCCATCGAAAGGAGAAACCATGTCTCACGGAGGGTTCTGCCACATTCAGCTGTCCACGACCGACATCGGCCAGTCGCGGTCGTTCTACGAGGCGATCTTCGGCTGGACGTTCGAGGAGATCCCAGGATTCGAGACCTACGCGATGTTCAACACGCCCGACGGTCTCGGGGGCGGGATCGACGCGGGCCCGGACGCCGAACCTCCTTCTGCAGAGGGGCCGATCCTGCACATCGAGGCGGACGACATCGACGCGACGCTGAAGAAGGTCGAGGAGGCCGGCGGCAAGACGATCGTTCCCAAGACGAAGATCTCGGACGAGTTCGGCTACTTCGCGCTGTTCCTCGACAACGTCGGGAATCGGCTCGGGCTGTGGAGCCGAAGCTAGAACGGATTCCTTCTTGATCGATCAGGCAGAGCTGAAGCGGCAGGAGTACATCGGTCGAATCAACCGCGTGATCGACTACATCCGCGAGAACCTCGCCGGCGACCTCCGGCTGGAGTCGCTGGCCCAGGTCGCTCGATTCTCTCCGTTTCACTTCCATCGGGTGTTTAAGAGCGTCGTCGGCGAAACGCTCAACGACTACATCCGCCGAAACCGGTCGCAGCGAGCCGCGTCCCAGTTGATCCACAACCCGACCCTGTCGATCACCCAGATCGCCGTCGGTTGCGGTTACTCCTCTCCGTCGGCGTTCGCTCGGGAGTTCCGGCAGCGTTTCGGCGTTTCGGCATCGCAGTTCCGAAGCGGCGGCGCGGTGTCGCTCGTTCGCTTCCGGCGCCAGATGGAGGAGCAGGGGGCCGAGTTCGTCAATCCGCTGGACAAGGCGACGACTCGGACCGAGATGACATTCGAGGTCGAGGTACGCGACATCCCCGCGATGCACGTGGCGTACGTTCGGCATGTCGGTCCGTATCACGAGATCGGCAAGGCGTTCCAACGGCTGATGCGGTGGGCCGGACCGCGGCGCCGCCTGTGGACGCCGGATACGAGGATCCTCGGCGTCTATCACGACAACCCGGATCTCACACCGGTCGACCGCCTGCGGGGCGAAGCGTGCATCACGGTCCCCGAGGGAACGAAGACGCGGGGTGACATCAGTACGATGACGCTTCCCGGCGGCACGTTCGCCGTCGCTCACGTAGAGATCGACGAGACCCAGTACGGTGAGGCGTGGGATCGGCTGATCTGTGATTGGATGCCCCGGTCGGGGTACCAGCCGGACGAGCGGATGTGCTTCGAGATGTACTTGAACGACCCGAGGAAGCATCCGGAGGGCAAGCACATCGTCGACATCTGCGAACCTGTTCGTCCACACAGAACGGCCTTAGGCCGTTCAGAGAGGACGAACCACCGGAACCCACCCACATCGGGTTCCCGTGTTGGCGACGAAACGAAGCGCTCTCCGCAATCAGCCATCGGTCGGCTACAACGGGCGGACGACGGGAACGCTTCGATACGGCGTTCCCGTGATCGATCAGTACTGCTGGTTGGCCGGGACGACACGAACATCGATGGCTCGTCAACGCAGCAATTCCGTATTGGGATGTTCTTGCTTGTGCTTCCGGTGCAAGCCGGGAGCACGAGCAAGATATGACAACTGCTTCGCAGCATTCGTCAAACCGTTCGCAAGGAATGGGAAGACGCGGGCTCGTTGCACGGCTAGGCTGAAGCAACACACGTTCCGAAGGAGGAATCATGAAGTTCGAAGCGCAAGTCAAGGAGCTGCCGGAGCGGTTCGTCGCCTCTGTTCAACACGTCGGCCCGTACAACCAGATCGGGAAGGCCTTCGAGAAGATCTTCCAGTGGGCCGGCCCGAAGGGCCTGATCCAGTTCCCGAAGACCGTAACTATCGCGGTGTACTACAGCGATGCGGAGAAGACTGCCGAGTCCGAGCTGCGTTCGTCGGCCTGCCTTACCGTGCCAGAGGGAACCGAGGCGGACGGCGACGTCGAGACGAAGACGATCCCGGGCGGGACGTTTGCCGTCGCCCACGTCGAAGTCGATGCTAGCGAGTTCGGCGAGGCGTGGGACAAGCTGGTCGGCGAGTGGATGCCTGAGAACGACGCCTGCCCCGATCCGGACCGCCTGTGCTATGAGCTCTATCTGAACGACCACGAGCAGCATCCGGAGAAGAAGTTCATCGTCGATATCTGCGAGCCGGTGAAGCGTGGGTGAGCCGCAGTACGCGTTGCGGCCGATCGGTCGCGTCCGCGTCTCGGAAGACGGCATGAGCCTCCAGATCGACGAGGCGTACCGGCCGGCCCTCAAAGGGCTGGCCGGATTCGGCCACGTCGTCGTCGTGTTCTGGTGCCACCTCGCGGACACGGAGGAGTACCGCGCCCTTCTCGCTTGCGATCGGCCGTACACCAAGGGCCCGGATCGCCTCGGCGTCTTCGCTACACGTTCTCCGGCGCGCCCGAATCCAATCGGGATCACGCCGCTTCAGGTGATCGCGATCGACGAGTTGGCGGGAACGATCCACGTTCCGTACATCGATGCCGAGGACGGAACGCCGATCCTCGACATCAAGCCGTACCATCCGTCACTCGACCGGATTCGAGACACGCGCACGCCGGACTGGTGCGCCCATTGGCCGCAGTGGAGCGAGGACTCGGCAACGTTCGATTGGGCATCGGAATTCACCGGCCCGTCGTAGCACGTCCCCATCCAAGGTCCGTGCCCTTGCGAAGGCCGAGGCCCGACCTCGGTCTTCGTCTCGTGGGGCGCAGCGACCGGATCGGGACTTGCGTTCCTGCTATACTCCCTGCACCGTCACCACCCACCACGCATCATCACGCGCTGTCGACCGAGAACGCCTTCGGCGTTCGGAGCTGCAACTTCATCTGGAGGAGACCATGCAGTATCGCAGCTACGCCGGACTGGACTGGAGACCTTCGGCTCTCGGCTTCGGGGCAATGCGGCTGCCGACGAGCAGCGATCGTCGAGACGGGGTCAGCACCCACCAGATGGCCGATATCGACGAGCCGCGGGCGATCGAGCTGATTCGCGCGGCGATCGATGCCGGAGTGAACTACGTCGACACAGCGCGGCCCTATCACAAAGGCCAGAGCGAAGTCGTCGTCGGGAAGGCACTCGAGGATGGATACCGCAGGCGTGTGAAGCTGGCCACCAAGTTGACATCGAGTTGGATCAACGATCCGTCCGACTTCGATCCGTACCTCGACGAACAGCTGAAGCGGCTTCGGACGGATCACATCGATTTCTACCTTCTCCACAGCCTGAAGCGGAGCAATTGGGCCCAGCTTCGTGAGTTCGGCGTGTTCGAGTGGGCGGAGCGGGTCATCGCCGATGGGAGAATCCGCTATCTCGGCTTCTCGTTTCACGACGAGGTCACGGTGTTCGAGGAGATCGTCGACGCCTACGATTGGACGTTCTGTCAGATCATCTGCAACTACATGGACGTCGACTTCCAGGCCGGCACCCGGGGGCTGGAGTATGCAGCGGCTCGCGGTCTTGCCGTGTCGATCATGGAGCCGCTGCGTGGCGGCCAGCTGGCGCGAACCCCACCGCCGACCGTCGACGCAGTCTGGTCGGAGGCGGGCGATCGCCGGACTCCGGCCGATCGGGCGCTGCAGTGGCTGTGGAATCGTCCTGAGATCGCGATCGTCCTGTCGGGGATGTCGACGATGGCTCAACTGGAGGAGAATCTCGCCAGTGCCGATCGGTCGGCGATCGGCGCGCTCGATTCGGAGGATCTCGGTATCTACGAGAAAGCTCGCGACGCGTACCGCGCCCTCGCCCCGATCCCGTGCACCGACTGCAAGTACTGCCAGCCCTGTCCGAACGGCGTGAACATCCCGCTCGCGTTCTCGATCTACAACGAGAAGACGATCTATGGAGAGTCCGGGAAGGGCATCACGACGTACAACGACTACGCCGTACGGGGGGCGGGCACAACGCGGTGCATCGCCTGCGGGAAGTGCGAGGAGGTTTGCCCGCAGCAGATACCGATCATCGATCGGTTGAGGAAGCTCTCCGAGTTTTTCGGCGTGGAGGCCCCGGCGACGGAGTAGGGAACGGCATGCATCGGGTAGAATGGCCCGGTCGGCTCGATCGGGCATTCGCAGTGCGTTTCAGGGAGGTCTCGTGCAGTACCGCAGCTTCGGCAGACTCGAGTGGAAGCCATCGGCCCTCGGATTCGGTGCGATGCGCCTTCCGATCGTCGGGAAGGACTCGGCGAGCATCGACGAGGAGCTGGCCACACGGATGATCCGTTCTGCGATCGACGCCGGCGTGAACTACGTCGACACGGCATGGCCGTACCACAGGGAACAGGGCGAGCCGCTCATCGGGCGCTGCCTGCAGAACGGCTACCGCGACAGGGTCAAGCTGGCGACGAAGATGCCGTCGTGGCTCATCAAGGAGAAGGCGGACTTCGACAAGTACCTTGCCATGCAGCTGGAGCGCCTGCAGACCGACCACGTTGACTTCTACCTTCTGCACGCCCTGAACAAGACGTTCTGGCCGAACCTTCGCGACCTCGGGGTCTTCGAGTGGGCCGAAAGGGCGATTGCCGACGGTCGGATCGGCCACCTCGGCTTCTCGTTCCACGACGACCTATCCGTCTTCCAGGAGATCGTCGACGCCTACGACTGGACGTTCTGTCAGATCATGTACAACTACATGGATATCGAATTCCAGGCCGGGCGCGAGGGGCTGCAGTACGCCGCGTCGAAGGGCATCGCGGTGGTCGTCATGGAACCGCTTCGTGGCGGGTCGCTGACCCAGCGGGCGCCGGAGCAGGTGGCGAAGCTGTGGGACAGCGCGACGACGCATCGGTCGCAGGCCGACTGGGCGCTCCAGTGGCTGTGGAATCAGCCGGAGGTATCGCTTGTTCTCTCCGGGATGACGGCGATGGAGCACGTCAAGGAGAACCTCGCGAGCGCCGGACGCTCCGGTGTCGGAATCTTGAGCGAGGAGGAGCTCGAGCTGGTCGCCCGCGTGCGCGATGCGTACCGTGAGCTGTCGCCGATCCCGTGCACCGACTGCAGGTATTGCCAGCCGTGTCCAAGCGGCGTAGCCATCCCCAACGTCTTTGAGAACTACAACAGCGCGATCATGTACGGTGCTTTCGCCTTCTACCGGGTGGCCTACAACCAGTACATGGATGCGGAGCAGCGAGCCGACAACTGCGTCGAGTGCGGCGAGTGTGAGGCGGCCTGCCCACAGCAGATCGAGATCATCAACTGGCTGAAGAAGGCACACGCCTTCCTCACCGAAACGGCGGCCTCGTAGCGTGAGAGATCGGCGCCCCGAAGATACCGACCCGCTCGAGGACAGGTTCCGGGGAGCCACACCGAAAGAGGAGGAGGACCGGACCGTCGAGGAGGCGCTCCTCTCGCACCTCGCCCCGCTGATCGAGCAGCGCCTGATCACCGAGGTTCTCCGACCGATCAAGACGGGCAAGGAAGCTGTCGTCTACTGCTGCGTCGCCCACCCCACGCTGGAACGGGAGCTGGTCGCCGCCAAGGTCTACCGCCCGTTCGAGACGCGAAGCTTCAAGAAGGACGCAATCTACCAGCAGGGGCGCGAACGCGGCTCGCGTCCGGACGCACGGGTCCTCAGGGCGTTGGGGAAGAAGACGCGCCACGGGCGGCTCCACAAGTTCTCCGCGTGGATCGCGCACGAAGAGAAGACCCTGCGGATCCTTCACACAGCCGGAGCTGACGTGCCCGAGCCGATCGAACGGGTTGGAGCGGTCATCTTGATGGAGTACGTGGGCGACGATGATCACCCGGCCCCGATGATGACCAACGTCGGGCTCGAAGAGGTCGAGGCGAAGCGGATCTACGAGCAGGTCCTGGCCAACGTGGAGTTGTTCCTGAAGCAGCATCGGGTCCACGCCGATCTGTCCGCGTACAACCTGCTCTACTGGAACGAGCAGGCGGTGATCATCGACTTCCCGCAGGCGGTCGACCCGCGGTACAACGACGATGCGTTCGATCTGCTCGTGCGCGATCTACGGAACCTGAACGGCTTCTTCGAGGACCACGGCGTGGATGTTGTCGACCCAATTCAGCACGGCCTCGCGATCTGGAGGAAGCACGTCGACCCGCTCCGTTGACCGCCCCGACGACGCCCCTCGACAAACGGCCGTTCCAGTAGCTCCGTGATCGCCCGGCCAGCGTCGGGCGGTCCCCAAACTGGCGCGTAGGGTTCCTCGCCGGGGACCTCCCGCAATCGGCTACTCCTCCTCCGATGCTTCCGCGATGTACCGATCGACGATCCGTTCGAGGATCTCGAGCGGCAGGCTTCCGCTGTCGAGGACGAGGCTGTGGTACGCCGCCAGGTCAAGTGCGTCGCCCAGTACCGCCCGGACCCGATCGCGCAGGTCGAGCATCTCCAGGAATCCGATCATGTACGCGGTTGACTGCCCAGGCCAGACGGTGTACCGAAGGATCTGCCCCTCGGCGAACGACCGCGGCCTTCCGGTGTTGTCGACGAAGTAGTCGACCGCCTCGTCGAACGTCCAGCCGCGCGTGTGGATTCCGGTATCGACGACGAGGCGGACGGCACGCATCATCTCGTCCGACAGCCGTCCGAGGTTCCCGTATGGGTCTTCCTCGTACCATCCCAACTCCCACGCGAGGCGCTCCGAGTACAGGGCCCATCCTTCCGTGAAGCCGAGGAACGCCTCGACGATTCGGATCAGCGGCAGATTGAGCTCGCCGGCGGTGGCGATCTGCATGTGATGGCCGGGGATCGTCTCGTGATACGTCAAGGTCGGCATCGAGTAGCGGGGCTGCGATCCGCTGTTCGGAGCGACGAACTCCGCCGGCCTGGACCCATCGGCGGGGGCGGGGCGATAGTAGCCGCCGTAGGTGTCTCCGACGATGGCGATCGGCGTGGTAGGCAACCGCTCGAACACTGCTTCTGACTTCACGCGGGCATCCTCGAGCAGCCGCTCGTACTCCGCGATGACGGCCGCGCCGCGCAGAGACCCGCCTTCGCGAGACACGCGGCTGAAGATCGAAGGGATCGACAGGTCGTCGGGGTATCCAAGGTCGGACGCCGCCTGCTCGATCTCGCCTCGGAGCCGGGCGACCTGTTCCAGACCCAACGCGTGGATCTCGGCCGCCGTAAGGCCGGTCTGATTCTGGTGGCGAAGCGCGTGGTCGTAGTACGAGGCTCCGTCCGGGCGCTGCGCGTAGCCGAGGTCCGTCGGAGCGATGTCCGCGAGGTCGACGAGTTTGTCGTACAACCGGCCGTACGCGGGCGCGACGATCTCATCGATCAGCGTCTCCGCCTCTGCGAGGAGCTGCTCCCGCTCCTCGTGGCTGAGCCCGGAGATCGTCGGGAGGCGGCCGGAGAGGCGTGTGTAGAACGGATGGCCCCGGCCGGAGGCGCCGACGAGACCTCGCAGTCCGGAGATCGCCTGGCTCAGGATGATCTGCGGTGCGACGACCCCGGCCTCCTCGCGGGCCTCCAGCCCGGCGATCAGCTGATCGAACTGCGTCCCGATCTGCGCCAAGCGCGCCAGGTAGTCCTCGACGTCGTCGACGCTGGAGAGAGGGTGAGTGACCGTCAGCAGGTCGTACACCGCCCAATCGCGGCTGGTGATGTAGTAGTGGGTCACGAGGTAGTCGAGATGGGCGAACGCGTGCCCGCGAACGACGTCGTCCCATGCCCACTCGCAGACGTCGTAGGTCAGTTGCTGCTCGGCGGACAGCGCCTCGCGATCGTAACCCTGCAATCGCTCGAGAATGAGTCGCTCGATCTGCTGGGTCTCGGCGACGTACTCGGGCGAGTGGTCGTTCAGGCGATCGTTCCGAACACCCAGTGCGCCTGCCAGCCCGAGGTCGGTGATCGCCTGCGGATAGCGAAGCAGGACCAGGCGGTACGCGCGTTCGACGAACGCGTCGAAGCCCAAGCCTGCAAGCTCCGTCTCGGCCGCGCGAAGTGATGGCGGAGTCCACGTCGGCTCATCCGCAACGTCTGTGCCGGACTGCGAACCGACGAGGAGGGAGAGAGCAAACACCAACAGGGGGATCATCCACAGGGACCTGTGCATCGAAGACCGCTCCTTTGCTGAGGGGGTGATCGGAGTCTAGCGGTCGGCTATGAAGAGGGTGTGAAGACCCCGACAGCGTCAGGGCTCCGGGCCGTCCCCGCACCGCGGTGCGGAGGAATCTCACGGCAGGCGAACGATCTCCAGGAAGAACGGCCGCTCGATCACCCATTCCTTGCCTGGCGCGGCGCCCTGCATATCGAGCACATCGAGATCGACCTTCGGGATGAACGAGAGGTCGTAGTCGTGCGGGGCCGGTCGATCGAGGTCGCTCCACATGTCGAGAAGGACGAGCAACGCGTCATACAGGCAGTCGACTCCCTTTCCCTCGGGGCGGAGCGTGTACCCCTCGATCGCGTCCCGGGTAATCACGACGGCCGACGACGTCCCAGGATCGGCGAGGCCGTATCCCTGGTTCGTGTACCAGAGGGGGCGATAGCCGAGTGACAGGAAGAAGACGAACGCCCGGTGCCGATCATCGCGCAGTGGATGACCCGCACCGTCCTCGATCGCTAGAGCCTCGGGGCTCGGCCTGGACCAAACGGGTTTCGTTTGCGGTAGTCCGGCGATCCGCGAGCCGTGCCACGGCGTGGCCCATCGGAGTGCTCCTTGGATCGGCATGAAGCCGGAGGTCCCCACGATCCGCCCACGCGCTCGAGAGGGGCGACCCGAATCGCTCCAGACGCGGACGAGCGGATCCTGAAGCCCGTGTTGGAGCGGGAGGAGCAGCGATCCCCCGGACGCGAGCTGTTCGAGCCAGTGAGGGGAGATGTCGGAGCAGCCGACCGTCGCCACGATCCGGTCGAACGGCGCCGCTTCGGGCGCGCCGAGAAAACCGTCTCGGAGGAACAGGCAGACGTTCTCGTACCCTTCGCCCTGCAAGTGACGCTGCGCGCGGTCCGCAACGTCCTCCTGCATCTCGATGGTGCAGATGGCACCTTCCGATCCGACGATTTCGGCGAGGAGTGCCGCGTTGTAGCCGGTGCCGGTTCCGATCTCCAAAACGCCCATGCCCGAGCGGAGCTCCATCAGCTCGAGCATCCGGGCGACGAGACTCGGCTGGGATGTCGAGCTGGTTGGGGCGATTCCGGCGACCTCGGTGATGATCGCTTGGTCGGAGTAGATCTCCGCCAGCTCATCTGCCGACGGCTGTTCTCGGTTGTACTCGACCGGATGAAAGACCAGCCGGAGATCGTCGACCTCCGGCCGGTACCATCCATCCAGGAACCGATGCCGTTGGACCGTCTGGAACGCGCGTCTTACCGGTTCGGACGCAAAGGCATTGCTGCCTTCCAGCGTCGCGACGTACTCTGCCAGAGCTCGTTCCACCGCATTCACGGATCGGATCTCCTACTGCTGGTTTGTGCCCGCCGTTGTGCACGTCTGGATGTGCACCTCGACGTTCCCCAGGAACTTGTAGTACGCGGGGGTGTCCTCTCCGCGCCTCCACCACGTCATGAACAGCCGCGCCACAACGTCCTGAGCGTTCACGACCTCGGCCTGATCCCACGAGATCCCCCGAACGAGATAGGGCATATCCGGCTCGAGGGTGTGGATGCAGTCGGTCGGAGGCATCATGTAGAAGTCGAACAGCGGCACCGTGTCGATGTCGGCCCACGACAGCTCCTCCCCGAGATGCTTCCCCACGTAGATCGAGACGGACGCCTGCGTCAGCGGGACGATCACTACGTGCTCCTGCCAGCCGTTGACGACGCCACTGAAGATCGCCGCTTCCTCGTAGTCGAATGCGTCGCCATCCGGGAGAATCGCTTCCAACGGTTCGAACGCCAGCCGAACCTTCTCGACGAATGCCGCACGGTCGAAGAGCGGAGACGCGTGAACCACGATCCCAACGATCAGTGCGAGCACTATTCCGACACAGACCCCACCAGCCACGCTCTTCATTCGCATCACCTCACCTGTCAGGATACCGACCAGTCTAGTCTTATCCAAACGACTACGGGAGAGTGATCAGTCTTACTCTTAGTTCTGCGTTGAGCAGACCCCGAGGTTTGCGCTTTGAGAGGGCGCTGCTAGCATCATTCGTGGCCCAAGTCAGGAGGCGCGGTTGACCGATACGCACGACGAACGGAGGAGGCGACGAGGGCTCCTCGTCTGCACGATCGCGGCTCTCCTTCTCGGCGTGTCGGTGCTTGGCACAACCGTCGATGAGCCGCCCTCCTATACCCTCGTCGAGGATCCCGTCTCGATTCGATTCGGGGAGCCGCTGCCGGGAGTCGGTGCCGAAGGGGCGGCGGCGTTCTACATCTGGAGCCGGGACGGGCGGGCGCTCCTTGATGGCTCACCGATCGACCGGGTGGATGGTGCGTCGCAGCGACTCGTCTATCGCACCGACGACGACCGCACGGCGACGGTGCGAGTCGGCCCGGGTCCTCAAGGTACGGTTCGGATCGAGTTCGCGGCCGAACCGAAGGGAGCGTTCGAGAAGCTCGGCGTGTCGTTGCACGTCGGAGAGCGCGAAGGTTTCTGTGGGCTGATGGAGCGCGTGGTCCAAGGCAGCCAGGGACTCTCCTGGGAGACGGGACTGACCGAAGCGCTCGACCTTCGTGGGCAGATCGTCGACCTGTACACTCTCCCGACCGTCTCGATCTACGCGCCGTTCTTCGTCTCCACGCGCGGCTACGGCGTCTACGTCGAGGGCGATTGGCCCGGAACGTACCGATTCGGTGTCGACGAGCAGGGCCGGGCCCGGCCGACCGAGGTGACGATCGAGGTCGAAGGTCCGACGCTGTCCCTCCTGTTGCTTCCCGGGCCGGAACCGATCGACGTGATCGAGCGATACGCCCGCATCACCGGGACGAGCTTGCTTCCGCCGGAGTTCATCTTCGGGCCGGGACGCTGGCGCGATGTCTGCTGGGATCTCCCGGCATTCTACGACGGCACGCCCTACCACGGGCCGTACAACTCGATGGTCGTCGAGGACGTGCTGATGATGGAGGCACTCGGCATCCCGTGCTCGTGGATCATCGTCGATCGCCCGTGGGCGGCAGGAACGTTCGGCTACGGAGACATGTCGTTCGACGACGCCCGGTTCCCCGACCTGGAGGGAATGGTCGACTGGCTCGATCGGCGGGGGATCGCATCGCTCCTCTGGCTCGGCCCGTGGGTGATGGACGGCCAGCGCGACGCAGCGATCGAGCGCGGCTACGACGTTCGGCTGACGTTGCCGTACCTTCCGAGCGCCGAGCTGATCGACTTCACCAACCCAGATGCGGCGTCGTGGTGGGCGGCGGAGCTGACGTCGCTGTTCGAGACGGGGATCGCCGGCTTCAAACTCGACCGTGGCGAGGAGAAGCCGCCCGACGGGCAGCTGTTCCGCGGCGCGTATCATGACGGCACCGACTACCGTGAGGGACACAACGCGTACCCACTCTGGTTTGCCGAGGCGGTGCACGAGGCGGTGATGAGCGCGGGTCCCGACGAGTTCGTGTCGTTCTACCGCGCCGGTTGGCCGGGGATGTCGCGGATTGCCGTCGCGTGGGGTGGAGACACCGATCCTTCGGCGTGGGGTCTGCGCTCGGCGATCATCGCACTGCAACGGGCCGCCGTTCTGAACGTCCCGGTCTGGGGCTCGGACACCGGCGGATACAACAGACGTCCCCCGCGGGAGGTCCTCGCCCGGTGGCTTGCCTTCTCCGCATTCTGCCCGATCATGGAGGTCGGGCCGACGGCGAACCTCGCGCCCTGGTCGTGGCTCCCGGACGGTTCGGAGGACGAGCTGAGCGAGGCCGGCTACACGTTCGACACGGTCTACGACGAGGAGCTGCTCGCCATCTGGGCGCTCTACGCGCGGATCCACGCCAACCTGATCGATACCACCACGGCCCTCGCGGAGCGTTCCCACTCGGAAGGGACGCCGATCGTTCGGCCGATGTTCGTCGCTTACCCCGACTGGCCGGAGTCTCTCGGCCTGTGGGACCAGTACCTGTACGGTCCGGACGTCCTCGTCCGTCCGGTCTGGGAACCGGGGGTCGAGTCGGTCGACGTGCGCCTACCGGAGGGGACGTGGATCGACGCGTGGACCGGGCGAACCGTCACCGGTCCGGCGACCGCGACGATGGACGTCCCGCTCCACGTGGTTCCTCTCTTCGTTCGCCTGGGGAGCTCGGTCGACCTCGGCGACCTCCGGGCGCGGTGGCGGCAGGCCGTTGCCGACGTGGCCGCCCGACCGGATCTCGTCGATCTCGCCGAGACCGTCCGCTAGTCCTCCGATTCCCGGAGCGGCTTCCGTAGGTACGTCTTCCGTTTGACCACCCGATAGCCGAGCGCTGTGTGTGCGGCTGGGCTGAGCTCGTACCGCGGTGTCGTATCGGAGGCCATCTCGGTGCAGTCCTCCGCGCGGGCCCACGCTTCGGCACGCTCGCCCAGCTGCCTGCCGACGCCCCGGCGCCGCCACGCCGGCTCGACGTACCAGCCCTCGAGATAGCCGACCCGGTCGGTCGTACAGCCAATCGCGCCGTCTCGAATCGCCGCCTCGAGCATTCCGCACAGCCCGCCGTCCGGACGCGCGGCAACGAAGACAGGGGTGCGGTCGAGGTGGTTCGCGATCTCGTCCGCCTCCGACTCGAGTTCGGCCGCATCGTGGTGCGGCCAGAGCTCGCGGCGGAGCCGAAGCCACTCGCTCCGATCGCCGGGCTCGAGTGGCCGAACGATCGCCGAAGGCTCCGGGTCGCGACCCCGGTGTTCCTCCATCCAACGGACGGCGAAGTCGACCAGCGGCCGCTGGGGCATCAAGAACGCTGCCGCGCTTCCGATGTAGCAGGATCGGACGTGGCCGGTCTGCCTGGCGAACGCCGCCCCGATCTGCGGGAAGTCGGACGAGTCGATATCGAGGTCGATGACCTTCACCCAGCGGCGAACACCGTCGATGAGAAATGGTGCTCCGTTCGGCTTCTCGTGTTTGCCCGGGAAGTCCGCCCGGTACTCCGCGAGGTGGATCGATGTGTTGTTCGCTTGCCCAACGCCGAGAAGGAGAACCCATCCCTCCAGATCGTAGATCCGCGCGAGCGGAGATCCCTCGCCCAGGGCGTAGTCGAGCTCGTGGGTGGAGGTCACCCGGCCGGCGCGTGGGCCCCGAGCGGCGAACGAATCGTGCGGGTGTCCGCTACGCTGCGTGCCTGGCTGCGTGCGGAACGTCTCCGCGATCGATCCCATCCCGCGGGTCGGGGTAAGATCGGGATCGTAGACGGGCGTCGACGCACGAATCGTGTCCTCCCACGACTCGGGAACCGGCGGGTGCTGCCAGTTCCTTGGGTCGGTCAGTCCACCGGTCATCGAAGGCATGACCAAGGTGCCGTCCTTTCCGAGGATCTCCTCCAGGGCGAGAATGACCGCCACCGGGCCGCCGCAGACCCAGCCGAGCGCGCTGAGGGATGCATGGACCAGCAGGGTCATACCGGACTCGACGCCGAGAATCTGCAGGTCGGCGACGAGAGACTCGACCGTGATCGGCGCGGCCGTTCGCTCGATCGCGGCGCGCTCAGTCATCCGGATCGTCCCCGCCGGCCGCTCGCGGCGGCGCCGTTGGCCCGTAGGCCAGACGAAGCGAGGCGATCAGATTCTTGGCGTCCTCCAAGCGGTCCTCAGCGACCAGGAACCGCACCGGCTCGACCAGCGGACGGACGGCGGAGAACGCCTCGCCGTGAACGAAATACAGGATCTCCTCGCTGTCGAGGAGGGACTTGATCAGCGCGACGTCGGCCGGATTGGATGTTTCGACTAACAGCTTGTACTCCATCTCGCCTCCCTCGGACGCTCCGGCGTCCGCTCCTCCCGCCGAGGATACCGGATCTCGAGCGACGTCGTCTCATGGAAACGCATCCCTCGAAGGTATTTCACGGGTGAGAGAGGAGCGATCATGGGATTCTCCTTGACGTGCACCGAGCCACTGTCTAGTCTCCTCGAGGAGCCCACGACGACGTTCGGCGGACGCTCGAGGTGGCGGCCGGGCGCCGCGAGGCGAGGAGGCAGGCATGTGCACGACGTTGATTGTGACCAAGGGCGCGAGCGCTGACGGGTCGATGATCGTCGCCCACTCCGACGACGACGAACTGTCCGATCAGAGGTTGGTTCTCGTTCCGGAGGCCGACTACGCGCCGGGAACCATGCGGAAGGTGTTCGGCGAACGGTACCGATACCCGAGGATCGTGACGGGCGATCGGGGGCCGGGCTATGATCCGATCCCCGGCCAGTTGGCGACCCAACCGATCGGCGAGATCCCGCAGGTCGGACACACCTACGGCTACTTCGACGGCAACTACGGCATCATGAACCAGCACAATCTGATGATCGGCGAGTGCACCAACGGAGCGAAGTTCCATCCCCAGCCCGTGACCGCCGCGCAAGCGGAGAAGGAAGCGGCGCGGATGCGGATCATGTATACCAGCGAGCTGTCACGCATCGCGCTGGAGCGTGCGACGACCGCCGCCGAGGCGATCCGGGTGATGGGAGATCTGATCGAGGAGTACGGCTACTACAGCAGCGGCGAGACGCTCCTCGTTGCGGACGAGGATGAGGCGTGGGTGTTCGAGATGTGCGCATTGCCGGACGACACCTATCACTCGGTGTGGGTGGCACAGCGGGTTCCGGACGGGACCGTCTTCGTCGCCGCCAACCAGTTCCGGATCCGGGAGATCGCGGACACCGACGACTTCATGGTTTCGAAGCTCCTCGTACCCGGCCTGGAGAAAGTCGGATGGTGGAATCCGAGCGATGGGGCGGTCGACTGGCTGCGTGCGGTCTCCCACGGCGAGTACAACCACCCGTACTACAGCTTGCGGCGCGTCTGGCGGGTCCTCGACCGGGTCAACCCGGATCTGGGGCTCAGTCCTTGGGTGAAGGACGGATTCACCACCGACTACCCGTTCTCGATCCTCCCGAAGGACAAGCTCGGCTTGGAGGACGTCTTCTCGCTGTATCGCGATCACTACGAGAACACGCCGTTCGACCTGACCCGCGGCGTGGCCGCGGGGCCGCATGGGGATCCGCACAGGTTCGTCGGACCGTACGACGGCGCGCAGAACGACATCACCGAGGAGAAGGTGTTCTACGGCGCCTGGGAGCGCGCGATCTCCGTCTTCTATCAGGGGTACACCTTCGTCAACCAGATCCGTCCGTCCGCCCCGGATGAGACGAAGGGAGTCGTCTGGTTCGGCCCGGACGTTGCCTACACCACTTGCTTCTCCCCGTTCCCGGCTCGCGCGACGGCGCTGCCGGCCGCGTATCAGGAGGGAGACCCACAGCTGTTCGATCCGGAAATCGCGTGGTGGGTGTTCGACTTCATCGCCAGTTGGTCGAGGCTGAACTTCCAGCGGATGTGCCACGTCGACATCCTCCCGAAGCAGGCGGAGATCGAAGCCGAACTGAGGAGACGCCTGCTCGAGTTCGACGAGGAGATCCGCGGAGGCGGGACGCCTGACATCGATGCGTTCTGTCAGAAGAACGCCGCCGACGTCGTCGGTGCATGGTGGATACTGGCCAGGGAGCTGATCGGGAAGTACTCCGATGGCTACATCAACCTTCCCGCACAGGACCGTCCGGTCGACATCGGCTATCCGGCCGACTGGCTCGTTCGCACCGACTACAGCGAAGGGCCGACGACGTACGAGATGAAGCCGAACCGGCTGCACGAGGCGACGTAGCGAGCCCCGCGGGGACGACCGCCCTCACCCCGAGGAGGCGTCGGCCGGCCGGCGGAGGACGAGTGACTGGAAGTGAAGGCGGGATTGGTCGGACTCGACAGGGATCCGTTGGAACGAGACGACGTCGAAATGCCCATCCACGGTCGCGAGGAGGCGTTCGTCGGTTCGGAACGCGAAGAATCGCTTCGGCTCGTAGTCGTCCCTCTCGCGGATCCCCTCGTGATCGAATCCGCCGTAGACGCCAAGGAAGAAGAGGCTCTCCGGTCGTAGGACTCGGCGGACCTCGAGAAGCGCCAGATCGAACTCGGCGTGGGGAAGATGCAGCAGGGCGTTGAACGAGTATGCGGCGTCGAACGACTCATCGGGGAACCGGAGGTTGGTGGCGTTCATGACGTGCGCCTCGAGCCCCTTCTCTCGGCACCGGCGAACCATCTCCGGTGAAAGGTCGACGCACGTGACGTCGAGCTGCGCCTGCGCGAAGAACGCGCCGTCGTGCCCGGGGCCGGAGCCGATCTCGAGCAGGTGCCGGCGTCCTTCGGTCCTGAGGTTGCGCAGGAACGACGCGCGGATGTCTTGCTTCCACACGGCCAGCTCGCGCTGATCGTGAGACTCCGCGGCGGCGTCGTAGGCGGTCCTGAGGTCGTGCCTCAAGTCGTCGCTTCGTGGTGGCCCATTCATCGGAAGAGCTGGATCGTCTCGTAGTCGTTCTCGCACGGGTGCCCGGCGAGCGCCGACCAGCCGATCCAGCCGTCGTAGATCTGGACGATGTGGCTGCTCTCGGTACTAAGGTCATCCGGATTGTGCCGACAGATCGACAGCGGGCCCTTCTCAGGCTCGTGCGAGCGGAGCAAGCTCTTCAGTTGTCCGACGTGCTCGATCCGATCGATCGCCGCGGTCGCAACGGAGCGGCGATTCGCCGAGCTGTGGGTGCGGACCTCCGGCTCGTCGGCGCGATGATCGAGGATCGAGAAAGTGTTGGTGATCGCGGTGCTCGCTGGGATCTCCTCGAGTTGGGATTCACCCCGGAACACCTCGATCAGATAGGCCGTTTCCGGCAGAGCGACGAGCACCCGACCGCCCTGCGCCGGGCCTTCGCTCATGAACTCACGGAGGACGATTCGCACGTCTTCCGGTTGCCGTACGCTGCGGAGAAGGCTCTCGCAGAGCAGGTCGTACGATCGGTCGTCGGAGCACTGCACGTGCGTCGTCGCGGCGCAGACCCGATGCTTGTTCACGCCGATCGAGATCCCTTCGAGCGCCTTCGCCCGCAGATTGACGCCTCGTAGCGCGTAGACGTCGGGGCTCGACTCGTAGACGAGGATCCGGTGCTCGACGAGCTCCGGCTGAAGGTCCCGGTTCTTGAAGAAGAGGACGCCTCCGGGCAATCGAACGACGCCGACCGTGCATCCGGCCGTCATGCTGATCGGTCCTCGAACAACTCAGGGTACAACTCCGCCCGTCGATCCGGCAGGAAGAGGCGCCGCGCATGCGATCGTTCGACCTCGCTGAGATCGAGGTCGCAGACGAGGACTTCGTCGGTCCCCGTTCCGGCGCGGGCAATGACGACGCCGGCCGGGCTGGAGACGAACGACTCGCCGGCGAAGGTCAGCGTTTCCTCCTCACCGACACGGTTGCAGAGCGCTGTGAAGATGCCGTTGTGGAACGATGCGACACGTAGCTCGGCCTCGAACAGCCCCTCCGGCCACTCGCCGATCGCACCCGCCTGCGGGACGAAGACGACCTCCGCGCCGGCGAGCACCAGGGCGCGTGTCACCTCCGGATAGTGCCGGTCGTAGCAGATCGCGATGCCGATCGGCCCGAACCGCGTCCGGAAGACCGGCGTACCGAGGTTCCCGAGCGCGTAGTACCCCTTCTCATGGAAGCCGGCGTAGTCGGGGACATGCAGCATACGCATCTTGCCGAGGAGGGATCCGTCCGCGTCGATCACGGCGGTCGTGTCGTACGCCGTGCCTTCGCCCCGCTCGTACAGGTTCGGGAGCAGGACGACGCCGAGTTCGGCGGCGAGACGCGCACAGGCGGCCGTCGTCGGGCCCGGGATCGGCTCGGCGAGATCGATCGCGTCCGGCGGTGCCGGATGTTGCGGATAGAACGGCTCGAACGCCAGTTCGGCGAACGCGATCACCTGCGCACCACGCTCCGCCGCCGTCCTCGTGGCGTCCAGACCGCGCTCGAGGTTCTCCTGTCTGTCCGCCGTGGCGTGCTGCTGCACGAGGGCGATGTTCATCGACGACCTCCTTGTCCGGGTGGACGTCCCGCGGCGGATTGTAGGGCGTGCCCTCCGCGTCGTCACGGCGGCGCCACCAACAGCCGACTGCGTTTGGTCCTGCCCAGCGGCTTGAGATCGGGACCTGTGACTACTCCACGAGACGCCCGCCGAACGCCATCCGGCCCCTCGCCTCAGGAAGATAGAGCACGTGGACGTTCTCCGCCGGACGGTTGCAGACCGCGGCGATCACGTCGGTCAGGCGGCGGACCTGGTCCTGTAGCGCCGCGCCCTCGGGGACGTGTGCCAGAAGCACGGTGACGAAGACCGGGCGGACGCCGTCGGGTGGGCCGCCACCGTTCTCGGCGTACCGTGTCTCTGACAACCGGCGCAGTCGCACCCACACGCTGCCGGCCCCGCTCTCGAGCACCTCGCCCACGGCGTCGGCGAGCGCTGCCGCCAGACCGGGCTCGGTCGCCTCGGTCGCCGCAATGACCATCTCCACGTCAACGATCGGCATGATCCCTCCTTCAATCCGGAGAGCGCTTTCGCGCCGGCCTACACGTCGCCGAGGTAGATCCGATCCTCCATTGCGCCGTCGAGGATCTCGGCGACGGCGTGCGGGTAGAAGCGCACGTGCCGCAACTCGGCGATCGGAACCCAGCACAGTCCGGTCTGGCCGATGTCCGGGGCCTCGCCGAGTCGTACCTCGGAGCCTTCGACAAGCTCGCATTCGAAGAACAGCTCGACCTGATGGAAGTCCGGGTCGAGCGTCGAGTCCGCGTGATTCGCCGAGATGAACTCCCGAACCCAGCGCAGCCGGCCGACGGAGATCTCGGCGCTCGCTTCCTCCCTCGCTTCGCGAACGAGGCACGTACGGAGAGGCTCGCCGTTTCGCTGCCCACCGCCAGGCAGTACGTACCACGGCCCGCGGGCGTCCTCGTAGCAGGAAACGAGAACGGAGCCATTCTCGACGATCAGCGCCCGCGCGGAGACTCTAGGCCGATTCATCGGTCCGATCCACCGGCTCGCGTTCGACCGCGTAAACGCGGCGGACCGCCCCGCCGGAGCGAACGAACTCCTTCTCGAACCGCATCCCGACCTTCTTCGCGACGCGCTCCGACGCCGCGTTCTCCGGGTCGATCAGCGAGATCAGTCGAGGGAGATCCATGGCGGTGAATGCATGGTCGCGCAACGCAGAGGCGATCTCCGTCGCGAAGCCGTGTCCCCATGACGGCTTGGCCAGCACGTAGACGAGTTCGATCTCTGTGATGCCGTCGACCTCCTTGTTGAGCAGACCGCAGTGGCCGATGACCCTCCCGGTGGTCGCATCCTCGACCGGCCAGAGGTTGAACCGCTCCGCCGCCGGATTGGTCCCGTCCTCCTCGAGCGCGTTACGCAGCCCGGAAGCCTCACGGGGGCCGCCCATGAACCGGGTGACGTCCGGGTCGGTCCAGAGGTCGATCAACGCGGGGACGTCAGAGGGGCGGATCAGCCGCAGCAGCAGCCGGTTCGTTTCGAGGCGCATCAGCCCGCCCTCCCCTGCGAGCGCTTCTCCCAGTACCCGGACTCGGGCTCGAAACAGGTTCCGTCGAGTTCGTCGACCATCTCACTCATCGTTGCCTGGGCGTCGGACACGGCCTGGTTGTAGATCACGGGCCCGATCTCGGCGAGCACGAAGTCAAGCAGCAGCATCGCCTTTAGGTCCCCGATGCCCGGCCCCTCGGCCTTCGGCCCAGCGGCTGCGGAGCTGCCGGGCAACTCGATCTCCATCACGTCCTCGAAGTATCGCTTGATCGAGACGATCAGTCGGTCCCGCGTCTCGGGCGGAAGGTCGATCGCCATCGGACTACTCGGTTCGGTCGAGGATCTCGATCAGGTGATAGCCGAACTGCGTCTGGATCGGTCCGTGGATCTCGCCGATCGCGTCGTTGAATACGACCTGGTCGAATTCCGGGACCATCTGGCCCTGTCCGAACTCACCCAGGTCTCCGCCGGATGAACCGGAGGGGCACTCCGAGTGCTCCGCCGCAAGTTGGCCGAAGTCCGCCCCGTTCTCGATCTGCTGCTTCAGGTCCTCCGCGAGCTCCACCGAGTCGACCAGGATATGTCGTGCCGATGCCTTCGCCATTGTGTTGTCCTTCCTTTCGTGACTTCTGCCCTTCGTTCCCGGCCGTCTAGGCGCGGGTGATCGGGGTGTCCGCGGAATCCGTCACCACATCTTCAAGACCCGGCAGCCGGAACGTCCGGTTCCAGGATACGGAGCCGTCCTCGACCCGGAACCGCAGGACGTCCGGGTTGGTCAGCTGCTCCGCGGTTTCCCGTCCGCAGTCCTCATCCAAGTGATTCAGGAACAGGCCGATTACGTTTCCGTGGGCGCAGACACCGACGGTTCGGCCTTCGCTTTCAGCGGCAATCCGAGACATCGCGTTGACGAATCGGCGCTGGGCGTCGCGAGACGTCTCGAAGCCAGGTAACGCGAAGTCGAGATCCTCCCACGAACGGCGCCACATCGTCGGGAAATCGCCGTCGAGACCAATGCCGAGATGCCGTTCGTGC
This sequence comes from uncultured Thermotogae bacterium, assembly GCA_964608345.1. GTDB lineage: Bacteria > Bipolaricaulota > Bipolaricaulia > UBA7950 > UBA9294 > JANQEA01. The sequence continues at coordinate 47,149 of CAZSNG010000012.1, forward strand.
AGGTCGTCGCGGATGTCGATCGCGAAACCGGCCATCGTGGCGAACGGATCGATCGTCTGCAGGCACCGCGTGAACGGGCTCGAGAAGATGCGGTCGATCCCCAATGGCAGGAGCAGCGCGGCCAGCGCATCGGCCTGGGCCTGCCCTCGCTCACTGAGCGGCCAGTCGGAGTGCGCGATTCCCTCTGTTGGATTGCTCTGCGCGTGGCGAACGAGAAACACCGTGGTGAGTGCCATGATCCCAGAGGGTACCCAAGAAGGCGCTGCGCGTCCTGTGAGAGGACGGTCTAGCCGGACGACGTCCTCTCTAGGTTGAGAAGGTACTCCTTGCGCCACAGGCCGCCGCCGTAGCCGGTCAGTCTCCCGTTCTTCCCGATGACGCGATGGCAGGGAACGAGGATCGCGATTCGGTTGTCGCCGTTGGCGCGCGCGACCGCGCGGACCGCCGTCGGCCGACCGATCGCCTCGGCCTGCTGCTGGTACGATCGTGTCTCCCCGAACGGGATCGACTGCAAGCCCTCCCAGGCAAGCCGTTGAAACGGCGTCCCCGGCGTCAGGAGGGGGACATCAAACGTGCGTCGCCGCCGCTCGAAGTACTCGGCCAGCTGCTCGGCGAGCATGGCCAGGAGCTCGCTGCGGCCGGGCACGATCTCCGCGTCGAGCGACCGGCGCAGACGGGCCAGCTGGGTCTCGAGCATGCGCCGATCGGCGAACTCCAGCAGGCAAACGCCGTCCTCGGTCGCGCCGGCAAGCATCGGGCCGAGCGGGGTCGAGATTCGTGCGACGCGAACGACCTGGCGGTCTTTGCTGCCCGAGGGGGCGAACCCCATCGTCTTCTTGAACGACTCGGTGAATCCGCTGAGCGAGTCGTACCCGGAGCCGAACGCAGCCGACCCGACGTCCTCTCCCTGGCGGATCCGACCGAACGCCAATCCGAGCCGAAGCGCCCGGCAGTACGCGTGGAACGTCATCCCGTGGTGCTTCCGGAACCAGCGGCGGACTCGATGAGGCTCCAGCCCACGCCGGCGCAGATCCTGATCGGTGAGCCGTTGCTCGGGGTGCGCGTGCACGTCCTCGAGCAACCCGCGCAGCCAATCGGGGGCCTCGCCCGGGGGCTCCATCGGCCGGCAAACCCTGCATGGCCGGTATCCGTGGTGGAGTGCGTCGCGCGGCGAAACGAAGAACTCGACGTTCTCCCGCTTCGGCTTGCGCGCGCGACACGTCGGTCGGCAGAAGATTCCCGTCGTCTTCACGCCGGCCACGAACAGCCCGTCGAACCGGCTGTCCCGTCCGATGAGCGCCTCGTACAGCCGATCGGTATCGGGCAGCGGATGGCAATCAAGCGCAGTTGTCGTCTCGCGTTTCGTTGTCTCCGTCATCACGCGCACACTGTAGAACGGATCGGCTCACCCTACAACCGGCGGTTGGACGACCATTTCGGCGGCGGCCGCTGTCTTGAACTCGCCGGCCGCTCGGCTAGGATGTCTTCGGAGGAGGCGATCGTGAGGAAACGGGTGGCGTTCGGGGGGACTTGTGTTGGCGTGGTCATGCTTCTACTTGCCGTTGGCGGACGCAGCTGCCGAGCCGACGAGAACGCATGCGATGGTTCGTTACCTGGCCTCTCGGGGCGATGGGTCACCGTCCAACGGTTCGTGGCGATCGGCGAATTCCCGTTCATCGGGCAGGTGTCACTGCGCACGACCGTCGGCTTCTTCTCCGAGGGTACTCAGACCGGCTCCGAACTGACGCTTTCGGACGCCTACTGCTTCTCCGACGTCGAAGCGTCGATCGGCCTGTTCGAGACCGACATCCCTGATGCGGCGATGCAGTCGATCGAGCCGGATCCGCGGATCGTGGGACTTCGGATCGTCGACGAAGAGGTTCATCTCGTCCAACCGTGGCACACGGAGGTTCGAGGCGCTGTGCTCGACGATCCGGTCAGCGACAAGATGCCCAACTACAGGGGCGATCCGCGTGTGGGCGACATGGATGAGGACGGTCAGATCGGCTTCACAATCCCGGCGCAGATCATCGGTATGTTCGGCGGAGACACGTACGTCGTGCAGCGGTTTCGGTACCGCTGCGTGGGGACTCTCGTCGATCCGGACACGATCGTCGGTCTCATCGAGTGGACGACGGAACAGACCGTTCTGTGGGCCACCGACGCGCTGCTGATGATGTCGTACGAGCAGAGCATCGATCCCGATCCGTCGGTCCATCGCTTCTTGATGCGACGGGTCGACGAGACATGGACGTGCGAGGGGATTCGCGAGCGGGTCGCACCGCTCCTCGACCTGCTCGACGGGGCGGATCTCGCCGCCCCGTCATAACGCCGAATCCGGCGGTTCTTGCCTTCCTTTGCCCGAGCGCAGTAGGTTGCTGAACACCGTCTCAAGGGACAGGAGGGAACCGATGAGGATCGTGGCGGGACTGTTGGCGATCTTCGCCATCGGCGCGATGGGATTCATGGGAAGGGTTGTCGACCGGCCGGCGGTGGTCGAGTCCGTCGACGTCGAGGCGTACATGGGCCTCTGGTACGCCGTGGCGAGTATCCCGACGACGTTCGAGCGAGCGTGCGCACAGGGGACGACGGCCGAGTATCACCTACTGGCGGACGGCCGGATCGAAGTCACGAACGCGTGCTACCGGGAGGACGACTCCGCATTCACCATCACCGGTCGGGCCTGGGTTCCGGATCCAGCCGAACCGGCGAAGCTGAAGGTCAGTTTCCTTCGATTCTCCAATCGATGGTTCCTTTCCGGGGACTACTGGGTTCTCGATCTCGCGCCGGACTACCGGTATGCCGTCGTCGGCCACCCACGGCGCAAGTACGGGTGGATCCTCAGCCGCTCGCCGGTCCTCCCCGACGAAACGTTGGATGGGATCTTCGAGCGCCTCGAGGCGCAGGGGTACGACCGGGCCGACTTCCTGTCGATCGATCAGTCGATCCACGCCGACGACTAGGCGGCGGGATCGCCCCTCCCGCTACAACGCGATTGCGAGAAGAAGTGTGCCGACGGCGAGCGCAACGGCTCCGCCGATGAGCAGCCCCATCGCGACGGGACGGATCACCGGTACGCGGGCGCCGACGACGGCCTCGAACGAGATTCCGTCCGTCGCGTCCTCGTTCATGACCACGAACGAAACGTCTCCGGATTCGATCTCCCATTCGAGCGTCTGCATGCCGACGCCCTCGGTCGAATCGATCCAGAAAGGCTGCTCGCCCGGTGCGGCGGGAGCGCCCTCGGTCGCGTCGATGCGATACGTCAACGAGAACTCCTCGGCATCGAGGTCCTCGACGATCGCGTGAGGCACCCCTCCGAGGTACGAGTCCACGTTATCGGCGTCGGCGATACCGACGAAGAGGCCCCGCGCCGGATCGTCATGCACGGCCCGGATGCGGAGCGTCGCGATCTCCCCGAGATCGACCGGCATCGGCGGTGCCAAATGGATCTCGGCCGGCCCTGCGACGACCGCGTACCCGTCGACCTCCACATCGAGCGGGACGCTGTTGATGAAACCGTCCTCGTCCGCCAACGTCGAGTCGAGGACCATGAGGCTTCCTCCGCCAAGTAGTAGCGGCGCCGCGACGACCAATCCGACGACGCCGAGCAGGCCCATCAGGATTCTGAACATGCCGCCTCCCTTCCCTTTGGCGATCGATCCTCGAAGCATACAGTCTCGGGCGGGAATGGACCATTCTGCCGAGATCATCCGCGCGCTCGCCGTGTGTCCGTTGCAGTCCGCCGCCGGCGGCGATACCGTACCGGTACGGCGAGGACGTGCGGACAGGGAGGTCGTGACATGCGCTTGCTCGAAGGGAAGAAGGGACTGGTCTTCGGTGTCGCCAACGACAGGAGCATCGCTTGGCACATCGCGAAGAACGCGGTTGCGCAGGGCGCCACGTGCGCGTTTGCGCATCTTCCGGGCGAGAAGATGGAGCAGCGCGTTCGACGAACGCTGGAAGAAGGCGGGCTCGGAGACGCTTGGATCCATCCGTGCGACGTGGCGTCCGACGAGGATCTCGACACGCTGTTCGCCGCCATTGCCGGGTTCGCCGACACGCTGGACTTCGTCGTCCACTCGGTGGCATATGCCGACCGGGCGTACCTCAAGGCAGGGACCTTCGCCGAGACGCCACGCGACGTGTTCGCACAAGCGCTCGACATCAGCGCGTACACGCTGATCGCGATCGCGCGCCGCGCGCGCCCGCTGATGGAAGACGGAGGGGCGCTCCTGGCAATGTCGTACTACGGTGCGGAAAAGGCGGCGCCAGGCTACAACGTGATGGGCGTCGCGAAGTCGGCGCTCGAGTCGACGACCCGGTATCTCGCCGCCGAGCTGGGAATATCCGGGATCCGCGTCAACTGCCTGTCGGCGGGCCCGTGCCGGACGCTGTCGGCGATGGCCGTCGGGGGCGTCGATCGGATGTTGGAGAGGGTCAAGACCTCGGCACCGCTCCGACGGAACATCGAGACGGACGAGGTCGGGAAGGCGGCCGTCTATCTCCTGAGCGATCTCTCCTCCGCCGTCACCGGCGAAACGCACCACGTGGATGCCGGCTACCATGCGATTGCCACTTGATCTTCCTAGAGGATAGGAACCAATCGGCATCGCGGCAGGTGGGGCGATCCGGCGTCCGAAGGACGACGAAGGGTATAGCTCCGTCCTCGGGTGACCGGTGCGAAGGAAACAGCTCAGAGCCGCACCGCGGAAGGAAGGGCGATCTTCGTCTCCGCCTACGGCGGAGCCGGAGAAGAAGAGGCTAGCAGCCTGTGTGAGTAATCCCGACTAGAATACGTCAAGAACCCGTTTCAT
>CAZSNG010000013.1:0-48461 GCA_964608345.1 uncultured Thermotogae bacterium
CCCTAGGCCACCTGCGAACATCTCTCGCCACTCCTCACTCCGCCTATACGTGGAACCAACCTTGAGGAAATACTTCGTGACTGTCTCGACAGTCATTCCGATTCCTCTGTCGCTGACTGCCAACCAGCACCGGCCATCCGTGTCGCGCTGCAGCTCGACAGTGACATCAGGTTCATCAGGTTCTTCATCTACAAGCGTTGCCCCAGTTGTCTCGCAGTAGCGCTTGAATTCGTTCACTGCATCAACCGCGTTCTGGACCAATTCGCGCACCGCAATCTCAGGGCGCCCCGAATAGAGCGGGTTGACGAGCAGCTTGAGAAGCTCGCCTCCTGAGGTGCTTAATCTAGCCTCCACCGGGTAGTACGGGAGACGTCCTAGGACACCTCCTTCGCTATGGAGGTTCGACGTCGTTCTTGCGAAGCGCAACGCGTAGGGCAGCTCCGGGAACCGACCGTACACTTCCCCAATCACACCCACTGCAGTCGCTAGCTCTTGCTCGACGTCATCTACCCACGCCTTGACGCGCTGATAGTCACGAGGAGAGGGCGGCACAGCTTGGATATCCAGGCATTCAGGGTCGTCCTTTGCGTACCCTATGTGCTTGATCGATCCGGTGAATCTCCATTCCCCCTCGGAAACAGGGCTCGCGAAGCGTCTGACGGCGGCAAGTTGCGGAGGTGCGCGTTCGGGATTCAAGTCCAGATAGTCTGCAAGCCGAATGAGAGCCATCAAGAAGCCAAGGTGAACTCCAAGCACATCTCTCACATCATCTCTCCCACCAAGTCTTCGTATGCACTCGCGCAATGGTAGGCCGTGGCTCCTGGCAACGAGCCCGATCAGATCCCGCATTTCGTTATCCAGCCGTGCAATGGGATCAAAGATCGCCCTTAGGGTCGGCAGTCGAAGTGTAGTGAGTTCGTACGCTAGACGGTGATGATGCCTTCGCAGGAACTCACCAATCACGAGCCTGTCCTGAGTAGTAAGCTCGCGAAAATCCGTTGGGGGTCTTCTCGGGAAAAGCTCTGGTCCGTAGATCGCCCTCAAGGTGAATTGATCCGCCCTCAGCACTTCCTCAAGGTATCGCTCCCAAAGGCCTGGCCATGGCTGGTCGTTGAAGCGCTCATCTATCAGTAATCCAGCTTTGGGGGAGACGAGTTCTGAGAATGAGTTCTCATCAATGTGGAGGGCGCTGTCGTGTACGAGAGCCGCACAGCAGAGCACTGCCGCGTCACCAGCCGAAACGGTCTCCCTTGATTGGTCACTCATGAGAATCCATGCTGTGGACAGAATGCGTCCAACATGACTCACGTCGTGTTCAGGATACTCGGGGAAGAATGGAGTCTTGCTGTGCGACATCCATGTGCCAACAGAATCAAACGCTGCGAGAACAGCACTGTGGAGCCGCAAGTCACTACCAAGCACTCTCTGGAACTCCTCCGGGATGATCGTTCTCGGCTCCATTGCGATCACACTAGCCTACTCCTGACAGCAAGCCCCATCAAGGTGGAGGTAGCCAATAACCGTACATTGGATCACGTCTTGCTTTCTCGGGCGATGCCTCGGATCAGAGCTTGTTTCGTGCATCTCTGCCCGATTTCTCAATTCCCTTGGCCCTCCGGGTGACCGTCGAGTACCGAGCGGCGACTACCTGTATCGAATCCTCGGGTTGACGGCGGTGTACAGCAAATCAGCGACGAGGTTGGCGAAGACGACGCCGAGTACGACGACGATCGCGATCGCCTGCATCAGGGGAACGTCGCGGCGGTCGATGGCGAAGAGGAGCAGCCGACCCAGCCCTGGATAGTTGAAGACGTTCTCGATGACGATGATCCCGCCGATCAGCCAGCCGAAGCTGATGGCGATGACGGTGATCGTCGGCAAGAGGGCGTTCCGCAGGATGTGCTTGAAGATGACCGTGCGCCGAGGCAGTCCCTTCAACACGGCGGTCCGAACGTACGGGCGGCGCATCTGCTCGGCGACCTCTGCGCGGGTTAGCCGGGCGATGTAGGCGAGCAGAACGAACGTCGCCGTCAGCGCAGGCAGGATCAGGAACGGCAGGGCTTCCCAGAAGCCGGTCTCGGGAGCGATCGGCGAACTCGCCGGCAGCAGCTTCCATCGGTGCGCAAGCAGCTCAATCAGCAGGACGCCGGTGACAAACTCCGGCAGCCCGACGACCGCGAGGCTCCCGAGGCTGATGACGGAATCCGCGATCCCGTGCTCGCGCAGGCCGGCCCAGACACCGAGGAGCACGGAGACCGGCATGGCAAGAACGAGGGCGACCAACGCGAGCATCAGCGAGTTGCGGAGCCGCTCCATCACGAGGGGGCGGACCGGCAGGTTGGTTCCGAAGGACGTCCCCCAGTCGCCGCGTGCGAACCGTCCGAGCCACGATCCGTACTGCATGATCGCCGGGCGGTTGAGACCGAGCTCCTCGCGCAGCGCCGCAACGGCCTCCTCGCCCGCCTCCCGTCCGAGGATCACACGGGCCACGTCGCCGGGAAGGAACTGCGTCGCCGAGAAGATCAGCGCCGACGTCAGCAGGAGGGTTAGGAAGAGGAAGCCGAGGCGCCGGAGCAGCAATCGCGCCATCATCCCGTTCCCTCCACCAGCCGTTCCTGAAGCCGACACAGTTCATCCAGCGGAATGTGACAGTAGACAGCGTGCCCGGACTCCCCCCTACGCCACGGCGGCGCCTCGTGCACACAGATCGCTCCGAGCGACCGCGGGCAGCGTGTGTGGAACGGACATCCGGTCGGGCGGTCGATCGGGCTCGGAATCTCTCCCGTGAGCCGCACGTGCGCTTCCTGCACAGTTCCCAACGCAGGAAAGGCCGACAGGAGCGCCTCGGTGTACGGGTGGTACGGCGGTCCGAGGACCTCTGTCGCTGTGCCGAGTTCCATCGCTCGCCCCAAGTACAGCACGGCAACGTCGTCCGCGAGGTGGGAGACCACGGAGAGGTCGTGGGTGATGAACAGGTACGCACCGCTGCGGCCTCCCGCGTTGTCTCGCTGCAGTTCCTCGAGGAGGTTCAGGATCCTCGCCTGGACCGAGACGTCGAGCGACGACGTCGCTTCGTCGAACAGCACGAGGTCGGGGTTCGAGGCCACTGCTCGGGCGATGGCGACCCGCTGCTTCTCGCCGCCGGAGAGCTGTTCGGGCAGGCGGTCCGCGTACGCCGCCGAGAGACCGACGCGATCGAGCAGGTCGGTGGTGCGCGCCTGCGCCGACCTTCGCGGCAGCCCGGCCAGTGTGATCAGCGGGCGTGACAGTGTGGTTCCGACGGACAGGTGCGGGTTCAGCGCCTGATCGGGGTTCTGGGAGACCGCCTGGAGCCGTCGCAGAGTACTCCGCCTCCGCCCGCGAATCGTCCTTGGGAGATCCTCGTCCGCCAGCCGGATCTCGCCCGCGTCCCGTGCCTCGAGCCCGACGATCGTGCGGGCAAGCGTCGTCTTCCCGCTGCCGCTCTCACCGACCAACCCGAGCGTCCGTCCCTCGCCGATCGACAGGGTGACCCCATCGACCGCACGGACGGCGCGGCGCAGGTTGCGGCGGATCACATCGGCCATCGACCGCGAAAGAGGGAAGGAAACCTCGACGTCCGTGAGATCGAGGACCGATCGTCGGCTTTCATCAGCGACCGCCGGCCGCGGTACGACGCCGCGCTTGGCGGGTCGCTCCCGCTCGATCTCGGACCACCGGTAGCACCGGATCGTGCTAGATCCAGAATCCTCCAGCGGGGGGCGGGCTTCGCAGATCCCGCTGGCCCACGGGCAGCGCGGTCGAAAGACGCAGCCGGACGGAATCGCATCGAGCGCTGGGATCACTCCCTCCATCGAGGAGAGCGGCGCTCCCCGCGTGCCGAAGCCGGGGACGGACGCCAGCAGGCCGCGTGTGTAAGGGTGCCGCGGCGTCCCGAGCAGGTCGCCGGTCTCCCCCATCTCGACCAGCTCGCCGGCGTACAACACGGCCACACGACGGGCGACGCGCGATACCACGCCAAGATCGTGGGTGATGTAGAGGCTCGCTCGGGATCCGTCTTCCAGCAGCTCGGCGATCAGGTCGAGGATCGCCGCCTCCGTCGTGACGTCGAGTCCCGTCGTCGGCTCGTCGAACAGGAGGAACCGCGGCGATGTCGACAGGCCCATCGCGATCGTGGCACGCTGTTGCATGCCCCCGGAGAGCTGGTGCGGGTACGCTCGTGCGACGCGTTCCGGATCGGCGATCCGGACCCGTCGAAGCAGATCAATAGCGCTCGCACGCGCCGCGCCCCTTGATCCGTGATTGTGCCGTCGAAGGATCTCCACGATCTGCTCTCCGACGCGGATCGACGGATTCAGGGCGGCGAGCGGATCCTGCGGGACCAAGCCGATCTGCGCCCCTCGAAGCTCCCGGAGCTCGCGCGGGGAGAGATCGAGAAGCTCCCGCTCGCCGAAGCAGATCCGACCGGAACGGACCGCGCCGTTGGCCGCCAGGTATTGAACGATCGCCAGGGCCAGCGTCGATTTCCCCGATCCAGATTCGCCCACAAGACCGAGCGTTTCGCCGGAGCGGACCTCGAGGCTGACGTCGCGCACCGCGTCGAGCCACACCCCGCCGGCGAAGTAGGACACGCTCAGATCCTCGATCGAGATCACCGCTCCGTCGGCAGCGGTCGCACCGGAATCGCACCGTTGCGTGGCACACCGCGCGCGCAGGATCCGCCGCCGTGTGCGTGATGACAGATCCTCGATCGACGGACGCAACGCGCGCTTCAGCCCGTCCGCGGCCAGATTGACACCGATGACGAGCAGCGAGATCGCACCGGCCGGGCAGTACAGCGCCCACGGCGTGAGGCGAATGTATGTCCTCGCCTCCTTGACCATCAGTCCCCAGTCGGGGCTCGGCGGCTGCACGCCGACGCCAAGAAAGCCGAGCGACGCGACGAGGAAGATCCCGTACGAGAACCGCAGCGCCGCCTCGACGGACAGGGCGGGAAGCACCGAAGGGAGGATCTCGCGCAGGAGGATCCGCGGCAGCCGCTCCCCCTGCAAGCGTGCCGCTTCGACGAAGCCCTGCGACTTGAGCGCAAGCGTTTCACTGCGAACGACCCGGGCGACGATCGGCGTGTAGACGACCGCAATCACCGCGAGGACGGACGACCTCGACGGCCCGACCGTCCCGAGCAGGACGAGCGCCAGCAGCAGCGCCGGGATCGCGAGCAGGCTGTCGAAGACCCGCATCAACAGCTCGTCGAACAGGCCGACGACGTACCCGGCAAGCAGCCCGAATGACGTTCCTGCAGCGACGGCGAGCAGCGCGCCGAGGCCGGTCAGCGCCAGGATGCTCCGGGCACCATGGACGATCCGGCTGAAGACGTCGCGCCCGAGGTGATCGGTTCCGAAGAAGTGTGCGGCGGACGGCGCCTGCCGCGCGTCGGCGTAAATCTGTTCGGTCGGCGTGTAAGGGGCGATCCATGGGGCAAAGATCGCGAGCAGGATGAACAGAAGGACGATGCTCGTCCCGAACGCCGACGCCGGTCGCCGGAACAGATCACATAGCACCCTCGGAATCCACCGGCGCTGACTCACCGCATCCCCGCCCACGCTCTTCTTGTGCGCATGAAGAGGAGTATAGAACCTTCGTCTCCTTGCACGCGACGCACACCGATGCACGAAGCGAGGCACTCAGCCTCGCTTCGCATGGCGGCCGACACCTCTTGCCATCCAACATGAGAAGGGCGCCGGATGATCTCCCTTCTCATCCGCGCTGGCCGATGCTGCTTCAGTCAGCGCGCAGCTCCCCACCACAGGAACGAAGACCGCTGGTCTCCGTTCCTGTCCGCGTCAGAGGGCTTTCGGCCTCAGGCCGGATCCCCAACCGACACAAGAACAGAGGCTTGCAGCCTCTGTTCTTGTCCGCGTCGGAGTGCTTTCAGCTTCAGGCCGAATTGCGAACCGACACACGAGCAGAGGCTTCAGCCTCTGTTCGTGTCCGCGTCGGAGTGCTCTCAACTCGCCAACGCAAGAAGCGAGATCAGAGACCTCGTTTCTTGCCGCGCTGATTGACCTTCGGTCAATCAGCGCACGAATACCAATCGGAAGTCGGTCCGCCCCGGGAACGCCTTCAGCTCCAGTCCGTCGAACTGATCGGAGTACGCGGCGACGGCGGCGAAGAAGTACGGGATGATGACCGGTCCGCGCTCGATCAGGATCCGCTGGATGTCCGCGTAGGCGGCCACGCGCTCCGCCTCGTCGAGCGTCGCACCTGCCGTGGCGGCCAGCCCGTCGAACTCGGCGTCGCAGAACCGCGATTCATTCCAGGCGGCGTCGCACGTCAGCATCGAGTTCATGTAGAACTGCGGGTACGGCCGCGATCCCCAGCCGGTGATCCCCAGCTCCTTGTCCATCCAGTGGTTCTCGCCGTAGTAGACCGATTCCGGCTCGACGATCACGTTGACGGTGATTCCCGCCGCGGCCCACTGCTCCTTCAAGACGACGGCGAGGTCCGGCCGGCCACCGGTGTCCGGGGTGTACAGGTCGATCGTCAGGCCGTCCGAGTAGCCGGCGGCGGCAAGCACGTCGCGGGCTGCGTCCGGATCCCGGGCCGGGATCGGCGTCGACTCGTCGTAGTAGTCGGCGTACAACGGACCGACCGGGCTGTCCCGTCCGACGGCCCCCAAACCGAGCTGCACGACCTGAAAGATCGCCTCACGATCGGTCGCGAGCTTCATCGCCTCGAGGACGGCGGGATCGTTCCCCGGCGGGATGTCGTTTCGGAGCCGCACGAGGTCGAACCCGTTCGTCGGGACGTCGACGGCGACGATCCCCGGCTCGCCCTGCAGTGTCAGGAAGAGCGCCGAAGACATGCGCCACGCCATGTCAACCTGTCCGCCGCGCAGCGCGTCGACCGCCGCCACCTGATCGCCGAAGAAGATGAACAGGAGCCCGTCGAGCGCAGGCATCCCCTCGAGGAAGTAGTCCGGATTGGCCGACATCACGATCCGATCCTCGGGTCGGTAGTCATCGACAGTGAACGGGCCGGTCCCGTTGAACGTCGAGAAGTCGGTCGTTCCACGCTTCACGATCAGCGCATGATTGTCGCTCAGGTCGTAGAGGAAGAACGGGTTCGGTTGGCTCAGCAGGAACGTGACTTCTCTCGGGCCGGTGACGTCGATCCGCTCGATGTTCGCGTACACCGACTCGGTCGCGAATCCATTCTCGGGGTCGCGGAGCCGATCGAACGTCCAGACGACGTCGCCGGGGACGAGCGTGCTGCCGTCGTGGAACCGAATCCCCTCGGCGAGCACGAACGTGTACTCCGTTCCGTCCTCGCTGACCGCCCACGACTCGGCGAGGCGCGGGATGGCTCGACTGCCTGCGTCGACGTCGACGAGGTAGTCGTAGACGGCATTCGCCACCGCCACCTCGGCATCCGACGAGATCAGCGCCGGGTCGATCTGCACGATCGGCTGCATCGCGACGCGGAAGATCGACTGGCCGAGCACCGCACCCGAGACCGCCACCAAGAATCCAGTCAGTAGAAGCAAGATGAGAACAGGCTTTTCACGCATGGTGATTCCTCCTCCGATTCGTGTTCGCCGCCCGCGGGGGACGGCTCCGAAACTTGAGCTGACGGTCTTGTCTCCACTCAGCCTAGCAGAGCCTCACCGATTCGATCAAGGACGAGATCGAATCGTTCTCGCGCCGAACCGTCTCACTCCGCGTCCACAGCTACATGGTGCGGGCACTCCGTCTCAGTAGAATGTCAGCGATCATGAGCAACAGAGTCGATCCTCCTCATCGGCGTGTCTGGAGCGGTCTCGCCGAGATCGGCGAAGGCGATGCCACCGTCGACGTCGGGATCCTCGGGCTCCCGTTTGACGGGGCCTCGAGCTTCCGACTCGGGTCGGCCGAGGCACCGGATCGGATCCGATCGCTGACGCCGCACATCGCTCCGTTCACCGAGGATGGGAGTTCGCTCGGCAACCTTCGGATCCGCGATCATGGAAACGTCGCGCCGCAGCCGACGTGGGATGCGTTCGCAACCGAGGTCGAGACTGCCGCAGCCAACGTGCTCCGCCATCCGTTCGCCCTCTTCCTGGGCGGGGATCACGCCGTGACGATTCCGCTGTTCGCCGCGGCCGCCAAGGCGCTCGCCGGCCCGATCGGCGTCGTTCACCTCGACGCGCATCTCGATCTGATGGACACGTTCGAGGGGCGAGCCTGGTCGCATGCGTGCACCGCGCGGAGGGTTCTCGATTCTGCAAACGTCGATCCGTCACGAGTCGCGTTCGTCGGGATCCGCTCCTGGCTCGGCGACGAGCAGGCCTTCGTGGACGCACATCCAGAGATCGCGGTCCATACCGCGCGGGACGTCTACGCGCACGGGGTGCGCGGGACGGCAGACGCTGTCTGTCGTCAGCTGAATGGCGTCTCGTCGGTGTACGTGACGATCGACATCGACGTGCTCGATCCGGCGTTCGCGCCCGGAACAGGAACCCCGGAGGCCGGGGGCCTCTCGACCCGCGACCTCCTCGAGTTCCTTCGTCCTGTCTTCCGCGATCTGCCGGTGCGCGCGCTCGATCTCGTCGAGGTTTCCCCGCCGCTCGACCGCTCCGACGTCACGTCGTTCGCCGCGACCAAGCTGATCTACGAGGTTCTCGGATGGGTCCTCGCCAAGCGGCGGGAATCCGGCCTCGGAGCCTAGCTGCTCGGCGTCTCACGCGGCGCTCGGATCGCTCTGCATCAATCCGTGGACGTTTCCTTCGGGATCCTTGAAGTAGGCCATCCAGCCGACGGTCGGAACCGGCATCTTCGGGGCGACGATCTCGCCGCCGAACTCCGCAATCTCTTCCAGCACCGCATCGAGGTCGTCGACGTCGATCGTGTTGACGACCATCGGGTTCCCGTCACCGCGGCGGTTGACCCCGCCGTCGATGCCCGGTTCGCCGCCCTTCTCATCCTCGCCGTCGTGGCCGGTCATCACGAGCCAGTAGTCCACCGGCCCGTCCCACTTCTGGATCCGCCAGCCGAACACCTTCTCGAGGAAGCCGATCAGCCGCTCCGGATCGTCCGCTGGGATCTCGAAATGCACAACACGTGACATGGTGCCTCCTTTGGGTCACAGGATCGGCCCGGGCGTGTGATCGCGCTGAAGATCCGCGTCAGATTCGATGGACCTTGATGAAGTTGGTCTTCCCCTCGCTGCCGGCGGGGATCGCGCCGGTGACGACGACCGCATCGCCGGAGACAGCTTCGCCGCGCTCCCGAAGGAGTCGTCCGACCGTCTCCAGCATCGCGTCGGCCGATCGGCTCGGAGGGACGAGAACCGGCGTGACCCCCCAGACGAGGGCAAGGCGCCGCAGGGTGACCTCGCTCGGCGTGAACGCGACGATCGGGTGCTGTGGTCGCTCTCGAGCGATCTGCCGCGCCGTGTAACCGCGCGACGTCGACGTGACGATCAGCCTGGCTCCGGTCTCCCGCGCGATTCGCACGGTCGCCCGGCCGATCGCGTCGGTGATCGGATGGGTCCACTCACCCACTTCCGGCGGGCCGTCGTCCCGCGAGACGGTCTCCCGTTCGGCGATCGCCGAGATCTCCCGGATCATCGCCACCGCCGCCACCGGATGCCGGCCGACGGCCGTCTCGGCCGACAGCATGACCGCGTCCGAACCATCGAGAATGGCGTTCGCGACGTCGCTCGCCTCGGCGCGCGTCGGGCGCGGGTTCTCGACCATCGACTGCAGCATCTGCGTCGCCGTGATCACCGGGACTCCCAACCGGTTGCACCGTTGGATGATCTCCTTCTGCAAGATCGGGACCCGCTGCGGCGACGTCTCGACGCCGAGGTCGCCGCGCGCGACCATCACGGCGTCGCACGCGTGAAGAATCCCCTCCAGATGGTCGAGCGCTTCGCGCTTCTCGATCTTGGCGACGATTCCGACCTCATCGCCGCCCGAGTGCTTGTCGAGGAGCGCTCGGAGTTCCGCCAGATCCTCCGCCGTGCGGACGAACGACAGGGCGACGAAGTCGACGCCACAGTCGACGGAAAACCCGGCGTCGAAGCGATCCTTCACAGTCAGCGCGGCGATCCCCGCGGCGGCGCCCGGCGCCGCGATCCCCTTCTGCGACGACAGTGCGCCGCCGACGATCACCTGCCCGATCACTGCCTCGGGACGGACCTCACGAAGCGCCACTTCGATCGCTCCATCATCGAGGAGAAGACGATCGCCGACGGCGCTTCCACCGATCAGCTCCGGGTGCGGTAGCGGGATCACACGATCGGTCCCGTCGGACGGCCGCGTGGTGAACGAGACCCAGTCCCCCGGAGCGAGCTCGAGCGGCGAGACGAGGCAGCCGATCCGAAGCTTCGGCCCTTGGAGGTCGGCCATGACGGCGACGGTCGCCTTCTCCGCCGCCGCAACCTCGCGGACGAGGCGGATCGTTCGCTCGTGCGTCTCGTGCGTGCCGTGCGAGAAGTTCACCCGCGCGACGTCCATCCCCGCCCGAATCAACGCACGCAGCGTCTCCCGGCCGCTCGATGCCGGGCCGATCGTGCAGACGATCTTCGTCTTCGTCTCCGACGCGTGGCTGACCATCGCTAGTCGGTCTCCGATTCCGCGGGGATGAAGGAGACCATCGCGCAATCCGCCAGCGGGCGGTAGCCGACGTGTTGATAGATCTTGTTGGACGTGGAGTTCGACACATCCGCGTACAGGGTGCAGAAGGCGCTGCCGCGGTCCAGGAGCAGCTGACTGAGTGCAGCGACGCATGCCGACGCATAGCCGTTCCCACGGCGATCGGGCGGCGTGTAGACAGCGCTGACGGTGGCACCATGCGTCGATCCGCGGGAGCTACCCGCCATCGAGACGATGCCCCCCGCATCCCAGACCATGAGGACGCCCGGATCCATGAAGCGGCGGACCGACGCCTCCGTGTCAGGTGGAGGATCGCTGGGGACGGCTTCCTCGCAGAACGCAAGGAACCATCGGATCAGCGTCTCGACGTCCCTCTCCTCGGCGCGTCGCGCCGTCCCTGGAACACCCTTCGGCGGTGTGACCTCGGTCAGTCGATAGACGCGCTGGGACATCTCGACCGCCAAGCCGACACGCATCGTCTTCGTCCACCGCTCGGCGAATGCGGAGACCAATCCCACCGCGCCGTGGGCACCGGGCAATCCGGGATCCCGCTCGGCGAGGTGGGAGACGATCGGATCCAGGACGTCGGGTCGATCCTGTTCACTGTAGAGAATCAAGTTGTACGGCGGCGTGCGGATCGCGGCACTCACCAGCGCACGCCCATCGTGCACGGCAAGGAAGTACGGGGGATCGCCCCCGTAGCTGCGCCCACCTCGAACGGCTCTCGCGATCCCGAGCATCAGGTTGTTCTTCGCCTCGTCGCGCAGGAGCTCCGGCTCGGCGACAGCGAGGAACTCCCCCGCGCTCGGATAGCTCGTCAGCTTCATGCGGCGTTCTCCTCCAGCAGGTCGATGTAGGCGCCGGCGACGCGTTTCGCGTCCGGCAGCCCGAGATCAATCATCAGTTGTTCGGCGACTCGCGTACCTTCGTCGACCGTTTGGCCGTCTTCCAGGACGACCTCCAGCTCCATGTACGCGCCGAGGCCCTCGACCTCGTCGACATGCACGCGAGTCCGACCGACAAGATAGAGGAAACGGGTCTTGGCAACCACTCCCCGGACCACGAGGGCCGTCGCGAGGATCCGCTCGAACGTCTCCGGATCGTCGGACCGAACGAGCGCGTAGTCCGACGCCCTGGCCGTCGTCCCATCGGGTCGCTCGTAGCAGATCAACTCGCAGGCATTCGGACCGAGGACGCGCAGCTTCAGCCGCCCACGCGGGACGACGTAGAAGGTGTCTCGCTGCTCGATCACCTTCACCGCAGTGTCGCTCAATGCCTCCGCCCGTCGACGCAGTGCCGCGATATCATCGACGCGCGCCTTGATCTCAACGTTCCTCGGCATCGTTCGTCTCCCATCCCTCGAGGCATCGATCGAGCGTCGCCCGCAACGCGGGGCCGATCGGCTCCCGGTCGGGATCGTCTCTCCTGTGGATCGTCCGCGGACGATCCGCCCCGAACGGCGTGAAGCGGAGCGCCGCGTGCTCCAGATAGAACCGGCCGCTCCGTCTTGCCGCGTCCGTGTCGTACAGCCAGTCGTCGACGAGCGGGGCTCCGAGGTCCGCCATCGTCGCCCGGATCTGATGATACCGCCCGGTGTGCAGCCGGAGGAGAGCGTGGGATTCGTGGGGCCGGTCCGGGCTGCCGGCGACCGCGCGGACTTCAGTCACCGCTCGCTTCCCGCCACTCCGCACGACCTGCGCTTGGCCGTCCCGTGTACGCAGGTGCAGCGTGTGCAGCCCGACCAGATCCTCGACCCGCGTTCCCTCCGGGACCCGGATCCGCGCCAGGTAGAGCTTCGTCCACGCACCATCTCGCAGTTGGTCGTTGTGGAAGCGGATTGCCTCGTCCGATAGCGCGACGACGACGATCCCCCGCGTCACACGGTCGAGCCGGTGTGGGAGCTTCGGCACTGCGTTCGGTGCCGCCGCGCCGATGCGCGATAGCAGCGAGGCTCCCCGGGGATCGCTCGTGAGCTCCGTTGCCATCCCGCTCGGCTTGATCACGGCGACCTCGTGCGCCGTCTCCAGTAGCACCGGAAGGCCGAGCCTGCTTCTGTCGATGCTTGCAGGCCGGGGAGATCGATCTCGTCTCACCTACGCCTCACCTCCGATCCGAACCGTCGGATCCTACTCTACATCGCGATTGCCATGGGCAATCGCGGACGAGAAGGAGCGAGGCTCCTTCTCGTGTTGGTGAGGTATTGCCAGGTCTAGTTCACGATTGCCGCAGGCAATCGCGGACGAGAAGGAGCACAGCTCCATCTCGTGTTGGTGAGGTATCGCCGGGCCTACTTCGCGATCACCTCCGGTGATCGCGCCCCCTCCTCCTCTTCGGTGAGAGCAGGATCGAGCCGAAGAAGACCGCGGCGCAGCAGAGGGCGATCGACGCGCCGATCGGCAGGTCGGCCCCTAGCGAGAGGAGAAACCCGGACAGCGCCGACAGAACGCCGAGCAGCGGCGCGACCAAGAACACCTTCTTGATGTCGTACGCCCACAGGAACGCGGCGGAAGCGGGCAGGATCATCAGCGCATAGATCAGCAGTCCGCCGGTCACACGTAGCGACACGGCAACGACAACCGCGACCAAGAACAGCAAGACGTAGAACGCCCTTGTCGTATCGAGTCCCGACGCGCGGGCAAGCTTCCGATCGAGAAGCAAGGCGAAGAACTGTTTGCCGAATAGAACCAGAACGCCCAGCATCAGCACGAAGACCACCGTGAGGAGGGCAACCTGTCCCATCGTGATTCCGAGGACGCTCCCCCACAGGAGGGACAGTGCCCCGGAGCCGATCCCGGAGCTCGGCGCCTTGCTGATGAAGATCAACCCGAGCGCCATCGTCACAGGGAAAGTCGCGCCGACGATCGTGTCGACCTGAAGGCCGGAGACATCGGCGATCGGGCCGAGCGCCGCCGCCATCAGTACACCGAACAGGACAGCCGTCCAGATCGGATCGACCGAGGAGATCATTAGCCCAAGCGCAGCTCCGGCGAACGCCGCGTGCGACATCGCGAAGCCGAGCGACGATAGCTTCATCCGAACGACGAACGTTCCGATCGAGCTGCACATCGCCCCGACCAACAGGCTTCCGAGAAGCGTTGGCAATACGATGTGCCAAGGGAGTCCGAACACGATCTCCTCCTAGGCCGGGAATGCAGAGGATCGAGCCTCCGAGACGATCCGCCCCGATTCGACGATGACGGCTCGATCCGACGCCCCGAGCAGCGGACCGGTCTCGTGGCTGACGACGACCGCCGCCGCCCCGAGCTCCGCGCGAACCATCGCGACCAGCTCGGCGACCTCTTCCTTCGCTTCCGGATCGAGATTGGCTGTCGGCTCGTCGAGCAGCAGCAGCCCCGCCTCTTGAGCCATCGCGCGAGCAAGGAGGACCTTCCGCTGCTGGCCGCCGGACAGGCGCCCGACCGGCCGCCCCGCGAGGTTCGCGATGCCGACGGCATCCATCACACGATCGATCTGCCGACGGTCCTCCGCGATGGAGGGGCTCCACGTCCCACCTCGGCCGAAGCGGACGGTAAGGACGACGTCGCGCACGAGATACGGCGTGTCGGTCGGGAAGAAGAGGTTCTGAGGGACGTAGGCGATCCGCGAGCGCAGTCGGTGGCTTCCCGTCGTCACGGCCTCACCGAACACCCGAACGGTCCCCGAGCCGATCGGCAGGAGGCCGTTGATCACCTCGAGGATCGTCGTCTTCCCGGATCCGTTCGGTCCGGTGATCGCCAGCTGCTCTGTCGCCGCAACGGCGAGCGACACCCCGTTGAGCGTCGCGTGACGCTCGCCTTCGTAGGTCGCCCGGACGTCGACTAGAGAGACGACGTCGTCCATGCGAACAGCTCATCCTCGGGGATCGTCTCGAGATCCGTGGCCTTGGCGATCGGATCCGATCCCCGGAAGGACGCGACAACTTCCGGCCGCAGTTCGATCTCGATCGCACAGCCTTCGTCGGTGACGAAGCGAACGCGTGGCCCGGTCCCTCCGACAACGCGCAGGTTCCCCTTCCCGGCGGTGCAGCCCGACCCGATTTGAATCCCGTCGTTGAGACATGAGAGCGGCGTCGTTCGACCGGCTTCCGATTCGGCCCGGAGGCCGAAGTAGCCCGGACTGCCCAGCTCGCGAAGCGCGAGAAGCCCCATTCGAATCCCGGCAACGAGGAACGGGCCGAGGTGGCCGTGTAGCGAGGTCCCGCGTTCGATCAACGCGCTGAGGTCCGCGTTCACCGGATCGATCTTCCGTGTCTCCATTCCTCACCCTCCCTACTCGAACGGCTCGATCGCCGAGAAGAGCGCCTCGACGTTCCGGCGAAACAGATCGGCGACCGTCCCCGTGTTCGGCATGGCGCCCGGGAAGTTCGACAGCACGACGTGCACTGCGCCAACCTCCCGCGCTAGTTTCGCCCCGAAGTCGACGCCGCTCTGCAGGTTGTCAATGACGAGTTCGGCGTTCGCGTCACGCCCGGCGGCCGCGAGCGAGACGAGGTCTCGAAGCGAAAGGTCGGCCGGAATCCCGTACGTGACCGGGATCTGGAAGCCGAGCCACGACACGAGATCGACCTGCCACGCCATGCAGACGACGGCGACATCCCCGACGCCAGCGGCGTCCCCTCTCTGCTTCAGCTCTTCGCCGAGTGCACGAAGCTCCTCGATGTACGCCGTGGCGTTCGCGGTGAACTGCTCCGCCGCCGCCGGCACGTGCTCGATCAGGAGGTCACGGATTGCCTCGACCTTCCCGATCGCCGCATCGGGCGTGCTCCACGAGCCGGGCAGCTGCACGACTGCGGCATCGCCGGCCGCTGCACGAGCGAGTGTCTCGATCCACACCTCGAAGCCGGAGTACACGATCAGCGAGGCATCGAGCACGGCCGCCAGATCGCTCGGAGCCAAGTCGTAGTGGGATGGACAGAAGCCGGACGGGATGATCGTGACGACCTCGATCGCATCCCCTCCGATGATCTCGGCGAACTCCCCATACACGGCGTGGGTCGAGACGATCGTCTCGGCGGCGACCGCCGCTCCAACCGACAGAAGCCCTATTCCCAACAGCATCGCGATGCGTCTCATGGATCTCCTCTCCGCTACCGGATCCTCTTCCCGGTGGACGTCCCGGTCAGTTCCCCGTGCTTGACACCCTTCAAGCCGATCAGCCGATGAGCGAGCCGCTCGATCTCGCGCGCTTCGCCTCGCACCGCGAGGTACTCGAGGCAGTTCTGCTCGTCGATGTGCACGTGCGTCGTCGAAATGACGACGCCGAGCGCGTGGTGCTGAAGCTCGGTCAGCTTCTTGCCCAAGCCGACGGAGTGGTGATCGTACAGCAGCGTGATGACGCCGACGACCTCCTCGCCCGCGTCCCACTCGTGTTCCACCAGCTGGCGGCGGATCGCGTCGCGGATCGCTTCGGATCGATTGGTCCAGCCGCGGCTGCGACAGAGATCGTCAAACGCCTCGATGAGCTCTTCTTCGATCGACACGCTGAACCGGATCGTCTTCGGCACCAAGTAACACTCCTTTCAGATTCGTAACATCGGCAAGTTTACGCCTCTCGGTCAGCCACGGCAACCACGAGCACCGTGCGTTCAGAGGCTCGCCGAACAAGCGAAACGAGCTGCATCCGCTTCTCTTCCCTGCGAACTGCGTGTGCGCGAAGCCGGCAGACCCTTGACAAACCTCAGATGCCGTTCTATAGTGGCCGAGTCATGATTGAAGCAGGGAGTTGCCGCGCTAGCCTGATGCTTTCGAACGGCGCCTGCTTCTATTGGTTCTGGTTTACACCCGGCGGCGCTGCTCGCTAGCGAACTCTAGCGAACGAAGCAGCAGCGCGAAGCCGGGAGAGGACTGCGGGAGACCGCGGTCTTTTTCTTTTGGAGGTGGCAAAGAGGCAGGAAGCGGAGGGAAAGGGGCCCGCCCGCGGGTGCATTGAGCTGCAGGACCACCGCGAGCGGGCACGGTCGGACGATCGTGGCTGATCGTCCTGGTTCGGTCCTTGCGGACCGCCGCAAGGATATCGTGGAAGGAGCGAAAGTGAAACGGTTCATTGCGGTACTGCTGTTGGTAGGGCTTGTCGGATGCATGGGATTCACGGCGGCGGCGGCGCCGCTGAAGATCGGGATCTGCAAGATCGTCGAGCATCCGGCGCTCGACGCGGTCGAGCAGGGCGTCATTGATACCTTGACCGCCGCCGGATACGTGGAAGGGGTCGACGTCGAGTACCTGATCGCCAGCGCGCAGGGAGACTTCAGCACGGCGATCTCGATCGCCCAGAACTACCAGGCTCAGAACGTCGACATGGTCGTCGCCATCGCAACGCCGACGGCGCAGGCGGCCGTCGAAGTCTTCCGGGGCACCGACGTCCCGATCATCTACGGCGCGGTTACCGATCCGGTCGGAGCGGAACTCGTGTTGAACGCGACAGACCCGAGCGGCAACGAGAACGTCACCGGTGTGTCGGACATGATCCCTGTCGCGGCCCACCTGCGGTTGCTGAAGGAGCTGGCGGACGACATCATCACGATCGGCATCGTCTACAACCCCGGAGAGGCGAATTCGGCGATCTTGACAGAGATGGCGCTCGCCGCGGCTCCGTCGGTCGGCGTAGCGATCGTCACGGCATCGGCGGACTCGACGGCAAACGTCCCGCTCGCCGCGCAATCGCTGATCGGCCGAGTCGATGCGTACTACGTGACCACGGACAACACGGTCGTCTCGGCGATCGATTCCGTTCTCGCGGCCTCGGAAGAGGCCGGCGTGCCGTTCCTGATGGCCGATCCGACGAGCTTGGCCCAGGCGACGCTGGCCGCCGGATTCGACTACTACGAGCACGGACTGACCGTCGGACAGGTGGTTCTCGACGTCCTCACCGGCACAGCAACGAACGAGATCCCGGTGACCTACCAGCCGACGGCCGAAGTCCATCTGAATATCGATGCCGCCGAACGGATCGGATTCGTCTTCCCGGCAGCGGTGATCGACCAAGCATCGGCCATCCTGTACAGCGGGATCGTCTGGGAACGCAAGAGCCCGTAAGGCCAGAACGGAGGAGAAGCGATGGCATTGCTCTGGATTCACGCGGTCGAACAGGGACTGGCGTACGGGATCGCCGCGCTGGGGGTATTCCTGACGTACCGCATTCTCAAGTTCCCCGATCTGACGGTCGACGGGAGCTTCGTGACCGGGGCGGCCATCGCTTCCGTTCTCCTCGTGCAACAAGGCTTCGATCCGTTTCTGGTTCTCCTCCTCGCGTTCGTCGCAGGGGGAATCGCAGGGCTGATCACAGGATTCCTCAACACGCGCCTGGGGATCACGAACCTCCTCGCCGGCGTTTTGACGATGATCATGCTGTACTCGATCAACCTCCGGATCATGGGCCGCCCGAATCTCTCTCTGCTGCGAGTCTCGACCGCGACGCGGATCGTCGATGCGGCATGGTCGCCGCTGGGATCGTTCGCGGTCCTCGCGTTCGTCGCGATCCTCACGGTGGGGATCAAGTTCGCGCTCGACGCGTTCCTCCGTACGGAGATCGGATTCGCGCTCCGTGCGACCGGCGACAGCGAGTCGATGATCACTGCGCAGGGTGTGAATACGAAGACGATGAAGATCGTCGGCCTGGCGCTCTCGAACGGACTCGTAGCGCTCTCCGGCGCGTTGGTCGCCCAGTACAGCGGGTTTGCCGACGTCGGGATGGGGCTCGGGACGATCGTCACCGGACTCGCCGCCGTGATCATCGGTGGCACGCTGATCCGATCGAACCGGGTCGGTTGGATGACGGCGAGCGTCCTGCTCGGATCGCTCGTCTACCGGATCGCCGTCATTCTGGCGCTTCGCTACGGCTACGTCATCGGCTTCCAGGCGAGCGATCTGAAGCTGATCACCTCGTTGCTTGTCATCCTCGCCCTCGTCGTCCCGTACCTTCGTGAGCGCCGGCTGAGAAAGGTCAGTGCATGCTGAGACTCGATGCCGTCTCCAAAACGTTCCATACCGGCGCCGACCGCGTCGTCGCGATCCGGCAGGCCGATCTGTCGCTCGCTGGCGGCGATGTGCTGACGATCATCGGATCGAACGGCGCCGGGAAGAGCACGCTGCTGAACCTGATCGCCGGGGCGTATCCGCCGACCTCCGGGCGCATTCTGGTGCGGGATCAGGACGTCACCGGCGTCCCCGCGTACCGGATGGCACGGCGGATCGGCCGGATCGTCCAGAACCCGCTCGCCGGCACAGCACCGTCGATGACGGTCGCGGAGAACCTCGCACTGGCAATGAAGCGTGGGCGTCGCGGCCTACGACTGGCACTCCCGCGGCGGGTTCGAAAGCAGTTCCAGGAGCAGCTGACTGTGCTGAACGTCGGACTGGAGGACCGGCTGCATTGCCGCGTCGGCCTTCTGTCCGGCGGGGAGCGCCAAGCGCTCGCCGTGTTGATGGCGACGCTCGTGCCGCCGGAGATCCTGCTGCTCGACGAGCACACGGCGGCTCTCGATCCGAGCAACGCGGCGATGATCGTCCAGCTAACCCGGTCGTTCGTCGAGCGGCTCGAGCTGACGACGCTGATGGTGACCCACAACATGGAGCAGGCAATCGAGGTCGGCAACCGTCTGATCATGATGCACAAGGGCGAGATCATCGAGGAGCTCCACGGTGAGGAGAAGGCGAGCGCAACGGTTCCGCAGCTTGTCGACCTCTTCTCGCACCATCACGTCGTCGACGACGAGCTTCTGCTCGAACGTGTTGCGTGATCGCCTCCGGCGATCACGTACGAAAAACGAGTCTCTAACTCGTTTCTCGTGTCTGGAGAGCTATCGCCGCCACCGCATGACGCAACAGCGTCCGACTACAATCGCTCATCCACAGGTGAAGCGAGCGAAGCTCGTTCAGCCTCAGACGCGAGAAGTGAGCCACGCTCACTTCTCGCAGATGCAGGGTCAACTGATTGACGGTTACCCCTGCATCACACCCACTTGGACGTTCCGGAACCGCGCCGGCGCCGTGCCGTGCCCGGTGTGCGCCCGCTGTCCCGGCTGCCCCTTGCCGCAGTTCGTCGTACCCCAGACGTTCCAGTGCTCGCGGTTGCAGACTGCGTCGCACCCGCCCCAGAACTGCGGGGTGATCCCGGTGTACGTGGCGTTCTTCAGGATCCGCCCGAGCTTGCCGCCTTTGATCTCATACGCCAACTCGGTGCCAAACTGGAAGTTGAGCCGCCGATCGTCGATCGACCAGCTCTTGTTTGTCAGCATGTAGATCCCATCGTCCGTGTCGGCAATCAGCTCGTCGAACGACCATTCTCCCGGCATCAAAGAGACGTTGTTCATCCGGATGATCGGGACCCGATTCCATCCGTCGGCGCGCATCGCGCCGTTGCTGCGCTCCGGCGCATCGGGGTGAAACGCACGCAGCTGGCTCGCCGACTGCCGCGACGAGAGGTACCCGACGAAGATCCCGTCCCGGACGATGTCGGTCGTCTGGCCGGGCACACCCTCGTCGTCGTATCCGTATGTGCCAAGCCCCGTCGGGGTCACGGCGTCGGAGACGAGCGTGACAGCCTCCGACCCGTACCGGAACGCCCCGCACTTCTCCGGGGTGAGGAAGCTCGTCCCCGCGTACGCAGCCTCGGTCCCGAAGACGCGATCGAGCTCGATCGGATGTCCGCACGACTCGTGAACCTGGAGCGCCAACTGGGGCCCGTCGAGGATCACCGTCGTCACACCGCTCGGACACTGCGGGGCCGAGAGCAATGCCACCGCCTCCTCGGCCGTCCGCCGCGCGTTCCCGGGAAGATCCCATGCGTGGATCAGCTCGTACCCAGCCGTTCCCTGATGCCGGCCGAACGAGTTCGGGTAGCTTCGCTGCTGCATGTCTCCGTCGCCGATCGCGCGAACGGTGATGCCGAGCCCCGACTCGATGATCGTCTGCTCGATGAAGCTCCCCTCCGAGCTGGCGAACGTCTTCGTCTCCCTGAGGAAGCCCATCGTCCCCTGAGCGACCGCGACCCCGTCGACGGCACGCGCCTCCTTGTCGGCGGCAAGAAGAACGTCGATCTTGTCTTCCAACGAGACGGCAAATGGGTCGATCTCGACCGGCGTCGCGTACGTGTCGACGTGCACCTCGGGCGGGCCGATGTTCACGTCGGCCTCCTTCACTCGGGCGCTCGCCTTGGCGAGCGCGACCGCTCGCGCCGCCACCCGGTCGATCTCATCAACTTCGAGACGGTTGCTGCTGGCAAATCCCCACGCGCCGTCCGCGATGACGCGAACGCCGAACCCGACGTCTCCCCCGAGGGAGAGGGCCTGGACGACACCGTTCTTCACGCCGATGTCTTGGTTCTCGCGGCGAACGATTCGGACGTCCGCGTAGGTCGCGCCTTGGCTCTGCGCCGTGTCGAGCGCACGATCCGTAACCTCACGCATGTTCGTTCCCTCCTCCCCCACTAGAATTCCGTGGCTCCGGTGAATCGGAACCGGCTGATCTTCGCGGCCGGTGCGAACATCACGAGGTTGCCGAACCCGGCCCGGATCATCTTCGGCGTTCGGCCGAGCGCCTCGACGTTCGCGAACGCCCCGAGGATGCTCTGCGTGAACCGCAGGTTCCTCAGCGGTCTCGTGACCTTCCCATTCTCGATCAGGAACGTTCCGTTGCGCGTCATTCCGGTCAGGACCGTCTTCACGGGGTGGACGGGATTCGTGTAGTGGAAGCGCGTCACCCAGATGCCTCGGTCGGTCGACGCGACCATCTCCTCGATCGTCGACGAGCCGGGTTCCATTCTCGGATGGATCGGGATCGGCCCCATCGGGTTCGGTGCCGCGAGCGCGTGCCCGGTGGACGTTTGTCCTTCTTCTCTACCTGCGGTGAACGAGTCGTAGACGACGTTTCGGGCGACGCCTCCTTCGATCAACAGCACCTTCTGCCGCGGAACACCCTCGAAGTCGAACGGCAGCGGCAGTCCACGCGGATCGAGTCCGTCGTCCCAGATCGTGATCCGGTCCCCGGTAACCTTCTCCCCGAAGCGACCGCACATGAAGCTTCGCCCCTCCTGCACGGACTGGGCCCCCAGGCCGAGGTAGCCAAGATAGAACAACATGTCCGCGACGGCGGCCTCTTCGAGGATTACCGTGTACTCGCCGGGCTCGATCGGTTCCGGATTCGCGCTTCGAAGCGCCTTGTCGACCGCAATCCGGCCGACTTCGGCGGGGTCGACATCGTGCACGTCTTTCGCAGCATCGGCGGCGAAGCCGGAGCCGGTCTCGCCCATCACGACAGTCATCACCGACGCCGTCGTCCCCGCGTGGTACGCGCGGCTCCCGAGCGAGTTGGCAACCATCAGCTCACCTGCGCTCGTCGAGAAGGCACCCGATGCACTCAGGTCGCTCGCCTTCGCCTGCCGGACGATCGCCTCGACCCCGGCAGCTCGATCCTCCGGCGTGCTCGCGGCGGTCGATTCGCAGTACGCGTCCACCGTCCGCGCCTCCTGGGGTCCGGGCAGCGAGCGGAAGTCGGGGTTCTCTTGCTGAAAGCCCGCCGCCGTCTCCGCGTTCCGGACGAGACCGGCCGACGCCGCCTCGCTGACGTCGTTGGCCGTCGCGACGCCGATCCGCTTCCCGAGGACCGATCGAACGCGAACCCGGGCACCGGTCTCCGCGACGTTCTGGTGGATCTCGTTCGCCGCGAAGCGAGTCAGGTACTCGTTCTGCGTCGTGATGACCACTTCCGTCTGATCTGCCTTCGCCGCCCCAAGGACAACCTCGGTAATCTCCCTCAAGCGTGGTTCGCCTAGCACCTTCGCCCCCTTCCGTGCTGCGTTGCCCATCCACGCGGACGGAACGCTGAACAGAGTACCGAGCGCGATTGCCTACGGCAGTCGCGGAGGAGAAGGTGGTACCCTACACCTTCTCCTGATGGATCGGGAAGCGGGATTGGGCTCAGTGGCAGACAGACACGAGAAGGGGCTCCATTCCGCCTGAGGCTTATACTATGCATACTGCCATGCCAGCAAAGATCCTGGTTGTCGACGACGAACCCTGGGTCGTTCAAGCGGTCCGGAGCTACCTCGAGGAGGCGCATTTCGAGGTCTTCGTCGCGTACGACGGGATCGAGGCGTTGACCCAGTTCGAGAGGCACGGGCCCGACCTCATCATCCTCGACTGGATGCTGCCCGAGATCGACGGGATCTCGGTGGCGAAGCGGATCCGCCGAACGTCGAACGTTCCAATCATCATGCTGACCGCCAAAGTCGAGGAGGACGATCGGATCGAGGGACTCGAGACCGGAGCGGACGACTACGTTGTGAAGCCGTTTTCGGCTCGCGAATTGGAGGCCCGCGTCCGCGCCGTCCTGCGTCGATCGACGGGGAAGAGGACGCCCGTTCTGGAAGTCGGCGATCTGTGGATGGACCAGGCGCAGCGTGAGGCCCGGGTCGGCGGAGAGCCGGTCGGCCTGACGGCGATGGAGTTCGATCTCCTCTCCTTCCTGATGACGCATCCCGGCCGCGTCTTCACCCGCCTCGAGCTCCTCGAGGCGGTCCGCGGAGGGACGTACGACGGCTTCGAGCGGTCCGTCGATTCGCACATCAAGCGGTTGCGGCAGAAGGTCGAGCCGGATCCGGGCAACCCTCGCTTCGTGCTGACCGTCTTCGGCGTCGGGTACAAGCTCGCCAAGGAGGACGGCTGATGCAGCGATTCGGAGCGATGTCGTTTCAGGCGAAGCTGCTGCTGGCGTTCGTTCTGATCGTCGTGCTGACGTCGGTGGTCGGGTATCTGTTCATCAACCAATCGGTCCGTCGCGCCTTCTCCGAGTTCACCGTCAGCACATACACGCCGCAGGAGCGGGCCGTCCTGCAACTCGTTCGGGCGTTCTACGAGCAGACGGGGAATCTCGACGCCGTGTTGGCATTCCTCGACAGGGGCCGGCGCGCGGTTCCGGTCCTCCTCGTCGATCCGGACGGCGTGGTCGCCTACGCACCGGACACGCGATACGTCGGCCTCCACCTATCCGACGATCAGCTGGACGAGGGGGAGGCGTTCGAGCTGACCAATGGGGAGGTTTGGACGGTCATTCCGTCGCGAATCATCCTCGGCCAGGACTTCCTCGAAGCGGGGTTCCTTCGCACCACGCGTCGCTCTCTCTGGTTCGCCGGCCTCGCTGCGGCGGCTGCCGCCATCCTCCTCGCCGTCATCCTGATCCGGCAGGTCACCAAGCCGCTTCGTCGCCTCGACGCGGCGACAAGAAGGATCGCTCGCGGCGAGTTCGGCGAGCGGGTCGGAGCCCACACGGCAGACGAGATCGGGCGTTTGGCTCGATCGTTCGACGAGATGGCCGAGAGTCTCGAACGAGCCGAGCGGACGAAACGTCAGATGATCGCCGACGTTTCGCACGAACTGCGAACACCGCTTGCTGCGGTCCGGAGCGCCCTGGAGGGGCTCCGCGACGGGCTGATCGAACCGACGCCCGAGACGCTTGCGGCGCTGCACGACAAGATCCTGTTGACGACTCGCCTGGTCCGCGACCTCCACCAGCTGAGCCTCGCGGACGCCGGACGACTGTCGATCCAGCCGCAGCCGTGCGGCCTCGCCGAGATCGTCGAGACGATCCTCGAGACGATCGGCGTCCAGCTCGAAGACTCGGACGTCCGGCTCGAGCGCCGGGTCCCCGGTGACCTCCCGCGAGTCGTCGTCGATCGCCAGCGAATCGAGCAGGTTATCCTCAACCTGCTTGCCAACGCGATCCGCCACACGCCGGCCGGCGGTTCGATCTCGATCGCGGCAGCCCCGCAGGACAGTGGAGTCCTTGTCTCGATCTGCGACAGCGGTCCCGGTCTGACGGAGACGGACCTCGAGCACGCGTTCGACCGGTTCTACCGGGCTGACGACGCCCGCACGAGCGACGGGGGCGCCGGGCTCGGTCTATCGATCGCCAAGGCACTCGTCGACGCGCACGGCGGCCGGATCTGGGCGGAGAATGCCCCGTCCGGCGGCGCGTGCTTCCACGTTCTGCTCCCCGCCGCGTAGATCCACTCCGATCGCCGCGGCGTGCCCTCCGACACTCCATGCGGCTCGCCCCCAAACGAGAGGTGCCGCCGTCCCATGGGGCGGCGGCACCTTCTATCGAGGCGATCAAGAAGGTCATCCGGTGGTGCTATCCGATGGCCTCCAGTTTCAGCTCGAGCACCTCGAGCAGCTGCTCGATCCAGTCGGCACCGCGCTGCGCCTGCCCGCGATCGTGCGCCGCTCCGCGCATCGGGGCGAACCCGCCGGCGTTCTCCTGGATTCCACAACCGGCCTGTCCCCGCATGCCACGTCCCATGCCGCCGCCCCTGACCCTGAAGCCGCCGGCAGCTCCGCCAAGCCGCTGTTGGAGCTGCTGGAGCGCCTCAGGGCGATCGGCGAATCGCTCCTCGAGGCGACCGAGAATCGCCTCGCGCATCCCGGAGGCCGCGTCGCGTTCCCGCGAGCCGAGTCGACCGTGGAGGCCGCCAACCGCGGCATCGGTCCGACCGGATCCCGCGGGCGCCTCGCGGCCGCCGAGGAAGCCGGGGAAGATCCCGTCGAGGATCTCGCCCTGCTTGGCCGTCAGGATCTCCTTGACCTGGTCGATCGCCGCCGTCGCTCGTTCGCGAGCGGCTTCAACCTGTTCCGCCGTCTCGGCGCGGAACGCCTCGAGGATCTCGTCGAGATCCTCGGCCGTCCCGTCGAACGCGATCATGTCCTGCTCGAACTCCGCAAATCGAAGCTCGTGTGTCTCGCGCTCCTCGAGAAGCCCGCCGAGGACTCCGTGGATCTCCTCCATCTGCTCGACGGTCAGCTCCATCCGATTGACCAGGACGAGCATCCGGAGATCCGTTCCCTCCCCGTCATCGCCACCCGAGCGGAACACCTGCGTGCTCGCGGGGATCGCCGCGATCAACCCGAGCAGAATCACGATGGACGCGATACGTAGACGTTTTGCCTTCATGTTCGATTCCTCCCTTCGATTTCCGAGCGTCCGAACGGTATGCGCGCCCGGTGAACGGCGCCGTTCAATCCTGTGGCAGGCTTGTGAAGAGCGATGGACGTGATCCGTTCGACATCGTCGGGATCGGCTCCCGGCCACCCGAATCACCGAAAACGCACCGACCGCTCACTGACCCTCCACCCGGAAGACCTACGACTGGAGCGACATGAATCCCAGAAGATCCGACACGAACCGCACAAGGAGGATCCCATGAATCGAAAGGCACTTCGCACGGCCGGATCGCTCATCGCGATCACGGCCCTTGCACTGTCTCTGTTCTTCGCCGTCGACTTGCTGTCCGCCCGGCCCGGGATGGCGCAGGAGTCCGAAGAGGCTGAGACCCCGGCGATCGAGCTGCCCGCGTGGGCAAGCATCGAACTCGTGGATGCCGTGACGGGCGAGCCGTTCACCATCAGCGACTTCGCCGGCCGGCCGATCCTCGTGGAGAGCTTCGCCGTCTGGTGCTCGACCTGTCTCCGCCAGCAGAAGGAGATGGGCAAACTGATCGAGAGCCACGGCGAGGAGATCATCCATGTTTCGCTTAACACCGACCCGAACGAGGACCTGATCGCAGTGCGTCAGCACGCCGAGAAACACGAGTTCTCTTGGTACTTCGCGGTGGCGCCGGTCGAGATGACCCAGGCACTGATCGACGCGTTCGGGCTGACCGTGGTCAACGCACCGCGAGCGCCGGTGATCCTGATCGAGGCGGACGGCTCCGCGCGGCTGCTGCCCAACGGGCTCAAGTCGGCCGAGGAGCTGCTCGAGGAGATCGACCTCGAGCAGATCCCGGAGGAGGAGGTCGGCTGATGGCGCTTTTAGCGGACCTGGCCGAGTCGTTCGTCCTCGGCGTCCTGACGCCGCTCGGTGCAGTTTGCGTCCTCCCGCTGTATCCGGGATTCCTCGCGTACCTGGCGAATCGGCTCGCCGGGCGAGAGGCGGGACGCGGCACGATCTTCCGGTTCGCATTGAACGTGACCGGCGGCGTGGTCGCGTTCATGTTCCTCCTCGGGTTGTTGTTCACGACGATCCTGCAGGTCTCGTTGACCCGCGTCATCGGCGTGATCTCGCCGATCGCGTTCGGAATCCTGCTTGTGTTGAGCGTCCTGTTGCTGTTCGACGTTGACGTCGGCCGCTTCCTCCCGAAGGCGAAGGTCCGGACATCGAAGAACGCATGGATGACCGCGTTCCTCTATGGGTTCTTCTTCGGGGCGATCGTGATCCCGTGTAATCCGCTGTTCATCGCCATCTTCTTCACCCGCTCGGTCTCCGTCCTCGGCTTCGGAGCGAACCTGCTACGGTTCCTTGCCTTCGGCCTCGGGATCGCCGCGCCGTTGTTGGCGCTCGCCGTCATCTCAACCGCCGCATCCGGCGCCGTCATCCGGTTCCTGACGCGCTACAAGTCGATCATCAATCGGGTCGCCGGCGCGATCATGCTCGGCATCTCCGTCTACTACCTCGTCTTCGTCTTCCGGATCTTCGACACGCTATTCGGATAGGGAGGAATCATGAAACGACCCTGCAGAAGGAGCCTATACGTCGCATTGGCGTCGGTGGTGATCGCCGCGGGTCTGGCGATCAGTCTGGCACAGGACCAACCGGAGTCGTCGCCGGAGCCGACCGTCGAGATCGTCAACGAACGCGAAGTGCACGTGAGCGAGTCGGGACTGCGCTACATCGTCGATCCATCGGACATCCTGAGCGGCGGTCCGCCGAGGGACGGCATCCCCTCGATCGACCGGCCGCGTTTTGCATCGGTCGAAGAGGCCGACGCATGGATCGAGGACAACGAGCTTGTCCTGGCGCTGACCCACCGCGGCGTCACGCGGGTCTACCCGCTCCAGATCCTCGTCTGGCACGAGATCGTCAATGACGCAATCGCCGGGGATCCAGTGCTCGTGACCTATTGCCCGTTGTGCGGATCCGGTATCGCCTACGAGCGCCAAATCGACGGCGAAGCGGTCGAGTTCGGCACATCCGGGAAGCTGTACAACTCGAATCTGGTGATGTACGACCGGAAGACCGACACCTACTGGAGTCAGATCGACGGGCTCGCGATCGTCGGCGAGCTCGCAGGATTTGAGCTCACTCCGATCTCGATCGACACGGTCGTCTGGCGTGACTGGAAGGCCGCGCACCCCGACTCCGAAGTCCTCAGCCAGCAGACCGGGTTCGACCGGCCGTACGGCGTCGACCCGTACGGGAGCTACTACGAGGACTCCTTCATCTGGTTCCCGGTCGAGGGACGCGATGACCGGATCCATCCGAAGACCGTCGTCTTCGGGATCGAGATCGGCGGCGTCTACGCCGCCTACCGCGAGGACGATCTGATTGCCCTCGGCTCGATCGAGGACGAGGTGAATGGCGTGCCGATCCTCATCACCCGCGACGCGGTCGGGATCGTGGCCATCACCGATCTGGCGAGCGGCGATGAGATCGTGAAGGAGCGCGACTTCTGGTTCGCGTGGTACGCGTTCCATCCGGACACGTTCCTCTACCTGCCGGAGCGGGCGTCGGACGGCATCTGACCTCGCGGCTCCCTCGCGATGCAAACCGATCATCGCGAGGGAGGAGTCGCGCGCTTGATCTCGTCCCAACGCAACGCTACCGTTTGCGGCCATGGGTATCGAAGTCCGTGCTCTGACCGCTGCAGACCGTCCGCGTGTACTCGAGATCTCATCGCAGATCTGGGACGGCCACGACTGGGTCCCGTCTCGATTCGACGAGTGGATCGGCAGCGAGAACGGCGAGGCGGTCGCCGCGGTGCTTGACGGTACGCTGATCGGCTTCGCTCGACGGACGTGGATCCTGCCCGGCCACGCCTGGTTCGAAGGGATCCGGTCCGATCCAGCACATCGCGGCACCGGCGCCGGCAGGGCGATCACCGAACACCTGATCGA
Organism: uncultured Thermotogae bacterium; assembly: GCA_964608345.1. Classification (GTDB taxonomy): domain Bacteria; phylum Bipolaricaulota; class Bipolaricaulia; order UBA7950; family UBA9294; genus JANQEA01. The sequence continues at coordinate 28,494 of CAZSNG010000013.1, forward strand.
GGGCGCACGGCGCGACGGCGCTGAGAAGGTTCACCTATCGACACACATCGGCAACCAAGCGTCGATTCACATCATCGAGTCGTACGGATTCCGCCGCGTCGCCTCGTTCGCCTACCTCGAGAAGGACGTCCACGAGGACGGGTCAAACGAGCCGGCCGACCCGGAGATCGTCTGCGTCCCCGAGGGCGAGGCGCTCGGTTTCGTCGATCGATCCGCGTTCCTCGGATTGGCGCGGAGGCGGTTCCCGCGCGGCTGGCGGTTCATTCCGTTCGACCTCGATCCGCGTGAGGCGACGGCCCGGTTGGGAACGAGGATCGGGATTCGGCGCGCCGGCGAACTCGACGCCCTCCTCTGTCTTCGCCAGCCGGCCGGTGGCACCGATCCAACGGTTTTGAACTTCGCCGACGGCAGCGCGGGCGACCTTCGGCGGCTCCTCTGCGAGGCGCACCGGCTGTACGCCGGACGAACGATTGAGGCGATGGTTCCCATCGACGGCGATCACCCCGCCGAGCTGCTGGCGATTCTTCGGGAATCGAGCTACGCGACCTGGGACAACCACGAAGCCGCCGTGTTCGTGTACGAGCTCGCGCTGTCCTGAGTCGCAGTTCCGTCCAGCGCGGGAGAGAAACGATCCGCAGCTCGCTTCTCCCTTCGACGACGATGCCGAGACGAAGGAGACCGGCGGCAGATGCTATGATGAGGTTCCCAGGAGGAACGATCACCCGATGGAAGCCAAGGATCTCCCCGAGCTGTCAACCCGAGAGCGCGAGCGATACGCACGCCACTTGGTGCTTCCGCAGCTCGGCGAGGAAGGCCAGCGACACCTCAAGTCCGCCCGCGCGTTGATCGTCGGTGTCGGCGGCCTGGGCAGCGCGATCGCACTGTATCTCGCGGGGGCCGGCATCGGACGGATCGGCGTCGTCGACGCCGACACCGTCAGCTTCTCCAACCTCCAGCGTCAGGTCCTTCACGGAGAAGGGACACTCGATCACCCGAAGGTCGAGAGCGCCGCGGAACGGCTGGCAGACTTGAACGCCGACATCGCGGTAGAGCTGTTCCCGGAGCGATTCGATCGCACAAGCGGTCGTCGAATTGCCGCCGACTACGACCTCGTCATCGACGGCACGGACAACTTCGAGACCCGCTACGCGATCAACGACGTCTGCCTCGCCCTGCGCATCCCGTACGTCTACGGGGCGATCTTCCGCCTCGAGGGGCAGGTCTCCCTCCTCGGTATCGACGGTGGACCGTGCTACTGCTGCCTCTTCCCCGAGCCTCCGGCGCCGGAGACCGTGCTGCCGGGCGCGCAGGCGGGGATCCTTGGGGCCGTCCCGGGAACGATCGGGACACTCCAGGCGACCGAGGCGATCAAGTGGATCGCCGGCGTCGGCGTTCCACTCGTCGGTCGGCTACTCGTCTACGACGCCGCGGCGATGCGGTTCGAGGAGATCGCGATCGAGGCGAATCCGGACTGCCCCGCCTGCGGAGGGAATGCACCCTAGACGAACGAAAGGATCTCCTATGAAGCTGCTCGTTCTTGGAGGCACGATGTTTCTCGGACGCACCATCGTCGAGTGCGCCCTCGCGCGAGACCACGAGGTGACCCTGTTCCACCGCGGCCGTTCGAACCCCAATCTCTTCCCGGAGGTCGAGCACGTCCTCGGCGACCGCGAGTGCGATCTCGACCGTCTCGCCGGCCGATCGTTCGACGCGTGCGTCGATACGTCCGGCTACGTCCCTCGGATCGTCAAGACGTCCGCGACGACCCTCGCCGACGCCGTCGGTCGGTACGCCTTCATCTCGTCGCTGTCGGTCTACGGCGAGCCGTCGCCGGACGGCACCGACGAGGACGGGCCGCTCGCCACGATCGACGACCCGACGGTGGAGGAGATCACCGGAGAGACGTACGGGCCGCTGAAGGCGCTGTGCGAAGCCGAAGTCCGAACCGTTCTCGGGGAGCGGGCGTTGATCGTCCGCCCCGGTCTGATCGTCGGACCCCACGATCCAACCGACCGCTTCACCTACTGGCCGCATCGAGTCGCGCGGGGCGGCGAGATGCTCGCGCCGGGACGGCCGGGCCGCGAGATCCAGCTCATCGACGTCCGGGACCTGGCGTTGTGGATCGTAGACATGCTCGAACGCCGGGAGTCGGGGATCTACAACGCCGTCTCACCGCCCAGCGCGCTCTCGATGGAACGGCTGCTGTGCGCCTGTCTCGAGGTCGCCAAGTCCGACGGCGAGCTCCGCTGGGTCGATGATGGCTTCCTCGTGGAACGCGAGGTCGGCGCGTGGATCGATCTCCCGCTGTGGATTCCGGAGGGCAATCCGATCGCCTGCGGCTTCTTCGGCTTCACCTCGGATCGTGCCGCATCGAAGGGACTGACCTTCCGCCCGATCGAGGAGACTGTCCGCGCGACGTTGGAGTGGGCGCAGTCCCGCCCGGACGATCATGAGTGGCGTGCCGGCCTCACCCGAGAGCAGGAGGACGCCCTGCTGCGGGAATGGACTTAGGCCAGCTTGTTTCGCAGCCGGAGGCGCCCGGTCGTATACTGCGTGCTATGAGCATTGGTCGGCTTGACCTTTGTGCTCGGCAGTTCGCCGCGACACTATGGGGAAGGAGCCTCCAATGACGCAGTACCAGAAGTTCGGGAACAGGACGCCGCCTTGGCCGAAGCTGCGCCGATTCCGCCCGATCACGCGGCTCCCAGGCAAGCAACGTGCCTGGATCGCTCTGGCCACTGTCGTCGGCGGCTACTTCGCGCCGCTGCTGGTTCAAGCGGCGGGAGGGTCCGACCTCTTGGGCGTCGTGGTAGGCGGCGGACTCTGTGTCGCAGGCATTGTGATCGGCTGGCGCGCTCGAGACTCCCATGGCCGCGGGATCGCGTCGACGGCCGTCGTCATGGGAGCTGCCTTCGCGTTCGCGTATCTCGTCCTGTTCAGGGGCACGTGGCAGTGATCCAGCAGTAGCTCGTCCTTGTCGGGCAGCACGAGGAACTCAATCCTCCCCTCGTCCGACGCTCGCCGTGCGGACGCGATCAGGCGGACGGCCGCTGCAGCCGTTCCAGCCCGGCTCGGATCCCGTCGATCACAGTCATCTCGGACGGAGGCTGAACCTCCAGCACGGCAGTCCCCTCGAAACCGATGTGGTCGAGGGTGGCCAATGTTCTTGGCCAGTCGATCGTCCCGTCGCCCGGAATGAGGTGCTCGTCCGATTCCCCGTGGTTGTCGTCCAGATGCACGTGTATGAGCTGACCGGCGTACCGCTCGAGGTAATTCGGCACCGGCTCTCGCCCGGCGTCGTGAGACATGTGTGCGTGGCCGACGTCGATGCAAATGCCGAGGTTCGTTTCCTCGGGATCGTCGCCCAGCTCATCGAGGATCCGATCCAATGCCCAGATGGAATCCACCATGTTCTCCATCGCAAGCCGAACGCCGAACTTGGCCGCATAGCCGGCAATCCGGACGATCGCCGGCCAATCGGGCCGATCGTCATCCTCCACGAGACCGAAGCACACCGGGTGAAGCACCAGGGTCTCCGCTCCGAGTTGATGCGCAAGATCGATCTCGCTTCGCAGGTTCTGCGGATTCCAGGACCAATGCTGACCCTGGATGTGCGCGGTGACGAATGCCGCTTCACCGCTGGCCGAGACCAGATCAGCCAGTTCACGGCCGTAGACGGGCGGGTGATCGAGCGCGCGGGAGCCCCAGACCTCGACGCCCAGCGTGTCATCGAGCGTCACGATCTCGTCCACGGCTTCCGCCAAGCTGGGCCATGTCCTGGGATCCTGCGGGTCGTAGAACCCCCAAACGCTGGCACCGAAGCGCATTCGATCTCCCTTCGCGCGGTCCCTACAACGTTTCCACGGTCTCCGTGAACGAGACGCCGATCTTATCGAGTTCGGCAAGCACCGGGTCGTAGATCTCCGGAATCACCGGGGTGTGCACGCCGGTGAGTGCGATCTCGCCCTGAAGGATCATCTGCGCAGCGATCGCGGCGGGCAGCCCGACCAATCGGGACATCGATGAGTCGCCGTTCGGGATGCCGTAGTCGATCATCGTCGAGGTCGTCTTCTCGGTCCGGTCCGAGTACTCGGCGACGAACTCGTGCTGCATCACGAGCATGTCTCGCTCGCCGGGCGCGTACTGCATCTTCGACAACATCCGCGACGCGACGACATCGAGCAGCGTGTTGTCTTCCGCCGGGATCGGGGCGTCCCCGAGGAGGCCGAGCCAGTCGAGCTTCGCGATCGGCTCGGCGTCGGCCGCGATGCCGAGGAATCCGGCCAGATCGGCCTTCAGATCCGTCCCGTCTGAGCCGACCAGGCGCGCGGTCAGCTGAGCGAAGCTCAGCCCGGCGAGGTCGTCCTGCTCGGTCTCGTCGAGGAGGCCGAGATCGACGATCGCCTTCAGCGTCTCGCACCAGCCGGGGTACCGGAGCGTCCCGCGGAACATGCTCCGCACGGTCGGGATCGCGTACGCGTCGATGTACGGGAGCGAGTCGCGGTTCGGATACACCTCGAGGTCGCCGAAGCCGACGACCGGGCACGGCCAGCGATGGGTGAACAGCTCCGGGCCTGGTACGTCGACTGTCTCGCCGTCCTTCAGGTACCTCGCGGAGTTCTTCCCGGCGAGAATCACGCCGCGCGGCGCCCACGAGAACTTGTAGCCGAACGGATTGTCGTTCGCATCGGGAGCCGGTAGGCCGCCGGTGTTCGACGTGAACGAAACGAGCGTGCCGCCGGCCTGTTGGATCCGGTGGATCACCTGCATCGCCGACATGTGGTCGATCCCGGGATCGACGCCAACCTCGTTCAGCAGGATCACGCCGGCGTCCTTCGCCGCGCCGTCGAGCGCCCGCATCTCGTCCTTCACGTACGACGTCGTCACCATCTGCTTCCGATGCTCGACGCAGAACCGTGCGACGAGCGGGTGGTAGACGTACGGCAGGAGGCTGATCGACAGGTCGTGGTCGGCAGTCAACGCCCCGAGCGCCGCCTCGTCTGTGACGTTCAGGGCAAGCGCCGTGCCGTTGGAGGCGCCCCCAATCAAGGCCTCCGCCTTCTGCACCGTGCGGCTGGCGACGGTGACGTGGAATCCTTCGATTGCGAGCAGATACCGAACCAGTGGCCCGGCGACCAGCCCGGCCCCGAGAACGAGAACGCGTTTCATGGGTTCACTCCTTCACGACGGTCGAAGAAGCCCCATCGACCGCCCCTAGATGTGTTTCGATCGTTCGGTAGTCGGGCGTCAGCTCGCCTCGATGGCAGATGACGGCACGCTTCAGTTCCGGTGGAAGCGCGAGCGCGTCGAACGTGGCGCCGTAGTCGGCCGCAGCGATCGCCGGCACGAAGCGCTTGAGGATCCCCGAGAAGTACGTCGACGCTTCGCGCGGCAGCTCGGACGGGAGGATCTCCACCGTCATCATCACGGGGCCCGCCCCCTCGACGCCGGAGCGGATTCCACCCGTCTCCGGATCGTAGACGTAGACCGGATCGTTCGGCTCGGTCGCCTTCACCGTGACTTCGACCGACCCCTCGATGTCGCAGGAGATGTCGCCGATTGCACGCAGGGTCGGTTGACCGTTCGCGTACAGGCTCCGAACCGCCTCGCGCGTCACCAGCCGCGGGTACTGCGGCTCCCAGTAGACGCAGTTGATCAGGGCGTGTAGCGTCGGCAGATACCGGTCGAACGCGCCGCGATACCGCTCCGGATGATCGTAGTACTCCTGCAGGTCGAACGGTTTCCCGTCAAGCAACGGCAGGACCGTGTCCGCTTCACGAAAGACCACCTTCGCGATCGGCCGCTCCGGCTCCAGCTGCAGTCCGTCGGGCTGAAGGAGTGCGGACGGTGAGATCTCGGTCACGGGCAGCAAGTCGAGGATCTCCTGCGCCCCCTTGGAGACGTTTCCGTAGCCGGCGACGCCGATCACCAGCGGCGAGATGGCTGTAGGTAGCCCGTCCTCGGCGATCCTTCTGCCAACCGAGGCGATCGCCGCCTTCGCCTCGGCGAGATCCGCGTACGCCGACGCCTGCCGGATCTCCTCCAACGGATTGGCGATTCCCTCCGATGCCAACCGGCGTCCGAGCGTCCACAGCGTGTCGATCGCACCGGCGAGTCCGGCGTAGTTGCCGAAGAAGACCAGCCGCCGGTTTTCGTCATCGACGATCCGCTCGTAGTCGATGATCGTGCAACCGAGATCGAGGCACCGCTGCAGCATCGGCATGTTCGCCGGCTGTCCCTTGATCGTGTGGGAGAAGAAGACGTAGACGGTGTCCTGTCCCAGGACGTCGACCGGGATCTCCTTCAGGCCGATGACGATCGGGCAGTCGGTCAGATCGTCGACAACTTCGAGCCCGGCGTCGCGGTATTCGTCGTCGGAGAACGCGCGCTTCTCCGACGACTGTACCGAAACGCGAAGGCCACCCTCTTCGGTCAGCACGCGAAGATCCAGGGGGACGAGCGGGACGCGCCGCTCCCAGAGGTACATGTCCTCCCGCCGCAGCCCGATCCGATTGACCATTCGCTTCACCCCCATACGCGCCTGAGCTTGCTCAGGCGCGAAGTATACCGAACCTCATGGAGAGGGGCAAAAGCCCGTTCCGTACGGTGATTTCGCCACATCGGAGAGCCGCGGCACTCCTGCACTCGCCCAGGCTAGCGCAACCCCCACCGCTCGAACGCACGCTTGCCTTCGGCCGTGAAGAAGAGCCACCGCTGGATGCCTTCCATGTCGTGATGGAACGTCTCGCCGCAGGCGTCGAGGAACGACCGCACTGCCTCGACGAGCGCCTTCGCGTCCTCTGGAGACGGCGTGCCCGCGAGGCACGCCGCTCGTCCCAGGAGATCGTCCGGAACGCCGAGCAACCGCAGCTCCTGCTCGCTCCAATGGTTCGTCGCCGCCCAGGATCCTTTCGCAAGGAAGAGCAGCTTCACCAGTGCCGACAGCGCATCGCCATACAGCAGCCCCAACGCGAGCGATGGATCGCTGTCTCCGGCTCGCTTCGCCGTCTTGCGCGCCCGCCCGAGCCGGTACAGGAACTCGAGGAAGTGAACGGTCATCCGTTCCTGACGCACGTTCTCCGGCAGCGTAGCGAGCCGTTCGATCACCGGCGCGATCCGTCCGTCCGGATCGTGGAGGATCGCCGCGTACTGGTACGGCTGGTGGAACAGGTCGAGCGTCGATTCTGTCAGTCCGACGAAGTCGGACCACGGGATCAGGTAGAACTCGTAGTCGACGATCGGCCGTTCGCCTTCCGGGGTTCCCTCCTTGAAGAAGAAGACCTGGCGCTCCTCGTCCGGCGTCCTCTCGTAGACGGCGTCCTCGACGATCACCTCGATGTCGAGATCGGAGAGGTCGTCCCGGTACGGCCGGCTCCCCGACCCGAGCAGGTAGATCCCGATAACCCCGTCCTTCTCCACGTACGGCTTGATTAGTTCTCTCTCGCGTTCCACCGTCGACCTCCCGAATGCCTTGCTCGATGAGTCCCAAAGGATGAAACCCGCGAGGGACCTCGCGGGCTGGTGGGTGGTACAGGGCTCGAACCTGTGACCTCATGCACGTCAAGCATGCGCTCTCCCAGCTGAGCTAACCACCCGCATATGGAGGCGGCGACCGGATTCGAACCGGTGAATCAGGGATTTGCAGTCCCTTGCCTTACCGCTTGGCTACGCCGCCGGCAGGGTTTCGATTATAGATGTCCCTCTACGGGGCGTCAATCGAGGATTCCGGTCGAGCTCTTGGCTCTTCAGCGTGCTCGTCTTGTCGATGTCGCTCGATAACCAACCGTACTCCGACGCTTGCCTCTCGGTGTTCGCGCCAGATCCTCTCACAATGCCGCCATATGGTTCACATCGCTCAGAATGGCCTATTCCTAGCTGATGCCGAGAGGTGGTTTGAAGGATCTGGTGTACTACATCTTGCTTGACAACTACAGACTGCCTCCTATAGGATCCGAACCGGTGAAGGGCACTGGGGGATTGAGTCCCTCGGTGCCCGTTTGCCTGCATGCGATGCGGACGCTGCCGCGGGAAACACCAGCCAGCCTTCGACGAACAGCGACAGTGACGTGCGTGCCATACCGATGTTGGGTTCCGCGCAGTCGGAGAGAGAGGGCTTCGCAGGGGGCTTTCGCAGTGCGCAGACCCCGTAGGTCGCCTCACCGGATGAAGGAGGAGCAGCGATGAAACCCAGCAGAAGGTGGCCTGTTCGACGAAGTCTTCTGGTCTTCACAATTCTCATGGCATCGCTCGCGGTGCTCGGGCTGACAGCTCCGCTATCCGTGGGTCGAAGCCTGACAAGCCTGATCGCCGGCAACAGCACCTTTGCGTTCGATCTGTACCACGCTGTCTCCGAGCAGGGCGGCAACCTATTCCTCTCACCGTACAGCGTCTCGGAGGCTCTAGCGATGACGTACGCAGGAGCCGTGGGGGAAACGGAAGAGCAGATGGAGGACGTCCTGCACTTCTACTCGTCGTCCGAACGGCTTCACATGTCGTTTCGGTCGCTTCGCGCCTTCTTGCTTTCGCAGGACCGCTTCCTGAGTGATCCATACGCGATTCCCTTTGAGTTGAGCGTGGCCAACCGGCTGTGGGGGCAGGCAGGCTACGGCTTTCTCCCCGAGTACCTGGCGCTCCTTGAGATGTACTACGCTGCCGGCCTCGCGGAGACGGACTTCTTCGGGGATCCGGAAGGAGCCCGCCTCACGATCAACGGATGGGTCAGTGACCAGACGAAGGCCAAGATCCCGGAGCTGATTCCGCAGGGATTGGTCACCTCGGATACGACGCTCGTGCTGACCAACGCCGTCTACTTCAACGCGTCTTGGAAGCACCTGTTCATGGAGGACGCTACACAAGACGGAGCATTCCATCTGGCCAGTGGAACTGAGATCCAGGTCCCCATGATGAGACAGCTCGAGGAGCTGCTGTATACCCGGGATCAGGGCTATCAGTTGGTTGAACTGCCGTACGCGAACAGCGCGATGGCGATGACGATCCTCATCCCGGATCAGGGAGCGTTCGATGCCGTCGAAGCCAAGTGGGACGCCAACGCGTTTGCTGAGATGGTCGAAGCTATGCAGACACACCTCGTCGAACTCACCATGCCTCGCTTCTCGTTCCGCAGGTCATTCGCTCTCGCGGAGACCCTATCCGCTATGGGTATGGATGCCGCCATTGGCTCCGGCGCCGACTTCTCCGGCATGGATGGGACGGACAGGCTGTTCATCAGCGAGGTAATGCACGAGGCGTTCGTCGACGTCAGCGAGAAGGGAACGGAAGCCGCAGCAGCAACCGCCGTCATGATGGGAGGCGGGGGTGCTCCAGGCGAGCTGCCTCCGATCGTTGAACTCGCAATCGATCGCCCGTTCCTGTTCGTCATCCGCGACACTGAGACCGGCACGATCCTCTTCACCGGCCGAGTGATGGATCCGAGCGCGTAGGAACCGTAGCGCTGCACGACCAACTCGGAAAGCGACTGCTCAGAGCGAGGCGATCGCCGTTCCGGCAGTGCGAAGGCTACTCAGCTGTCTCCGGCTTGGCGTCGTGCCCGCCACGGCGGCCACGCTCGATCACCTCGTCGATCGTTCCGGCCATGTAGAACGCCTGCTCGGGGATCTCATCCAGCTCGCCGTCGACGATCATCGCGAACCCCTTGATCGAGTCGTCGAGCTTGACGTACGCGCCTTCGCGACCGGTGAAGTGCGCCGCGACGTACATCGGCTGGCTCATGAACCGCTGGACCTTCCGCGCGCGGCGGACGGTCTGCTGGTCCTCTTCGGACAGCTCGTCCATCCCCATGATCGCGATGATGTCACGCAGATCCTCGTACCGCTGGAGGATCTCGAGCGTCCGCTGCGCAACTCTGTAATGCTCGTGCGAGATGACGTTCGGGTCGAGCATCGTCGAGTTCGACTGCAGCGGGTCGACCGCCGGATAGATCCCCTTCTCGACGATCTCGCGCGACAGCGTGATCGCCGCGTCGAGGTGGGAGAAGACGGTCGCCGGCGCCGGGTCGGTCAGGTCGTCGGCCGGCACGTAGATCGCCTGCATCGACGTGATCGAGCCCTTCTTGGTCGACGTGATCCGCTCCTGCAGCTCGCCCATCTCGGTCGCCAGCGTCGGCTGGTATCCGACCTCCGAAGGCATCCGCCCGAGCAACGCTGACACCTCGCTGCCCGCCTGGGCGAATCGGAAGATGTTGTCGATGAACAGCAGGACGTCTCGCCCCTGATCGCGGAAGTACTCGGCGACCGTCACGCCGGTCAGCGCAACGCGGAACCGCGCGCCGGGCGGCTCGTTCATCTGCCCGTAGACGAGGGCGGTCGACTCGAGAACGCCGGCCTCCTTCATCTGGAGGTACAGGTCGTTTCCTTCGCGGCTCCGCTCGCCGACGCCGGCGAACACCGAGTAGCCCTGGTGCTCGTAGGCGATCGAGCGGATCAACTCCATGATCAGGACCGTCTTCCCGACGCCCGCGCCGCCGAATGTGCCGATCTTGCCGCCCTTCGGGAACGGGGCGACGAGATCGATGACCTTGATGCCGGTTTCGAAGACTTCGCTCTCCGTCTCCTGATCGAGCAGGCTCGGCGCTCTCCGGTGGATCGAGTAGCGTTCCTTCGTCGCCGGCGCCGGCAGCTCGTCGATCGGATCGCCGACGATGTTGATCAACCGGCCGAGCATCTCCTCCCCAACGGGAACGGTGATCGGCTCACCGGTGTTGATGATCTCCGTCCCGCGCGACAGGCCGTCGGTCGAGTCCATCGCGATCGCGCGGATGACATCGTCACCGAGGTGCTGGGCCACTTCGAGGACGAGATCGCTCTCTCCGTCGCGCTCGACGCGCAGCGCATCGTTGACGCGGGGAAGCCGCCCTTTCTCGAACCGGGCATCGATGACCGGTCCCTTGATCTCCGTGATCCTGCCGACTGCCAGCTCGCCTTCCATCGATGGACCTCGCTATCTCCTCGGTTACGTCGTGCGAAGCGCCTCCGCTCCCCCGATGATATCGGCGATCTCACGCGTGATCGCCTGCTGTCTCGCCTTGTTGTACGCGCGCGTCAATCCCTTCAGCAGATCCTCGGCGTTGTCCGTCGCGTTCCTCATCGCCTGACGGCGAATCGCGTCCTCGCTCGTCTTCGTCTCGAGCAGCGCCGCGTACAGCCTGCCCTGCAAGCTCATCCGCAGCGACACGTCGAGCATCTCCTCGACCGACGGTTCGACGAGCACGTCGTTCGGCTTCGGCTCCGCCGAGACGGGGAGGAAGTCCTCCACGACGAGGACCTGCCGCAGGTCGGAAACGAATTGCATGTACACGAGCACGATCCGACCGACGCGCCTTGTGAGATACAGGTCGATCAGCTCGCCCGCCATCCGCCGCGCGATCTCGCCGGTCGGCTGATCGTAGACGTGGGCATAGCTGCGCTCCGGGTCGATGCCGCGGCGGGTGAAGTAGACGCGCGCCTTCTCGCCCCCGGCGAGCAGCGCCGCGTCGCGGCCGGCCTCGACGAGCAGCTCTTCCCCCTTGCGGTTGATGTCACCCTTGTAGCGGCCGCACAGCCCCCGATCCGAATTGAGAACCAGCACGCCGAGCGGTTCCGCGCCGTTCGAGACCATCAGCGGATGCGGATCGACGTCCGGCGGGAGCCGGCCGATCAGCGTCGCCACGTAGGCGTCCAGCTCCTCGAGGTACGGACGGACCTCGGCGAGGCGCCGCTTCATGCGCGTCACCTTGGTCATCGCGATCGCGTTCATCGCGCGCGTGATCTGCGCGATATTCTCGATGTTTCCGATCCGCCCCTTGATAGCCCTAACGTGCTGTGCCATTGCTCCTCAGTTCAATGTCCAACCATCTGCAGAACGGCGCTATTCGTCGTTCTGCTTCGCGACCGCAAGGTCGCGATTAGCCCCCGAATCGCTCCTTGAACTCGATCACGGCCTCATCGAGCTTCGTCCGCAGATCGTCGGTCAGCCGCCTCTCCTTGCGGAGGATCGAGAGGATCTCCGCGTGCTCCTCGCGCACGTACCGGAGCCATTCCGTCTCGAACCGGCGGACCTCGCTCACTTTGATGTCGGCGACGTGGTTCTCGACCCCGACGAACAGGGCGACGATCTGCTCCTCGACGGGCATCGGCTTGTACTGCTCCTGCTTCAGAATCTCCATCAGCCGGTCGCCGCGCGCCAACTGGGCCTTCGACTCGTCGTCGAGGTCGGCGGAGAACTCGGCGAACGCTTCCAGCTCGCGGTACTGCGACAGCTCCAGTCGCAGTTCGCCGGCCATTTGGGACATCGCCTTGATCTGCGCCTCGCCGCCGACTCGCGACACCGAGTACCCGACGTTGATCGCCGGTCGGAAGCCTTGGTTGAACAGGTCGGTCTCGAGGTAGATCTGGCCGTCTGTAATGGAGATCACGTTCGTCGGGATGTACGCGGTGATGTCTCCGGCCTTCGTCTCGATGATCGGGAACGCGGTCAGCGAACCGCCGCCGTGCTCGTCGGCCAGCCGGACCGCCCGCTCGAGCAACCGGGAGTGCGTGTAGAAGATGTCTCCGGGGTACGCCTCGCGCCCTGGCGGGCGTCGCAGGAGCAGGGACAGCTCGCGGTAGGCGACGGCGTGCTTCGACAGGTCGTCGTAGACGATGAACGCGTCACGCCCGGAGTAGGTGAAGTGCTCGGCCATCGCGCATCCGGCGTAGGGCGCGAGGTACTGCATCGGCGTCGGCGAGTTGGCGTCGGCGACGACGACGATCGTGTACTCCATCGCCCCGTGCCTCGTCAGCGTGTCGATGATCCGGGCGACGGTGGATGTCTTCTGTCCGATCGCCACGTAGACACAGACGACGTCCCCGCCCTTCTGGTTGATGATCGTGTCGAGGACGATCGCCGTCTTTCCGGTCCGCCGGTCGCCGATGATCAGCTCGCGCTGTCCGCGGCCGATCGGCGTCAGCGCGTCGACCGACTTGAGGCCGGTCTGAAGCGGCGTATCGACCGGCTGTCGTTCGACGATGCCCGGTGCGATGATCTCGGCCTTCCGGCTCTCGGTCGACCCGATCGGCCCTCCGCCGTCGAGCGGCCGGCCGAGTGGGTCGACGACCCGCCCGAGCATCCCTTCCCCCGCAAGCGTCTCCAGGACCCGTCCCGTTCGCCGGACCTCGTCACCCTCTTGGACGCGCTCGCTGTCGCCAAACAACGCCACGCCGACCGACTCCTCCTCCAGGTTCAGCACGAGCCCGTACAGCTCGCCGGGGAACTCGACGATCTCGGACGCCATCGCCCGCTCCAGCCCGTAGATCCGGGCGATCCCGTCGCCGACTTCGACCACGACCCCGACCTCCTGCATCTCGAGGTCGTAGTCGAGTCCCTTCAGCTGTTCCTTGAGGATCGCCGTGATCTCGTCTTTTCGAGTTGTCGCCACGTTCTCCCCCTAGGTCTGCAATCGGGCTCGAAGCCCATCCAATCGGGCCCGAAGCGAGCCGTCGATCACTCGTCCGTCCGTTTCGATCCGCGCGCCCCCGAGGAGCGTCTCGTCGATCTGCTCCTCCAGCTGAACCCGCTGGCCGAGCGCCTGCTCCAGGTTGGAGGTCAGACGAGCGCGTTCATCGTCATTCAGTGGCTTTGCCGTCGTCACACACACCGGAACCAGTCCCTCCGCCTCCGCGCGTGCGCCGACGAACTCCGCGTAGATCAGGTCGAGGTACGCTTCGCGCCGGTTGCGGATCAACAGCGCGAACAGGTTGCGCATGCGCTCCGACAGGTTCGGGAAGACCTCTCCGACGAACGCCGTCTTCCGCTCGCGAGACACCAGCGGATGCGCCAAGTAGCGCGCGATGTCGCGCGTCCCCACCGTCTCGTCGACGACGGCTCGGAACTCGTTCTCCGTCGGGTCGACCACGTTTCCCTCGGCGGCGAGCTGATACAACGCCACGGCGTAGCGGCGCGCGACCTCCTGCGACCTCACGATTCGATCCTCAACCTTTCCGCATCGATCTCCTCGAGCAGCTGGTCGAGGAGTCGGCGATGGTCGTCGACCTGGATCTCGCGATCGAGGACGCGTTCGGCGCCGATGACGGTGATCTCGGCGTACGCCTCGCGCAGCTCGGCGATCATCCGATCGCGTTCCTGAACGAGCTGACGCCTCCCGTCCTCGAGAATCCGCTCCGCCGCCTCTCTCGCCTCGCCCTTCGAGGCAGCGATGACGGACTCCGCCTCACGGCGCGCCGATTCCTCCATGCTCTCCGCACGCTTTCGGGCCTCGGCGAGCGCGTTCTTCTGCTCGACGACCAGCTGGCCGGCCCGTTCTTCGTCCGCCTGCGCCGCCTGCATCCGACCGTGGATCGTCTCGCGCCGACGGTCGAGATACTCGAGCGCCGGCTTGAACAGCAGGCGCTTCAACAGGTAGAGGAGGATCGCGAAGTTGACCAGGTTGAAGACGAGCGTCCAGTTGATGGTCTTGACGATCGTTCCCCACTCGAACGACACGATGCCTCCCTACACGACGAACAGCAGGACGATCGCGATCAGCAGCGAGTAGATGCCGGTCGTCTCGGAGATCGCCTGTCCGAGCACCATCGTTCGGAGCAGCGCTCCCTGCATCTCCGGCTGGCGCGCCATGCCGTCGAGCGCGTGCGCCGCGGCCATGCCCTCGCCGATCGCCGGGCCGATCGCGCCGATGCCCATGCACAGCCCCGCCGCGATGTACTTCGCCGCGAGCGCGATGTCGGCACCGCTGATCCCGGTAACCACCGTTTGTGCTTCCTGCAGCATGATTCCTCCTCTAGTCCTTCTACTCCTCGACTGCCACGTTGATGTAAGCCACCGCGAGGATGGCGAAAACGAACGCCTGAATGGCCCCGAAGAACAACCCGAAGATGATGTTCAACACCGGCGGCAGCGCGAGCGGCATGAACTTCACCATCACCACGGTCACGAGGAACGTCCCCGCGAGGATGTTCCCGAACAGACGGAATGCGTGCGACAGCGGATTGGCGATCACCCCGACGAGATTGATCGGCAACATGAACGGATACGGTTCGACGAAACTCTTCAGCCACCGACGAACGCCCTTGAATCGCGCCGCCAGAACGTGCGACGCCACCGCGACCAGCAACGCCAGCCCGAAGGTGACGTTGATGTCCTGGGTCGGCGAACTGAGGTACGGGAAGATCCCGAGCCAGTTTGACAGCAGCACGTACAGGAAGAGCGTCGAGATGAACGGGAACATCATCGTCGCCAGCCGTTCGGAAGCGAAGTTGTCGGCGAGTTGGCTCTTCAGCAGGTCGATCAGCGCGTCGAGCGCCGCCTGGATGCGATTCGGCTTCTCCTCGACCGGCTGTCGAAGCCCGCGCCGCAGCCAGAGCGCCAGCAGCACGAGCATTGCGATGACGACCCACGACATGATCATCGCAGTCACATCGAACCGAATCTCGGCGCCGAACAGCGGGACAACCGCGATCCGCTTCTGCCCGAGGTGTTCGAGCAATCCTCCCAGCTGCCTGAAGATCTCACCCATCGTCAGACCGCCTCCGTCGAGCTCCGGTTCGGAAGCCCGAGATTCGTTTGTGCGATCAGCAGTCCGCCACACGCGCCGAGAAGCGCTTCTCGCCCGAGCGTGACGCCGACCGCGGCGAGAAGGACGCCGAGCAGCAGCAGTCGGCCGAGACTCGATCCGACCGCGATCGAGCGTCCCGAACGGCTGCCGGACGCCGCCAGCAGCGAGCGCGCGATCTCAGCAAGCAACATGACGTTTCCGACGAACAGCGCAACGCCGATCCAGATCCCGAACGCCGCCCACGGGTAGCCAAGAAGGCCGACGACGAGCGCCGAAACGCCCGCCATCAAGAAAGACCTCCCCAGCCGGTAGGATCGGATCGCCCGTCGTATGGATGGGGAAGTCATCGGGTCATGCCCAGACCTAGATCGTCTGGATCTGTTGTCCTTTCTCTTCGATCAGTTTGTCGACCTTATTGGAGTACTCGTGGATCGCGTCGTCGTTCTTCTCTCGATGGCGCCGATGGTCGTCCTCCGAGATCTCCGAGTTCTTCTTCATCTGATCGAGCTTGTCGTTGGCGTCACGGCGAATGTTCCGCAGTGCGACCTTCGTCTCCTCGCCCCGCGTCTTGATCACCTTCGTCAGTTCCTTGCGGCGCTCCTCGGACAGCTTCGGAACCCGTACACGGATGACGACTCCGTCGCTCTCCGGATTCAGACCGAGATCCGCGCCGAGGATCGCCTTGACGAACTCGTCCATCTGTGTCTTGTCGTACGGCTGTACGACGAGGAGGTTCGGATCGGGCGCCGCGATCGTCGCCAACTGCCTCAGCGGGGTCGGTGTCTCGTAGTAGGAAACGGCGACATCTTCGATCATCGCCGGGTTGGCGCGCCCCGTCTGAACCTTCGCCAGGTTCGATTTCAGAACCCCGAGGCTTCGGTCCATATGCTCGATCATCTCACGGCGAACCTGTTCTGGCATGTTCACACCTCGGGCGAGAATTGTAGGGTCAAACGGCGTTTTGGACAAACGGCGGCGGCTCCAGCGGCAACCCTTGACATCGGTCGCGCGAATAACGTACGTTGGGTTAACCGTCGCGTTCGCGGCGGTTCTGTCTTTCTTGCGCCCGGCTCGATCGGTCGCGGAACGTCACACGGAACGCATGCAGGATCGCCGGGATCACGATCAGAGCGCCCGCCGCGCTGATCAGCATCGTCATCGTGATCAGCAAGCCGAAGTGGCGCATCCCCCGAAACGCCGAGAGCAGCAGGATGGCGAACCCTCCGGCGAGTGCAAGCGCGTTGAAGAGGATGCCGCGCCCGGCGGTTCTCGCCGCCCGCACCAGGGCGGCCGACCGGTTCCCGTCAAGCGACATTTCCTCACGCGCCCGCTCGATGTAGTGAATCCCGTAGTCGATCCCGATCCCGATCGTGATCGACGAGATCATCAGCGTTGCGATGTCGAGCGACATGCCGGCGTAGGACATCACGCCGAAGCTCAGGACGATCGTGAACAGCAGCGGGATCAGGCTGATCACACCGGCGAGGAGGGAGTCCATCAGGAGAACGACGAGGATCCCCGCCGCGCCGATCGACGTGAACATGCTGGTGATCTGGCTGCGAGCGATCGACGAGAACATGCTCGACTGGATCCGCGTCGACCCGACGAGGCGCGCACTCCCGAACGGCTCGAAGTGCTCCTGAAGGTAGGCCGTGGTATCGCGGACGAGCGCAACCTGCTCCTCGCCGGTCTTCAGCGCGTGGAAGCCGATCACCTCGCCGGCCGAGTAATCGCCGAGCGCGAGCGATCCGAGCGTCCCGCCCTGGAACGTGAACAGCAGCAAGAGCTGCGCGACCATCCGCGGATCATCGGGGATCGCGTAGAAGGCCGGATCGTCGGCGTTGAACCGAAGGTTCATCTCCCGAACGATGTTCGCGAGCGAGATTGCTTTCTTCACGCCGCGCTCGGCCAGAAACGCCTCGAGGGCGATCATCTCCTCGAGCAGCGCCGGGTTCTTCAATCCGTCGGCGACCCCGGTCTCGATCTCGATCATGATCTGGCTTCCGCCGGAGAACAGCTCGTCCATCCGGTCGAGCGATTCGACCGCAGGATGCTCCTCGCCGAGGTACGCGCGCTGCGACGTCTCGATGTGGACCTGCGAAATACCGACGGCGAAAACGGCGGCGACGACAACCGTTCCCACCAGCACAAACCAGCGACCCCGGATGACCGAGCGAACGACGGCCCCGAGCCCCGCGGAGATCGGGCTCCGCTTTGTCGCGGTCCTCGTCGTTGCCGCGGGGACCTTCGCCAGCCGGAGCATCGCCGGGATGAGGATCAGCGACAGGATCATCGCAAACAGAATTCCCGCCGAAGTGAACAGGCCGAACATCCGCTGCGGAATCATGTACGCGTTGAGCAGTGACAGGAATCCAGCCGCGGTCGTCAGAGACGTCATCACGACCGGCCGCTGCATCGAGCGCATCGCCCGCAGGATCGCCTCGTTCTTCCCTCCGTCGGCGCCCGCTTCTTCCCGGTAGCGGCTGAGCACGTGAATCCCGTCGGCGATCCCGATCGCCATCAGCACGACAGGCAGGATGAACGACAGGACGGTGATCGGCACCGAGCAGATGGCCATCAGGCCGAGCGTCCAAAGGACCGAGAGACCGACGACGGCAAACGGGATCAACACGCCCCATCGCCAGCGAAACGCGGCGTAGAGGACGACGACGATCGTCAGGATGACGAGCGGAAGGAACAGGCCGAGGTCCCGACGCATCGAGCGTCCGAGCGTCAGATTCATGTATGGGACGCCGGCGATCGAGATCGCGAGATCGTCCGTCTCGTACCGCAGGACGACCGCCTCGATCGCCTCGGCGAACGGCACCATCTCGACATCATCGATTGGCCGGATGTAGATCGCCGCCGCCTGCTCCGTCGACGAGACGACGTAGTTGGGCAACGTCGGATCGTCGAAGACCGTCTCGCGGTAGGCCGCGATTTCCTCGTCCGACGTCGGAGCGCCACCGCCCGGTCCGACCGACGCGACGTTGACTGTTGTCTCGGTCCCTCGGATCGCTTTCGAGTTGAACGGCCCGGTGACCTCGGCGACAACCGGCAGATCCTCGAGCTCATCTTCAAGTGCATCAATCCGCGCGAGCGTCTCCGCACCGAAGATCCCCTGCGGGGCTTCGACGATCACCATCGTGCGAAGCTGCGCGCCGTATCGATCGCCGGCCTCGTCGGCTGCGATCACCGCCGGGTCGTTTCGGTTGAGATAGTTGGAGAAGTTCGTGTCGACCTCGAGCCGGGAGATGAATCCGGTCAAGACGACCGTGATCGCCGCGAGAATCAGCAAAACGACGATCGGGTGAGCAAGCGTGAATCGATAGACGGGAACAAGGATGGCGTCGAGGATCGATCGCCGGTCAGTCGTCTTCACTTCGTCGGAGTCCTTTCCACATCAGATCGGCCAACTCCCCGGGGGCCGAGGCGAAGATCCCGTCCGCCTCATCCGGATCGGCGAGGACCCAGCAGGCGGTCATCGTTTGCACGAGATCGAACAGCGCCTGGGCAACAACCGCAGGATGGCACGGCCGGATCCAGTCCTCGGCGATCCCGGCTCGCAAGATCTCGGCGATCCGCTTGACAACCCGCTGCTGCATCGGAAGAATCCGCTCCCGCAGTCGGCCGCCGCGATGGAACCGCTCGTAGAGGAGCAGCTCGGCGAGCTCCTTGTGCTCACGTGCCCGTGCGAAGTGGTCCGTCAGAATCCGTTCCACTTGATCGCGGACCGGCAGCCGCTCGCTCTTCAGCGCCTCGAGCAGATCGAGCCGTTGCTGGAACGCGTCTTCGAAGATCGAGATCAGTAGATCGTCCTTGTCACGGAAGTGGTTGTAGATCGAGCCGACGGCGACGCCGGCCTCCTCCGCGATGGTCTTCACGCTCGCCCGATCGAACCCCTCCCGGGAGAAGACGCGGACGGCTGCTTCGCGAATCCGTTCTTTGGTGTCTTGCGTCTCGTGGTTCGCCATGATGAATGAACGTTCATTCAGTATGGTCGGTCATGCAACGCCGACTGTCAAGGGTCTCTCGCCATGGGACGCTAGGTCAGCGTCAGATCGATCCACGTTGCCCTCACTTCGGGAGCAGGCCCGCTGGTGACAGCAGGGCGACTTACGCTGCTCATCCTGGTAGCTCCTGCTTGCCTCTGATGGTCCGGTTATGCTACAAGCGGTATCGGTCCGAACCGGACCAGATCGACCGAATGAGTCATCGTGAAGCGCTTGGGCCTGCGGTGTGCGTGTGGACTTGTCAGGGGAGGCAGCCGATGAACCAGCTCAACACCAACTGGAAGCACATGATCAGAACGCGGCAACTTGCCGGGTGCTTCGTCGTGATGACGGTCATCGCCCTCGGGCTCGGCGGAGAGCCTAGCAGCCTGTGTGAGTAATCCCGACTAGAATACGTCAAGAACCCGTTTC
>CAZSNG010000014.1:0-47504 GCA_964608345.1 uncultured Thermotogae bacterium
CGCCCCGCCCGTAGCAAGCAGGGCCTGGCATCGCCCCGGCGCTCTGCGGCCCCACGCGCAGCGCGCAGCCGGGATCGATCCAGGCGATGCTTCCTCCCCCGGCTCCGATCGTGTGAATACCGATCATCTGCTGCGCGACCGGATGCCCGCCGATTGCCCCGGCGGTCGTCCGTGCGAGCACGCCGTTGCGGATGAGCGAGACGTCGCAGCTCGTTCCGCCCATATCCATCGTGATCAGGCCCCGTTCGCCGGCAAGATCGCCGATCGCTCGGGCACCCTGGACGCCGGCCGCCGGACCGGAGAGGAGGATACGAACCGGTTCGGCTTCCGCGTTCTGCGAATCGGTCACCGCGCCGCTCGACTGCATGATCCGCCAGTTCGGCGGCAGTCCCAGCTCCGCCGCCCCTCGCTCGAGGTCTCCGAGATACCGCCCGATTACCGGCCGCAACGCGGCACAGATCACCGTCGTGGACGTCCGTTCGTACTCGCGAAACTCGGGCAGCACATCGCTCGACAGCGTCACGGGCAGGCCGAGCGTCTCGCGCAGGATCTCCCCGACGACGCGCTCGTGCGTCGGATTGATGTACGAGAACAGGAACACGACGGCGATCGCCTCCGCCCCCGTTGCACGCAGCTGCGGGACGAGCTCTCGCACTTCGTCGGCATCGAGCGCGGTCACGACGCGCCCTTCCGCATCGATCCGCTCCGTCACCTCGAAGCGGAGATCCCTCGGAACAACTGGGGTCGGTCGGGCAATCGCCAGGTCATACAGATCGGATCGCTGCTGCCGGCCGATCTCAAGGACGTCGCGGAATCCCTGCGTGGTGATCAGCGCCGTACGCGCCCACGTGCCCTCCAGCAGTGCATTGGTGGCGACGGTCGACCCATGCGCGATCGTTCGGACCCCGGCCGGGTCGAGATCCTCCCGCTCGACGAGACGCTTCAAGCCCTCGAGCACCCCGCGATGCGGCGCGTCCGGGGTCGAGGGGATCTTGACGAGACGTGCCCCTTCCGGGCCCGCCAGGACCACGTCGATGAACGTCCCCCCGATGTCGATTCCGATCGCGTTGATCACGTCCGGGCGAGTATAGAATCTGCGTTTGCGCATCGCAACGCTAGTTCAGAACTGAAAGGATGATCGTGAGCGTCCCGAGGCTGAGCAACGTCGTCAGGAAGACGACCGTCGCCGCCAACTCCGGCCGCCGGTTGAAGTGCATCGACAGAATCAGCGCATTGATGGCGCTCGGCATGCTCGCCTCGACGATCAGGACCGACCGCAGCAGACCGTCAACTCCCATTGCCGCGGTCAGCCCCCACGCAAGAAACGGAGGAAGCGCGAGTTTGAATCCCGTCAGCCAGACGGCCTCGCGCGCGACGCCGCGGAGCGGGACACGCGAGAGTTGGATGCCAAGCAGGACCAGCTGCACCGGGATTGTGCCGGCGGCGAGCAGCTCGATCCCCCGGTACACACCGACCGGCAGTCGCCACCCCGTGACGCGGAACAGCACGGCGAGGAGGAATGCGTACAGCCACGGGACCCGGGCCGCCTGCCCCAGCCACGTCCGCAGCTTCATTCCCCGATGCCACGCCCCGATTCCGACGCCAAGCGTCGCCTGCATCAGGCTGCTCGCAAGCACGTAGACGACGCCGAGCGTGAAGCCGGCTTCTCCGTACGCGAACAGCAGGACGGCAAGCCCGTAGGTCGCGCAGTTCGCAAACGTCATCACCAGCGACCCGGCGGCCCGCGTGTCGTCCTCCCACTTCAGCAACCGGCCGAGGATCCGCGACGTGGCGAACAGCGCAATCTGCAGGGTCACCGCGAACACGGCGATCCGCAGGACGTCTCCGCCGGCTACGGTCGATGTGTACAGCGACCGGAAGATCAGCGCCGGTCCGAAGACGTACAACATGACCCGCGTCAGGAGCGTCGCATCAAGGCGGGTCAGCCGCCCGATCACCGCCCCCGCCCCACCGACGAGGAAGATCGGAAGAATCACCTCGAGAAGTGTCGCCATTCGCTCCTTGCCTTCGCCTGGCGCGGACCGGAACGTCCCGCCCCCCACGAGCG
Organism: uncultured Thermotogae bacterium; assembly: GCA_964608345.1. GTDB lineage: Bacteria > Bipolaricaulota > Bipolaricaulia > UBA7950 > UBA9294 > JANQEA01. The sequence goes on from CAZSNG010000014.1 coordinate 2,069, forward strand.
TCTCCGCCCGCATGTGTCCGGCGCCGCGAAGAGCGGCGCACGGCCCTCAGACCATATCCCGCCGCTCCGCGCACGGCAACGTCTCGCTCCCTACCTGCTGCGCGGCGGCTCGCGTACAATCGCGCCACCACGTGGACGCACAGGAGGAACCACGCTTGACGACACCGAAGAGGATCCTTGTAACCGGGGCCGTCGGACAGATCGGCTCGGAGCTGACGCTCGCATTGAGGGAGCGCCACGGGAGCGAGAACGTCATCGCGGCCGGCCACCGGACCGCTCCGCAGCCGGCACTCCGGGACTCGGGACCGTTCGAGATGGTCGACGTGACCCGACGTGAGGACATCGACCGAGTGGTCGACGCGTATCGAATCGACACCATCGTCCATCTCGCGGCAATCCTGTCGGCGAAGGGCGAGGAGAACCCCGGCCTCGCCTGGCGGGTGAACATCGACGGGCTCGTCAACGTCCTCGAGGTTGCTCGAGAGCGCGGCGCGGCGCAGGTCTGCATCCCGAGTTCGATCGCCGTCTTCGGGCCGGAGACCCCTCGCGATCCCGCCCCACAAGAGACGATCCTTCTGCCGACGACGATCTACGGCATCACGAAGGTCTCAGGGGAATTGCTTTGCGAGTACTACGTCCGACGGTTCGGGCTCGACATCCGCGGCCTTCGTTACCCGGGGATCATCTCCAGCGAGACGCCGCCCGGCGGCGGAACGACCGACTACGCCGTTGAGATCTTCTACAAGGCCATCGAGGACGGCCGCTACACGTGCTTCGTCCGACCCGACACGCGACTTCCGATGATGTACATGCCAGACTGCATCAAGGCAACGATGGATCTGATGGAGGCCGACCGCGGTGCGCTGATCCATCACGCCAGCTTCAACGTCGGCTCGATGAGCTTCACGGCCGAGGAGCTTGCCGCCGCGATCCGCAAGCATGTCCCGGGGTTCGTCTGCGAGTACGAGCCGGACTTCCGCCAGGACATCGCCGACTCCTGGCCGTGCGCCGTCGACGACCGCGCTGCGAGAGAGGAGTGGGGCTGGTCCCCAAGCTACGATCTGGGCTCGATGACCGAGGACATGATCGTACGGCTGCGCGCCCGGCTCGGCTAGTCGAATGTCTACCCAAACAGAGACGCACCCCGGACGCCTCGCGTTCGGGGTGCGTCTACCGTACTTCCTATGGCGTCGATCTACCCGTCGACCAGCATCAGGCGAGCCCTCTCGGCACCGTCGCCGCGGCGCGGCCCGAGCTTGACGACGCGCGTGTAGCCGCCGTTGCGGTCCTTGTACCGGGGGCCAATCTCCTCGAACAACTTGTCGACGGCCGCCTTGTCTCGCAGTCTCGCAAACACCAGCCGCCTGGCGTGGAGGTCGCCTCGCCGGGCGAGCGTGATCAGTCGCTCGGTGAACCGCTGGCTGGCACGCGCGCGCGCATACGTGGTATCGACCTTCGAGTTCATGATCAAGGCGCTGGCAAGATTCGCGAGGACGCTCTTCCGATGCGCGCGCACCATCCCCATCTTGTCAACGGTTCGTCTATGTCTCATCGCTGCCCTCTCCTTCATTGCTCAGCGCGTAGCCAAGCTCCGCCAGGCGGTCTTCGACCTTGCTCAGCGTCTTCCCCCCGAAGCCATGGATGTCCAGGAGCTCCTCGCGCGGGTGCTCGAGCAGCTGGCTCAGCGTGGTGATGTCCGCCTCGTGCAACAAGTTGCACGCGCGCTGATCGATACCGAGATCGACGAGCGAGATCGACAGCTCCTCCGCCTGGGTCTCCTCGGCCTCTTCGGGCGAGACACCGTAGGGGTGCTGCGCGAAATCGTCGAACAGATCCAAGTGACGCTTCATCAGACGGCTTGCTTCCGACAGCGCTTCTTCCGGTTTGATCCCGCCGTTCGTCGACATCTCGAGGATCACCCGCTCGTAGCCCGTCTTCCCCCCGACGCGCGTCTCCTCCACCGAGAAGTTGACCTTGCGCACGGGAGAGAAGTCGGCGTCGATCGGAATGACCGACAGTGGCGCGTCCTCGAGTCGATTCAGCTCGGACGGGACGTAGCCGAATCCGGTCTCGACCTCGAGCTCGATGTCGAGCGATCCCTTTCCGTTCAGGGTTGCGATGTGAACGGTCGGGTCGATCACCTCGACGCCGGGCGGAAGGTCCAGATCCGTGGCTCTTACTTCACCCTTCCCCTTCTTGGCCAGGGTGATACGCTCCGTCTCATCACTGCTCACCCGAAGCGCAAGAGACTTCAGGTTCAGGATGATCTCGAGCACGTCCTCCTTGACACCCTCGATCGTATCGTACTCGTGGTACTTGCCGGCGAACCGAACACGAACGACGGCCGCCCCTGGGATCTGCGTGAGAAGCGTCCGTCGCAGCGCGTTGCCCAACGTAGTACCGAACCCGCGCTCGAGCGGCTCGATCACGATCTTACCGCCGGTGTCGGTTAGCTCCTCAACCTTGATGTTCTTTGGGAAGACCAGTTCGTCCATCGCCACCTCCTAGCGGGAGTAGAACTCGACGATGAGGTTCGCCGCAACGTTGACTCCGGTGAGCTCGATGCTCGGCATGGCAATGACCTGGAATCTCATCGCGTCCGCGTTTCGCTCAAGCCAAGCCGGAGCATCGCGATTCACCGCAGCCTCGACAATCGTCTTGACCCGCTCGCGTCGACCTTCCTTGATGGCGACAAGGTCGCCCTCTCGCAGAAGGACCGAGGGTACGTTCGTCGCACGGCCATTCAGCTCGAAGTGTCCATGCGCAATCATCTGCCGAGCCTGCTGTCTGGACGACGCAAGACCGGCTCGATAGACCATGTTGTCCATCCGACGCTCGAGAAGGGTCAGCAACGCTTCGCCAGTGACGCCCTTCTTCCGCTTCGCCTGCGCGACGTAATTGCGGAATTGCTTCTCGCGCACACCGTAGATGCGCCGCGCCTTCTGCTTCGCGCGCAGGTGGAGCTGATACTGGCTTCGTCGCGGACGACGACGCTTCGGACCTTCCCCCGGCGGCTTCGACTTGCGCGTCAGCCCGCAGCTGCGCGTGTAGCACCGCTCCCCTTTGAGGAAGAGCTTCTCGCCTTCCCTACGACATTGCTTGCACTTCCCGCCCGTATCTCGCCCCATTATCTTCTCCCCTTGCTGTGGGACACCGGCGTGACGTTCTTCACCTCTTCGACACGGATGCCGGATGCCTTGATCGTCTGAATCACCGATTGCCTGCCCGAGCCCGTTCCCTTCACCTCGATAGCGACGGAACGGATCCCCATATCCTTCATCTCGCGAGACAGGGACTCGGCCGCAATCTGGGCCGCGTACGGGGTTCCCTTGCGTGATCCCTTGTATCCGACGACCCCGGGGCTCTTCCACGTTACCGGGTTTCCGTTCATGTCGGTGACGGTGATGATCGTGTTGTTGAACGTCGCGTGGACGTGGACCTGAGCGCGTTCGAGCTTGATGTTTTTCGCCATCCCTACCTCTTCTTCCCGGCCTTCGCCGGCCGGGGGCCCTTCCACGTTCGCGCATTCGAACGAGTTCGCTGCCCGCGGACCGGGAGTCGCCTCTTGTGGCGAATCCCGCGGTAGGCGTTGATGTCCTTTAGCCGCTGAATGCTCCCTTGGACGCGCCGCCGGAGGTCTCCCTCGACGATGAGTTGCTCGATCTCACGTCGGAGCGCGTTGACCTCATTCTCCGTCAGGTCCTTCACACGAACGTCGGGCGAGATGCCGGTCTGGTCGATCACTTCGGCCGCCCTCGTCCTCCCGATGCCGTAGATGTAGGTCAACGCGACCTCGATCCGCTTGTTGTTCGGCAGATTGACTCCGGCTATTCGCGCCATACGCTCTCCCCTTACCCTTGCCGCTGCTTGTGCTTGGGATTCCGGCAGATGACCCTCAACCGCCCTTCACGCCGAATCACCTTGCACTTGGCACACATCTTCTTGACCGAGCTTCTGACTTTCATGGTTACCGGGCGTTTCGATCAGCTTTCTCGGTAGACGATCCGTCCCTTGGACAGATCGTACGGCGAGAACTCCACGATCACGCGATCCCCCGTCAGGATTCGAATGTAGTGCTTTCGAATCCGACCGGAGATGTGGCAGAGAACAACGTGCTCGTTATCCAACCGGACCCGGAACATCGAACTCGGAAGGCTTTCGATGACCTCTCCGCGTTGTCGGATCACGTCCTTCTTCCCGCGCCTCTCATTGGTTGCCACTACGCCCTGCGTCACCTCCTTGTGTAACTACAATCGTTCCGTCTTCTGTCAACACAACCGTGTGCTCAAAATGCACAGACAATCCACCGGACCCCGTCACGACGGTCCATTCATCCTTCAGGACCCGCGTTGGGAGCGGATCGGTCTTCACCATCGGTTCGATGGCGAAGCTCATCCCCGGTCCCAATCGGACTCCTGTTCCAGGTGGCCCGTAGTTCGGGATCTGCGGGTCCTCGTGCAACGCTCTCCCGATTCCGTGCCCGACGTACTCCTTCACGACGTGAAAACCCTTCGCAGTAACGAAGGATCCGATCGCATGCGAGATGTCGGACAACCGGTTCCCAATTGTAGCTTGCTCAATCCCTTCCCACAAGCTGCGCTCTCCGACCTCCAGAAGCTGCTCTGCTGCCTCGGGGACCTCGCCGACAGCGACGGTCGTCGCCGCATCGACGTAGAACCCGTCTCGAACCAGACCGATGTCGATCGAGAACACATCCCCCTCGCGAAGCTTCCGATCGCCCGACGGGATCCCATGAACCACTTCGTCATTGATCGACGCATTGATCGTCGCCGGGTACCCCCGGTACCCCTTGAACGCCGGCTCACCGCCGCGCGCACGAATCAGCTCCTCGGCGAGTCGATCGTAGTACGCCGTCGTACGGCCGGCTCGGATCTCCTCGCGAAGCGCGTCGAGGACCTCCGCCAGTGCCCCGCCGTTCTCACGCATGACAGCAATCTCGGACGCGGATTTCAGCGGAATCATTCGGACAGGATTGCCAAGATCTCGGACGCGATCTCGCCGCTCGCCCGTGAACCGTCGACCTCGCGCAGCAGCTCACGTTCTCGATAGAACCCAATCAACGGGGCGGTCGACCGCTCATACACGTCGTAGCGATTCTCGATCACAGCCTGCTTGTCGTCCTCTCGCTGCATCAACATCCCGCCGCACGCGGCGCATGTCGACGGATCCTCCGGCGGGTCAAACAGCAGGTTGTAGATCACACCGCACCCGGCGCAGACCCGGCGCGCCGTCAGCCGGCGGACGACCTCGTCGCGCGGCAACGCGATGTTGATAACGACGTCCAGCGGCGCGATGGCCGCCAACGACTCGGCCTGCTCGACCGTCCGAGGGAAGCCGTCGAGGAGGAACCCCTCACCGGCCGACTCGATCCGTCCCCGAATCATGTCGATGATCAACCCATCGGGAACCAGTTCGCCACGCTCCATGTACGTCTTCGCGGTCGCGCCGAGTTCGGTCGCCCGTGCCACTTCGTCGCGCAGGATGTTGCCTGTCGATAGGTGGACCAAGCCGATCTTCTCCACGATGCTCTTCGCCTGCGTCCCCTTCCCGGCTCCGGGAGGGCCAAGCAACACGACGCGCGTCAGCATCCCTATCCTCGCCGCCCGAGTAGTCGTCCGGACTTCGTCAGACTCTCGTAGTGCCGCATGACGAGGTGGGCCTCGATCTGCATCAGCGTGTCGATCCCAACGCCGACGACGATCAGCAGCGACGTCCCACCGACCAGGAACATCGATTGCGATCCGCTCACCGTCGACAGAATGAACGGAAGGACGGCCACTGTCGAGAGGAAGACCGCGCCGATCAGCAGCATCCGGTTCAGGACGCCGTTGATGTAGTCGGCGGTTGGCTTGCCCGGACGGACGCCGGGGATGAACCCGCCGGCCTCGCGGACGTTTTTCGCGATGTCGCTCGGATCGAACACGATCGAGCTGTAGAAGTACGTGAAGAAGAAGATCAGCGTGACGTAAGCGAGGATGTACGCCGTGCTCCCCGTCTGGACGTACGGAACCATCCAGTTGAGAGCCGGGATCGCGTTGAACAGCGTGACCGGCAGACTGAGCAGCGCCGACGCGAAGATGACCGGGATCACGCCGCCCTGGTTGACCCGCATCGGCAGATGCGACGTGTGCCCGCCGTAGATCCGGCGTCCCATCGTTCGTTTCGCGTACTGAATCGAGATCTTCCGCTGTCCCTGCTGCACCATCGTCATCCCGGCGATCACGACAACGAGAAGTGCAATGAACGCCAATCCCCAGATCGGATGCACCGTCCCGGTGCTGATGTCGGTCCACAGCTGTCGAAGGTTGGCCGGAAACCGGGACAGGATGCTAATCATGATGATCATACTGACCCCGTTGCCGATCCCGTTCTCCGTGATCCGCTCACCGAGCCACATCAAGAAGATCGTCCCCGTCGTCAGCGAGATGATCGTCGTGATGTAGAACCAGATCCCTGCGCCCGCGGGCATCGCGCTGCGGATGAGCGAGGTCATCGCCGCGCCCTGGACGATCGCCAACGCGACCGTCGTATAACGCGTGTAGGACGTGATCTTCCGCCGCCCCTCGCGCCCCTGCTGCTGGAGTTCCTTCAGCTTCGGAATGACCGAGGTCAACAGGCTGAAGATGATCGACGCGTTGATGTAGGGCGTCACGCCGAGAGCGAACAGCGAGAACCGCTGCAACGCGCCTCCCGTGAACATGTTGAAGAAGTCGAACAACCCGCCTTCTTGCTGGGCGAAGAAGCTGCGCAGCACCTCCGCATCGACGCCGGGAACTGTGATGTGCGTCCCGAGACGGACGATGATGATCGCTCCGAGGGTGAACAGAATGCGCTTCCGCAGCTCGGGGACCTTGAACAGGCTGGCAAACTTCTCCCACATCGCTAGTAGATCACCTCGGCAGTTCCTCCTGCGGCTTCGATCTTGCGCTTCGCCTCCGCGGTGAATCGCTGCGCGCGAACGGTCAACGGCTTCGTCAGCTCACCCCGTCCGAGGATCTTCACGCGTTCGATCCGGCCCTTGAGAAGGCCGTTCTCGAACAACATCTTCAGGTCGATCTCCGCGTTCGCGTCGAACCGCGCATCGAGGGTGTCGACGTTGATACAGGCATACTCGGTTCGGGTGTAGTTGCGGAATCCCCTCTTCGGAAACCGCATCCAGATCGGCGTCTGTCCACCTTCGAAGCCGAGCCGGACGCCGCCACCGCTGCGAGAGTTCTGGCCCTTCGTGCCCTTCCCACTCTCGTGACCACCGCGGCCGGATCCGTAGCCCCGCCCGACGCGCTTGCGACGATGCGTGCTTCCCTTGGTCGGGCGAAGATCCTCAAGCCTCATCCGAAACCTCCTGCCCGATCGCAACGCCTCGCAGTTCTTCAATCTCGCGGCGGTTGCGTAGCGAAGAAAGCCCGTTGATCGCTGCCCGTGACAACGTCAGCGGGTTCGTCGTCCCGATCGACTTCGTCAGGACGTCGTCGATTCCCGCCAGCCGGCAGATTGCGCCGACCGTCGTCCCCGCGATGACTCCGGTTCCGGGGTGGGCCGGCTTCAGCAGCACTTGCCCGGCTTTGAACCGCCCGGTCACCTCATGCGGAATCGTCTTCTCTTCCATGTTGACGCGAATCAGGTTCTTCTTCGCGTCACGGATCGCTTGCTGGATCGCGCGGGGGATCTCCGTCGTGCTTCCGACGCCGACGCCGACTCGGCCGTCCTTGTCGCCGACGACGATCGTGACGCGGAACCGCAAGTTCCGGCCACCCTTGGTGACCTTGCTCACGCGACGGATGTCGATGATCTCATTCTCAAACTCGTCGTGGGTTCTCAAAATCGCAATCCCCCTTTGCGACATGCCTCCGCGAAAGCGGAAATCACCCCGTGATACGGATGACCACCGCGGTCGAACACGACCGCTTCGATGCCGCTTTCGGACGCCCGCTCGGCCAGAATCGTTCCCAGCTTCTCGGCCGCGGCGACATTCGCTCCGGAGATCTCTCCGCGAATCGCCGGCTCAAGCGTCGACACCTGCGCCAGTGTGCGTCCAGTGTCGTCGTCGATTACCTGCGCGCGGAGGTGCCGTAGCGTCTTGGTTACGCAGAGGCGAGGCCGGTCGCTCGTTCCGCGGATTCGTCTGCGGATTCGTCTGTGCCTCTTCAGCCGCTCCGCGGCTCGATTGAATCTTGCCATCGCCCTCACACTCCCTAGCCTGCGGCCCCAGGGCCGCCGAGCTTGCCGGCCTTCTGAATGACCTGCTCGTTCCTGTAGCGGATCCCTTTGCCGTCGTACACGTTCGGTTTCCGTAGCGCCCGGATCTTCGCCGCGGCCTGCCCTACCTGCTGCTTGTCCGCGCCACGAAGGATGATCTCGTTCGGGTTCGGAAGCTCCGCCTCGACACCCGCCGGGAGCTCGTACTCCTTGGGCGTCGAGTACCCGAGATCGAGGGTCAGCGTGGTCCCCTGAAGGCGCGCCCGGTACCCGAGGCCGCGTACGAGCAATCCTCGCTCCCACAGCTCCGAGACGCCGTGCACCATGTTCGCCAACAGGCTTCGGTACAGGCCGTGGAAGGCGCGATACTCCTTGCCCTCTTTGCGGCGCGTGACCGTCGCTTCGCCGTCACTGACGACGATCTCGACCATGTCGGAACGGAACGGCTGCTCGAGATGGCCATGCTTCCCTTCGACCGTAAACGTGCCCGCGCCGACGGAGACCTTCACGCCGTCGGGGATCGCAATCGGAACCTTGCCAACCTTGGACATCTTCTTCTCTCCCTACCAGACCTCGCAGAGGACCTCGCCACCGATCCCCCGTGCCTGCGCCTCTCTGCCCGACAGGACTCCCTGCGACGTCGAGACGATCGAGATCCCCATTCCGGCCAGCGGTCGCGGGATCTCGCCCTTGCCCGCGTACACGCGTCGGCTCGGCTTGCTGACGAGGCGGATCATGCTGATCGCCTGGATCGCCGACGTCCGCTCGCCCTTGTACTTGAGCCGAATGCACAGCTCGGATTGAGGTTCACGCTCAATGACCTCGAACCCCTCGATGTACCCTTCCTGTTCGAGGATCCGGGCGACCGACTCCTTGATCTTGGAGTGGGGCATCGTCACGTCCGCATGGAATCGGCGATTCGCGTTTCGAATACGCGTCAACATGTCGCCAATCGGGTATGGAATCATCGTCTCCCCCTACCTACCAGCTTGCCTTCTTCACTCCGGGAATCTCGCCGTGGTGCGCCAACTTGCGGAAGCACAGCCGGCAGATCCCGAAGTCACGGATGTATCCGTGAGGGCGACCGCACAGGTTGCAGCGATGGTACGATCGCGCCTTGAACTTCGGCGTCCTCTTGCACTTCACGATCAGAGATGTTCGCGCCATCTTCGCCCCCTAGTCCTTGAATGGGAATCCGAGTGCCATGAGCAACGCGTACCCTTCGCGATCCGTTCGCGCCGAGGTCACGATCGTGATGTCCATCCCTTGAGACTTCACGATCTCGTTGTATTCGATCTCGGGGAACGTAATCTGCTCGCTCAGCCCGAGTGTGTAGTTGCCCCGTCCGTCGAACGCTCCCGAGCTCAGCCCGCGAAAATCCCGAATCCCCGGGAGGACCGCATTGAACAGCCGATTCAGGAACTCGTACGCGCGCCGCCTGCGCAGGGTCACCATGCAACCGATCGGGTCGCCCTGCACCAGCTTGAAGTCGGAGATCGACTTCCGCGCCTTGGTGACGACCGGCTTCTGGCCGGTCATCTTCGACAAGTTGCCCACAGCGCCCTCGAGCACCTTCGGGTTGTCCTTGTCGCCAACCCCCATGTTGATGACCACCTTCACGACACGAGGGGTCTCCATCACGTTGGCCAGTCCCAGCTCTTCCCTCAGCTTGGGAGCAACCTCTTCCAGGTATCGTTCTCGTAGCATCGTCACTCGAAGATCTCCCCACATTGCTTGCAGCGGCGCATCTTGCGCCCCTCGACTTCGGCAAAACCGACGCGGGTCGGCTCGTCGCACTCGGGACAGATCGGCAGCACGTTCGAGACGTGGATCGTCCCCTCGCGCTGGATGATTCCCGGCTGTCGAAGGCTCTGTGTCGCTCGCTGGTGCTTCGTAATCATGTTCACGTTCTCGACAATGATCCGGTTCTTCTCCGGGATGACCGACAGGACACGGCCGATTCGCCCGCTATCGTTTCCGGCGACGACCTGAACACGATCTCCCTTGCGTACTTTCTTCATGGTCGCTCTCCTACAAGACCTCGGGCGCCAGGGAGATGATTCGCATCATCTTCTTGTCACGCAGCTCTCGCGCCACAGGACCGAATACGCGCGTCCCGACCGGCTCACCCTGGGCGTTGATCAACACGATCGCGTTGTCGTCGAAGCGGACGTAGGTTCCATCCTTTCGGCGGTATGGGCGGCGCGTCCGAACGATCACGCCACGCACGATCTGCCCCTTCTCGATGTCACTCGTCGGCAGACGCTTTCGGACCGAGCCGACGACGATGTCGCCGATCTTGCCGACCCGTCGGTTGGAGGGTCCCAGCACATTGATGCAGCGAACGGCCTTTGCGCCGGAGTTGTCCGCAACCTTGAGCATGGTCTGCATCTGGATCATGGCTAACCCTCCGCCTTCTCAACGACCTCGATCAACCGCCACCGCTTCAGTCGACTGAGCGGCCGGCACTCCTCGATTCGAACCAAGTCGCCGATCGCGGCCTCTTCGCGCGGATCGTGCGCGTGGAACTTGAAGTGCCGTCGAATGTGCTTGCGATACCGCGGGTGCAGGCGCCGCTCCTCCGCGCGGACGACGATCGTCTGCGTCATGCGATCGCTCACGACCCGCCCGACCTTTACCTTCTTCATCGCGTCGCCTCCTGCGCCCTCTCCCTGATCACGGTCATGACCCTGGCGATGTCGTGGCGCGTCTTCTTGAGCTCGGCCGTGTTGTCGAGTTCGCCACTCGCACGCTGAAAGCGAAGGTTGAACAGTTTGCGCTTCAGCTCCGCCTCCCGCTGCTCGAGTTCGTCGACCGTCAGCTCACGCAGCTCCGTCGCCCTCATACCTCTCCCCCCAGCACAATGCGGCGCTTCAGCCGCGTTCGAATCGGCAGCTTGTGCCCGACGAGCTCATGGATCCGCTTCGCCTGCCGATCCTCGACTCCGGAGATCTCGAACAGGACCGTGCCCGGGCGTACAGACGCGACCCAATGGTCGACGGCGCCCTTGCCCTTCCCCATGCGCGCTTCCGCCGGGTGTTTTGTGATCGGCTTGTCGGGGAAGATCCTGATCCAGATCCGCGCACCGCGCTGCGTCGTTCGAGCGATCGTCGTTCGGCAGGCTTCGATCTGTGCCGCAGTGATCCATGCCGGCTCGAGCGACTGGATGCCGTACTCGCCGAACTCGACCTGCCCCCCGCGGGTTGCCTTGCCTCGACGACGTCCGCGGTGCGTCTTGCGGTGTTTGGTGCGCTTGGGAAAGAGAAGTGCCATGTTAGCCTACCTCGTCTCGCTGACTGCGGTGGGGTCGCTCGCCACGGAACACCCACGCCTTAACGCCGATGTTTCCGTACTTGGTGCGAGCCTCGACCAATCCGTAGTCGATGTCGGCACGGAGCGTCTGCAGCGGGATCCGTCCGGTCTTCATCGTGATCGAACGGGCGATGTCCCCTCCGCCCAGTCGTCCGCTGACTTTGATCTTGATGCCTTCGGCGCCGGCTCCCATCACGCGCCGCATCGCTTCCTTCATCGCTCGAGCGGGCGCGGTTCGATTCTCGATCTGGATCGCTACGTCCTGGGCGACCAAGCGCGCCTCGAGGTCCGGGCGGTCGATCTCCTGAATCGAGATCTTCACCATGCGGCCGGTCAGCTTCTCCAGCGCCGCCTGGAGCCTCTCGATCTCGCTGCCGCCGCGTCCGATGATGATGCCCGGACGTGCGGACCGGATCACGATCGAGACTCGATCCTCTTTCGACCGCTCGATGTTCACTTCAGACACCGACGCGCGTCGATACCGCTCGTACACCAACTCACGAATCCGCCGATCTTCGGCGATGTATTCGGGAGCCAGTGCGGGGTTGAACCAATTCGAGACCCACTTGCGGTTGACCCCGACTCGGAACCCAATCGGATGGACTTTCTGGCCCATTACGTCTCACTCTCCCTGTCGCCCACGACGATCGTGATGTGGCTCGTCGGCCGGCGGATGATGTCCGCCCGCCCGTAGGCACGGGGTCTCATTCGGCGGAGCGCCCTTCCCATGTCCACCGTCGCCTTGACGATGCGCAGGTCGTCCACATCGACATCGAAGTTACTCTCGGCATTCGCGATCGCAGACTCGAGCGTCTTGCGGATCGGCGTCGCCGCCTTCTTCGTCGAGAGGTAGACGATCCGGAGCGCTTCGTTCACGCCCTTCCCGCGGATCGCGTCGATGACCAGACGCGCTTTCCGCGGCGAGATGCGTACGTACTTCGAGATTGCCCGTGCTTCCATTGTTCCTCTCCTACGTCAGGCCGGGAGCCCGCTTCTTCTTCATCCCACCGTGGCCTCGGAACGTTCGCGTCGGCGCGAACTCTCCCAGCTTGTGGCCCACCATGTTCTCGACGACGTAGACCGGCACGTGGACCTTGCCGTTGTGCACCTTGATCGTCAGTCCGACCATCTCCGGCGTGATCATCGAAGCGCGCGACCACGTGGTAATCTCCGTGATGTCGCCGCGCTTCGCGCGCTGAATCTTCTTCTGAAGGCTCTCCTTCACATACGGCCCCTTCTTCGTCGACCTCGGCATTCCTCAGCTCCTTCTTACCGGCGACCCTTGCCGGCGCGGCGCACGATCAGGGCGCTGCTCTTCTTGCGCTTCTTTCGGGTTCGACCGCCCTTGGCCAGCTTGCCGGTCGGTGACACCTGGGGACGACCGACACGCGCGCGTCCCTCTCCACCGCCGTGCGGGTGATCGACCGGATTCATCGCGACGCCGCGCACTCGGGGCTTGCGCCCGAGGTGCCTCACGCGCCCCGCCTTGCCGTGCTTGATGTTCTTGTGGTCGGGATTCGAGACCTCGCCGATCGTCGCGCGGCAGGAGGTGAGGAAGATTCGCACCTCGCCCGACGGCAATCGCACATGGGCCCGCTTCCCCTCTTTGCCGATCAGCTTCGCCGACGTACCGGCCGAGCGGGCGATCTTCCCACCACTGCCGGGGGAGAACTCGAGGTTGTGGATGACCGAACCGAGCGGGATTCGTGACAGAGGCATCGCGTTTCCCACGCGGATCTCCGCCGTCTCCCCGGCCTCGACCCGCGCGCCGATCGCCAGCTCCATCGGAGCGAGCATGTAGCGCTTCTCGCCGTCGGCATAGTGCAGCAGCGTAATCCACGACGAGCGGTTCGGGTCGTACTCGCGCGTCACAACGCGCGCCGGGATTCCTTCCTTGTCCCGCGCGAAATCGATCAGGCGGTATCGACGCTTGTGCCCCCCGCCCCGCCATCGGGACGTAATCCGTCCCTGACTGTTGCGTCCGCCCGTCTTCTTGATCGGCCGGAGCAGGCTCTTCTCGGGAGCCACCTTCGACAGATCACTGAAGTCCGGATGCTCCGCGTGACGGCGGCCCGGGGACGTCGGCTTGTATCGCTTGAGCGCCATATCGCTACCCTCCCATGATGTCGATCCGGTCGCCGGGGGCGAGGCGTACAATCGCCTTTCGCCACCGCGAGGTCCGACCATGGAGCTGACTGAGTCTTTCGCGTCGGGGTTTGCCCTTCATGTTCGCGGTCCACACCTTCTCCACGTGAACCTTGAACAGATCCTCGACCGCCTTCTTGATCTGAATCTTGTTCGCGCCGAGCGCCACCCGAAACGCATACTTCCGATCCTCCATCTGTTGCCACGTGTTCTCGGTCAGGATCGGAGCGATCAGGACGTCTTCGGGATGCGCGTACCTCGTCATGTCCGGAACCTCTCTTCCAGCTCCTCGACCGCGCCCACCGTCATCAGCAGGTGATCGTGGCGAAGGACGTCATAAACGTTGAGCCCCCCGCAGGCGATGCACTTCACCCGAGGGAGGTTCGTGAACGACTTCTTGACCGGTCGGCCGTACTCCGACGATCCGACGACGACCAACGTGCTGTCCGATAGGCCCAGACGCTCGAGCAGCGCGACGGCCGCCTTCGTCTTCGGCTCCTCGAAGCCGATCCGGTCGATCAGGGTCAAGCGCTCGTCGTTTGCCCGGTCGGACAGAGCGGAGGTGAGCGCCCCCTGCTTCATCTTTCGCGTCAGCTTTGTATCATACGAGCGCGGCTTCGGACCGAACGTCGTCCCACCCCCGACCCACAGCGGCGAGCGACGTGAACCGGCGCGGGCACGGCCGGTGCCCTTCTGGCGCCACGGTTTCCGTCCGCCGCCACGAACTTCGCCGCGTGTCTTCGTCGAGTGCGTTCCCTGCCGGCGGTTTGCCAGCTGCATCCGGACCGCGCGGTACAGCAGGTCCTGGTTGACCGTCGCGCCAAACAGGTGTTCGCTTAGCGATTGCGCCTGAGGGTTCCCCTCGCCGGCGAATTGGTACAGCTTTGCCTCAGCCATGTTGCTTCCCCAATTCCAGGATCGTTCCGCGCGAACCCGGCGTGGATCCCTTCAGCACCAAGAGATTCCGCTCCGCGTCGACTCGCAGGACCTGTAGTCCCTTCACCGTCGCACGCCGTGCACCGGTATGGCCGGGCATCTTCTTCCCCTTCATGACACGTCCCGGCTTGACGCACATTCCGATCGACCCGGGACGACGATGAAAGTGCGAACCGTGTGTCTTCGGTCCGCCGGCGAAGTCCCACCGCTTGACGACTCCCTGGAAGCCGAGTCCCTTCGAGACGCCGGCGACGTTGATCTTCTCCCCCTCGGAGAAGATGTCGACCCCGATGACGTCCCCGACGGTGTACTCCTCCGGGTTGTCGATCCGAACCTCGAACAGCCTGCGGTGCGGAGCGAGCTCCGCCTTCCGGTAGTGTCCGAGCAGCGGCTTTGTCGCCTTCGACTCCTTCAGTTCCCCGTGTCCGAGCTGAAGGGCGTTGTATCCGTCGGACTCCACCGTCTTGATCTGCACCACCGTACATGGCTGCGCTTCGACGACGGTCGCCCCGACCGCGTAGTCTTCGACGAACAATTGGGTCATCCCAATCTTACGCCCAAGGATCCCTTGTGCCATCGTCCGCTTCCCTCCGTTTGTTCCGTCGGCTCTAGAGTTTGATTTCGATATCGATCCCCGTCGGGAGTTCGATGTCCATAAGCGAGTTGATCGTCTCCGAGGTCGGCTCCTTGATGTCCAGCAGCCGAGTGTGAATCCGACGTTCGAAGTGTTCCATCGACCGTTTGTCGATGTGCGGAGATCGCAGCACAGTGTAGATGCGACGCTGAGTCGGCAGCGGAATCGGCCCCGAGATCTTCGCTCGCGTTTCCTTCGCCGACTCGACGATCTTGTGGATCGAGCTTTCGACCAACTCATGGTCGTATCCACGCAGCTTGATTCGTATCTTCTCTCTCGCCATGCCTAGTACCCTCTACTCCGAATGATCTCTTCCTTCAACCCTTCGGGAACCAAGTCGTACTCCGCTACGCGCAACGAGTACGTCGCCCTCCCCTGGGTCAAAGAACGCAGCCGCGTGGCATACCCGAACGTCTCTGCCAACGGAACCGCTACGCGCAGTATCTGCACGGTCTCCCGTGACAGGAGTTCTCGGATTTCCCCGCGCCTGCGCGCCAGGTCCTCCATCACCTCACCCAAGTACTCGCCCGGAGTGATGACTTCTCCCTCCATGATCGGCTCCAGCAGCTCAAACGACCCCGCTCCGTACGCTTTGCGCAACGCTTCGGAGGTCGCAGCCCGGAACGCGATCTCAGACGAGTCGACCGGATGAAATGACCCACCGAACAAGGTGGCTCCGATATCGGCCAAAGGATAACCGGCCACCGGCCCGTTTGTCAACGTCGCTCGAACGACGCTTTCGATGGCGCCTCGGTACTCTTTCGGGATCTCCGCCTCGGGGGCCGTGCAATCGAATCGAATCCCGGATCCTCGCTCCTGAGGCTCCAATCGAACCTTCACGTGTCCGTACTGCCCCCGGCCACCGGTCTGCTTCGTGAATCGCTCTTCGGCTTCGATCGGGCAACCGAGCGTCTCGTGATACGCGACCTGCGGCTGACCGACGTGAACCGTCAGACCGAACTCCTCCCGGAGCCGCCGCACGAGCACCTCCAGGTGGAGCTCGCCCATCCCGGCGATGATCGTCTGGTTCGTCGTCTCATCGAGCCTCACGTGAAACGTCGGATCCTCGTGCGAAAGCTTCGTCAATCCGTCCATCAGCTCGTCAAACTCCGCCTCGGTGCGCGGCTCGACGGCGACGAACACGACCGGCTCGGGGAACTCGATCTTCTCCAGAAGAATCGGCGACGCCTTATCGCACAGCGTGTCCCCGGTCGCAACCGGCTGAGATCCAACGATCGCCACGATGTCTCCCGCCTGCATCCGTTCGATCTCGGTTCGCCGGTTGGCGTGCATCCGGAAGATCTTCGACAGCCGGAGCCCCTTCTCGACCGAGGCGTTGTAGGCGTGCGCCCCGACTTCGGCGCTCCCGGAGTAGACGCGGACGAAGACGAGCCGACCGGCGTACCGATCGGTCACGACCTTGAATGCGAGCGCGGAGAACGGCTCCTCCGGGTCGGCGCCCCGCTCCTGCTCGCCGTCTGCGGACCGGACCGGCGGCACGTCGGTCGGCGCCGGGAGGTATCGAACGATCGAGTCGAGCAGCATCTGGATCCCCTGGTTCTGAAACGCCGTGCCCCCAATGACGGGGATGAGCCCCTCGTCGAGGCATCCTCGGCGAAGCGCCTCGTGGAACAGCGCGGGTGAGACGTCATCGCCGGCGAGGAACAGCTCCATGACGCGATCGTCCACCTCGGCGACCCGCTCGAGTGCGAGCTCGCGCAGCCGCTCGCACTCATCAGCCACGACGGCAGGGATCTCACCGCGAGCGAATGTCGCTCCGAGAGAATCCTGATCCCACGTGAGCAGCTCGCAGTTCACCAGATCGACCAGCCCGAGAAGACGCCGATCCTCGTCACGATACGGGCAGATGAGAGGGACAGCACGAACGCCGAGCCTCTCCTCGATCATCTCGACCGTCTCCGCGTAGCTGGATTCGACCCGATCGAGCTTGTTGACGAAAGCGATGCGCGGGACAGCGTATCTGTCGGCCTGCCGCCACACGGTCTCCGACTGTGATTCGACCATCTCGACGCCGGAGAAGATCACGACGCCGCCGTCGAGCACGCGCAGCGCTCGCTCGACCTCGGCGGTGAAGTCGACGTGGCCCGGTGTGTCGATAATGTTGATCGTGTGGTCCAGCCACGGGCAGGTTGTGGCGGCCGACGTGATGGTAATCCCCCGCTCGCGCTCCTGGGCCATCCAGTCCATCTCGGTGTCACCCTCGTGGACTTCGCCCATCTTGTGAATCTGCCCGGCGTAGTAGAGGATGCGCTCCGTCGCGGTGGTCTTCCCCGCGTCGATGTGCGCCATGATGCCGATGTTTCGAATTCGGGCTAGATCTACCGTCTCAGCATCTGGCATGGCGCCCTCACTTCGTCGTTCGAACAGCGGAAGCGGCGAAAGAGCGCTACCCTACCAGCGGTAGTGAGCGAAGGCCTTATTCGCCTCGGCCATACGATGGGAGTCAAGGCGCTTGCCGTAGGCTTTGCCCTCTTTGCGCGCGGCCTCGAGGATCTCCCCCGCAAGGCGCTCGGCCATCGTGTTCTCGCCGCGCTCACGTGCAGCCCAGACGATCCAGCGCAACGAAAGCGCGACCTGTCGATCCACCGGGACTTCGTATGGCACCTGGTAGTTCGCACCACCGACGCGCCGCGTGCGGACCTCGAGCCTCGGAGAGCAGTTCGTGACGGCCTCGTTGAACGAGTCGAGCGACGTGGACTCGCTCCGCTCGTCGACGATGCCCATCGCGGAATAGACGACGCGCTGAGCAATCGCCTTCTTCCCGTCCTGCATGACGTAGTTGATCAGCTTCGCAAGAAGCTTGCTGTTGTGTCGCGTATCGGGAGCAACGTCCCTTCCCGGTATCTTCATCACGCTCTCCTAGCTCTTCTTCGCACCGTACTTGGAGCGACCCCGTCGACGGCCTTCGACACCTTCGGCGTCGAGCGTCCCCCGCACCACGTGGTAGCGAACACCCGGCAGGTCCTTCACACGTCCCCCTCGGACCAACACCATCGAGTGCTCCTGAAGGTTGTGGCCCTCTCCTCCGATGTACGCCGTAACCTCTTTGCCGTTGCTCAGACGCACACGGGCCACCTTTCGAAGCGCGGAGTTCGGCTTCTTCGGCGTACGTGTGGTCACACGGGTGCAAACCCCGCGTCGCTGTGGGCACGCGTCGAGCTGAGGAGCCTTCCTCTTCTTCGTCTTCGGCTTTCGCCCCTTGCGGATCAGCTGGTTTATCGTTGGCATGTTCTCTCCTGAGTTGGGCGGATTATAGGTGCCGCCTGGGTGACGTTCAAGCTAGTTCTGCCCCGCGCTCTCCTCGCCGACGGGAACCACTGCGGCCGCCGGATCGAGGAGATCCTCGTCCTCTTCGGCCGTCTCCGCCAGTCGGTCGGAGATCGCGAATCCGGTCCCCGAAGGGATCCTCTTCCCCACGATGATGCTCGGCTTCAGTCCGCTCAGATCATCGACCTCTCCCCGCAACGCGGCCTCGGAGAGGACCTTGGTCGTGCGCTGGAACGACGCCGCCGAGAGCCATCCCTTCGTCTGCAGCGCTGCCTTCGAAATCCTGAGCAGCTCCCGCTCGCCGTCGGGCAGCTCCTTCGAGACGATCGGTACTTCGATGACCTTCTCATCGCGCTGGATCCGGACGACTTCGACGCCCAGCCGGCCCGCTCTGGAGATCGCTTCCTGGCTCAGCGTCGCGCCGGCCGTCGCGACGATATGACCTCCGGCTGCGATGTCCTCCGCCAGAGCAACTCCGATCGCGTCGTTTCGCAAGACCTCGGCCTCTTCGTTCCACGCGACAAGATCGCGGATCTCCTTGCGGAACTCCTCCAGAGTCACGAGATCGCCAATCAGGAACCGCGAATCCCCGCGGTCGATGATCCGGACGTTGTTCAGGATCTGCCGGATGATGACCTCGAGGTGCTTGTCGTTGATGTCCACACCCTGCTGCTTGTAGACCTTGTGGATTTCGTCCATCAGGTACTGCCGTGCCTTCTGAACGCCCGCGGCTTCGAGGAGGGTGTGCGGTGCGACGACGCCCTTGGTCAGCAGATCCCCTTCCTCGACCTTGTCCCCGACCCGAACCGTCACCGCCTTGTCGATCTTCACGACGCTCTTCGGCTGGAAGTGCACCGTGGCAATCCCCCGCCGCTTCTCGATCGCATCGACGCGCACCTGTCCCTCGTGCGCCAGCTCAAGCGCGACCAGTTGCTCGCCGGACTTCACCTTGTCTCCGTGTCGCTTCAGCGCCTTCAGATCGCTTGTCAGCGGGATGCGAAGCGCCAGCCCGTCCGGATTGAAGACCACAATCCGATCAGCGAGCACTTCCGCCGTCCCCTCGCCCTCCGCTGCGATGAAGATCGGCTTCGAACGCGACGTCAGATGATCACCCTCCTGCACCGTCGCCCCCACCTCGACCATCAGCCGTGCGCCGTAGGGGATCTCATGCTCGAAAACGCCTCCGTCCTCGTCGACGAGAGCGAAGCTCCGGTCCTTCTCCTCCGACAGCTGCACAGTACCTCGCCGATCGGCCACGACGCCCTCGATGTTGAACCGTTCCGTCAGCGCGTCTCCCTCGGAGACGCGATCGCCGGTCTCGACTTTCGGCCGCGCGACCGGCGGAAGGAGATACGATCGGTCCCCGTTCGCGACATCGATAACGAGCAGCTCCTGACCACCCTTCGCCACGTCGACGAACACTGCTTCGCCGGCGCACGAACTCGCAGCGTCGATCATCGCCGACGCGTCGATCTCGTCCCCAACCTCGGCCTTTACGAGCGGCGACGGGATCCGCACGGTCCGGAGGTCACCGGTGACCTCCACCTGGTCCT
Source organism: uncultured Thermotogae bacterium (assembly GCA_964608345.1). GTDB lineage: Bacteria > Bipolaricaulota > Bipolaricaulia > UBA7950 > UBA9294 > JANQEA01. The sequence goes on from CAZSNG010000014.1 coordinate 22,154, forward strand.
CTCCGCTGGAGATCGTCGAGATATCCGTGACATACCCGTCCAGCGGCGAAAGGCCGGCCTCACCGCTCTTGATCGTCTTGCGCGCCTCGAACAGCTCCTCGGCCCGGGGGAGTCCCTGGGTGATGTCCTCGCCGGCAACTCCGCCGGTGTGGAACGTTCTCATTGTCAGCTGCGTTCCCGGCTCGCCAACCGACTGGGCGGCGATAACCCCGACGGCGGTCCCCATCTCCACCGGACGGTGGTTGCTCATGTCGTATCCGTAGCACAACTGACAGATCCCGTTCGCGGTCTCGCACGTCATCGCGGAACGGATCGCGATTCGGGGGCGGACACGAAGTGTCTTGATTCCCGCCTTCTGGAGCGACTCGATCAGTCGGGGCGTGATCAGCTCGTCCGCCCGCATGATCACGCGCTGCCTCTTCGGATCACGAACCTCTTCGACGGTCTTCGTGCCAATCAGGCGCTCTCGCTGCGCGGGACTGCGAAGCGGCAGCTCGCACACGAGTCCGCCGACGCGCGAGGCAATCTCCGCGGTAATCCACTGATTCGCCTCGACCAGGATCTCGCCGGTGCTCGGATCGACCACCGGCTGCGCCGTGACCCGCCCGTAGATCCGGTCCTCGATCGACTCCATGACCTCGGTTCGGCTGAACCGGAGAGGATCGATGTCGATCCCCTGCGTCGTACCGCAATCGATCTCGAGGATGATCGTGTCCGAAGACGCATCGACGAGGCGGCGCGTCAGATATCCCGAATCGGCCGTCTTCAGTGCCGTGTCGGCCGCTCCCTTGCGCCCTCCGTGGGTCGAGATGAAGTACTCCATCATGTCGAGGCCTTCCCGGAAGTTCGAGATGACGGGCCGCTCGATGATGTCGCCTGACGGTCCGGCCATCGGACCGCGCATGCCGCACAGCTGCTTCACCTGGTCTGGGCCGCCTCTCGCACCGGAGGTCACGATGCCGTAGACGGGATTGAACCGGTGCTGCCGGAGGTTCTCCATCGTCGCGGCTTCCACGTCGTCGACGGTGCGCCGCCAGATGCGGATCACCGCGCTTCGACGCTCGTCCTCCGTCGAGAGCCCCATCCGATACATCGTCTCGATTCGCTGCACCGCCGCAAGGGACTCGCGCACGATCTCCTCTTTGTCCTCGGGGATGAGGCAGTCCGGTAGCGAGATCGTCAGACCGGCCTGCGTAGCGTACTTGAACCCGAGTTCCTTCAGGCTGTCGAGAACCTCGGCCGCCTTTTCCCAGCCGAAGCGGTGGTGGCACTCCATCACAAGGTCCTTGATCGCGCGGCGGTCCATGACGATCCCGTAGTTCCGGACCGGCTCGGGAAGCTTCAGATTCAGTTCCGCCCGCCCCAGCGTCGTGTTGATCCGCTCGCCGTCGATCCGGATGACGATCGGGCTGTGCAGAGCGATGACCCCTTCCTCGCACGCCTTGCGCGCCTCGTCGATGTCGTGGAACGCCTTGCCAGCTCCCACCCCGTCCTCGACCTCGACCGTCAGGTAGTAGTACGCGTAGACCGGATCCTGCGTCGGCAGACTGATCGGCTCACCGTTCGAGGGCGACAGGATGTTCCGCGGCGCGGCCATCAGCGTTCGGGCTTCGGCGATCGCTTCCTTCGACAGCGGCAGGTGGACCGCCATTTGATCCCCGTCGAAGTCCGCGTTGTACGGCGGGCAGACGAACGGGTGGATGTGGATCGCTTCACCATCGACCAGCACCGGCTCGAACGCCTGCATCGAGAGGCGGTGCAACGTCGGGGCACGGTTCAACAACACCGGCTGCTCCTTGATCAGGCGATCGAGGATGTCCCACACCTCGGTCATCTCGCCCATCAGGGCCCGGTTCTTGATCTCATCGAAGTCGGAGAACGTCGTCGTCTCCAGATGATGGAGGATGAACGGCTTGAACAGCTCCAGCGCCATCTTCTTCGGAAGGCCACACTGGTGAAGCTTCAACGTCGGATCGACGACGATGACCGCACGCCCGGAGTAGTCGACACGGCGTCCGAGCAGATTGCGCCGGAGCCGTCCGTGCTTCCCGTGAATTCGCTCCGACAGCGATTTCAGCGGCCGGTTGTCGCGGCCCCGAATCGGACTCTCCTTCTTCTCGTTGTGAATGAGCGCGTCAACCGCCTCCTGGAGCATGCGCCGCTCGTTTCGCAGGATGACTTCGGGTGCGCCCATGTCAATCAGCTTCTTCAGGCGGTTGTTTCGGTTGATGATCCGACGGTAAAGGTCGTTCAGGTCGGTCGTCGCGAACTTGCCGCCTTCGAGCTGGATCATCGGACGCAAGTCGGGAGGCAGCACCGGAATGACCTCGAGGATCATATCCTGCGCGTTGTTCCCCGACGCGCGCAGCTGATCGACGATCTCCAACCGTCGGATGAGGCGCCGCTGATTGCCAACCGCCGTCTCGCGGTGCAGCTGCTCCATCAGCGAGCGATGCAGATCGTCGAAGTCGATCGCCTCGAGCAACCCCTTGATTCCGGCGGCCCCGGTCTTGGCGATGAAGCCCTCGGGATAGATGCGCTTGTACGCGCGCATCTCGAGGAACGTCAGCCGGTCGCCGATCTGAAGTGGCAGCCTGGCGTCCTTGATCCGAGTCACCAGGAAGACCAGGCTGTCGAGAATCTCCTGGTCGAGCACGATGCCCTGGACGGATGCGCCGTACCGGTCGACCAGCATCTCGTATCCGGTCTTCGAGCACAGCTCATCGACCGGACGTTCTGCGATGACCGTTCCGGCCTCGATATCGTCTCCCTCTTCGACGAGCAGATCCGTATCCCCGACCACCGGATACTCGATCGAGCCAACCACCACCGAGATGACCTTCTCGCCGTTGGTCAACTGACGATCCTCGATGGTCACGCGGCCCGCCTCCTCGGAGAGAATCCTCGGAGCGTCCTCCACGTAGTAGGCCGGCTCGACCTCGAACGCATACGTCTGGGAGAGGATGTCTACTTCCGATGTGTGGAGCGTCTCCCTCGGGCGAACCTCCTTGCAGTCGGAAGAGGTTACGATGTGCAGCGCTTGCTCAATCGGCTCCGTCTCGTAGTAGGCAATCCGCTGGAGCTCCCGCTTCTTCATCCCCAGCAGCCGGCTGAGGAGGCTCGAGACCCCCTTGAGAAACCAGAAGTGGACGACCGGGCTGGCCAGCTGGATGTGACCCATGTTGACGCGCCGAACCGACGAATCCGTCACCAAGACGTGGCACTTCTCACATGTGATTCCCTCGTACTTCTTGCCCTTGTACTTGCCGCAGGCGCACTCGTAGTCGTTGGCCGGGCCGAAGATCTCCTCGGCGTACAGCCCACCGCGCTCGGCGCGGTGGGTGCGATAGTTGATCGTTTCCGATTCGGTAATTTCGCCGTGCGACCAGTTCAGAATGACAGATGGGGGAGCCAGCTGCAGCTTCACACGCTTGATGTCATCGCCCGAGATCACTCATCTCACCTCATTCGATGCGACGGATCTGATTCGCCAGTCCGAGCCGAAGGGCCGTGCTTCCCCTCGGTTCTGCGGCACCACTGGATATCGACGGAGTGCAACGCGCCCTTGTCCGGGGACTCGTTCGGCGTTGCCGCGCCGCTCAATCGCTGTTCGCGCTCCTTGAGTTCCCTACGTGCTCCTCGCTCCTGTGATCGTCCGAGCCGTGGCCACTGCCTTTGCGAATCACTTCGATTCCGGGCGGACGACGATCCACGCCCCCCTGCTGCGATTCGGGCAACACTCTCTCAGGAGACACTCCGGCCCGCTACAGAAACCGGAAGCCCTCCCCTTCATCGCGGTATCCACTGCAACAAAAAGACACAGAAACCCCTTTCCCGTCTCGGGGTTCGCTCAGATCCTTCCTCTCGCGACGCACGAACACTCGCGCGCCACACGCAACGGCAGGAGTATAGCCGCCACACTCACGAATTCAACCGACTGACACCTCTTCCTGCACGCCCAACGGGATCCGTTCGACGCAATCGAGCGCCGCGATCTCTTCCGGGTCCTCGAACGGGCTCGCGTTCAGCAAGTGCGTTTCGTCTTCACTCTCGAGGCGGTGATAGATGGGCACCGTCTCGGTCCTCTTCGGTGCCGCGAACGTGGCCGTGATCCGCGCAGCGAGCCCAATGACCGCCTGCTGATCCGCCCGTCCGTTTCGATCCCATCCCGTTCGGACGAGGGTCATCGGGCCGTGGGGCGTCGCCGGATACACGCGCAGATCCTGCGGCAAGAAGAGGTTCTGAAGCTCACGCTTCTCCCGCTCATCGCGCGCCAAGACGATCTTGACGTCCGGTCGCACCTTGTAGTAGAGCGGGAAGTCGAGGAGACGAAGGGCATTGAGCGTGAAGCCAACCTCGCTGAACAGGCTCGCGACCCGTTCGCCGAAGCCTGGCGTCATCAGCTTGCACCGATGGCATGAAGCCATCGGATCCGCGACGTCCAATCCGACCCGCTCCGCGAGCTTCAGCAGTGCCCCGCGTCCGCCTCGAGGCCGCTTCCCATCTCGATCGCGTTCAACCCACTTGTCGAGGCCTCGCGCTCTCCTTCGAGACCCGCTGACACAGAGGGGGCGCAGGATGCGATCGTCGACCCCGGGTTCCTTCGCCGTGTCCCGAAGCGGCCCCGCCGCCTTGTGATTGTCGCACGGAAGCTCCCCGGAGACGATGTAGTCCGCACCGATCCGCTCCATGTAGCGCGCCGCTTTGGAGAGCAACAAGGACCGGCAATTGCGGCAGCTGAGCGGAAGCGAGAACGCGCCATCCTCGGTGATCGAGACGAGACGCCGATACTCCTTCTTGATCGACTGCGTCCGGAAGATGGCGTGCGGCCACTCGTTCCGAACCAGTTGGCGCAGGTCCTCGAACTCCCTGGAAAACGGCGATCGGAAGTGAAGCAGGTAGACACAATCAACATCAGGATGCAGTTCGACGATGCGCGTCGCTACCCGGCTCGCCAGGCTACCCGAAAACAACGATAAGACTTTCGCCACGCCCTTACCCTGCCCCCACTACTGTTTACATTCGAGGTTCAATCAGCCCGAAGTTGCCGTCGCGGCGGTGGTAAATGATTGCAACTTGGTCGGTTTCCGAGTTGACGAAGACGAGAAAATCCTTCTCGATCGCATCGAGTTGCAGCGCCGCCTCTTCGGGAGACATCGGTTTCCGAAAGTACGCCTCTGAGCGGACGATCTGTCTACTGTCCGCGTCCCCTTCGGCCGTCGCTGCGGCCTGCGCGGCCGCTCCGCTCCGATCCCTTACATCGTGAAGGTGATCCTTGAACTTCACCAGCTGGCGCCTGAGCCGATCGATCGCCTTGTCAATCGATGCGTACATGTCGCCCGACTCCTCACGCGCGCTGATGACCTTGCGGTTCGTCAGATGCGCATGGAAGTCGGCGATCTGCCGCTCCTTCTCTACCGAAAGCACGACGTCAACACTGATGATTCGATCGAAGAAGCGTTCCAGCCCCTCTGTCTTCTCAATGACGTAGCTTCTGAGCGCCTGACTGGCGTCGGTGTGTCGCCCCGCGATCTTGATCTTCACCGCTTCCTCCTCCAACGAGACTATAGCAGAAACGGAGAGAACGGTCAATGGCGGTGGATCCTGAAAACGCTGAACCGAACTAGCTAAACCCGTTCCACGAGTGCGGAGAGCCGTCCGCGTAGCATCTGCGTCACCTCGTGGAGGCCGTCCGGGCCGATGTCGGGCTGATAGACGTCGAACTCTCGATTCACGAATGCCCGGAGCGCGCCGCGGTAGTGCACGCCGTCGGTCCGCCGCTCGCGACAGATCAAGCCCGCGTCGAGAAGTTCTCGCGGCGGCTCCTCCTCGATCATCTCGGGAGCAAAGCCTGTCCACGCCGAGATCTGATCGACCGAGTACGTTCCCGGCGCGTGTGAGATCAGAAACCCAAGCAGCCGCCGGTGCGCCAACTCTCGGCGCTCAATCCGGGAGACCAGGCGATCGACGTGTCGGACGACCGCGGGCGGAAGTCCCCTCGGTTCCGACGTCCCCTCGACCTCGAAGACCGTCTCGAGCACCGGCTCGCGCTGCGGCGGTCCATCGGGGGCGGCTCCCTCCTCGTGCCGGACGATCACCGGGCGATACGATCCGTACGGCAGGGAAGCGTCGCGCGTCGGGCCTGCGGGCGTCAGCGCCGGAGCGACCGCGGGAGGGAGTTCCAGCTTGATGTAGCCAAGCGTTCTCGCAACCTCCTCCAGCTCTACGATCCGGTCGTCCTTCGACGCAAGCGCCTCTTCGAGTCGTGCGATGCGATCGCGCAGTTCATCCTCGGCACTCTTCCTCCGCTTGCCGCTCCTTGCCTTCTCGATTGCTTCGATGATCGACTCGCTGACCTTCCGCAGTTCCGGAGACGTCACCGACTCGAGCGATGGCGTGAATCCGGCATGGAACGTCTCCCTCTCGCGAACGTAGATCGGCAGGATCTGATCTCCGTTCATGTAGATGCAATCGCCCGTGTCGAGGGAGCCGACGATCTCCTTGACTTCGCTCTTCCGCCACGGAAGGAGCTCGCCGTAGACACGCATGTCGACCTCATGGACGACCCGATGCAGGAACAACATTCCCGCCTGACTGAGAACGTCCTTGTCGACCTTGGCACTTCGCTGAGAGACGATGATCCCCCCAAGGCCGCGTTTTCGCCCCCGAAGGGCGATCCGCGCGATCATCTCCTTGAGTTCGTTCTTGACCCCCTGCGGAATGAACTCATGCGCTTCTTCGATCCCGATGATGTACGGCCGGCGCAGCGTCCCCGCCAGATTCCACAGACTCGACAAGTACGCCTTCAGCAACTCGGTCCGCTCATCGGACAGGAAGCCGCTCAGATCGAGGACAACAGGCACGTTCTGCTCCATGCTCACCTGTGCGATCTCGCCGGCGCAGTCCGCATCGATCTCGATCTCTACCCCGTCGCCGGTGCCGACAACGAGAACCTCGTACTTCTCCTTCAGCCCGAAGTACTCGCCTTCGATGTCGACGATCGACATCGGGTACCGATTCCGGAGGAGTTCCTCGAAGATGACTCCCGCCGTGTTCGACTTCCCCGACCCGCGGATCCCGAGGATCGCGACGCACTGCCCGATGATCTCCTCGAGATCCAGACTGAGGTCGCGGCTGATGTCCAGCGTCGTTCCCATCGCAGTCCCTTCCCGCAAGGCGTGATGGGTCGAAGGTAGCCGGGCGAGTCGAGGGTGGCCAGGGCGAGTGTCCCGTTAGCGGCCGTCGTCCGTCTCACCGGCGGGCTCGGACAGCATCGCCCGAGCCGCGGCGATCGCATCTTCGCGCGTCGCGATCTGACCCGCCAAGATTCGATCGTGCAGGGCACCCAGGATCTCCCCGAGCCGTGGTCCCGGTTCGACTCCCAGCGCCATCAGTGCATGCCCGTCGACGATTTCGCGGGCACGCTGGAGACCGCAAACGATGTCGATGTGCTCGATGACATCGAGAGTCTCCCCAAGGATCGGTCTCCACCCTGAGGACCGGTGGACGCTCGCCTCGCAGTCCGCGACGAGAACCTGAAGGAGCTGGAAGAAGAGAGGGAATCGCTCGCTCGGACGACGCCCCGAATCGACCTCCCCCTCGCTGACGAACCGCACCTGCTTCCCTCGCCCCATCTCCGGGAAGTCGGCGATCCTCATGTGGTGGCGCACCAGGTAGTGAAGGCGGAAGACGTCCTGACGACGGAGGCGCAGCCGCCGCCCGACGTCCCTCGCACCGCGGGCCCCGATGGCGCAGTGCCCCCCCATGTTCTCCCCGCCACTTCGAATCAGCGCAGCCGGCTTCCCGATGTCGTGGAGGGCGACGGCCAGCTTGACGATCGGGTCGCGAACGAACCCATCGGCGACCTCGACGGCCGCCAGCGTGTGGACGAAGACATCCCCCTCCGGATGATACGCCTCCGGTTGCGGGACCCCTTTGCACTCGGTGAGTTCCGGCAGGGTCTCTTCCAGAAGGCCTAGATCGTCCATCAACGCCAGACCTTTCGCCGCTCGCCGCGTGCCCAGGATTCGTAGGATCTCCTCCCCGATGCGTTCGTTCGAGATCGCCTGGATGTTCGACGCGCCGGCAGCGATGGCCGCGGCCGTCTCGTCGTCGATCTGTCCATCGATCTGACAGGTGAAGCGAATCGCCCGCAGCATGCGCAAGTGATCCTCGGCGAACCGGGCCGAGGGGTCGCCGATCGCGGCGATCCGGGATGACACGAGATCGGCGACGCCGCCGACCAGGTCGATAACCTCGCCCTCGGCCGTCGCTGCAAGCCCGTTGATGGTCAGATCCCGCCGCTTGACGTCGCCGGCCAAGTCGCGGACCAGCTCCACCGTACCGGGCCACCGTCCGTCGTACTCTCCTTCGACGCGAAACGTCGCCACCTCGTACGATCGGCCGCGCGGCCCGACGATTAGGAGCACCCCGAACTCCTCCCCGAGGCCGACAATCTGTCGTTCCGGGAAGAGGGCGCGGACCTCATCGGGGAGCGCCGAGGTCGCGATGTCGATGTCTCTCGGCGGGAAGGCGACGGTACGGCCCATCCGCCGTTGGAGCCCGTCCCGGACGACGCCGCCGATCAGCACGGCTTCGTGGCCTGCCTGCCGGAGCCGTGACAGGATGACCTCCACGAACGGATGCTCGGAAACGACGGCTCCAACGTCGATTCGATCCAATTCGGCCATGGCACGGCCGACTATACCGGCTCGCTTGTACCCACTGCAACTGGCATTTGTCCTTGATGACGTCGCCCCAAATCGGACGATGGAGATGCACAGAGTCCTCATGACCACAGGGGGGAAGAATGAAGAGACGCATTGTTTGGGGGGTGAGCGCCGGCCTGCTTCTGATGTTGGTCGTCACAGGCTGCGTCTTCCTCGGAAACCTCAGCCCCATCGCCAGCTTCACCGTAACACCGAACCAGGGACCGACCCCGCTCTCCGCCGATTTCGACGCCTCAGCGTCCTCGGATCCCGACGGGACCATCGCGAAGTACCTTTGGGACTTCGGCGACGGCCAGACCGCGTCGCAGACCGTGCCGACCCTCACGCACATCTACACGAACACGCAGAGCAACTCGGTAGTCTTCACGGCCATCCTGACCGTCACCGACAACGACGGAGCCGACGATACTGCGGTGAAGAACGTTACCGTCGATCCGTAGCACGCGAGCGCTCGAGCTCGGCCTCGTCGCGGCTTCGCACATAGGAAGTCGTGACGAGCACGTTCATCCAGACGAGCAGCAGCGCGCTCCCGAGGACGGATCCGACGTGCACCGCGGCGTCCGGCGCGTACGCGATGAAGAGCGTGTCGAGCCCGAGGATGCACCCGTAGAGTGCCGCCAGGCGGAAGAACAGCCCGACGGTCGATCGCTGATCGGCCGTTGCTTGTGCGCTCGCTCGAAGCGCCGCCCCTATCGGCTCGCGATCGAGAACGATCGACTGCTTGTAGTAGATCAGCCTCATCCCGGCATAGATCCCAGGGATCAGGAACAACAGCCCTCCGACGACCACTGCAGCCCCAACGACAAGCTCGCCAACGAACAGGCGAGGAAACGACACGTGCCATGCGCGGAGCGCCGAGCGCCAATCCGCCGGGGCTCCTCGCAGCGCACGTTCGATCGCCGGCAGCAGCAGTGCGTGGTAGATCGGCGAGAGCAGCAGAAGCGCGCCGACGCTCAGGACCCAGTAGGGGTTCGCAACGTCGAGAATCCCGGCGCGGAGGACCGCTGCGTACAGCAGGCCCGAGTACACCACGGAGAGCAACAGCAAGGACGGGCGCCGGAACGGGAAGAGCAGAACCCGGCTAGCCGACTCCCAAATCCTCATCGTCTTCCCGAAGGAGTTCTCCCAGCCGGAGCGAACGCTCCACCGCCTCATCGATCACGAACTGCAGCTCGGGCGTATGCCGCAACGTCAGCCGCTCGGCCAACTCGCTCCGATAGAAACCCCGATCACGCATGAGCGCGGCGTGGAACGCTTCCCGCTCGATGTCGGCACCCGCTGCAACGTAGACCTTGGCGTGCCGAGCGTCGGGTGAGAGCTGCACCTCCATCACCGTCGGGAACGCCTCGCGAACCACGGGATCGCGGCTCTCGAATTCGACGATCGAGGCGAGTTCTCGCTGGATCTCTTCCCGAAGCCGTGACAGACGACGCTTGCTCATAGGATCTCGATCCGCGCATCGGCAATCTCGTACCCGTCGCCCCACCCGAAGTCGGTCTGCAGCCGTGCGAGAACCGATTCGGTGAAACGAGGATCGTTCGACAAGTGGGCCACGCGTACCGTCAGAGAGCGGAGGTCGTCCTGGTCGTCCGCTTCACACGCAGCGAAAGCGGGACCACGTCGGTGGACGTCCGCGAGCAGTCGCTTCACGATCGAGCGCTTCTCCTTGATCGAGTCCACACCGTAGAGCCGGAATCTGAGGGTGGCCAGGCCGACATCCATCGCGACCTAGCGAACGACCTCTTCCATCTCGAAGATCTCGAGACGATCGCCCACTTCGACGGCGTCGAAGTCGCGAACGCGCAGGCCGCACTCGCGTCCCGCCTGAACTTCGCGGACGTCGTCGTCGAAGCGGCGTAGCGAGGCAATGTCGCCTACGTGCTGCTCTTCGTCACCCCGCATGACACGAACGCGAGCACGGCGGGTCACGTGGCCGTCGGCGACGTAGCACCCCGCGACGACACCGCTCGGAATCTTGAACAGATCGCGCACCTCGACGATGCCGATCCGAACCTCCGTGAATTCCGGAGCCAGCCTCCGCTTCAGCGCGCGCTCCACCTCTTCGACCAGCTCGTAGATGATCTCGTACGTCAGAATCGAGACAGACTCGCGATCGGCCATCCGCATCGCTTTCGAGTCCGCCTTCACGCCAAACCCGACGACCAGGCTTTGCCCGGCGATGGGCGACGCGAGGAGAACATCGCTCTCGGAGATGCCTCCGACGCCGGCGCGAAGGATCTCCAGCTCGACATCGCCGACATCGAGCGCTTCGATCTCCCGCCGTGCGGCCTCCAGCGCGCCGGTAGAACTCGCCTTGAGGATCAGGCGCAGCGTCTCCGTTTCTTCGGCTTGGGCGAGGAAGTCGTCGAAGGTCTGCGGCCGGTCCACGACCTGCCTCCCCTTCTGCTCCCGCTGTCTCCCCTGTGCCGTTTTGCGCGCCTCGGCTTGGTTCTTCGCCACGAGAATCTCGCTGCCGACTTCCGGCACGTCGTCGAAACCGAGAATCTCCGCTGCCATGCCCGGAGTCACTTCCTCGATGCGGTTCCCGGACTCGTCCAGCAGGGCCTTGATCCGCCCGAACGTCGCACCGGCGACGACCCAGTCCTTCGCTCGCAGTGCGCCGTTTCGAACCACTGCCGACGCGACGGGGCCGCGCCCGGTAGAGAGGTGACTCTCGATGATGACCGCCTCGACCGGCCCCTTCGGGTCGGCGCGAAGGTCCTCCATCTCCGAGACGAGCACGATCATCTCCAGCAGCTCCTCGATGTTCTCTCCCTGGAGCGCCGAAATCTCGACCGTGATCGTGTCGCCTCCCCACGTCTCGGGAGTCATCCCCCGCTGCGCGAGGTCGTTCATGACCTTGGCGACGTCGGCGTTGGGCCGATCGATCTTGTTGATCGCCACGATCATCGGGGTTCCCGCTGCGTGAATGTGATCGATCGCTTCCACGGTCTGCTCCATGATGCTGTCATCCGCAGCCACAACGAGGATCGCGATATCGGTGGCCTGAGCCCCGCGGGCGCGCATGCCGGTGAACGCCTTGTGTCCCGGCGTGTCGATGAACGTGATCCGCTGGCCGCGAAGCTCCGCTTGGTACGCGGCAATCCCCTGCGTGATCCCGCCCGCTTCCTTGCCGGCCAAATGGGACTTGCGGATCGCGTCGAGAAGCGTCGTCTTGCCATGGTCGATGTGCCCTAGAACCGAGACGATCGGCGGGCGGGGCGTACCACCGGCCGGGCGCTCGCGCTTCACCGGGGCGGCTACCTTCGGCGCCTCGGGAGCTGCAGATTCCGGCGCCTCAGCGACCTCCGCCGCCGTGGCCTCCGGCTCGGCTGCACCATCTTCGTCTTGATACAGATGGACGATCAGCGCGTACTCTTCTTCGTCGACGGAGTTTGCCGCCTTGAGGCCAGGCATCCCCATCTCATCGAGCTTGGCAACGAGATCCTTGCTCGTCACCCCAAGCTCTTTGGCAATCTCATAGATTCTCTTCTTGGCCAACCGCAGTCCTCGCTTCCCGTTCCAATGCCCGCTGAATGCGATCCAGACTATACGAGATCGCTGTGAGGTCGTCAAACGCCTGTCTGGATCAGGACTTCCTCGCTACCGCCCGAACAGCCAGATCAACAAAGCGACCAAGCCGAAACCACCCGCAATCCAGAGCAGGATTCTCCCGCTGAGAAAGCGGATCCGCCGCTTCTCGCCTTTCGAGAGGTCGAGGTTCTTCGGGTACCGCAACGCCATCCGCTGCGACTTCTTGTAGGTCCTGACGTATTGCGTGATCTTCTTCTGGCGCTTGTAGACCACCGCGAGGTTGTGCATCGCGTTGACATGCTTCGGATCCACCTCCAGCGCGCGATTGTACGCGTACTCCGCGCGAGCGAGATCGGAACCGTCGATGTAGACGTTGCCGAGGCGGTAGTACAGGTTTGCCTTGTCGATTCCGTACTGCAACGCCTGCACGAGAAGCGTGATCGCTTCCTTGTGCTGCTTGTCCCTTCGGAGCTCATCGGACTTGGTGATCGCTTCTTGGACGAAGGCGACCTGCTCCTCATGCGTCTGCAACTGCGCCGTACTCATCGAGCCACTTCCTCACCTTCTTGATGTCTTCCCACGTCAGGTACTTCGGGCTGCCCTTCGCCCGCGACGGATTGCGGAGAAGGTAACTCGGATGGAACATCGGGTACAGCAGGATCCTCCCGCGCCACGTATAGAATGTGCCGTGCGACTTCGTGATCCCCGGCGCCTCAGGCAGCAGCCACTGCGTCGACGTATTCCCGAGCGTCACGATCAGCGCCGGTTGGATCAGAGCGATCTGCGCCTCGAGATACGGGAAGCAGACCTCCATCTCCGGCTTCCCCGGAACGCGGTTCCCCGGCGGCCGGCACTTCACGATATTCGTGATGTAGACGGACTCGCGGGCGATCTCGACCGATGAGAGGACTTCATCCAGCTTCTGCCCCGCCGGGCCGACGAACGGCCTGCCCGTGTTGTCTTCGACTTCTCCAGGTCCCTCGCCGACAAACAGGATCGTCGCATCCGGCGATCCCTCGCCGAAAACGACGTTCGATCGCGTCTCGTGCAGCGCGCACCGCGTGCAGCCTTCGACACGAGAACGAAGCGACTCGAGGGTCAACGGCAACTCGGGAGGGGCTGTCATCGGGATCCTTTGTCCGAACGGGCAACAACCAACCTGAGACTCGGCACGAGAGCGGGCAACGGGATTCGAACCCGCGACCCTCAGCTTGGGAAGCTGATGCTCTACCACTGAGCTATGCCCGCGTGGGTCGCAGGCATTATAGCGACCGCGGACGAGGCCAACAACGCTAGACCCGAAGCGCCTCCAGTGCCGGCAGCTGCTTTCCGCGGAGGAACGCGAGGCATGCCCCACCTCCGGTGGAGACGTACGACACTCGATCGGCGAAGCCGAGCCGAGCGAGTGCCTCGCCCGTCTCCCCGCCGCCGATGACGGAGAACGCCTCGGACCCGGCCACGGCCTCGCCGACCCCCCGGGTGCCCGTCGCGAACGGTTCCACCTCGTATGCGCCCAGCGGTCCCGTCCAAATCAGCGTCTTCGCAGCCCGCACCCTCTCGGAGAACCGCTCCACGCTCTTCGGGCCGATGTCGAGACCCTTCCACCCGGCGGGAATCGCCCGGGCGTCGCACGTCCGAACCTCGGTATCGGCCGAGACGTCGACCGCAATCGCAGCGTCTTCCGGAAGGTGGATGGTCGTCTTCTCGCGAATCGCCTCCGCCTGGATCTCCCGAATCTCCTCGAGCAGATCCTCGTCGACAATCGAGTCCCCGACATCGGCGCCAAGCGCTCGCAGGAAGGTGAACGCGACAGCGCCCCCGATCAGGATCTCGTCGACGCGGGTCACGAGGTCGCGCAATGCGCCGAGCTTGCTGCGAGCTTTCTTCCCTCCGACGATCGCGAGATACGGGCGCTCGGGCTTCTCAAGCCGGGACAGAGCGGAGATCTCGCGCACCATCAGGAAGCCGGCGAACGCCGGGAGGTGATCGGCCAGCCCCACCGTCGAAGCGTGCGCTCGATGGACGGCGGCAAACGCATCGTTGACATAGATGTCGCCGAGCTTTGCCAGCTCGCGAGTGAACGCCGACTCGTTCGTCGTCTCCTCACGGTGAAACCGCACGTTCTCCAGGAGGAAGACGTCCCCCGACTCCCCTCGCGCAATCGCCTCCGCAACGTCGGGGCCCACGCAGTCGTCCAATTGAGTCACGGGCCTTCCCAGCATATCCGACAGGCAGGTCGCGACCGGCGCGAGCCGCAGCTCCTCGACCACGTGCCCCTCCGGTCGACCGAGATGCGAGAGGAGCACGATCTTCACCCCCTGCTCGAGCAAGTAGTGAAGCGTCGGAAGTGACGCGCGCAGTCGCGTATCGTCCGAGACGCGTCCCTCGGACAACGGCACGTTGTAGTCGACCCTCATCAGGATTGTCTTCCCCGCAACCTCCGCCCGCTCGATACCACGTAGTTCCATCCGCGCTCCCTTCCATCGATACGTTCCCCGAGGCCCGAATCGCGTTTGAATGCCCTACAGATGGGGATTATAATGCGCTGGAATGAACAATCAAAGCCTCATCATCTTCGCCATCGGGGCCTTCGTTGCCCTGATCGTCACCGTTGCGGCGATCGATCAGTACCTCCTGGAGGAGCACCCACCGACCGAGGTGAGCGGGCTCATCTGGCGGATCGAGAACGCGTTCTCGCGGATCAGGGACCTCGAGGCCGTTCTCGAGCTGACGAGGGAGCAGCAGCCGAGCGAGCCCATTCGGATGGTCGTACGCTACCTCAACGACCCGATCCCGGCTCTGTCGGTTCGATACTTGCGACCCGACTCCGTCAAGGACGAGCGGTTCGTGATTCAGAACGACCAGCTCTCCCACTACCTGCCGCAGGAGAACCTGGTCGTGATCAAACGATGGGTCGGGCTTCCCCTTGCCGCGATCGGTCTGGCGCAGCTCGACCTGGCGGGCCTGAAGGAGGATTGGACCGCGGGCCGCGTGAGGATCGAGGTCGTTCAGGACGTGCCTGGCTTCACTCAGAACCTATTTCCCTCGCCGGTCGTTCTCGGTGCGTCCTTCGCCCGGCCGGACACCGCCTCGTCGTTCTTCCCGGCGATGTTCTCGACGGAGTCGTGCGCCGTCACGTTCTCCTTCTGCGCGGAGAGCGAGGCGAGCGGCACACCGCATCCGCCGAGCTGGGACCTGATCGCGCCGCTCGACGTGGCGGCCTCGATCGGCGGAAGCTACATCCTCGAGGTCCGGGATACCCGATCGGACGAGCTGGTGCGGATGATCTGGGTCGACCGAGACACGTTCCTGATCCGCAAGGTCGTCGTTTTCGAGGGTGGCCAGCGCTCCACGACGCTTCTCGTCGAACGTATCGATCTCGATCAGAACCTGACCGAGGAAGAGATCATCACCCTCCCGACGCGCGGCGTGGAGACCATTCGAGGCTAGCGGCTACTCGTCCGGCTTGCGGAAGAGGGTGTTGCGCTTGCGGAATTCGTTGAGGTCGAGGCTCTCCTCGACGAACTCCTGAAACTCGTCTTCGTCCGCGAACGGGGATTCGATCGCCGCCGTCTTGAAGACCTCGTCGGCGATGAAGATCGGACAACCCGACCGAAGCGAGAGGGCGAGAGAGTCAGAGGCGCGTGCGTCGAACTCGAGCACGTCCTCGTGGACGTCCCTCAGGAAGATCGACGCGAAGTACGTCCCGTCCTGGACGGCTCGAATGACCACCTTCTCCACACTCGCCTCGAGGTCTTCGATCATCTTCTTCATCAACACGTGGGTCAGCGGACGAGGAAACTCCTCCCCCTGAAGACCGAACGCAATCGAAATCGCCTCCGCATCGCCGATCCAAATCGGTAGTGCTTTCCGAGACAGCCGATCCTTGAGCAACACGACCGGCGTGTTGTTCGAAGGATCCACTAGAAGTGCTTTGATGACGACCTCACGCATTACGGTCCTCCTTCGAGAGAACCCCACCGGGCTTGGATTATACAGTTCGATCGGAGGGCAGCCAACACCGACCCGGTTGGTCTGCCACAGATCATGAGATAAACTCCCCGTCTGGGATCCAGAGGGAGGGAATGTGTGCGGAATCATCGGCTACATCGGGCGTGAAGACGTCGTTCCTCTGCTCGTGGAGGGGCTGAAGCGACTCGAGTATCGCGGCTACGACTCGGCGGGCATCGCGGTTCTAGAAGGGGACTCGCTCGTCCGCTTCCGACGCGTCGGCAAGGTTCGTGAACTCGACGAGGACCTCAAGACGAGGACCATCTCCGCAACGACAGGCATCGGGCACACACGGTGGGCGACGCACGGCAAGCCCACCGAGGAGAACGCGCACCCCCACTTCGACTGCCACGGGAAGATCGCGGTGATCCACAACGGGATCATCGAGAACTACCGCCCGATTCGTGAACGCCTGATCTCCGAAGGGCATCGGTTTGCCTCGGAGACGGACACGGAAGTCCTCGCTCACCTGATCGAGGCGCGCTTCGAAGGAGATCTGCGAGCCGCCGTGACCGGTGCGCTCGGCGAGATCGAGGGGGCCTTCGCTCTCGCGGTCATCTGCTCCGATACCCCCGATCGGATCGTCGCGGCGCGGCGTGGAAGTCCCATGGTTCTGGCGAGCGATGACACCGGATCGTTCGTCTCGTCTGACGTGCCCGCCCTGCTTGGCCGGGCCGAGGCAGTTCAGTTCCTCGACGACGACGAGGTCGGAGAGCTCACCCACGAAGGGGTCCGCATCTTCGACCTCTCCGGTCGAGAGATCGAGCGGCCTCTGCATCGCGTCACCACGGATCTTGTCGCGATCCAGAAGGGTGGCTTCAAGCACTTCATGCTCAAGGAGATCCACGAGCAGGCCCGCTCGGTCGGCGAAACGATCCGGGAGAAGGTCGGCCTGGCCGATCGCCTGGTGAGCCTGCCGCGGGTCGAGGGGCGCGTCGATCGGTTCGACCACGTCTACCTCGTGTCGTGCGGTACGGCGTACCATGCGAGCCTGGTGACGGAGTACCTGTGGGAGGGCGTCCTGCCCGTCCCGATCCAAGCGATGATCGCCTCCGAGTTCCGGGTTCGCTCGCCGCATCTCTCGCCACACACGCTCGTTGTCGCCGTGTCCCAATCCGGAGAGACGATCGACACGCTGATGGCCGTACGCCACGCCAAGGAGCGCGGCGCACGGATCGTCGCGCTGGTGAACAACGAGCAATCGGCGATCGATCGAGAGGCGGACGCCTCGGTCTACACCCGCGCCGGCATCGAGATCGGTGTCGCCGCAACGAAGACGTTCACCGCTCAGATCGCCGCCCTCGGACTCCTTGGGATCCACCTCGGGATGGAGCACTTCGATCTGCCATCGGAGGCCGCTCAAGCCGAGCTGGATCGGCTCGCCCTCCTGCCCGGACGGATCACCGAGGGGCTCCAAGCGGAGAGCCGAATCGACGTGATCGCGGAGCGAATTCACCGCGTCGATGACGTGCTGTACCTCGCCCGCGGCCCGCTGTTCCCGATCGCCCTCGAGGGCGCCCTCAAGCTGAAGGAGATCTCGTACATCCATGCAGAGGGATATCCGGCCGGCGAGATGAAGCACGGACCGATCGCGCTGATCGACGAAGGAACGCCGGTCGTTATTCTCCTGTCCAAGGGGGCAGCGTACGCGAAGGTCCTCGCCAACATCGAGGAAGTCAAGGCTCGAAACGGCCTCACGATCGTCGTCACGGACGAGCCCGACGAGCCCGCGCTCGGCCGCCTCGCCGACTACGTCCTGCCGGTCCCGGTCGTCGACGGGGTCTCGCGACCGATCCTGTTCGCCGTGCCGTTGCAGCTGCTTGCATACCACGTCGCCGTGCGACGCGGAACCGACGTCGACCAGCCCCGCAACCTCGCCAAGACCGTGACGGTGGAGTAGCGAGCGTGAAGGATCGATTGGGCCGCTTCCGTCACGGACGCGGCGGCTCGGTCGGTTCACTGCCGCCGCGTGTGGGAAGGTCAATCGAATGGCATCCCCTCGCGCGGGGTCAGTCCGTTCGTTCCGGCGCGAGGTATGCGACCTCGCCGCCGACGAACGTCATCTCCACCGTCCGTTCGTGGATCCGATCGGGGCCGTCAAGCGGATCCTCGTCGAGGACCACCAGATCGGCGAGCATGCCCGGCTCCACCTTCCCCACGTCCGACTCACCGAATCCGATCCACGCGCTTGCAGCGGTGTATCGCTCGATCGCTTCCGCGACGCTCAGCCGTTGATCGGGGTACGGTCCGTTCACCGCCCAATGCAGGCCATACAACGGCGAGATGGGCATCCCGTCCGACCCGAACGCGAGAGTGAGCCCCTCGTCGACGATGCGGCGGAGCGGGTTGCTCGCCCGATCCCGTTCCACGCCGATTCGATCGACGTACAGGCTCTCCGACCCCGACCACTTCCCGAGGAAGTTAGGCTGCATACAGACGGACATCCCGAGCTTCGCAGCACGCTTGATCTGTCCTTCCCGCGGGAGCTCGAAGTGCTCGATGCGGTGACGACACGCCGGATCGGACGACACCGCCTCGTGTGCCATGAGGACCTGTTCGATCGCGCGATCTCCGATCGCGTGGATCACGGTCTGCCAACCGGCGGCCTCGGCGGAGCGGATCATCGAGATCAGCTCGGAGTCCGTGTGATTCAGCTCCCCCACGCCGCCGGTCAGGTATGGTTCCGAAACCGCGGCGTTCCGGGCTCCGATCGAGCCGTCGGCGAAGACCTTGATGCCCCCGAATCGCAGCCACGGGTCGCCGAACCCGGTTCCGATTCCGACCGACTCGACCGCGGCGAACGACGCGACCTCCGGGCAGATCGTCACCCTCAGCCGGCGCTCCGCCCGTCGGGCCATGAGATCCGGAACGTTGCGGAGCCGCGACATCGTGTGCACCGACGTCACCCCGAGCCGGTGGCACAGCCGCGCGGCGGCATCGAGCGCTTCCGCCGCCGCGGTCCGGTCGGGAGCGATCCGCCCAACCGTCTCCGTCACGGCCTGCTCCCGGAGGAGCCCCGCGTCCCGATCGATCAGGCGCTCCGGTGCCGTGCTCGGCAGCTGCTCGAGCGCGCGGGAGTTGGCGGTCAGCAGATGTCCGTCCATCCGGATCGCCAGCACCGGGTTGTCCGGTGCAACGCGATCGAGTTCCTCCCGCGTGAGGTACCGCCGCGTCTCCCAACCACTCTCGTCCCATCCGTATCCGACGATCCATTCCGCGGCACCTCGCGCATCGACGGCCGCCCGCAGTGCGTCGACGGCCTCCGCACGGGTCCGCTCCCCGAGATCGATCCGCCACCCGCTCTCCACCAGCCCTGTGTGCATCAGGTGGACGTGCGCATCGACGAATCCAGGCAGGACCGATTGCCCGCGCAGGTCGATCCGCTCCGCCCCGTCTCCGGCGAGCGGCTCCACTTCCTCGCGTCGGCCGATCGCCGAGATCCGACCTCCCTCGATCAGCAGCGTATCGGCGTCCGGGTGTCCGAATACCGTCCCACCGCACAGCAACGTCTTGGATCGCTTCATCGGTCTCCTATTCCTCGCCTTCTTCGTCATTCACCAGCTCTTCGCGCGCCTGCCTTCGTCGTGCGGATTACCGTTGGATTGCCAGTCCCGACGTGTTTGCGCCGGGGAAGCCGCCGATTCGCAGGCCGGTTCGCTGCCCGGTCTCAGGGTCGATCTGAACGATCTCATGATCGTCGCGGTCGACGACCCAGAGGACACCGTCGTACACATCCATTCCACTCACCGGGAACACCGTCCCGTCCACCGCGATCGGCGGATCGTCGATCTCCAGCTGCGTGCCCTCGAACATGTTGATCGGCGGATCGATCCCGATGGCGTACAGGAGGCCGGTCTCACCTTCCAGATACCAGAGCATCCCTGCGCCTCCTTCGGTGCCGTCCCAGCACAGCCCTTGCGGAGTCTGCAGGAAGACCTCGTTGCCGACCTGCTGAGAGGCGCGGAAGTAGTTCGTTCCGAATGAGTCGAGGACCTGACAGCTCGCCGGATTCAACTCGTAGATCCTGCGGCTCAGTCCATCGACGTGCCACAGCCGCCGCGGATCGGACGCACCGTAGGTGAGGTACAACGGATCCTGCGCCGGCGCGACACACTCCGCTTCGGCCAGGCCGGTCACCGGATCGACCTGGAGAACGCGTTGCCTCCCCCCGCCGCTGCAGGAGACGAACAACCACGTCTTTCCCTCGGTTTCCGCCACCGCCAGACCCTTCGGCTCCGCGACAGGCAGATCGAACGTCGCCAGCACCACGCCGCTCATGTCGAGCTTGTAGATCCGATCGAGGTTCTCGTCGCAGATCCAGATACCGGGTTCGACGACGATCTCGACGGTCGTCGAATCGGTTTCCCCGTCCTCGCCTCGCACGGTCAACGTCACGGTATACCGACCGGCATGCTCGTAGGTGTAGGTTCCACTCGACTCGTACGACTCGTCCCCGTTTCCGAACGTCCAGCGGACCGTCGAGATCCCTGCGGTGCTCGATGACGCGTCTGCAGAGAAGGCGATCGTCAGCGGAACCACCCCGGTTGGAGCCGAAACGTCAAGCACCGCTTCGATTCGCGAGAAGAACAGGCATCCGCCGGCTGCCGCCAGCAACCCAGCTCCGAGGATCAGCACCACGAGCGTACGCTTCGTCCACATGGCCCCTCCTTGTCTTCGCATGGCTCTACACATTGTACGCTGCGGAGAGATCCCGTGAATCGGTGCAAATTGGATCGTGAGGTCGCTTTTCATGTTTTTTCCATCTTACTTTCTGTCGACCTCCATGGATTCCTCTTTGTCGCCGGATAGGCTATGAGCGTTCATTCATTTTCGGCAATGTGAAGCTATCGTCCCAGAAAGTTTCTACCGATGAAGGGAGGGGGTGAACTCCGTGCCGAAGAAGGAAATCTTGGACAAGCTCTCGATCTACATTCCCCAGAAGAAGATGGAGGAGAAGCCAGTCGAGCGGCTGATCAAGCTCGGCGAGAAGCGTGATCGTTCGATCAACTATCTCGTCGTCGACGCGATCCTCCAGTATCTGGAGCGTGAGGAGAACAAGAGCTAGCCGCACGAAGCTCACAGGAACCAACCTCCTTCGCACTTCCGCGGAGGGGCAATCGCGAGCGCCCCGTCGATCACCGGCGGGGCGTTCTCGTGTTGTCCGGAAGATCGCGGCTCGCTTCCACAGCTCCCTTAGGTATCATGGGAACCCGGCGAAGGCAGGAGGGAGGAGCGACCGATGAGGCAATGGGGCATTGGGTGCATCGTGGCGATGTTCGTTGCGCTGTCCGCGTTTGCGCAATCGACCCTCGACGCGACGGGAGAGGCCGACGGGAAGACCGTCTTGTGGTTCTCCGGAACCGAAGTGACCGCTCTGATCGAGAGCGACTTCACGGTGACAGGTTCGCTCACCATCGGAGGGCAGTGCGTCGGCTTCTCCGCGACGGGCCTTGCGCGCGGCGAAGGGTTCGGCGATTCGGCACTGCTGACGCTCGACGTCTGGCTTCTCTTCGAGGCGGAAGGCGAAACGGACGAGGGTATCCCGATCGCCCTACGCGGAGGCATGGCCGGTTCCAGCGACAACACCGACCTCGCTGCTAGCGCAATGGGCTCGGCCTCGGGTCCGTTCCTCTTCATCGTCTCCCTCGGCGACTCGCCGTATCGCGCCGTCGGCACGGCCGAAGGCAGCGCCGCAGGGGCGTTCGTCGTGCCCGACGACCCGCTGACGATGCAGATGGAGGGAATCGGCACGTACGCCATGGCCGGCGAACTCATCGCCCTCGATCCGGTTCCGGACGAGGCCACCGACATCTTGGCGCACCTTCCGTGGGATCCGGCGATCTGGCCGGAGGAGCTGTACGCGGACCTGATCGATCTGCTGAATGGAGTGCCCGGCGACGAGTCGGAAGCCGACGCGACCGGCGACGAAGCGGAAGGCAACTCGACCGCCGACTGACGCGCCCCAAGCCCACCACGGACCAAGAGCGTATAATCGCTCGCATGCCAAGTCGAGACAGCATCGAACGGCATCTCCTCGCCCGATCGGTCCCGCCGAAGTGGGGCACCCACGCGGTGTTGCCGGACTACGACGGCTACTCGATCGCCGGTCTCCCCGCGCTGGTTGAACGGCTATTCGGAGCCGACGAACCGTCGCCCGCGCTGGCAGACGTCGCGAACGAGATTCCGGAGTTCGACCATGTCGTTCTCCTGATTCTCGACGGCCTCGGCTATCGGAAGATCGAGTCCCTGTTCGAGCAGTTCCCCGCCTCGACCCTCCGTTCGCTCAGTCGAGAGGGCCTCTTCCTGCCATTGACCTCGGTCTTCCCCGCGACGACGGTCGCCTCGCTCGTCTCGATCAGCACCGGACGCACGCCGATCGAGCACGGGCTGATCGGATACCGGCTGTATCTGCGCGAAACATCGGCGATCACCAACATGATCCGCTACTCGATGGTGGGGAACGGTCGAGGAGACGCCGCGTTCGGTGCCGGGCTCGATGTCGAGACGATCGTCCCGGGCCGGACCGTTCAGGAACGCTTGACGAGCCAAGGCGTGGACGTTCACGCGCTTCTTCCGCAGCACATCTCCGGAAGCGGCCTGTCCCGCGCCCTCTACCGGGGCAGCGCGCACGTGCATGCAACCGCCGGGCTGAGCGACATGCTCGTGATGGCGCGGGAGCTTCTCGAGCGGGCAACAGGCGAGAGCTTCCTCTCCATGTACTGGCCCGGCCTGGACACGATCGCACACGTTCGAGGACCGGATACCGACGCGTATCTCGCCGAATGGCGCTTCATCGACGACGCGCTGCGCAGGGAGCTCCTCGGGCGTGTCGGGAAGACGTTGCTGATCCTCTCGTCCGACCACGGGTTTGTCCCGATGGCGCCCGAGGACTACGTCCGGCTGAGTGACACGCCCAACGTCGAGCGGAGCCTTCTCCTCCCGCCGGTCGGCGAGCCGCGTGCATCGTATCTTTACATCCGCAACGGATCCAAGGATCTCGTCTCGAAACAGCTGGATCGAAGGGAAGAGGACGGCCTCGTTTGCGTCGAGTCCCGTACCCTTATTGAAGACGGCCTTCTCGGCGACGGCCCACCCCATCCGGAGATCGAGCATCGCATCGGCGACCTCGCCGTCGTCTCCACCGGCCACGCCGGGGTCTTCCATCCGTATCACGACGCGATCCTGCTCCGGGGCCTGCACGGCGGCCTGACCGAGCAGGAAATGCTGGTCCCGTTGATCGCGTGCCCGCTCTGAGGAAAGGAGAACCCATGGTCATCATCGGCAAGAGCCAAGACATCGAGCCACGGCTGTATCACGACGGAGAGAAGGTGCGCCACGCCGAGAAGCGCGTCCTCATCGGGCCGCAGGAGGATGCCCCGAACTTCTCGATGCGCAAGTTCACGATCGGACAGGGGGGATGCAGCCCGTACCACACGCATCCCTGGGAGCACGAGGTGTACGTCCTTGCCGGACAGGGCGAGGTCCGCTACGCCGCCGGCGGCAGTCGAGCCGTCGAGCCGGGCGACTTCGCATTCGTCCCGCCCAGCGACGAGCACCAGTTCGTCAACACCGGCAGCGACGCGTTCGAGTTCCTCTGCATGGTCCCGCTGAGCGGAGAAGACGGGTAGATGTCCGAGCGCGTCGTCGTCTGTCTCAGTGGCGGCGTCGATAGCACTGTCGCCGCGCTCCTGCTCAAGGAGGAAGGGCACGACGTTGTCGGCATCACGTTCTGGTTCTGGTCCTTTCCCGGTGCCCCCGACTACGCGGGCACGACGAAGTGCTGCTCTCTCGACGCCGCAGCGCTCGCCGCGCAGGAGATCGGCATCCCTCAGGAGGAGATCGACGGCAGTGCGGCGTTTGATCGCCTCGTCCTGAACGACTTCGTCGCCCGGTATCGGACCGGGGAGACACCGAATCCGTGTGGTCGATGCAATGGGCATCTGCGGTTCGGGCTGGCCCTCGAGTACGCGAAGCGAAACGGGTATGACGCCGTCGCCACCGGTCATCATGTCAGGCGGACGCGTGAGCCGGACGGAACGTGGGCGCTGCGCAAGGGGGCCGATCCGCAAAAAGACCAGACGTACTTCCTCTACGGACTGAGGCGGGGGGATCTCGACCGCCTCCGTTTCCCCGTCGGCGAGCTGTCGAAGCGTGACGTGTTCGAGATCGCGCGCAGCCACGGTCTGACCTGCGCCGAGCTGCCGGAAAGCCAGGATCTCTGCTTCGCCGTGTCCGGCCGAACCACGTACCTCTTCGATCGGGCCGATCTCCGGCCCGGCGCCATCCTCGATCTCTCGGGCGACCGCATCGGCACGCACGATGGCCTGCCCAACTACACCATCGGCCAGCGCCGCGGACTCGGCGTTCCTTCCGACCGACCGTTGTACGTCGTCGACATCGACGCGGCGCGCAACGCCCTCATCGTCGGCGAGGAAGACCACCTGTTCCGGCGAACGCTTCACGCCGTCGATGCCAACTACCTTGTCGGTAACACCCCCGAAGACGGATCCCATCTCGACGTGAAGATCCGCTACCGATCGGCTCCCGTCGGCGCCACCTTCCGAGCCGCTGGCGACGATCGATTCGGCCTGATCTTCGACGAGCCGCAGCGCGCGATCACGCCGGGGCAGCTGGCCGTCCTCTACGACGGCGATCGCCTCCTCGGCGGGGGCACCGTTTCCTGATCGCTGCGTAGTTCGCGGCGGAATCAAGTCCACACGTCGCCCACGCGAGTTCGTGCAAGCACGAACTCGCGCGTGATGGCTGCGCATCTGCGCAGCCATCACGCTCGGTATAATCGGACACCGGAGGGGTGGGTGAGCGGACGAAACCACCGGTCTTGAAAACCGGCAGGCTGCGAGGCCTCGCGGGTTCGAATCCCGCCCCCTCCGCAGCCCGTCTGCGAAGCAGACGGGGACGAGTTTGGGCTGTGCCCAAACTCGTGTCGGTGGCTTGTGGACTTGTATCTTGTGCGGTGCAGCCCTGTTGTTCCCCCACTGCGCCGCGGGTAGAATGCCGCCTTGGAGAGGTAGTCAAGTGGTCCAAGACACCGGTTTGCTAAACCGGCGAGGGGTTCA
>CAZSNG010000015.1:0-46184 GCA_964608345.1 uncultured Thermotogae bacterium
GTGTCAACACCATTCCGGGACTGGACAGTCTAGGCGCTTGCGCAACAGGTACACGCACTGCCGTACGTCGCGTGAGTCGGCGAGGTCGGCCTCCGGCCACAGCTTCCCCACGATCTCCTGCTCCTGGAGAACCCGCCCCTCTTCTCTCACCAACAGCGAGAGCATATGGAACGGCTTGGGCGGCAGGAACATCGGCTGCCCGTGAAGCACGACCTGCTTCGCTTGTTCATCGAGCACGAGAGGCTCCCTGGATTGCGCGGAGGACAGCGCGCCGATGATCCCCCCCAACGGGCTCCGGAGAACGGCTCGATGATCCAACCAAGCCAGGATCAACGCCGAACTCGTGCACGCGACGAGGAACGCCGCGACAGCGATCCCTGCTCCGGCGAGACGAACCGTCTGCAGATGGTTCGCCAGGGCCGCGAGCTCATAGCCGACGCGAGCGAAGCTCGTCGGTCCTTCCGGATCCCGCGGATTCCATGGCCCGATGGGCACGACGACATCGGACAGGAGCCTTCCGTGGCTGTTGTGGATGACCGCGATGCCCAACGTTTCGGGAGCGCCGGGGGCGCGAACCGGAAGCTCGGCCGACCACTCCTCGTCGGCGGAATCGACGATGACGGCGCTTCCGAGCACCACTTGTGCGTAGGCGGCTTCCCCGAGGAGCAGGAGATCCACGACGCGTTGAAACGACTGGCGCGCCTCCAAGCTGATCCACGCCTCGGCCGCCTGCGCGCTGGTCCATGCTTCCGCGGCCTGCGCGAACCCTGCGGCATCGATCTGGCTCTGGAGCCGCGCGTTGTCCATCGCCCGTTCGGACTCGGCAACGATCAGCCAACTCGCGAGGACTCCGATCCCGACGGCAAGCCCAATCACAGCGTAGACGCAGTGCTGCCAGTTGACGCACCGGGGCCCCTTCATAGTCGACCCATAAGGTACGTGGAGAACGATGGCGAGGCAACGACGACGAGAACGCCCGGTCCCGATGTGCGGCAACTGGCGAGGAAGGTCCGCCTGTTCGGGTCTGGCTTTCGTTTGCCACGGCGGGGTTCGAGAGAGGTGGAATGACGTCGGCGTGACGTGCGTTTTACAGCCCCTCGACGTCCGTCCCTGGCAGCATGCGTCATGCCTACGTCCCGCAGAAGGACCTCGCATGCCAAGCCCGTCGGGCTTGAGGTGGTCCGTCTGGCAGACGGGTACCATCGTCTCAAGCGGACCGCGACCGCGGATCGCGACGGCACGAGCACTGCCCGACCGTCCGCCGTCTGCCCCCGCAACCGCGGTGACTGTCCTTCTGCACACCGGCGATCAGGGGCCCCTCCCTGATGTGACTCAACCCAGCCTCTGGTGAATTGGCGCACCCGAGAAGGACCTCTGAGCTCCGCCAGCAGGCCGCCTGGTCGCCGGAAGGACGTGGCCGCAGACTCTCGACCGGCCGAGTGCCCGTGAGTCTGGGCACCGGAGGCATGTGACCAACGCGAACCGCCCTGCAGCTTCCTTGCGGCCCGGAGGACCCCCTCCTCTGGCCCTTCCTTTGGCTACCCGCCGTCGGCGGCGGCGTGATAGACTGGACGCATGCGGATTGAACGTCATGACTCGAACATGGACCTGGCTGTGCCGTCGCTGGGGCCGGCGGCGGTTCGGTCGCCGTTGAAGCTGTCGACAATCAAGGGCGATCGAATCTACAACTTCGTTGACGACGAAGAGTGCGTCCTGATGGGAGCGCTGACGACGCGGGAGTGCACGAGCGGCTCAGCGGAGACATCCGCTGCGTTCGAGCGCGCGGGGCCGCGCGAGCTCCTCTTCTTCGAACCGGAGGGCCTCAAGGCGGGCATCGTCACCTGCGGGGGGCTCTGCCCGGGAATGAACAACGCGATCCGCTCGGCCGCCCTGGAGCTTCTCAGCCACTACCGGATCGCCGAGGTCTGGGGCTTCCGATTCGGTTTCGCGGGGCTGAATCCGGCGGAGGGAATCGATCCGGTTCGTCTGACTCCGGAAGCTCTCGAAGGGATCCATCATGACGGGGGATCGATCCTCGGCTCCTCGCGGGGACCTCAGCCGCCGAACGTCGTCCTCGATACGCTCCAGCGGATGGACATCCGGCTGTTGATCGTTATCGGCGGCGACGGAACCATGCGCGGGGCGCACGCCGTCCACGAAGAGGCCCGGCGGCGCGAGATGTCGATCTCGGTCGTTGGTGTTCCGAAGAGCATCGACAACGACGTACCGCTGGTCGACAAGACGTTCGGATACGAGACGGCCTTCTCGATCGCCGTCGAATCGATCCGCGCCGCCCACACGGAGGCGAGCGCCTATCGAAACGGCGTCGGACTCGTCCGGCTGATGGGGCGGCACTCGGGATTCATCGCGTCCAGTGCCGCGGTCGCGGAATCGGACGCCGATTTCGTCCTCGTGCCCGAGGTGCCGCTCGTTCTGGACGGCCCCCACGGCTTCCTCTCCGCCCTTGCGGATCGGTTGCGCGCGAACGGTCACGTCGTCGTCGTGGTCGCGGAGGGGACGGGACAGGATCTGATGGCGAGCGGCGATGCGCCGGCGGAGCGGGACGCCTCCGGGAACGTCCGGCTGCTCGACATCGGCACCTTCCTCCGCGGGCGGATCGACGATGCGCTCGAGCGGCGCGGGATTCGGCACACGCTCAAGTACATCGATCCCAGCTACCTGATCCGCAGCGCTCCGGCGAACCCGAGCGACGCGGTGTACTCTTCGGACCTGGCACGCAATGCGGTCCACGCGGGGATGGCCGGCCGTAGTGGCCTGCTCATCGGCTGCTGGAACGGGGAGTACACACACGTGCCGATCCGCGAAGTGACCGCTCGGAGCAAGTCGGTCGACCTCGAGGGAGATCTGTGGCACGCCGTTCTCGAGACCACCGGGCAGCCCGCGCTGTGGGGCGAGGGAGCGGGACCGTAGCTGAGAGCAGGTGGATCGGGTCATGGCAACGCTTCCGCTGATCGGCTGGATGGTCGCGACGTCCCTCGGGATGATGACCGCCGTCTGGGCTCTCAGCCTCGTTGCTCGCGATGCGAGCATTGTCGATTCGTTTTGGGGGCCGGGTTTCGTCGCCCTCGCCGTGGTTGGCTCGCTCGTCGGCAGAGATCCGACGTGGCGGAACCTGCTGGTGCTGGCACTGGTCAGTGTGTGGGCCGGCCGCCTCGCAATCCACGTAACCGTTCGAAACTGGAAGAAGGGCGAGGATTGGCGCTACGGCAAGTGGCGCGACGAGGCCGGAGCGAAGTTTCGATGGACGAGCTACTTCAGGGTGTTCGTTCTTCAGGGGCTGCTTCTCGTCCTTGTCGCGGCGCCGATCGTCGTGGTCGCCGCCTCGCGGGGACCGGCCAGACCGACGGTGCTTGACATCATCGGCTGTGTCGTCTGGCTTGCCGGCGCGTTGTTCGAGGCGGTGGCCGACGGGCAGCTCGCCCGCTTCAAGCGCGACCCAGCGAACCGGGGCCTCGTGATGGATCGGGGCCTATGGCGGTACAGCCGTCACCCGAATTACTTCGGCGAGGCAGTCGTCTGGTGGGGGCTGTTCCTTATCGCGCTCTCGGTGCCGAACGGCTGCTGGGCGGCGATCGGCCCGCTGACGATCACGTTCCTCCTCGTTCGCGTCTCGGGTGTTCGGATGCTCGAGAAGGGCCTTCTCGAGCGGAAGCCTGGCTACGCGGAGTACGTCCGCACGACGAGCGCGTTCATCCCGTGGCGGCCTCGGCGGAGCACGTAGCGCCAGCGAACTGGAGCTGTCTCGGCGGCCGTGGGATAATGGGTGTCCAACGACAAGGAGGAACCAGTGACCGACAAGCTGCGCGAGGCGCTCGACTACGCCATTGCCAAGGAAACGGAAGCCGAGGCGTTCTACAAGGAGTGGGCTGCGAAGGTGAAGAACCCCGCCGTGGAGGCCGTGTTCGCCGAGCTGGCCGCGACGGAGCACGGGCACATGGAGATGCTCTCGCGGATCACACCGGACGAGATCGTCGCGCGCGACGCCGGGGAGGCGATGCAACTCGACCTGTCCGAACACCTCGTCGACGTCGAGGCGAGGGAGAACATGACCGTCCAAGAAGCGATGATCCTCGCGATGAAGCGCGAGGAGGGCGCGGTCGCCCTGTACGAGCGGCTCGCACAACTCGGTGGCGAGGCGTCGTCGCTGTTTACCGCGCTCGCCAACGAGGAGCGCAAGCACAAGGGCCAGATCGAGGCCGAGTACGACGAGCACATCCTGACCGAGAACTAGTCGGGCCTTCCTCCGTTGTCCGGGACAGGACGCCGGCAAAGGCTGGCGGTCCTTGGCGGCCGTGCGCCCAGTCCGAGTGCGACTGGGCCCCAGCAAGACAACCACTTGGGCATCACCAACTCCGCCCGACCATGGCGGTCGCACCCTCTATCGTTCTCCTTCTGGAGTCTCACTCGCTGGCCAGGAACTTCTCGGCATCGTCCAGTTCGCTTGGGTGGCTCGGGTCCAGGCTCAGGCCGCCGACCTTTGGGCTCGTCACCGCGATCTTGACCTGCTGGAAGAGCGGGACCGCCGGCAGGCGCCGCGACAGAACGGCCTGGGCGCGGTCCCAGCAAGCCTGTCGTTTCATCTGGTCCATCTCCGAGAGAGCGGCCAGCGCGTGCTTGTCGAAGGCCGGACTGTCGAAGCCCGCGACATTCGCTCCTCCCCACCCGTTCGACGCCTCCGAAACCTCCTCTGAGAGGAACAGCTCTACGGGTGGCTCAACGCTTGCGAGGTGCGAGACAAGAGCCATCGAGAAGTTGTGCCCGTGAAGGGGAGCTTCCTCTCCTCTGGCGAATAGCTCTCGTGGCTCGCGCGACACGATCGAGATTCGGACGCCGATCTCGGACAGATTCTGCTTGATGACCTCAGCTATCGCAGCCAATGTGGAGTCGCCGGCAGGCACGAGCAGTTCGGCGTCGAATTCACTCTCACCGATGAGCTGAAGAGCCTCATCAAGGTTGAAGTCGTAGCGCTCCAAGGCCTCTCCTTCGCAGTAGGACGGGTGCCCCGGCGGGACAAACGTATGTCCGACGACTGTCTCGCCATGGAGAGCCTCTGCGCAAAGGGTCGGGCGGTCGATGGCCAGTGCGATGGCCTTGCGAACCTCCAGCTTGCGGAGGTGCGGGTCGTCCAGGTTGAACATCAGGAAGACCTGAGCGTTGGCCGGCTGGACGTGCAGCATCAAGTTCGACTGCTGTGTCTCGTAGCGAAGCCTTGGAAGATCGCCTATCCCGAAGCACCCAGTAAGGGCGATGTCGACATCCCCATTCTGCAGGAGCAGGAGAAGCGTGGTTGACTCCGGGACGATCATCAACTGGATCTCGCTGGCGTAGGGCAATCCCTCCCCTGCGCGGAAGTAGCCGTCTGCGGCCTGCAGTCGGATCGTGTCCCCCTCGCTCCAGCTCTCGATGGCAAACGGACCGTACCCGAGGGGCTGGCGACCGAAATCGCTCTGCGCGATCTCGCCCGGAGCAGAGGCTTCCAGGACATGCTTCGGGAGCGGCGTCCACAGATTCCGGCAGTAGGCCGAATCGGTCCAGCCCGGGAGCCCGACCCATTGGATGGTGTAGTCATCGACCACCTCGTACGTATCGGTCCGTGAGGTACGGAGCTTCGACGTGGGTGTCTCGGGTTTGGACGCCAACTCGAACGAAAGGCGGGAGTCTTCAGCCGTGACTGGCATTCCGTCGGCCCAGAAGAGGTCCTGTCGAAGATGGAAGACCACGGTCATCTGCTCGGCTCGGGTCGGGCTCTCCGCGATCTCGATCCTCCCATTCAAGACGTACGGATCTCCCGCTGCCACGGGAACGAGTTCAAGTTCAGGCGTCGGCATCGCATCGAGAATCACCGGCTGATACTCGTTGCCGCGTTCGTCGAACGGGCCGTCGTACAGAGCCTTGAGCATGTGCACCGCCTCGAGCATCGAGGATCCGTGGACGTACAGGTTGTCCGGGTCGCAGGCCAGTGCAGCCACGACGGGGCGAGCAGGAGCGCTATCCTTGACTTCAACCACGGTCGAGGCCGCAGCGGGCAGGCGATTCCCGCGCTGGTCTACACACACCGCTTCGAACTCGTTCTGGAAGACACCAGCGTAGCCTGCGGGCACCGTCCACTTATAGGTGTCCTCAAAGGACTCCCCCTCATCGATCCGCACGGGGAGCGGCGTAGAGAACCCAGCGTTGGGCACATTCGGATCGACCAGCTGTCTGACCTCGACCCAACCGGCCCCCTCGGGCGAGGTGTTCGTGATCCGGACGGTGAACGTCACGACGTCGCCGGGCGTGGCTTCTGTGATATCCGCGGTCTTGGTGACCTCGATGGATGCCCACGCGTGTTCGACAAGCCAGAACCACATGACGAGGTCTCCGCCTGGCTGCCCATCCCCGTATTGCCCGATTGCGGTTGTGGGCCGCCCACCGGGATAGACTGCGGAATCGGGTGCTCCCTCTACTCCGAATACGCCTCCATCCACGTACACTTCCTGGCCGTCATTGCTCCAGATGAACCCGCCGCGCAGCGTGAGCTGGATCGGAATGGGACCGGGGTAGTTCTGGGATAGCTTGGCGAGCATCTGCCCCGCAACCCACTCCTGGATGACGGGCTGCGGAGCCCAGAGGATCGTCTTCGCATCGGCCAGCTCAGGCGTGCCGTTCAGGATCAACGGGAGGAATCCGACGGTCATCAGTTGCCCAGTGGGGCCGATTGGCTGCGGATACGGCACGTACAGCGTGACATAGCAAGCGGGAGCCTTCACTGAGGATGCGACGATCGGGCGTTCGCAGACAATCCGGATGCCCTCTGCGAGGTCTCCTGGCGTGATCGAAGAGTCGTTGCGGAGCGAGTCACTCGTCGATACGAGCTGGATCTCCTCGATCTGTATGGAGGCGCGTTCCGGCTCGCCGCGGGACCTGCAGAGTTCATCGAGGGCTTCCTGGACCGTCGCGGCGTCGGCGAACTCGCAGACCCGATTGTCGAAGAGGACGTCCGAAGCGGTGAGCGCCGTCAGCGGGGCGAAGGTTCGGCGGCAGTCCTCGACGATTCGGGCGAAGGCGGCGTTGCCCGGCGCTTCGATCGGCGCATCGGTGAGCCACGTCAGGAGGTTGTCGTGATCCGCTGCGGGGACCGTGATGGCGATCGTACGTGGGAGTTCCACGGCGACTCTCGCTCCGTTCACGGACAGGGCGTCGTTCAGCTGCTTCGCCACGTACTCGGCGCTTAGCCAGCCGATATCCGGGACCCAGACATCCCGGAGGACGAAACGGAACGTCGATACCTCTTCCCCGGCCGGCCTCTCGGTGCTCCAGGAATCGACGAGCAGGAGCTCCTCCGAGTCGGGAGCGGTCTCGACGAGCGTGATGGGCGGCGGCAGCGTCACCCACGATACGAGCGCAAGCGGGCAGCAGTGGTGATGGATCCCCTGAGGCGGAGCCTCGGTCAACTCCTCGATCTTCCCGGTCGCCGCACGGGCTGCGAATGCCCAGTAGTCGCCGGCTCGGTACGTTCCGTTCGGATGGAACCTGATCCAGATGCCGTCCTCGATCTCGATCCAGCCCGTGGGGTACGGAGAGGCGGACTCGGTGATTGGAGTCGGGTGTCCGGGGCTTGAGTCGCCGGCGGGCACGACGGCGGGGTCGGCGTGATCCCACCGAATCAGCCGCGGGTGCTTGTCCGGATCGAACGGATCGATGTTCCGCGTGAGCGTGACCTCCCGTGAGACCTCGTCGATGCCCTCTTCCTCGACCCGTGCGAGGATCCCGGGTCTCCCGGAGAGCACGATGTCGTCGTCGACGAACTCGACGAGGTCTCCGACGCGAAGGGTCGTCACGAGGTCCCGGCCGAGATCGGCGACCTCCAGTTTGCTGTGGTCCTTGCCGCGCGCTTTGACCTTGTAGACGACCGAGCCGTTGTCCCGGGACCACTTGAACGTCGGTCTCTTCTCGGGGTCAGGATCATCGGGATCTCCTCCCCGATGGATCTCGACGCGGTACAGCCGGTTCTCCAGTCCACGGTAGCCGCCGCCCGAGGCGACGAGGCAGGGATCGTCCGGGGAGTCGGTGGGCTCGGCCTTGGTAGTCAGCCTCGCGAGGCTCGTTGTCGCAGGCCACAGCTCAGGTCGAGCGTCGCAGCCCGCATCGTCGCCGAGTTCGATCAGCGAGGTCGCCCGTACCTGCCGGACGACTTGTGTGCGGTTCGATGTGGGTACGCCGAGGGCCGGATCGACGAGCCGGTCGTCGTCGATCTCGTCGATCGGTCGCTCCCAGACGTCGAGGTAGACCAGATCTCGCGGCAGAACGGGGCTGCCGATAGGGGGCTCCGGACACTCGGCTGCGGCTGCGGCGGCCGGCAGGTCCGGCTGAGTCAAGAACGTCGACGGCTTGCTCAGTCGGCACTGGATGCCGTCGACGTAGATCCGTCCGGGCGAGATCGTCAGGTCGTGGTCGTCTCCCGGACCGATCCGGAAGCCGTCGGCGGGGAGGCGGGTGTTCCCCGAATCTCTCGGGACGCCGCAGAGACCGATGACGTCCTCGGCCTCGGTCCGAACGCGGCGAAGCGCGATGTCGACCTGCTCATTCCACTCGGCATCGGTGTTCACCCGGCCCTGCGGCTTGCGAACGCGCGTATACCCGCTTGCCGGATCGTCGGTGAAACGGCTGTAGTCGCCTTTCATCTCGTCGGCCTCCTTGCTAGGTTTCGTAGTCCAGGGCGATCTCCAAGCCGAACGGCAGGTAGTCGCGCAGCGCCGCCCGAAGGTTCGCCTCACGTTGCGGCTGCATCAGGTGTGAGAACGCGCCCATCTCCGAGCCGGATTCCGCGCCGGTGCGGATCTCCTCCGCGCAATGCGACGCCAGCTGGGCGAACCCGGCGGCTCCGTACCGTCTCGAAGTGAACGAAGGACTCACTTGCGATCGAACGAGCCGCTTCTCGTCTTCGGACAGGTCGGACCCCGCGGCCAGTGCCAGGTCCGGCTGGCAGCGGTACCGGCGTGGCGTGCGAGACGGAGTGCTCTCATCGTCTGGGACGTAGCTGAACCGAACGCAGCCGACCTGCGTTCGTTCGACGGTGAGGCGCCTCTCGAAGATGGCGTCGCTCGCCTCCAGGCTCCGAGCATCGCAAGTCCCAAGGATCGTGCCCCCTTGGATGATCGTCGGCGCATTTGGCGCCAGCACCGCGACGTCGTCCTCGCCCGCTCCGATCACAATGCTCTCCGCACTGTGCAGCTCGCTGATGTGCTCCGGTATGTCGATCCAGCCGGCTATGGAGCGTTCGACATGAACGGACAGGCGATCGTTGGTCCGACTCGCCGCGCTGGATGAATTCACTCTGAGCGCCTTGCCGCTTGGATGCACGGTGCAGTGGTTGACGGTCAGCCTCCCGAGGTCACCGGCGCGAACGGTGATCTGGCCCTCGATCAGGAGTCCGTCGAGGATCAGTTCCCCAAGATCCGACTCGGCCGGCAGGCCGGCGATCTGCTCATCCGTCAGCTCATGTACCGAGATGTCGCTCGCGATGTGCGGGAGGAGCCCATCGGGGGCGAGCCGTCCCTTCTCGCGCTTGTCCTCTTCTCCTACCGGCCAGTCGGCTGCGACGATCGCGAGGGTGCACTTCGGCGGGACCTCGACGGTGTGCGAACCGACGAGGCTGTCCGCGTACGAGGAGCTGTCCATGATCGCGATCACGCCGAACTCCTCGCTTTGGAGGTCGACATGCGTGTTCCACGCGTCGACGGCAGCTTGAACGCTCGGGAAGAGCTCCCCAACGGCCGCCTGGTCCCGCAGTGCCTTGTCTTGCGTCACACCAACTTGCCACGTGACCTTGTTCGGCTCGTTCGGCAGCCATGACTCGACCGACCGGTGGCGGTCGTACGGCCCGGCGCCGACGTCGCCGCCGAAGCCGTAGGCATACGAGACACGGACGACGGTCGTTTCGTCGATCACAAGGCCATCGTCGTCCGGCTGTGGATCGGCGAACGTAATCCGCCCGAGCTCCGGGTCGACCGCCGCGCGAATCGGTCGCTCGATGGGACACGTGCCGGACGGCATGCCAACGCAGTGGGGATTGCCGGTCGGTGCGTAGAAACTGCCGGGGGCCGGCTTCCTCCAGTTCCGCAGATCGCAAACTGCGATCTGCTCGGGTGGGATGGCACTGCCGTCCACTGTGATCTCGAACGCGGGATTCTCGTCGAACCAGGACGTATCGGGGGCGGCCTCGTCGACGAGGGCCTGTCTCCAGGCTTCGAGCGTATCGAGAAGCGCGCGTCTGCGCAGGGCGCAGGGGAGGTTGATCTCGTCCGCGATGTGTGCGAGTTCGGGCTCCGAACGAGGGGCCGGATTGAACAGCTGTGCGTCCAGTCCGAGAGGGTTGAACGAGAACCCTCTCCAGATCTCCGGATCGGTCGGTGTGTCTTTCGTCGAGACGCTTCGCGCCTCGGCATCCGCCACCGGGTAGCTCTGGAGTCGCCAGACGGAGAGCCCGACCGTCGGGATCCGGTAGCGCCCCCCCGCCCCGGCTCGGCGCATCTCGACGGTGTGAGCCGTCTCCTCGAAGGGACCATTGACATGATCACGGACCGACGTGGATCGCAGATCGGCCGTGCCCCCTGCACCGGGGCGAGGGTGATTCGTGTGCTGTGTCCCGCTGAGGAGCTGGAAGAACTCGACGACGCAAGCGCGCCAGCCGGCCACGTCCCACGCCAGCTGCTCGAGCACGCCCGCCGTGCCCTTCCGCCGCCGATAGGCCAGCGTGTTGGCGACGTAGGCTCGCAGACCGGGGAGCCCTTCTCCCTCGATCATCTGGAGGTCCCGTATGCCGAGGAGATCGGCGATATACGGGACGACCCACGTGTCGCAGGTCTCGATGAACTCGTTGCGGTACGAGCCGTCGATGTCGCGCTCGATCCGGTCGTATTCCGTCTCGATCCCGGCGAGCAACGCCCTGAGCGGCTCGCCCTGCTCGACGTCCCGTGTTCGGTAGACGGTGGGCAACAGATTGTACAACCGCTCGCGGCTCTGTTCGGTCATGATGGCATCTCCGTGAGATCGATGCCGGATGGTGCAAGCAACAACAGCTGCGCCGGGAACAGCAGGTCCTCATCGCGGTCGTATCGCGCCTTCTCCGCAGCCAGGACCCAGTCGAGTGGGGTTCCCGACGCGGGTGAGCACCCGTCGAAGAGGCGGAGGTCCTCGAGATCGACCGCGATGACGCCGTCGACCTGGTGCATCGTGGAGACGAGCTCGGCCGCCGTGACCGGCTGGCCGAACGCGCGCTGGTCGAACGCGAAGGCCGAGGCGACAGCCTCCTCGACATCCTCCTTGACGGTCTCCCAGAGGTACGCCGGGTCGATCCGCAGCCGCGCTGCGACGACGAACTGGAGTGGCTCGAAATCCTCGATGATGACCTGTTCACGCGGATCCCGCGCGGCATCCAACGATGCGGGAAGGTTGTCGCGCGTAGTATCCGCGATCCCTTCACCACTCGCCGAAGCCACGGTGAGATGCACGATCTCCCGAGTCCCCTCCCAGATGACCGTCGCTTGAGCCTTCCCGATGCCCATGTACGCCCGTGTGAAATCCTCGTAGTCCTGAACGGACACGACGCGGTCGAGCGTCAGCACGCGGAGCGGTGCGTTCGCGCGGGCGTCGGCGAGACTTTCCGGATCGTCCGCTCCGCTTGCGGAGACCGGATTCGTGACTTCGCGGACCCCGAGCGGGCGCGTCTTCAGAAGCGTCAGGCGATCCGCGTCCAGTTCTCCCGCCAGCCCGATGCCTGAACGATACGCGGCCGTGACGTTCTCGGTCCCGGTGGGAAGGCGAGCACCCTCCACCCCGTCGCCGAAGGTGACGTGCGCTGCCGCGTCGTTGTCGATCCGAACGACGTAGCTGCGGCTGTCGTCACTCAGACCGTACAGGCAGTCCGCTTCATCCCACAGAACGCCGTCGACGCGGATCTCGAGGGTGCTTTCGGCACCGGAGGCGGTTTCGGCGGATATGTGGGTCAGCGGCGGCTTCGCCAGCCTGAACGTCTGGTTGGCCGTGGCCCCGGACCCGCTGCCGAGCGTCTCGCTCACCGTCTCGCCGTGTGTCGCCGGCACGACGTTCGCCTTCACGGTGATCGTCTCGCGATCGTACGACGCCTCGAGCTCCTCGGAGAAGGTGAGAAGCGTGCTGAGGCGGTTTGTGTCGTACAACGGCTCCTCGTCCAGCGTCAGGACCACGGTCTCCCACACACCTTCGTGATCGGGGTCGGTGCGCTTGCCCCGAAGGGCGACGACCTGCCCGATGGAGAGTCCGGGTACGACCCCTTGGATCGAGAGCTTCTTTCCCCCCTTCGAGCCCTCGGACACGTACGCCTCGCCGTCGTGTCGCTTGGAGTTTGCCCTGATCGGACGCGTCGACGAGAGTTCGAGCTTCTCGCTCCGGACGTGGGCCACGGTCCGGCGGAGGAGGAATGGTGGGTACGAGCCCGCCGGATCCGGGTCCTCGAGCAGCAACCCGGTGCACTGCCCGGAGAGGCCGTAGTCGGCCAGGCTCGCTTCCGTGGACGAGCTGATCTCGTACGCCTTGGGGGGAGGCGCGGCTTTGTCCGAGGCCACGGGACCCTCGATCAGGACCCAGCCTCCTGTGGTGACCCCGTCGACGGTGCGCTCGAGGAATGCGTGCACCTCGTGAGTCGCGAGGTACTCCCCTCGATCGCGAATCCCATCCCCATCCGTATCCGCATCCTCGCGGTGCGAGCTGGTCCAGATCGAGTTCGGGTCGTCCTCATCGTCCCACGAGCACGGGTACGCCGGGGTGGCGTCTTCGGACCCGGAGCACTCTCCGCCCGTCACCGGTCCCTCACAGTACGTGTCGACCATCGACCGCTGAGAGATCGGGAGCGAGTGCCACCGCGGCGCGTTGTGGCCGAAGAATCCGACGGTCTCCCGGAAGGCGAAGACGTCATAGCGGGCGACCCACGTGATTCGCAGCATCTCCTCCGCATGGGCGATGAAGTCGATGACGTCTCCGTCGTACCGGTTGAGCAGGTTTTGCAGCGTCGTTTCTCCAATGGGTTCGTCGAACTGGATCGTTCCGCCGCCGAAGTCGAAGGCGAACGGTGCTTCGGAGAGCACGGTCCCCTCGTCTACGTCGATCGAGATGGATTCGCTGCCTCTCTCCACGTCATCCGCCGTCTCCACGACCGGTTCGATGGTTACGATCGTCTCGACCGTGTCGGCGTCCTCCGTGACGGTCGTGATCCGGAAGACGACGGGGGTTTCTGTCGTGCCCTCCGGCGCGGGGACGAGAAGGAGGAGATCGCCGGCCAGCAGGTTAAGCCCGGTTCCGGCGAGGTAAATGGTCTTCGTGGTCTGGGGATTCAGGACCTGCGGCTCCATCGTGAACGGCCGCAACTCGTTCCACTTCGACCACGCGACGAACTCCTGCGACGTCTCGAACGTCAGCGGCAACTCTCCCTGTTCGGGGATACTCTGAACCTGCGTTCCCTCAGGGATCGTAGCTGAGTTGTCCGCGGGCTTCTCCGCCTCCTCCTTGGTCGACTCGAGCGGCTCTTCCACGGTGAAGGCGAGACACGTGCCGGCGGCGACTCCGGGCGCCAGCTCGTACCCGATCGAGCGGGCCAGCTCGAGCACCGATCGGCGCTCCGTCGCCGTGCGGAGGTACGCCTCGTTGGCAAGCCGTTCCTGATAGAAGGTGAGGACATCGCCGACGCAGGCCCAGGCATCGAGGAATCCGACCAACGGATCCTCTCGCCCCCTGGCACTGACATTCGCCAGGGGGTAGCTTCCCTGGTTGTCACCGCTCTCGATCCTCTCCTTGTGAAGGCGCGAGAGCATCCGCTCGAGGAACGTAGCGTGCGTCCCGATGCGGTAGGTGAGTGCGGGGAGACCAGGCCGATTGTGATGCGTCGGGTCCGCCGGCGCGCCCTCGCAGCACCCACACGAGCTGAGCTTCCGATCCTCGTTGTCGCTCATCGGCCGCCCTCCATGACGAATTCGATCCTCCCGTTCTCGGGCCGATTCGGGTCGTTGTCGAGCCGGAGGATCTCCAGCCGGTCGACCGTGATCTGGCCGTCATCCAGTTCCCCGTGGGCGTCCTCTCCCCAGCGATGGAACCGGTTCGTCTCCTCCGGCGTCTCCTCAAACGAGATCCAGCGGACGCCCGGGACCTCCATGGCGCGAGCGATCACCGCGCTGAGATACACCGGCTGGCCGAAGGTGAAGTTGTCCGGATGGAAGAACCCCCGACGGCCGTCC
This sequence comes from uncultured Thermotogae bacterium, assembly GCA_964608345.1. GTDB lineage: Bacteria > Bipolaricaulota > Bipolaricaulia > UBA7950 > UBA9294 > JANQEA01. The sequence continues at coordinate 14,268 of CAZSNG010000015.1, forward strand.
GGTAGATCGTGGTTGCAGAACGCTTCGAGCAGGGCCTCATGCACGTCGCTGGCGAAGTGACCCGGCTCGACGCAGACGGTCATCGCGATGTCCAGCGGAACGAACCGCGGCGCATCGATCTCGAGGTCGTGGCCCGCCATGCGGAACCTCTCCATGAACGCACGGAGCTCCGCCTCGAATGTGGGACTCACATCCCGGCCTTCGACCCGATCGACGGTGAGGAACATCGTATGCCAGCTTCCCGTCCATCGGCGGGTCGCCTGCGCCTTCTGAACCTCGGGATGTTGTCCGGCCACGGCGGCGTAGTCCTCCGCGGTCACGGCGCGCTCCTGGGTCCGGAACGCGTACGGTGCATCGAGCCTCACTTCTTCCATCGATTCGGGGTCGATACCGCCCTGCGCGGGAAGCGGGTTGTGGACGCCTGTGACGTCTGCGCTGTCCGATACGACGTGTTCGATCGCATTGATCCCGATGTTCCCGGCGGAGCCGTTGCCGACGCGGTACGTCGCCTTGAGCACGGCGCCGTCGGGCGGCTGACGGCCGAGGACATCGTCGCCGAAGCGAATCCACGCGGTCCGCTCCTCATCCATCTCGACGACGAAGTGTCGCGCGAAGCGGTCGGAGTCCAGCAGATCTCTTCGAGCCGTCCAGTCGTCGCCGCTCTCCTTCAACGTGGCCACGGGCAACGCGTCGCGAGGATCCTGCGCGGCAACTTCGGCTGCGGGAGTCACGAGGAGAGTGTCGCATTCACACGGCACGGCGTGCGTGATGTGCGATTCCGCCAGCCGGATGGGGCGGGGCGGATCTCCGAGAACCTCGAGGTCCTCCTCTTCGTCCGAATCGATCCGGCGTCCGTGATCGGCGAGGACGATGTTGCCGCGCGCGACGGCTCCGACCTCCAAGCCTCCGTCCGAGGTCTCGACCTGAAGACAGAGAGGGATCGGCAGCGCATCGGCATCGGCCCACTCGATCTCCACGTACCGCTCGTCGGTCAGCGCGTCGTGCGACGAGCTTGTCCCGGTGCGGCTTTCCGGCGCCTCCGGTAGGACCTTCGTCAGCCGCACGGCGTGACGGTGCGCGGGGTCGGCGTCCTCAGTTCGTCCGGTCTCAGGAGAGCGCGTCTCCTCGAAGATCAACACGTCGCCGACTCGCAGTTGCACGTTCTGGCCTGTCTCGTCGAGGAGCGTCGCGCGTGTCGCTCCCTTGGGGAGGCAACAGCGACCGTCGCTCCAGGCGTAGAAGTCGATCTCGTCGTGCGTCGGCACCAGGTCTTGCGCGTGCATCGTCACGAAGACCTCGGGTTTCGGGCTCCGGCTCATCGCGTCGGTGTACTTCTCCTCTTTCATCGGCCCCGGGTCGCTGGATGCGCGGGTGAGAAGGCGCGTTCCAGCTGGGAGTTGCACAACGGCGCCGGACGTTACCTGAGCCCATACGCGCGCGTTGCACCCCTCGTGCATCCGGTAGTCGAGGAGACGCGCGTGGCGACGGACGGAGATGCGCTTGCGTGCGGTCCCGAGATACGCTTCGTTGGCGACCGCATCCTGGTAGTAGCCGAGCCGATCTCCGGCGTACGCGAGGAGTTCGACGAGGGCGATCCCGAGGTCGGCCGGCGTTCGATCCTCCCAGTCGGGGAGGATCACGGCCAGCCGGTCGAGCATGAGCTGGCGAAAGCTTGCGTAGTCCTTGGCGAGGTAGTCGAGCGGCGGGGCCGGTGCGGGGGTCTCGGGCGGGCAGTCGAGGCCCGATTTGCAGTCGAATCCACTCGAGCACTCGACCTTGAACGAGAAGTCGACGGCGGCGAGCACGGGGTCGAACGGCTTGAACGGATCGCTGTCTCTGTTCAGATCGAGTCGGTAGGTCGAGTAGTCGCCCGCGGAGCCGGTCAGCACGACCAGCCAGCCGTCGTCCTCGCCGGCCGGGAGGAAGCCGCCGGGGACGTAGTCCGCAGCGGACGGATCGGACGCGAGGAAGACCCGCTGTACCGTGATGTCGCGCACTCTGACGCCGCCTGCGATCTTGACGTCCGCGGCATCGACTGTCGTCCCCGAGGGCAGGGGATGGATCAGCCGAACGAGCAGGATCCGCTGCCGGAGATCCTCATCGGGTGCCTGGAGATCGACCACATGGAGGTAGTCGATCCCGTTGAAGGCGGGGTTGTCCCTGACCTCATCGCGGCGATTCTCGTCCTTGCACGCGTACTGGACGGCCATCTCACACCTCGCGAGTGAACTCCGCGACCCTTCGATCGCGATTCCTTCGAACCATGTACTGAACCGTCACGTGGAGCTCCGCATCTTCGTTCTGGACATCGACAGACTCGACGGTGATCAGTTCACCGAGCCACTGCTGAAGTGCTCCCTGCACCAGGAACTGCGTCGCCGTGGCCAACTCGTCGCTGTTCGGCGCGAACACGAGCTGCATCAACCCGCAGCCGAATTCCGGGCGGTTCACGCGCTCGCCGGGGATGGTGAACAGCACCTGCTCGATGAGGTCGCGGATGTGGTCGTTGTCGTCCGTTTCGGCAGTTCTGCCCTGTGCGCTCAGGTGAAACGGGTAGTCGATGTGCATTACGTGCCCCTCGCTCGCGTTTGCGTCACCACGACGTTCAACGGGGTTCCGTTCGGAGCGCAGATTGCCTGGCTGTCCTGCAGCAGCACCGGGATGCTGTTGGCCCGTACCCGTGTCGCCGCCGTGATCCACTGGCCGGTCACACACGGCATCGGGCTCCCCGGCGGCACGGTGAACGGGCAGCCGGCGATCGTGTACGGCGCCGATTGGGTGACGATCGGTTGTCCGCTGACCTTCACCCGCGGGCTCGTTACCGTCGGCTGAGCCTGCCCGCCGTGGGCGCAGAGAACCGTTGCTCCCATGTGAAGCAGGAAGCCGGGCATCACGTCACCTCCAGCGCGCCGTTGTTGACCGAGACCTGCGGCCCGGTGAGCTTCAGCGTGGCGCCCTGGCCGTTGGTGATCTCTATGCCCTGGGCGGTCATCGAGATCTTCATCCCCATCGTCGTCTCGATCGTCACACCGCCGACGCCCGGAAGGTCGTTCAGCGTCAGCGTTGCCCCATCCGTCTTGATCACCTTGATCCCCGCCTGGGCGGGGACCGCCGGGACCTCGCCCGTCCCCCAGAAGCAGCCGCTCCAGATCGGGTAGTCCGGGTCGCCGCCTTCGAACTCGACCCACACGTTGGCGCCGATCGGCGGGACGGCGAAGAAGCCGACGCCCGATCCTCCGTACGGGGTGCACGGCATCGCCCAGCTGAGGCTCCCGCCACCGAGCACGGCCGGCACGCTCACCTGGATTCGCCCGAGCAGCATCGGGTCGACGTTGTTCTCCACCTTGCCGCGGTGCTTGCCGTAGAACTCGCTCATGGTCTCACCACCGGCGACAACGCTCCGACACCCTCCCGAGTGAGGGTGAAGCGTTGCCTGTACTCCTCGTTTCGGATCGTGTGCGTTACGCTCTTCACGTAGTAGGTTCCGCTGTTCGTGTATCCGACGCCGCGCAGGTCAACGAGCGCGCGAGGCATGAGGAGGTCTCCGTACCGAAGCGCGTCCAGTTCGCCGTTCGCCTGCACGGCATCGCTCGATTCGTCGACCGTTCCCTGGGCTCGGGCGAACGCCTGGGTGATGCTCAGCCCGGCCTCCGCTCGGTATCGCGTCGTCCGCACGCATCGCTGCGTCAGCAGGGCCGGCTGGCTGGCGAGCGGCTGACGCAGGCTCGCTGCGAGGCGCACCGGCCAGCTTCGATTGGTGAAGCTGTCTTGCACGTCCCCCTCGACGGCTCTCGCGGTGCGCCCGTCGTACTGGAAGTCGATCGACTCGACGTTCGTGCTCGCCCCCATGTTCACCGAGAGGGCGCGTTGCGGAACGCCGGCGCGGATCGCCGGTCCCCAGTACGCCGTATTGGAGAGCGGGAAAGGCCCCGGAATCACGTAGAAGACGTAGCCGTACCGCGCCGCCATCGATTGCAGGTACTGCAGGTCGGTCGCCTGCTGCACCGGGATTCGCTCCGTCGGGGAAGGTAGGTCGAGCGACGGCGGCGGGCTGACCTGCGGAATCATGCCGTACGCCGCGTATTCGGCGATGACCCGCATCGCGATCAGGTTCTCGCTCATCGCCGGGTGCTCGATCGACTTCTCCTCCATGTCCATCGCGACGCTCACGTCCTCTCCGGTGATCGTGAGCGTCGATCCGCCGGGCTCGTTGCGCGGCGACAACTGCTGGTTGGTGATCAGGCCGTCCATCAGGACGCGCGGTAGCGCGTTCAGCGTCACCGTGAGCACCACACGGCTGCACGGTCGAAGCAGCGGACACATCAGCAGGCCGTAGTCGACGAGGTCCTCGGGGCCGCCTCGTCCGACCTGGAGTGTGATCTGAAACCCGGAGTGGCCGGAGTCGCTGTGCGTGACCTCGATGGTGTCGACGGCCTCGGCAAGCGATGACGGCGCGGGCATCGGAACCGTCGCGCCGACCATCAGACTCAGTTGGATCCCCAGCTCGGTCATCGAGGCTCCTCGAATTGCGGGACGGGCACACGAATCGTCCGCCCGACCTCCTCGAGATCGAACGGATTCATGGCGTTTGTGGCGTCGCAGAGGCGCCAGAACTGCTCCGGATCTCCGATCGTTCGTGCTGCGATCAGATCGAGGCGATCGCTCTGCGTCAGCGTGGCCTCGACCAGCAGTGGAAGGGACGACGCGTGGGGGAGGAAGCGGCGCAGGGCGTAGGTGATCTCCCGCCCGTCCGGCGCCTCGAACGTTGCTGTCGACAGGGCGTAGTAGCGGCTGGTCGGTTGGAACATCACGTGCCTCCTCTGCTACAGGTCAACGCTTGCTCCCGTCGCGCCGGCGATGTCTCCGATGCTCCCGACCACAGCCATTGCCTCCTTGACCACCTGATGGGCGAGGAAGACGTAGTAGCCGGGATGCGTGATCGGCAGGTCGTTGTAGCTCATCACCCGCAGGCCGAGCGACACCTTCGCGCGGATTGGATTGAGATTGGTGTCGTACGCCTCCTCGGTGATACTGAAGCTCGTCAGCTGCACCGGTACGACGCGCTTCGGGCCCCAGATGAACAGCGTGAACGGCGCCATCGGCGGGATGACCTCCAGGATCCCCGCGGCAAGCAACACCGTGTTGGCGATCACCTGGGAGCTCTTCGGGTAGAGGAGCATCTCGAGGGCGGAGAGCTGCGGGTAGACGCCCATCGACACCGCGGTGCCTTCCGCCTTCTCCAGCTGATCGGTGGCGTCGATCTCGACGTCGAGCCTGATCGACTCCTCCGGGGCACCCGACAGGCGCAGCGCCTCGGCACGCGCGGCGCTCTCCCGCTGAGACGTCTGCCGTGTCGTGAGCGACCGCGTGAGCGTCTTCGGGTTGTACTGGAATACGATCACGCTCGCGAGCGGATTGAACGGATCGATCCCGACGATCGCGCCTTTGAGCAGCTTCGGTGAGATGCCTGCGGGAGTCACTCACACCTCCGATCTCGTATGGCCACAGCGGTCTGCATTCCCTCCAGTGTGGAATCGCTACTCGATTGATCGACTCCCATAGGTGGGGCAGATTCAGCAGATCCGCTCTCACAGCGACTACAACCCCTACGGCACACGTGTGAAGCCCTCCAGATCAGAGAGATACGGTGACTGCATCGCGACACCATCTTGGTCTTCACGTAGCAGCAATCACCTCTCTAGAAAGGGACATCCCTCGCGAATCCTGAATACGAAGGCGCGTTATCGTGGGCGTCTGCCGGCGGGTAACCTGAGCCGGGATAGGTGTGGCGATCGGGGGCCCCCGCTATGTGGGCTGCCTCGTGGATCACGACGCTCTCCTGGTCTGGCTCTGGGAAGGGGTTTGAGAAGAAGACAGGACACAGGTGAATGTATGGCCCCGTCCCTGGCCAAGCGAATGCTACCGATCCATCAGCGCAGTAGTGAGAGGTCGACGAGTTGCAGATGAACCACCTGTTGCTCTCTATCCTCGTACTCATGGCGTCCAGACGATTGCAGACTGTGTTGATCTGATCAGGCGTGAGGTTGCCGAAGTTGTCATTGAAGGCAGTCTGCTCAGCCGGTGTGGCTGTTCCATCTCTCGCGTTGCTCGCGGATACTTCAGCGAAGAGCGTCATCAGCTCAGCGAGCATGCGAATTCCCAATAGCCGTCTGTCTAGGTCTTCCTGGGTTCCGCCAGTCTCTGCTCTCGCGGGTGTGCAGTCACGGAACTCCTGACGCTGGACCGCTTCGCAACCAAGCGTCGGAGGGAGTTCCAGTGGGATGTGACCACGAAGCGTCCTGGTTGTTGCGGTGCTCCCCTCGGTGGTTCGAATCCCCGGCTGTCTGAGGTGCTGACACTGCTGAACGACGTGCGTCAGCTCATGGGCCAGAAGCCTCCGGCTCGCTGCTCGGCTATGGCTCTCTCGCTTCGCCCCAAGAACAACATGTCGGCCCCGCGTGTAGGCGCGCGCGTTCAGCTCCTGGGCTGACTCGATTGCCTTCCCACTCGCATGCACACGCACTTGCCTGAAGTCTAGGCCAAACCTGGGCTCGAAAAACTCGCGCTCGGACGTGCTCAGCGGACGGCCGCAGCCTTGCAGGCCGCGAATCATGGATTCGGTTCGGGCGGACAGCCGGTGCGCAGTGTGGGTGTCGCGCTTCGGCTGGACCAGCTCCTCCTCTTCTTCTGGCTCCTCTTCCTGCCGTTGCAGAGCCGGGTCGGCCTGCATCTGGATTGGCTCCTCTTCCTCCTCGTCTTCCGGCGCGACCTGCCGCTGAACGAGCGGCGTGATCTGGTCGGCCAGCGGCTTCATCTGCACTGGCGCTTCGTCCTCCTCACACGTCGAGCAGGCCCTCTGGATTCGGGGATCGGGCATCCGCATCACTTCGTCGGCGATCCGATCGGCTTCCTTCTCGTACTTGTCGCCCGGCTCACCGACGACAAGCTTCGCTTGGATGACAGCGCGGCAGGTGTGACAGGCTCCGCCGAACGGGCAGGTTCGCGGAGCGCTGTAGCCGAGCGAGCAGGAGCCAGCCTCTCGCCGAGACTGAACGGGGATTCGGTCGAGCGCGTGTGAGCCGACTTGCGTGAGCGTGTCCGACGACGGCTCGCTCTCGCGGTGCCGTGCCAGTGGCTGCCGTGTGATCAAAGGCGACCGGGACGAGCGCGGGGCGAACCTGGATACTCGCCTGGCTTCCTGCATCCTCGCGCGATCACTCACCGTGCAGCCCTCCGTAGACCGAACGCCCCACCTGTTGCCCCATCTCACCGGCAGTCAGATCGCCGGTGCGCTCCAACGGCTCTCCGCGGATCGCATCGATGCGGCGACTGCGTTCCATGGTCGGAGGCAGCCCCTGTGTGGCGAGCATCCTTGTGATCTCTCGTTCGACCGCCGCAGCGACCTCCAGGCCGTCAACCGCAGGACCGCCGGTCAGGACCAACTCGTCGATCCGAAGCTCGATGTCGCGGCGCGTCATACCCAGCCTCCGATCTCGGCTTCGGTCGGGGTCTTCTCGAGCTTCGCGTACTCGACCCGCGTCGCGCGCAGCAGGTGGGGCATGCCGACCGCTTCGTCGGCATCGGCGGCGAGGAATGCGGCGTACATCGCGATGTTTCGGATGTTGCCGCCGGCGATACCCAGCCGTGCGAGCTTGTCAAGATCGATCCCGGTGGTCGGTGTCTGCTCCGGGAATGCTCCTCGCCAGATCGCGGCTCTGCGTGCGAGGTCGGGGAAAGGGAATCGGACGACGAAGCGGATCCTTCGAAGAAATGCCTGATCGAGCGCGCCCTTCATGTTGGTGGTCAGGATCGCCAGTCCGCGGTAGTCCTCCATTCGTTGCAGCAGGTAGCTGATCTCGATGTTGGCATAGCGGTCGTGACTGTCCTTCACCTCGCTGCGTTTGCCGAACAGCGCGTCGGCCTCGTCGAACAGCAGGATCGCTCCGGACCCCTCCGCCGCGTCGAACACCTTGCGGAGGTTCTTCTCCGTCTCGCCGATGTACTTGCTGACGACCTGGCTGAGATCGATGCGATAGAGGTCGAGCCGCAGCTTGTTCGCCAGCACCTCGGCCGCCATCGTCTTCCCGGTTCCACTCTGGCCGACGAACAGCGCGCTGATGCCCAGTCCACGGGCGCTCTTCTTGGCGAACGCCCACGTCTCGTAGACCTTCATCCGGTGCCTGACGTGCGCGGCGATCTCCCTCAACAGTGTCAGCTGCGAGTCGGGGAGGACCAGATCGTCCCATTCGGCGAGCGGCGGGATCCGTTGCGCGAGACCCTCCATCCGGGGGCGAACTCGCTCCCGGCAGGCATCCCAAAGGGCATCGGTGAACGTGTCGCCGGAAGCCGCTCGGCCGATGGCATCCGAGTGCAGCACCTCCGACGCGACGGAGTGAATCGCACCGGCGTCCAGGTTGAATTGCGCGACCAGTCCGTCGACTTGTCCGTCCAGGCTCGGAAGGGATGTGGCAAGCGCTTCGTCCCACAGCGCACGCTGCTCGTGGTGCGTTGGGGCTTCCACGTGGAGCATGACGCTCGCGCGGCCAGGAGTGGCGATCGGATCGACGGCAGTCACGACGAGTGGGCCGAACGCATGTGCGATGAACCAATCCAGAACCCGCTCTCGTGGCGCATCGCCCTCTGCGACGTCCGCATGGATGAGGAGAGCGCTCCCTGTCAGCAGGGCCTCCCGGTTCCAGAGGCGGACGAGCGCTTCCAGCTCTCGCGGCTCGATCGGAAGGGCGAGTGCATCTGCAGCGTGCAATGGGAGGCCGAGCTTCGTGCACGCCGCCTGGGCGATCCCGCGAGCCGTTCCCCGGTCTCGCCCGCACAGCTGCACAACCGGCACGTGCTCGTGCCCCTCCAGACCGCCCCAAACGGCGGCCACCCGTTCTGCCAGTGAGCGATGTGACGGGACGATGCTGCTCGTCGCATAGATGGGCTCGATGAGTCCCGCGAACCGTTCGTCCAGCTGGTGCAGTCCCGCGAGGTAGTGAAGGATCCACTCGTCGATCCGCAGCGGACTTCGAGTGAGGTCCTTTCCGTCGAGTTCGATCAGTCTCCAAAAGCGCAGCGGTGCGGACGGGGCCATCGCGCTCCAATGCGGGTCGGGTAGGGACGCAAGCGCAAGCCCGAGTGTCGGCTGTACGGGCTGTGTGCTCCCCTGCGCGGCAGCGACAGTCGATGCGAAATCGGCATCGAGCTCCACGCCGGCACAGAGGAGAAGAGTGTCCCGCTCGAACGGCGACAGGCCGAACACCGCGCATACTGCTCCGAGGGCCGGCGGAGGACCGAGATCGGCCGGAAACGGCGGCATATCGGGTGGCATCCCTTCTGGCGTCTCCGATTCCGCTGCCGATCGCGACTCCAGCTGCCGCCGGACCCGAGTGAGGGACTGCGTCAGGTAGAGCTGGTTGGCGTCGATCCAGGCGGCTTGGGTGGTCATGAGATCGTCACCTTGGGCTTGCCGTATCTGTTGTCGACGAACTCCAGAGGGCTGATCGCGCCGTCCACCTGGAGACGAACGAGGTACTGCCCCGGTTCAACGTCCTCGAGAGGGAAGACGATCGAACTCGTCTCGGTATCCTCTTCGCCGATGCCGTTGTCAGCAGGTGCGTCGAAACGATACGCGTGCGGCGATCTGGTCTCAGGAGCGTCGTACTCGTTCAGCATCACGGCCACTCTCTGTTCCTTCGTTACGAACGGAGCGAAGCCGACCGTGAGGGAGCCGCTGCTGATCGACAGCTCGCCCTCGTCGACTACGGGACAGAGCACGAACGGTACAACGTTCGAGTCGAAGCCGACATGCGGCTCGCGTGGTTGTCCGAGTTGCACGCTCTGGGAGACTCGAACGGTGTTCACTCCCGCTCGCACCCCGCCGGGAACCGGCAGCGTGATCTGCGACTCGCTTGCGGCCGGGGCGGTGACCTCCTGCTCGATCTCGCCGATCCGGACGATGGTCGCATCGCTGCCGAAGAGATTGCGTCCGCGGATCAGCAGAGTGCTGTCGTGCACGATCGGCTGCCCGGCACCCTCGGCCGACTCGACCGCCTCAATGATCGGCTGCCGCCACGTGATGCCCCGGATGTCCCGCTCGCGCACCGGCAACGCCGGGTGCGGTGTGACATCGGCCTCGATCAAGACGAGCGATGCCTTGTACGCGACGGACAGCGCATAGGGCATCTCGAAGAACGTGGACCAGAGCTTGGAGAGCTCCTCCAGATCAAGGGAGAGGGGCGTGAGCCTCACGGTCTCGAGCTGGTCGGCTAGGTTCGACTCGTCGAGGTAGTGTGCGTCTTCGCCAGCAATTGCGTCGAGCGCGTTGCGGATCATCTCCGACGTCAGAAGCGGCCGTGCGTGCAGATCGGCTATTACGCGGCCGAGGATCCTCTCCGGTTCGCAGGCATGGTCGGCGCCGGCTCCCAAGAACGTCAGGAGATAGAGGAGATCGAGAGCGGCTTGAGGGCGCCGAGAGACGGTGCCGTCTCCGCGGCGGCCCGGGAGATCGCTGTTTCTCCAGGCAGCGTTTGGCATGACCTGGTAGAGGAACAGGTTGACGGATGCGCCTGGTGCCGCAGCGCCGTCGGTCTTCGGGTGGCCGACCGTGACGCTGAAACTAAGCGCATGAGGCTCACTGGACGCTGCAGTGGCGATGCCTTCAAGCCTAGTGGCGAGGACTGCCGTGACCGTGGCTGGAGCGAGGTGGTTGCTCATCGGGTTCCCTCGTCACGCTGTCTCAGGTAGTCGGACAGCGAAAGGATCGGCTCACGGCGCGTCGTCGACGCGGGGGCACTCAACGCCGGTTCCGGCGCAGATGCCTGAACCTCAACACGGCCGATGTGAACGGTGATCGATGGTTCCGGCTCCGCAGCGTCTGCCAGGGCATCGGGACGGGCCGCCTCTCGGGCGGAAAAGGCCTCGAAGGTCGTGCTCTCGCTAGGTAGGAGATTCGCCGTAGCCGTCACTTGAGGCGTCCCCAAGGCGATGTGCGCCGATCCCACGTCGCGCCGGGGCTCGGAGCCGGGAGCCTCCGCGGCGAAGGCTCCGTCGCCTCCGAGGAGCTGAGCCGAGGTCGGTCCTGCACTGGCCTGCGACATCACCTGCGGGACATTCGACGGCGCGTTCACGACCTCTTCTCCCTCGACGCGGGTGGCGGAACCGATTGGCGTAGCCTCGACCGTTCGGGGACGTGAGACGCTTCTGGCGAGCAGTTCGCTCTCTGTGTTGCGTTCCGGACCTTCGGGAGCTTGTGCAGAAGGAGTCTGGATGTCCGGTGCTTCGCGCCTGCGCCGCGGCCGCGACCTCACCGTTGTGAGGCCTCCGGGATCGGCTGCGAAGCGGTCCTGCTGCGCGGGGGCGGGATCCGGTCCCGGTGTCTCGCTTTCCGGTGCAGAGACGGTCTCGTTGAGCGGCGCGGGGTGTTGAGGGAGATCACCCTGCCGTCGTGTTGCCCTTCGAGCGGTTTCCGTCTCGGGCCCAGGTCCCGGCCGAGGCGAGGGCGTCCCCAGCGCGGGGGCAACGATGGGCTCGGGACTCGCCGGCACGGCGTCTGATGACGAGGGATGCTCGCTTGCACCGGTCGGACCCTCACGGCGAGGGGGCGGCCGGTCCGCCTCCGACCGAGGAATCGAGATCGCCTCTTCCCGCACTGGGCTCGCGGCGAAACTGGCTGTGGGCAGGTCGGCCGATCTCCGTGGATGGTCCGCGGAAACCGATGCAAACCGTGGCAGGGTCGGCGGCCGAACGGTTGCGATGCGTCCCAGCGCGCGCTGCCCCAATCGAGTGAAGACGTCGCTCATGCGCTCACCAACTCCATGTACATCTGCCGGCGCGAAGGGCTCATCGCGAGGATGTCCGACTCCCGCCAGCCGTAGGCGCGTGCGAGCACGTCGATGTCCTGCAGCAGGCGCATGGCGCGGTCGCGAAGCTCCCGCCAGAGGAAGTCGGCCGGATCGAGCAGCGCCTCTCCCTGGTGACCGCAGCCGGGACATGTGTAGCCCAGCCGTAGGTCGGCCAGGGGATCGATTCGATCGAGGATCTCGGAGAGCCGGGCAGAGGTTTCCTCCGGAAGATCCGCGAGCGCGACGTCCTCTCCGTCGCGCCGGACTTCGAGGACGAAGCGGTCGAACAGCAGTGCCCGCGCCGCCTCGACGCTGGTACACGCAGAAGCGTCGTCGAGATCCGGACCGCGTAGCGGGCGGATCCGGACCGAGTACCCACCGACATCGAACGTCTCCTCCTGTTCGACGTTGCGTCCGGAAGCGCGTGCGGCAAGGAGGGTGGCAATATCGAGTCGAAGCTCGAGCGCCTCCGAGCAACCGGGACAGGTACTCCTGGCCACGAGGATCGGTCCGAACGTCACTTCTCGGAGTTCCAGGAGCAATGCGCCCCGCGCTCCGATCGGAAGCTCGAGCAGCTCGGCCCTCGTCCTCTCGGGGCAGGCAAGCTCCAGCAGGGCCACCGCCTTGTCCGTCGAGGACGGTTCCCGCTCCCACTCCAGCACGTGGAGTGCTTCACATGCCGACAGACTACGCATGGTCGGCTACGCGGGCTCCGTGAACGTCGGCTCGGAGGGCTCTGCGACCTCGTAGTCGCGCTCCCAACCCTCGTTCTGCAGGGTCATCGTCTGGATCGCCACCGCGTTGGCGCTGGCGTCGAGTTCCGGCAACGCCTGGAACTCGGACACCCAGCAGCGATACACCTTGTAGGCGATCGCCAGCTGCCCGGCCTCGTTGTACATCTCGATGATGACGTTCTTGCGGAAGTCCTTCAGCGAGACCTCCGAGCCGAGGCCGGAGCCGTAGTTCCAGACCTTGTTTGCCCACTGCTCGAAGTCGGTGTCATGGGTGACGCCGCGCTCGAGCGTGATCGCCTCGTATTTCGTCTGTCCGGGCGACTTCCGGACCGAGCTCGGATCTCCACCCTCGCGGTGCTCGACGACCTCGGTCGTGCGCTTCAGAGCGCCGACCTTGCTGATGCCGGCGACGTATCGGCCCTCCCACCTGACGCGGAACTTGTAGTTCTTGTAGGGGTCGAACCGTTCCGGGTTGACACTGAACTGAGCCACTGTCGCCTCCTTAGGTCTCGATCTCGCCGGCGATCTGGCTGATCTTGATGATCACGAACTCGGCCGGCTTGAGCGGCGCGAACCCGACGAGGATGTTCACCATCCCTCGGTCGATGTCGTTCTGCGTCGTCGTCTCCTTGTCGCACTTGACGAAGTACGCGTCCCGCGGCGACGTACCCTGGAATGCGCCTTGGCGGAACAGGTTGTGCATGAACGCGCCGACGTTCAGCCGAATCTGCGCCCAGAGTGGCTCGTCGTTCGGCTCGAAGACGACCCACTGTGTTCCTCGATAGAGGCTCTCCTCGATGAACAGCGCGAGCCTTCGAACGGGGATGTACTTCCACTCCGAAGCCAGTCGGTCTGCACCTTCGAGCGTCCTCGCTCCCCAGACTACGTTCCCGATCACGGGGAAGTTGCGCAGGCAGTTGATTCCGAGTGGGTTGAGCGTCCCGTTCTCCGGGTCACTCAAGACGTACTCGAGTGACGTCACGTTCCGGAGGGACACGTCGATTCCTGCTGGTGCCTTCCAGACACCGCGCGAACTGTCGGTCTTTGCGTAGAGGCCGGCGATTGTTCCACTTGGGCCAAATGATCGGAGACGGTACTCGTCGAGCGGATCCGGGATCCGGATCTGCGGGAAGTAGACGGCGGCGCTGTTGACCTTCTCAATGCCGTCGAACCAGTCCTTGATGTCATTGACCGTTTCTATGTTGTCCGGCGGATCGACGATGAGGAAGGCGCGCCGGTCTTCGCAGTAGGCTACAGCTTCGGCGATGAGGCTCTTCGCGGCCGAGAGGCTGTCGGACACGCTGCCGGCGAGCGCGTCGTCGCCCGAGATGTGGCCCATTCGTGGGATGCAGAGAATGTTGAAAAGGTCGACGTTCTCGAGCGCGTAGATGCCCGTCTTGTCGTCCTGCGACCCCTTGAGGGCGGTGGCGTCCGGCAGATCGCCGTCGTTGCCATTCGCGAACTCGTACCACTGGACGGCTGCGGTCGCGCTGTCGAGCCCTAGTTCAACGAGTGTCGTGTCGTCGGGCGCGAACGTTGCGAAGGAAACAGGCGCCAACGATACGACGATGTAGCGGTGCTCGCCGTTCGCGTCGTAGGCCGCGACGCATACGTCGGCGAATCCCGGGTCATCAGCGGGTGCCGCGCCCTGGATCTGGATCTCAAGTTCTGTTCTTAGCGCGCCGAAGTCCACCTCCGTAGAGGTCAGCTCTACGGCCTCGGTCTTGGTTGAGCCTACCGGGCCGATCGTGACGCTGATCGTCGGCTCATCGGAAGCCAGCTCCAAGCCATCGGTGATCTCGCCAGAGAGAACGCCTTCGACAGCTGTCTCTCCCAGGTCAGAACACACTTTCAGCAACTCGGCCGTCGTGTCGCTACCACTCTCATTCGCAGCCTCGACCGCAACGTTCGGAGTGGCCGGGATGATCAGCAGGCGCTGGTCGTCGTAGACGGCGACGCGCGCAGTCTCCCATGCATCGCCAGATGTTGCCCCGTCTCGAATCGCTACCTGAAGCTGATCGCGGGCTGTGTCGATATCCGTTATCCCAGCCGGATTGGCGAGCGTCACGGTCTTCGTAGTCCCCGCCCCCCCATCTGGGGTCATGGTTACCTTCAGCTTGCCTCCGGCTGTTCCCCCGGTGAAGTCGCTGAAGTCGTACCCGCTCAGATCGCCCGAGAGAAGCCCCTCCATTCCCTCCGTGGCGCCGCCGTCTACGCTCAGTCCGAGCTCGTCGGCAGTCTCGTCTGTGCCCGGCACCGCGAACGTCACCACCGCATCGCCTTCGGATGCCCCCACCAGGATACGAAGCCTGTTGTGGAAGACATCGACCTGGGCTTCGAAGAAGGCGTCGTTCTCGGGAGCCGCTGCGCGGATCGCCGCCTCCAGCGCAGCTCGGACCTCTGACAGCGCGTATTCGACCGATGCCTCCAGATCGAGATTCGCGGTTGCGCTATCACTTCCGATCGTCACGACGATCTCCGGCTCGTCATCGGTGAGAGTGATGGTGTCGCCGAGCTGGCTTGACGTCATCCCGTTCTGGTCCGGCTTTTCCACAACGTCGTCGTCCACGTAGACGAGCTCCGAGCCGGACAGCTCGTCGTTCACGACGGACTTCACGTACCGACTGCTCGTGGCCTCCTCTGACAGATTGCGGAAGACCTCGGATCGGACAATCTCGCCATCCTCATCGAGCTCGTACACGTTCAGGTTGAAGGGCCCGTCAGTCGCGGTGTTGTAGTCGATGGTCGCCTTGAGGTTGTCTCCCCACTCGCCTTCCGCTCGAGCATGCAGCGTGAATGCTGTGCTGCCTCCCTGTTTGACGTCGACGTCCGACGACGCGGCCGAGTCTGATGCGACGCGAACGATCCACGCTTCGCTTCCCCCGTTCAGAAAGAACTGCTGAACGGCGTAGCTGACTTCGCACTCCTTGTCGAGGCCGCCGAAGGTCCTCTCGAACTCGCCGAAGTTGAAGATCTGAACGGCCTCGTTCACTGGTCCGCGCTTCAAGTAGCCGACGAACGCTGTGACCGAGGTGCTGACGCCCATGATCGTGCGGACGCCGCTCGGGACCTCCTCGATGTACACACCTGGATAGGTTGGTTGAACTGGCATGCGTCAACCTCCTTGGTTTCTGGCCTTGCAGCTCTCTCCTCCGGTCTCCCCTCGTGCCGATGTCGCCCAGCAACGCCGACGAGTCAGTCGGCGAGGCGCTTGGCGAGGATCCCCTGCAGTTCGTCGAGTCCGAGGAAGGAGGTCTTCTCGCCGCTTTCGACCTCCTCCACCCAACCGCGGCATCTGTGATGCTTCCCTTGGATCGGCTTCCAGACGCGAACGATGAACGAGACGAACTCGGAGCGTTCGTCGATGCCGAGTTCGCCGGCAGCGAGATCACCATCTTCGCGCCCGGCCATGCCGCTCCTCTCGATCCGTCAGTGGACATGTGGATTGCTGCGTACACGACAAATGGATGAAAGCGGCGAGAGTGTAGGAAGCGGGGGTCGCAGACGTATCACGGATCGATCACAAGCCCGTCACAGCTGGGCGCAGTGCCGGTGTATGGTCGCGAGGTCGGAACAGGCTTCGCGTTGGCGCCGGAGTGAGGTCCCCGGGGATGCTAGGACTCCGATTCGGCGTCCGGGAAGTCGATTCCGCTTGCCTGCAAGGAGCGCCAAGCCCCCTCCAGCGTGTCGAGCGCCTGGCCGAAGCGGATCAGGGCCTGCCGCAGCGAGAGCGGCACGCCGGTCGGCGGCTCCAGCAGGGTCGCGGAGATCTGGTTACTGCGGATCCTTGCATGTAGCTGGCAGGTTTCGGGCATCGGCCCGATCCGAAGCTCCTGTTGAAGGATCCGCCGGCAGGTCTCGAACTGCTCGAGGGCCTGAGAGCGGCGTCCGGACTGTGCGTAGCAACGCATCAGCTCCCGATGGACGTCCTCTTGGAGCGGGTCGATCGCGAGGAGTCGATGCCCCTTCTCAATCGCGTCGTCGTACGCCTCGCTGATGCGGAAGTGAAAAAGCAGCCGCTTGAGGACGCGCACGAAGAGGAGCTTCAGGCGCTCGCGCTCGGACAGACACCAGTCGCCGTATCTCCCCGCGAGGAAGTCTCCCCCGTACAGCTCGAGTGCGCATTCGAGTTCTCCCAGGCGATGGGGATCGCACGGCAGTGGTCCTGTGAGGCCGAGCTGGGCGGCGGACTCGAATTCGTCTGCATCGAACCGGCAATCCGCGGTCGATGTCAGTCGCAGGGTGTTCCGCTCACTGTGGATGCACGGCGACTCACCGAGCGCTTGGCGGAGCCGCCAGAGGGTTGTCGAGAGGTTCCGAACAGCCTTCCCGGGAGGGCGCATTGGCCAAAGCACTTCGGCGAGGATCGCGCGATCGACCGGGTGGCCCCGATGGATCAGGAGGAGGCAGAGGAGCTCCTCGGCCTTGCGAACGGCAAAGGCGACGGGGGTGTCATCGAGGAAGACCCGCAAGGTCCCGAGCGCCTGGACCGTCAACATGTCATGTCATCCCTCTCCCACGAGCAGGCGTGAATGCGCGCAGCCGACGACGGACGTTGCAGAGAGCGAAGCAGGATCGATGCGATTCGCTGGCGGTCCAGTGTACAGCCAACGAGGAGGGCGAGATGGGGATCCGCGTTGGGCACAGGGGAAGACGCACTTGACAGGGAAGTGATGCCAATCGCGTTGTGAAAATGAGCAATCCATGGACCCTGATAGGTGCCTGTTCCGGAAGGAACTGCACCGGGCACGCCTCGCGGCGGGCCCGGTGCAGCAGGCGTTTGCGCGGTCCAGCGATCCCTACGACAGGATCGCGGCGAGATCCTCTTCCGGGGTCGTGATCGGCGCGAGGCCGAACGTCTCGACGAGGACGTTCAGCACGGCCGGCGTTACGAACGCGGGGAGCGACGGTCCGAGCCGGATGTCCCGAATCCCGAGGTGGAGCAGCGACAGCAGGATGACGACCGCCTTCTGCTCGTACCATGAGAGGATGAGAGACAGCGGCAGCGAGTTGACGTCGGTGTCGAACGCGCCGGCGAGAGCGACCGCGATCTGGATCGCCGAGTAGGCGTCGTTGCACTGCCCGATGTCGAGCAGCCGCGGGATCCCGCCGATGTTCCCGAAGTCGAGCTTGTTGAATCGGTACTTGCCGCAGGCGAGGGTCAGGATGACGCAGTCGTCCGGCACCGCCTGGGCGAGGTCGGTGAAGTAGTTGCGTCCCGGCTTCGCTCCGTCGCATCCGCCGATCAGGAAGAAGTGCCTGATCGCGCCGTCCTTCACCGCCTGGATGATTTGATCGGCGACGCCGAGCACGGCGTCGCGAGCGAAGCCGACGGTGATCGTCCGATCCGGCCCGTTCTCAGGGAAGCCGTCGGCGGCGAGCGCTGCGTCGATCACCGGAGCGAAATCGCCGTCTGTGACGTGCGTTACACCCGGCCAAGCGACGAGGCCGGTCGTGAAGATCCGGTTCATGTAGCCGTCGCGCGGCTTCTGGATGCAGTTGGTCGTCATCAGGATCGCGCCGGGGAAGGCGTCGAACTCCTTCTGCTGGTCCTGCCACGCGCCGCCGTAGTTGCCCGCGAGGTGCGCGTACTTCCTCAGACCCGGATAGCCATGAGCCGGGAGCATCTCGCCGTGTGTGTAGACGTTGATGCCCGTTCCTTCAGTTTGCCTCAGCAGTCCATCGAGATCCTTCAGGTCGTGGCCGGAGACGAGGATCGCCTTGCCGGCGAGCGGTTCGATCCGGACGGCGGTCGGCTCCGGCGAGCCGTAGGCTCCCGTATTGGCCGCATCGAGGAGCTCCATCACCCGGAGATTGACCTCGCCGCAGCGCAGGCAGAGACCGGTTAGCTGGTTGATGCCCGTTGGCTCGGCCGCCAGGAAACTCAGCGCTTCGTGGAAGAACGTCCAGACGGCCTCGTCCTCCTGCCCGAGGATTAGCGCGTGATCGGCGTAGGCGGCGGCGCCCTTCAGACCGTACGTCAGGAGCTCCTGGAGGCCGACGGCGTCGTCTCCAAGTCTCACTTTTCGTGCGTCAATCGAGATCTTCGCATGTTGGGCGAGCCGTTCGTCGAGCGTCGCGCCCGGTTGCCACACGGCCGGGCCGGACAGGGTCTCCGGTTCTTGTCCCGCGCTGCGAGCGGCCTCCTCGTACAACGCCCGAGCCTTGTCGCGGAGTCCGATGGCGCGTGTGACGAGCGCGTCGAGCCGCGCCGGATCGAAGTTGACATTCGTCACGGTTGTGAACAGCGCCTCGATGGCGAATCGATCGATCTCCGGATCGGAGGCACCGTGCTGCCTCGCACGGTGGGCGTACGCCCCGATGCCTTTCGTCACGTGCAGCAACAGATCCAGCAGCGCTGCCGTCGTCGGATCCTTCCCGCAGACACCGAACTGCGTGCAGCCGGTGCCGTCCTTCGTCTGTTCGCATTGGTAGCAGTACACCGCCTACCTCCCTTTCCCGTTTGCGACGTCGCGCAACGACGTCGATGCAAGATGGTCGTACGCCTTCCGTCTGAGTTGCTCGACCAGGTCTCCGAGGACGCACTCCGCCTGCGAGCAGACAGGCTCGGCGAACAGGCAGCCGTCCTGGCGGAACGGACCTTCGAGCGCCTCGTAGACGTGAAGCAGGCTGATCTTCTCGACCTGCTTCGCGAGGCTGTAGCCGCCGCTCGGTCCACGCTTCGAGCCGAGCAACCCGACTCGGACGAGTTGCTGGAGAACCTTCGATAGGTGCGCCTCCGAGGCGCGCAGCTCCTCGGCGATCCGGGCGGTTGACGTCGGTTCGTCGCGCTGCGCGACGACGGCCATGGTATGCAGAGCGAGCGCCGTCGCCTCCGACATCCGAATCAGGTCGGCCATGGGGTCGCCTCCGTTTGCGAGAATTCCGGAGTGATAATACCAGAATACGGACCCAGCGCAACCCGCCGTTCGGGCGCATCGGGAAGACGGAGAACTACTGGTAGTGTACGCGCCGTCGGGCGATCTGCATCTGCAGCAGCGTGACGACGAAGATGATCGCAAACAGGACGATCGACGCGGCCGCCGCGCGTCCGTAGTGCGGTGTGAATCGGAAGCCCTGTCGGATGATATAGTAGACGAGCGTCTCCGCCGACTTCAGCGGGCCCGGTCCGTTGAACAGGACGAACACCTCGGTGAAGACCTTGAACGATCCGATCATCGAGATGATCAGCAGGAAGTAGATCTGTGGCGTCAGCAGCGGCACGGTGATCTTCCTCCACGCCTGGAATCCGGACGCCCCGTCGATGCGGGCCGCCTCGTAGTACATCTTGTCGATTCCCTGCATTCCGGCCAGCAGGATGATCGCTTGGTACCCAACGTACCGCCAGACGTTGAGGATGATCACCGAAGGCAGCGCGAATTGGGGATCGTTCAGCCACGCGATGCGATTCACGCCGAACAGGCTGAAGAAGTAGTTCAAGACGCCGTAGCTCTCGTTGTACATCAGCCGCCAGACCATGATCACCGCGACCATCGGCGTGATGTACGACAGGAAGAACGACGTTCGTGCGAACGTCCGGAGCTTGAGAGGCTTGTTCAGCAGGCTCGCGACGAGCAACGCTAGGAAGAGCGTGATCGGTACGCTGATGCCTACGATGTAGAGCGTGTGCCAGAGGGCACGCCAGAAGTACTTGTCGCCGAAGATGTAGCGGAAGTGGTCGAGCCCGACGTACTGCCCCGGGAAGTTGGTAATGCTCACCTTGTAGAGGCTGATCCGAAACGCCGAGAAGAACGGATAGAACGTGAAGACGGCAAGGATGATGATCGCCGGAGCGAGGTAGATGTACGCCCAGCCCGTGTCCTTCCAGAACGTCGGGCTGCGCCAGATCTCCGGTATCGGTCGTCTCCAGAACGCGAGTTTCTCGAGCATCCGGCTTCCTTCTCCTCCTACGAAGCAGTAGTGCGTGGGGCGGGAAGAACCCGCCCCACGCGAGGCAGAATCAGTCTATTCCAGCAGCGACGCGATCTCGCCCACCGCGGTGGAGAGGGCGTCTGCGATCGTCTCTGCGCCGAGGAGGATCTCCTCGCACATCGTGCCCAGCGCGTAGCGCATATCGCCGTAGTTCGGATGTGACAGCGACGAGACGCCAAGCGGCATCATGTCTGACGATGCAACCGCTTCCGGATGCTCCGCCAGGTGATCGATCCAGATTTGACTCTGCAGGCCGGAGAGCGTCACCGGGAGATAGCCGGTTCGGGCGGCCCAGTAGGCGGTGTTGTCCGCCTCGAGCAAGAACTTCAGGAACAGGAGCCCGGCGGCCACTTCGTCGGCCGGTGCGTCCTTGAAGATCCCGATGTTCGTACCCTGGATGAACGACGCGGCCTTCTCGCCGACAGGCAGCGCGGCGGTCTTGACCGTCAGGCCGGCCTCTTCGGCCGCGCGGTTCCAGTAGTAGAAGCCAGCCGACGTGTCGATCGCCATCGCGACGTACCCGATGTTCGAGTTCAGGTACTCGCTGGTGATCCACGCGTACGGTGCGAGGCTGGCGTAGAACTCGAGCGCCTCGACGCCGGCGTCGTTGCCGAGCGTGACCTCGGTCCAATCCTCGTTCAGGATCGTCCCGTTGTTCTGCTCGAGCAGCGCGAGGAACTGTTCCGGGTTCGACGCCGGGCGGAGGCCCGTGCCGAAGCGATCGAACTGACCGTCGCCGTCCTCGTCGACCGTGTTCGCGACGCACAGATCGTAGAACTCCTGCCACGTGGTCGGCGGAGCCGGAACGTAGTCCTCGATGTAGTAGAGGACCATGATCGACTTGTTGAACGGAACCGTCAGCATGTCCTTGTAGAGGAGCCCCGGGACGATGTCGGCGATCTCCGCCTCAGTGAAGAACGGCTCGAGCGGAATAAGCGCATCGGCGACCGGAGGAATCCAGTCCTCGTAGAAGATCGTCATCGTCGGCACTTCGCCGGCGACGACGGCGCCGTTGATGCTCTGCTGCAGGGCACTGTAACTCCCTTGATACACCCACTCGACGTTGATGTTCGGGTAGAGCCATTCGAACCATGTTGCCAGCTGCTCCAGCGTCTCGTTGTGCCGCTCGCTGAAACGGTGCCAGAACTCGATCGTGACCGGCTCCGCGGCCGACACTGCGAATCCGACAAATAGCACAGCGAGGAGTCCGAGAGCGATTAGTGCGTTTCGAAGCTTCATCGTTCATTCCCTCCTTGAAGTCGATTGACCATCCATCCTACAGACAGCCTGCGTACCACCGGGTGTCCCATCACCTCCTTGATTCCTGGTCCAACCTTCTTGTTCGTTCCTCTCATTACTTGATCCCCGTTCGTGCGACCCCTTGGATGAACTGCTTCTGCGTGAACAGGAACAGCGCCAGTATCGGGATGATCGCCAGAACCGACGCGGCCATCAGCTTCTCGTAGGCGGTGCCGATCTCACTCGAGAAGACCTGCAGCCCGACCGGAACCGTTCGCATGTTCGGGCTCGTCGTCATGATCAGAACCCACTGGAACGAGTTCCAGCTACCCATGAACTTGAGGAGCGCGACGGTGAAGATCGCGGGCTTCGAGAGTGGGACCATAATCGTGAACAGGAATCGGAACCGGCCGCACCCATCGATCCGCGCCGCATCCCGCAGCTCATCGGGGATGCCCATGAAGAACTGCCGAAGCAGGAAGATCCCGAACACCGAGACAAGCCATGGGATGATCAATGCCTGATACTGATCGAGCCACCCGATGCGCGCCAGGGTCACGTAGTTCGGCAGCAGCAGCATCTGCCCCGGGATCATCATCGTGCCCAGGAGGATCGCGAACAGCGGCCCCTTGCCGAAGAACTTCATCTTCGCGAACGCGTACGCTGCGAGGATCGTCGTGAACACCTCGCCGATCGTGGTCGTGATCGCCATGAAGAAGGAGTTGAAGAAGTACCATCCGAACGGAGCCGCGTTCCATGCCTCGACGTAGTTCTGCCATCTGAACGAAACGGGGATCCATTGGGGAGGAATCCGCAATGCCTCCGACTCCGTCTTGAACGACGTCGTGATCATCCAGAAGAACGGAAGGAGCATGATTGCGCAGCCGGCGGCAAGCAGAACGTACAGCATGAGACGGTAGACGCGTTGTCGTGCCACGTACTCCTGCCCGGTGCGGACTGCTTCCAATGCGCCCCCTTAGGACCCGACTAGCCGAGAAGCGGGCACCCAGTATACAGACGGACTACGACCGAAGCAAAACGGCCAGGATCGGGTGTGCAGATCGAAAAACGCTGTGCCCGTCCGCGGAATTGAGGGCGATTGAAACGCACGTCCTTTGGCCGGTTCGACCAGAACCACGCAAGATCGGGTGGAGATCAGTCGGCCAGCGCGCGCAACAGTAACCACGCCGAGATTCCCGCGCCGAGGACGAGGGCTGCCACGGTCCACAACGCGGTCGAAGGCTCCGTCGGCGCCTTGCCTGCTTCGGCTTCGGGCAGGGAGAACGCGTCGAGCGAAATGCCCGTGGGAACCAGCGTGGTCTCCGACAGCGATTCGGCGACGGAGACCGTTTCAACGTCGATCCGCTCGCCGGACGTCGTCACTCGCGTGTAGAAGAAGTGCCCCTCGACCGAGACATCGGAACCCTGAATGTGGATCGGTCTCGTCTGTCTCGGTGTCCCGCCGCCTCCGCCGACGACGAGGTAGGTCACTCCGTCGCGAAGGATGTGCTCGTAGTGGTGGGAGTGTCCGTTGAACACGATGTCCACCTCGGTTTCGACGAAGATCGGGTGGTAGATCTTGTCGAGAAAGAAGCCGGCCTGGTGATACGCGTCGGACGTGAAGACCGGATGATGGAAGATCACGAACTTGTGCGGTTCGGGACCGGTGAGGTGCTCCCGCGCCCAGTCCTGCTGCGCGGTGAAGTCGGTTGCCTTCTTCACGTTCGTGTCGAGCCCGACGATCACGACGTCGCCCCAGTGGAGTGCCCACCATTGCTCGTCGTTCTTCCCTTCCCCCGCCGGGAGGCAGAATGCTTCGTAGTAGGAACGATGGTTCTTCTCGTGGTTTCCGAGCGTCGGGATGAACGGTGCCCTCAGCAGCATGTCGTCGAACGACGAGAACCAGTGATCCCAGTAGTAGCTCGAGGGGCTCTCGACGACGTCGCCGGCATGAAGGATGAAGTGAAGCGGTGTCGGATCGGCCGCGATCGCGTCCCCGACCAGCTCCAGCGGATTGACCTCCTCCGATTGCCACTGCGTGTCGGCGAGGATCGCGAACGATACCGCTTGTCCCGACGATGGGGCGGTACAGAAGAAGCCAGTCCCTCCAGAGACGTCTCCTTCGTCGCCCTCTAAGGTCACGCGGTAGGCGTATCGCATGCCGGGTTCCAGGCCGGTGAGGGAGACGTGGCATGTATCGTCGGCGTCCTCTCCGGGCGCCGGCATGCGGACGACCTCCGACAGCTCTCCGCTCGCCTCGAAAGTGGCTCGTGGGCCGTACTCGACGCGGGCCGCCCCCGGTGGCTCGCACTCCCAGCTAATGGTGACCGAGTCTCCGCTTGGGGCACCGGCGTACGGTCCGCGAACGAACGAAGATGCGAAGGTCGCGAGCTGGAGGAGCCCGACCAGGGCGACGACGGCAATCCACTTGAGTGACCTCATACGATCGATCCCTCCCCGGGCGAGGGTAGTGTGAATCGAGGGGCCGGTCCAGTCCGAAGGGCTGCCTGAGCTGCTGTGCCCTGTGGGGTCCGTGCTACGCGAGGCGGGTCACCGCGCGAGGAAGCTTCACGATGGAGAACCAGAAGCCCTCGATTGTCCGAACGACCTCGAGGAACTGCTCCAGATCGATTGGCTTGGTGATGTAGCAGTTCGCGTGCAGATCGTAGCAGTTCGCCACGTCCGCCTCGTCGCGAGACGATGTCAGGACCACGACCGGGACATGCAGGAGGGCCTCGTCACCCTTGATCGCCTTCAGCACCTCTCGGCCGCTCATCCTTGGTAGGTTGAGATCCAACAGGATGACGTCCGGCTCGGGCGCATTCGCGTACCGACCTTCGCGTCTCAGGAACCGAAGCGCTTCGACCCCGTCGACGACCCAGGAGACGTTGTTGCAGATCCTCGCCTCCATCAGCGCCTCGCCGGCGAGGCGGGCGTCGCCCTCATTGTCCTCCACCAGCAGGATCTCGACTGCGCGAACGTACGACTCGTCGTTCATGGATGCTTCCTCCGGCCTGCGTCTCCCGTTGACGCGATGGCCGCCACGACGGCCGCCCCGTCGAAGGCGAACCCAAACGGCCCCACCGATGTGTTTCCGAAGCCTATCGTCCCGTGTTCATTCGGAGTGATCGACGTACGTGTTGTGACGTTTGCGATCTGTCGGTGGAGCCGTCTGGGATTGCCTTCATTGGCGGCAGTTCGAGAGCATCGAGCCTGCTTGCCCGGTCCTTTCCGTGCCTGTTGGATCATGTTGCATCGCCTCCGGAGAGGCGGAACCCACGCTCCCGGAAGAGCGCGTCGCGCGCCTCGACGACCCTAGATTCCGTCTCGGTGGGCCGACCAGGCTTCGTCAAGATCTCCGCCGGTCTGGAGGCGCTTCCTCTCGCACTCATCGGCCGGACTCCTTCGGGCACGCCAAGCCGCCGCCGAGAAGCTCCGCGAGGGTGTGGCACAATTCGGACTGCATGTGTTGTTTGGGGACGTAGGCGTCGGCCCCGGCGGCGGTCGCGTCGTTTCGGTACGCCTCCAGCTCGTGGATCGACAGGATCACGATCGGCATCTCGGGATGCATCCTCTTGAGCGCTCGAACCGCCTCGATGCCGTTCATCCCGGGAAGCGAAATGTCCATGATGACTGCATCCGGCTTCTCCGACATGGCGCGCGCGATCGCCGTCTCGCCGTCGGACGCTTCGAGAACGCGCATGTTCGGGGACCACTGCCGCAGGTGCGACTGCAGCAGTCCGCGGAGGACGTCGTGATCGTCGACGATCAGCACGGTTCGCTCATCCACTTGGCGTTCGCCTCCCAGGTCTCTGTGTCGGTCAGGTGGCTTGAGCGTACGGCGGCGAGCGGGATCCGTCTGTAGGGGATTCTTGACGCGTTGGGTGGGGAGGGCTTGACTACTCGGCCCGCACGATCCCGTGCCGGACGGCGAACCGAACGAGGCCGGCGATGTCGCCGATGCCGAGCTTGCGCATGAGTCGGCTTCTGTACGTGTCCACGGTCTTCGGGGACAGATAGAGGATCTCCCCGATCTGGCCGCTCGATTTCCCCTCGGCGACCATCTGAAGGATCTCCCGCTCTCGGGAGCTGAGCCGCTCGAGCGGGGTCTCGATCTCGGAGCGGTCCGCGGGCCGAAGGAACGCTTCGACCACCTCATCGGACACCTTGCTGCTCAGGTATCTTCGCCCGCGGGATACCTCGCGGACTGCCTCGAGGACTTCCGCCGCCGCGGACTCCTTCAAGATGTAGCCCATCGCACCGGCCCGCAGCGCGCGGAAGATATGCTCCTTCGTCGAGTACATCGACAAGACGATGATCCGAATCGATCGGTCGAACGAGTGGATCTTCTCGGCCGCCTCGATACCGTTCAGCTCGGGCATCGCGACGTCGAGGATAACGACGTTCGGCCGGTGAGCCTTCGCTTGCCGGTACGCGACGCGGCCGTTCTCCGCCTCTCCGATCACTTCGATGTCCGATTCCGCTTCGAGGAGCAGGCGCAGCCCCTGTCGCATGACCGCATGATCGTCCGCGAGGAGCACTCGGATCGTCATCTCGGGATCTCGACGACGATGCGAGCCCCCCGCTTATCGGTGGGCACCACAGTGAGGGTCCCGCCGAGCGCCTCGGCTCGTTCGCGCATGTTCAGCAGCCCCCAGCCGCCGCTGGTGGCGGTCGGGATCGTCGTGGAGCCGAACCCGACTCCGTCATCCTCGATGATCAGTGAGGTCCTCTGGGTCTCGGCCTCGAGTCGCACAGCGACCCCCGTCGCCCTGGCGTGCTTGGCGGTGTTCGTCAGTGCCTCCTGTATGACGCGAAACAGCGCGAGTTCCGCCGATGCCGAGAGACGGGGCTCCGGCTCCTCGCCGGCGACCTCGATCGCCAAGCCTGTCTGCGAAGCGAAGCGCTCGGCGTGCCACTCGATCGCTGCGATCAATCCGAAATCGTCGAGGACCGGCGGGCGAAGGTCGAACGTGAGATCGCGAATCTGCCCTGCCGTTTCTTCGATCAGCCTCTCGGATTCCTTGAGCCGCTGGTGGAGTTCCTCGGGCGACTTGGGAAGCCCGCGCGCGGCGGCGCTGACGTTGATCGATAGGGCGGTCAGGTTCTGACTGACTTGATCGTGAAGCTCGCGCGCGATCCTCCTGCGCTCCTCCTCGGCCGCCTGTTCCACCCGCGTGCGCAGGTCCCGCAACAGCTCGGCGCTTTCGCGGAGCCGCTCTTCGGCTTCTTTCCTCTCGGTGATGTCCTCGCCGGAACTCAGCGTCCCGACGATGGTCCCCGCTTCGTTTCGCAGGACCGTGTTGTGCCAAGCGATCAGCCGCTCGCTGTCGTCAGCGGTCACGACCGTGTTCTCGAAGTGCTCGACCGGCTCGATCTCACCGCCGATCAGTCGGTCGAAGACGTCCTTGACGGCGTCTCGATCCTCTGCGCGGATGACCGTGTCGAACCAGTTGACTCCGATTAGCCGCTCTTCCTCGTAGCCGAGAATCTCACAGCCCCGCCGATTGATCAGCTGGATCCGCTGATCCGGGCCGATCACGACGAACATCACGCCGGCGACGTCGAGGTACTGCTGTGCCTTGTCCCGCTCATCGACCAGAACCGCCTCCGCATGCTTCTGCGCGGTTGTCACGGTCAGTGTGACGAGCAGCTTCGTCGGCCGCTCGTCCGGGCCGCGTGCGATCACGACCTCTCGACTGTGAATCCACTCCCACCGGCCGTCCTTGCTGCGGAGCCGGTACTCGATCGAACCGGGCTCTCCGTCGATGGCGCGCGTCAGCTGCTGCCAGTGTCCGGCGACCGCATCGGCATCCTCCGGGTGGACTGCGAATAGGACGGAGCCGGGTCCCTCGAGTTCCCCTTTCGAGTATCCACAGAACGAGTCCCGGTTGAAGAAGTCGGTCGTCCTCGACGGCAGGTCGATCGTGAACACGATGTCGGGAGAGCGCTCGAGGATGGCACGCAACAGTGCCTCTTGCTCGCGGAGCCTTCTCTCCGTCTCCCGCAGGCGGGTGACATCGTTGATGAGGCAGTGCGTG
The DNA here is from genome assembly GCA_964608345.1 of uncultured Thermotogae bacterium. Classification (GTDB taxonomy): domain Bacteria; phylum Bipolaricaulota; class Bipolaricaulia; order UBA7950; family UBA9294; genus JANQEA01. Next base: position 42,054 of record CAZSNG010000015.1, read on the forward strand.
CGAAGGAAGCGTCCATCGGCGTCGTACTCGGCGGTTCCGCTGAACAGTGTCGAGATCGACGATCCGTCCGCTGCCACCAGGTCGAACTCGATGTTCCTGGCACAGCCTGCCTCGATGAAGGATGCGAAGCGGCGCTCGAAGAGGGCTCGCGACTCCTCCGAAAGGAAGTCACCGAACCACCTGCCGACCACTTCGTCCCGTGCGTGCCCAAATCTGTCGAGCCATTTCCGATTGACGTCGAGGATGATCCCGTCGGCATCGAGGGACTGGTAGGGCAAAGGCAGGCTCGTGATCGCCGAACTCGGTTCTCCGTCTCCCGACTGCCGCTTCCCCGTTCGACCCACGTTCGTTCTGTTCATATGCGATGCCCTCTCCAAGTATGGGGGTTTCGCGGGTCGAGTCAATGAATCGATTCTCACAGCGCCTTGCCGCGGTCTCGAGCGGGAGCAACCCCCACAGCGGTTGTCTAGATCTCCCCACAGACGGGCGATAATCGGAAGGACTACGATGCTCATGGGAGAGCACGGACACCGAGGGGTCGTTCGAGCAGGAGGGAGTCACCATGAAGACATGGGCGATCGCCGTGATCGTGCTGCTGTTCTGTGCACCATCTGCCTTGGCGTCGGACCACGTCGTAGTTCAGCTCAAGTGGTATCACGGCGCGCAGTTCGCTGGTGTCTACGCCGCCGACCAGAACGGCCTGTCTGCGGAGCAGGACATCGACGTATCCATCCGAGAAGGGGCGATGGAGATCGGCAAGGTCGAGGCCCTTCTGTCAGGGGACGCGGATTTCGCGATCGTCTCCGCCTGCGAGGTTCTGTCTCGGCGCTCCGAGGAAGGTGCACCGATTGTGGCGATCGCCGCAATCTACCAGATCAGTCCGAGCGTCTACTTCTCGAAGGTCGAGCGGGGGATCGAGACTCCCGAGGATCTGGCCGGCGCGCGTGTCCTGGTCTACAGCGGGGACCAGACCCTCCAACCGATCCTCGGCCGGTTCGGGTTGACGCTCGATGACATCGTGGCGGTCGAACCGGTTGTTGCGAGCGACGAGTTGCCCATCGTCGCAGCGGATGAAGGCCAGATGGTGTCGGTCTTCCGGAACCTGATCGGCAATGCGATCAAGTTCCGCGCCGAGGAGTCGCGGCGGGTCCACGTCGGTCTGAGAGACCGAGGAGCGGAGTGGGAGATCTTGATACACGACAACGGGATCGGCATTGGTCCGGGCTTCCATGATAGAATCTTCGTGATCTGCCAACGGCTACACGGGCGAGACGAGCACGAAGGCACGGGGATCGGGCTCGCGCTGTGTAGACGGATCGTCGAGCGTCACAGCGGGCGGGTTCGGGTTGAGTCCAGCTTGGGAGAGGGGGCGACGTTCTTCTTCACGTTGCCGAAGGAGGCAGGGAGGGCGGATGACCGCGGGGATCCTCGGTAGACCGATCGAGATTCTGTCGGTGGAAGACAACGAGAGCGCCGCGCGGCTGGCGCGAGAGGCATTGGACGAGGCGAAGGTTCGGAACCGCACTACGCGGGCCCGAGACGGTGTGAAAGCACTCGCCCATCTGCACGGAGCGGAGGAGGATATCGTCGAATCATACGATCTCCACGCGAACTGCTACATTCGCGAGCCGCTCGACCTGGAGCGGGTTCTGGAAGTGGTCCGGTCGATCGAAGACTTCTGGTTGACCGTCGTCAGGCTCCCCCCCCACGGCCGTGTGTACTAGGATCCTGCTGGTCGAAGACACCCCCGGCGATGCGCGCCTCGTAGAGAGGATGCTTGGGGCGAACGGTTGGAACTACGCTATCCGCTCGATCGGACGTATCGAGGATTCCATCCCGATCCTCGACGCCGGCGATGCCGATCTGATTCTGCTGGATCTCAGTCTTCCGGACAGCGCAGGGTTGGAGAGCTTTCACCGCCTACGTGCGCAGGCGCCGGACGTCCCGATCATCATCCTCACCGGCGAGAACGATGTGGCGGTTGCGCGAGAAGCGCTGCGCAAAGGGGCGCAGGACTACCTCATCAAGGGGCAGCTGGAGGGGAACCTGCTCCTGCATGCCGTTCACTATGCGGCCGAGCGGCATGCGCTTCATCAGGAGCTGGAGGAACTCTCCCTTCGCGATCCGCTGACCGGGCTGTACAACCGGCGAGGGTTCATGTTGCTCGCCGGGCAGAGTCTCCTGCTGGCCAAACGGAACGGGCGCGAGTCGGTCCTTCTCCTGGCGGACGTCGATCGCTTGAAGCGGATCAACGACACGCGCGGTCATCTTGTTGGGGATCAGGCACTATGCGCGGTCGCTCGTGCGCTCATCGCTGCGATGCGGGAGTCGGACATCATCGCACGGCTCGCGGGAGACGAGTTCGTCGCCCTGGCGGTCGAGGCGCATCCCCCCGGCGTTCCGTCCTTGGTACGCCGGGTTCGCGATTGGCTGGGCAAGGAGAGGCAAGCGCACGAACCGATCGGGGATTTGTCCGTGTCCATCGGGGTGGCACCGTTCGACCCGAAAAGCGCGCCGACACTCGAGGACCTGATCGAGTCTGCTGACAGGGACATGTATCGCGAGAAGCGGGGCGACACACGCGCGGAGCAGACCGGGCTCGACGAAGCCGGAGAGGACGGCCGGGCGGATCGTGATGTGAGGGCATGAGAATCCTGCTGGTGGAGGACAACGCCGGCGACGTCCGCCTGATTCGGGAACTGCTGCGAGACGATCCCGGGCCGGCCGATGAGCTTGTCGCCTCGGCAACGCTGGCAGAGGCAATGACGTTGCTCGATGGATCGCCGTGGGACGTCGTGCTCCTGGATCTCGGCTTGCCGGACAGCCGTGGAATCGACACCCTTCGCGCGATCCTGCGAGGAGCATCGGAGACGCCGGTTATCGTTCTCGCCGGCGTCGACGACGTCAGGGTGGCTCGCGATGCGATCCAAGAGGGCGCGCAGGATTACCTGCCCAAGGGAGCCCTGACGACGGAGCTGCTCGCTCGCGCAGTCCGATATGCGATCGATCGGGGAGCGATCCAGCGGAGTCTCGATCAGGAGCGGAATCGTCTGTTCCGGGTACTCGACGCCCTCCCGATGTTCGTCTACCTCAGGCGTCCGACTTCACGATCCCGTTCGCCAATCGCACGTTCCGAGACCTGTTCGGCGAGATCGGGGAACGTCCGTGTCACGAGGTGTTCCACGGCTGGTCCGAACCGTGCGAGGTCTGTCCTCCGATGCGCGTGCAGGAGACGGGTGAGCCGGAGATCTCGGAATGGACCAGCGCGACAGGGAGGACCTACGCGATCTACGATCAGGTCTTCCCCGGGCCCGCTGACATGCCGCTGACCCTCGAGGTCGGCCTCGACATCACGGAGCAACGGCGTGCACAGCTCGATCTCGCGAAGAACGAGGAGCAGTATCGGCTGCTGTTCGAGAACGCCGGGATCGGGATTGGCTCTTACACTGCCGAGGGGATCCTGATCGACTACAACCGCATCGCCGCCGCGCACATGGGCGGCGTCCCCGAGCAGTTCGTCGGGAAGACAATCATCGAGCTGTTCGGCGAGGAGAGAGGCTCCGAGTACCTACAGCGGATTGTCGATGCCGCGCGCAGCCCGGAGGCGGTGACATACGACGACTTCGCGGAGCTCCCGACCGGCCCGAAGTGGTTCCTATCGACCTACTCCCGCGTCGAGAGCCCGGACGGCGAGGTCGCCGGCGTGCAGGTCCTGTCCGAGGAGATTACCGATCGGAAGGCGGCGGAGGCGGCACTCCTCGAAAGCGAGCGCCGATTCCGCGAGCTGACCGAGTTGTTGCCCGAGATCGTCTATGAGTGTGACGTCGGCGGCCGGATCACATTCGCCAACCACATCGCGTTCCAACGGTTCAGCTACTCGAAGGAGGATCTGGCGGGCGGACTGAGCGCCCTGGAGATGATCGCTCCCGAGGATCGCGATCGAGCCGCCAAGAACATCGGCAGGATCATGGGCGGTGAAGCGATCGGAGGGCAGGAATACACAGCTCTATCTCGGGATGGCTCGACGTTCCCCGCGATCATCCACTCGGTTCCTGTGGTTCGAGACGGGGAACTCGCTGGGCTGCGCGGGGTTATCGTCGACATCACCGAGCAGCGGAGGGCACGAGATGC
>CAZSNG010000016.1:0-45668 GCA_964608345.1 uncultured Thermotogae bacterium
GGTGTACCGAGCGGGTCGCCCTTGACAAACCGCGCGCTTTCAGAGATGTCCCCGGCTCGAAGCCCAGCGACGTATTGCGAAGCGCCCACGTCTGCGCCCAGCTCGATGGATTGGTGTCCATCATCATGATCAGCCCGGACGTGTGCGTGAGCAGGTGGTGGATGGTCACCGGGCTGTCGAAGTCGGACTGCACTTCGAACCAGTCGAGAACGTCGGTGACCGGGGCGTTCACGTCGAGGCGTCCCTGCTCGGCCAGCCGGAGGCACGCGATCGCCGTGAAGTGCTTGGTGATCGACCCGATCTGGAAGAGGGTCTCCTCCCTCACCGGCTCGCCGCTGTCCGCGTTGGCCACGCCGTAGACGTGTGCGGCCAGGATCTCGTCTTGATTCGTCAGGGCCAGTGAGAGCCCTGGGCCGATGTTCTTGTCCAGCCGGCTCTTCAGCAGCGCGTCGATGCGGTCGATCGCCTCGGTCATCGCTTGTGAATGGATCATTCGTCCTCCTCGGAACGGTCTCCCTGCAATCGCAGCCGTGCCTCGGCAGCGCGCCGAGACGTAGCACCAGTACGCATCCCGGGATGGGTGAACCTTCGATGTCTCCGATCAGAGCCCGTCTCGGAGAGGTCGGTGCCCTCTCCGAGCGGACGCCATCCTAGATGACGGAAAGCCCCTGTTCAAGACGGTTTTGGTTTTTGAGTGTTCCGGGAGAAACCTCTTGTTTCTCACGGAAACGCTGTTGCGTGACCGTTGCGGAGCGGATAGCTTGAGCGCAAGGCGAGCGGAGGCGGCATGCAAAGCGACGAACGAAGACTACCGGGCGACGGGATCCCGCAGACGTTGTTCCTGTTGATCCATCATGTCGAGCGGCGTATCCGCGCTCACTTCCGAGGCACGAACCTCCATTGGGGCCTTCGCCGGATCCTCCAGCAGCTCTGGCTGCAGGACGGGCTGTCGCAGGTGGAGCTGTCGGACATCGTGGGCTCCAGCGAGGCCAGTATCTCCAGCATGCTCAAGCATCTGGTTGCAGGTGGCTGGGTCGAGCGCCGTCAGGACGATTACGACTACCGCATCTCTCGCGTCACTCTCACCGCCAAGGCCGCGGCGCTGCGCGACGCGATCATCGAGGACCTCCGGGATCTCGATGGGGCGCTCCGTGCGGAACTCGGAGACGCGGATACCGCTCTGCTCGAGGTGCTGCTCGAGCGAACGGGGCAGACGTTTCGATCGCTCGAGCCGGAGAAGCCGTCCGACCGGTCCCCGAAGCTCGCGGAGCACCCCAGCCCACCGGGCGACCTGTGACCTCTTGGCCATGGCATTCCTCGGTCGGGGTCTGATACGCTCGGGTGTAGCTCCGAAGAGGGGCAAAGGAGGCTCGCCGTGTGCTCACCGAAGACGATGTCCTGGCTCATGATCCCGCTTGTTCTGGGGTTCTTCCTCGGGTCGATCCTCATCGGCGTCCAAGTGGACGTCCCGACCGAAATCGTGTCGGTCCATCCATCGGGCACGGTGGGGACCGTGCTGGTGGTGTATCACCCCGGGCAGAGCCGCTTCCACGAGGACGTCACGAACGCATTCATCGAGGGGCTCGTCGAGGCCGATTGGAGATGTGACGTGACGACGGCCAGCCGCGAGGCGCCGGTGGAGATCGGCGACTACGATCTGCTGGTGCTCGGTGCGCCGACGTACGAGTGGAGGCCGGCGACTCCGATCAGGCGCTACATCGAGCGGCTCGGAGATCTAGAGCGAATCCCGACTGTGCTCGTACTGACCGGCGCAGGCTCCACCGCTCAGGCGGCGTCCCTCTTCGTCGAGTACGTCGAGGGCGCGAACGGCGCTGTCGTGGAGATGCTCGAGATCTGGCAGGTCGCTCCGAACGAGGAACTGCACGGCATCTCGGATCCGATCGAGATCGCCCGGCGGGCCGGGGCCGGGATCAATCGGCCGTAGCCGCGGCGCGTTTTCCGGAGGGCACGAGTGTCGATCGAACCGACCTGGAGAGTCGCGATTCCGTCGCTGCTGACGGCCGTCCGCGTTCTTGTCCTTCCGGTCATCATCGTGTTGTCCCTACGCGGCCTGCGAGTGGAGGCGATCGGCGTCTATTCCGTTGCCGTGCTCTCGGACGTCGCCGACGGATGGGCGGCGAGGCGACTCGGGGTCGCGACGCGATTCGGCGCCACGTTCGACGTTCTCGCGGACATGGTCGTCCTGCTCACGCTGCTGATAATGCTCTGCGTGTGCGGCATCGCACCGCCCTGGCTTCCGGTGGGTCCGGCGGCCGCTGCGGGTGCCTTCCTCGTGACGTCTCGCAGATCCGGGCCGCGATACGATCCGATCGGCAAGCACTACGGCTCGGTCTTGTACGTCCTTGTCGGCGTCCTGATTTGGGGTGTCGGTCCGAGCGTCTGTACGGGGATCTGCATTGCGATCGTCTCGCTGAGCGTCGTCGTTCTCCTGAACCGCTGGATCGGGATGCGATCCCCTGCCGGCCGCTGAGCGGCTTCGCAGCCCGATTGCTCGGCTCCTGCGTTGCACAGGAAGGGCGTCGGCAAGCTGTTCTGGTTCCGGGCAGTACGCCTCTCCGTATCGGTACTCCTGCCGCTCCCACACAGGGCATTCGAGAAGCCTCCTTGCGAGGGTTGACTTAGATGGCGATCTATGTTAGACTGCGGTCTATGCTAGACGGCTATCTACGGTAGATGCACATCTAACGGACGAAGCCACCGACGGAGGAGGACGTGGGATGACCGACGGGAACGAGACCCAGCCGACGAAGATCACGATGGACGTGGGAACCGCCTACGACTTCCTCACGAGCTTGTACGTGCTGCACCGACCGAAGCGATTCGGAGTCCGCGGCGCCTGGGCGTCCGGGATGCTCGCGCGCTTGACGCCTGAATCCCGCGAAGCACTCAGCAAGGCCAAGCATCTCATGGGGAGCCCGGTGCACCTGGTGCCTTCGCTCCCCGAACCGAGAACCGTGGAGACGCTTCTCTGGCACCTTGCGCAGTGGGATCCGATCGAGCGTCTGCAGAAGCTCTCTTCCCCTTGGTATCTCCGCGAGTGCGGATGCTCCTCCGTTCTCGCCGACGTGGCGAGGCGAGGACAGTGGACGGAGGCGGATCGCCAGGAACTGCGGGATTCGCTGCAGCGGGGGAGCGATCCGGAGAAGAACGTCTCCGACGACACGCTCGACGGCACGCTCGACGCGTGGGCCGACGCCGAGGCGTTCAGCGATGCGTACGTGGCGGCGCTCCGCAACTTCCACGATGCCTTCTTCCACGAGGAAGAGAAGCGGATTCTGCCCGCCATCAAGGCCGCTGGTGAGCGAATCGCCGGCTTGGCGCAGACGCTCGACCTGCCGGATCTGGTCGAGGAGATCTCGGCCGGCCTGCGGTTCGACGATCTGCCGAAGGCGAAGGAATTCATCCTCGCCCCATCGTTCTGGGTGACGCCATTGCTGCTGCGGATGCGAATCGACGCGGATCGGATGCTGTTCGTCTTCGGCGCCCGCCCTGCGAGCGACTCCATCGTTCCCGGTGAGATGGTGCCTGACGGCTTGATCCGTGCGCTGAAGGTCCTCTCGGACCCGACGCGGCTGCGGATTCTCCGGCTCGTTGCCGAGAAGCCGATGGGGGCCGCGGAGCTGGCGCGAAGCCTGAGATTGAGAACGCCGACGGTGCTGCATCACATCCACGGCCTGCGATTGTCAGGGTTGATTCAGATTCGGCTTCCGGATGCCGACGTGAAGCACCGAGGTTTCCTCTCGCTGCGCCCACAGGCGGTGCACGAGGTCATGACGATGTTGAACGAATTTCTCCGCCCGTCCGCTCGGGGCGCGGAGGACGACGAATCGGTGGTCGACTAGAACAGGAGCGACCCTAGAGGAGGTTCTTCATGGACTACGGACTGATCACGACGAATCAGGCCCTTCGAGAGCACGAGGAGCGGTTGAATGCCGCAGCACGTACGCGCCAGGCGGCCGAGGCATACCGACGGATGAGGATCCGCAGCAATCTGCGGAAGGCGATTCTGGAGACGGTCAGACTGGACGGCAGCACGCGGGAGCTGGCGACGGAGTTCGCCGGGCTCGTTCAACGAGCCGAACGTCGCCTCAGCGGTCGCACCTGCTGCTAGTTCGGTCAGGCCCCGCCGGATCAACGACGTCGCAAGGCAGCGCAGCGTAGCTGCGCTGCCTTCGGCTTTGTGCATGGCTACCGATCCGGATGCCGAAGCGCCGCCCAGATCAGATCGCCCAGTTCGTCTGCGAGGCGATCCAAGAGGCCTTCCTGCGGACGATCATCGTGAAGGCTGAGGTAGAGCGGGAAGGAGGCGGCGATGTTGAGCAGAACGCTCGCGGCAACTCGCGTGTCGAAACAGCGGAGGACGCCCGCATCGATCCCCGCCCGTAGCAATCGCTCGGTGCGCTCGACCATCTGGCGGAACGACGCCTCGAATCGTTCCTTGACCCGCTCGTGATAGAGGAGCGGCTGCTGCTCCATGATCTTGAACAGGTCGGGATCCTCTTCGAGTCTGCGGACGATGTCCCGAATCACCATGCGCGTCGCCTCGGCCGGCTCCACGTCGAAGTGTTCGATCTGCTCGATCAGGGTGATCATCCGGTCGAAGTGGTACTCCAGGATCGCCAGCAGGATGTCCTCCTTGCTGGCGTAGTAGAAGTAGACGGTGCCCTTCCCGACGTTCGCTTCCGCGGCGATCTCGCTGATCGTCGCGTCGTGATACCCCTTCGCGGCGAACACGTGGATCGCCGCTTCTCGAATTGCCTCGAGTTTGCCCGATTGCCGGGCGGCTTCGGATATCTCTCTCATCGGACTCCACTTGGTTGCCTCGCGTAGTCTACCGCAAGCTCCTCGATCAGGTCGGCGACGGGGACGATCCGGTTGACGCGATGGGCGTTGGCTCCGGCGAACGCGAATCCTTCCGACAGGTCGCCCCGTTTGGCGCTCATCAACGCGCGGGCGATGCAATATGGCGACGTGGACGGATCACAGGTGCGCAGGCAGTGCCATGGACAGTGGGTGGGGCGACGCTCGCCGCCGGCAACCGATTCGAGGAACGGGTTTCGGATCGCTCGCCCGGGAAGTCCGAGCGGGCTGTCGATGATCATCAGGTCCTCGCGTGAGCAGTGCACATAGGCGTCCTTGAACGCCCGCTCGGCATCGCACTCCTCCGTCGCGACAAAGCGGGTCGCCATCTGCACTCCGGCGGCTCCAAGTTCGAGCATCTCCAGGATGTCCTGTCCGTCGTAGATGCCGCCTGCGGCGAGCACGGGGATCCTCCTTCGATAACGGTCCTCGTACTCGCGGACGACGGACAACACGTCCCGGACGAGGTGCAGAAGTGCCGACTCCGAGGCCGAGAGCTGCTCCCGCTTGAAGCCGAGGTGCCCGCCGGCAAGCGGTCCCTCGACGACGAACCCGTCCGGCGTGCGGTCGAAGTGGCGGTCCCAGTGCCTGAGGATCAGGCCGGCGGCGCGCCCGGAGGAGACGATCGGGACGAACGCGGTCTCGGCGGCTTCGAGGGTCCGGATCGGGACGTCGCGCGGCGGTCGGAGCGGCAGGCCCGCTCCGAGGAAGATCACGTCGACCTTCTCGTCGACGGCGGTGGCGATCAACGAGCCGCTGTCGGTCAGCGCCATCATGATGTTGACGCCCAGCACCCCGCGCGTCTCGCGACGCGCCCGTCGGATCTCTGCGCGCAGTGCCCGCCGATTGGCGCCGTGGAAGTCGGCCCGGTACTCCGGATCGAGCATGCCGATCCCGGCAGCGGAAATCACTCCGATCCCGCCGGCTTCCGCGACGGCCGATGCCAGGCCGGAAAGCGAGATTCCAACGCCCATTCCGCCCTGCACGATCGGCCGGTCTGCAGTAATCCTCCCGAGATCGAGCGAGGGCATCTTCAACTGGTTCACTAGGTCCTCCTGACGATCCTCTAGCTGGCTGCGTCCGTCGCGTACTGAAGCTCCGAGTAGATTGCGATGGTCGCAACCAGGGCGACCAGCTCGGGGCGTGGTCTGAACCGCCGCATCGCGTCGGAGACGCCGCGAAGGGCGTCCGCCGTGAAGAGGCGTGCGCTACGGGCGGCTCGGATTGCGGCGGACAGGTATCGCCTTCCGACCGTGGCACCGAGCAGCTGGGTCAGTGTTCGATCGGTGCCCGAGGCGTGCACTCGAGACACGTCGCGAACGAAGTCCCCCCACGATGCGGTGCGGTCCCGCAGCGCGACGCCGCCCTGGATCTGGAGCCCCGCTCGTTGCAGCCGCTTGAGGAGTCCGATCAGCAGCCGGTCGTCGGTGATGGTGCAGCCGGAATCCCCGCCGAGTGGCAGAGTGAGCGTGACGTCGCGGATTCCCGCCCTTGCCATCGACGTCGTGACGCGCTCATCGGCCGCGTCGGCCGCCGACAACTCGGCGCGAAGCTGTCGAGGGCCGAGCAGCTCCGGGTGACGGGCCAGCGCGGCGAGGAGGCGCAAGGCCTCTTCCGACTGCCAGGACGCCTCCGGTGCGTAGAGATGGACTGGCCTCCTCCACCCTGCGCCGGCGAGATCGGTGATCTCCGCGAGAATGGAGTCGGGTGCCCGGAATCGAGGGCGATTCGTTGACGGGGTTGCGGCAGGTGCGGGGGGGCTCGCGCAGACCGGGATGCTCACCGAGGGGTACTCGCTCGTATCGATGAGTCTCCACAGCGGCAGAGCGTCGACGGTGGCGTTCGGGGACGGTGCCCCGGGAGGAAGCGGAGCCCCACCCGCGGGTTCGAATGACTTCGGGAGGATCAGATTCACGGCCGCCTTCGCGCACGCTCGGGCAGTCGGACGCAGCCCGCGCGTTCCGATCACTCGATCGAGGATGGCCGTATCTCCGGGCATCAGGCTGGCAGCGTCGAGCGGTGTGCGACGCAGATCGATGACGCGTTTCGACCAGGTGGCGGGATAGCGCGCTGCGAGCGCCAGCAGACGCCGTGGGGGGGCGGCCAGCCGGTGCATGAGGGGCGTGACCGGCGACGCGAAGCGTCGGAGCGCCTTTGGGATTCCGAGATGGATGAACAGCAGATTCATGAGAGTTCTCCTTGTTGGACGTGGGTATCTAGCCGAAAGCGCCAAGCGATCGGCTTTTTCGTCATCGACCGACCGGTCAGTCTACATGATTCGGTCCACGGTGTCAATCCCGAGCGGGGCACGTTGAACGTATCACCCGATCCGAATCGACCGGCAGGGATTCCACCGGTACGGATCGCCACGCTGGAAACGGGGGAACGGTGCCTGTTTCGGCTCGCCTTGGGCCGCCGGACGTTCTGCCGAGGAGCGGCTAGGCGGCTCGTTCGAGCGCGGCGCGGAGGCGAGCGACGTGCCGGGTGAGATCGTCCGGGAGAGCCGGTCCCGCATTGCCGAGCAGGGCGAGTCCACGTTCGACGAACAACGGGGCCCCGCGTTGCAGCGCGTCGCCGAGGCCGGACGGCCCGGCGTCCTCGGCGACGACGTGCGAGAGGAGCGCACCGAATCCGTAGAACGGGCCGTTGGATCGGAGTCCCTCGCCGAGGAGTGCGTCGCATTCGTCCCCGGCCTCGTCCGACGGCTCGATGGATCGGATACGTTCGAGGAGGTCGATCCCGGCCTTGGCGTCATCCTTCCAAGAGTCGGATAGTTCCCGGGAGGCGACCCACGTTGCCGATCCCTCGAGCATGACGTAACAGAGTGCCTGGTACAGCCGGCGATCTTGCTCGGGTTCGAACGGGTACGAGGTGATCCGGCCGAATCCGGGCTCGTCGATCTCGGGGCTGGGAAAGGCGATCGAGATCTGAAGCCGATGGAACGTCTCGTGGACCAGCGTCGGCAGCAGCCGGTCGAAGTCGTCCTTCGCGTGCTCGATGTTCGCACCGCCGGTGGCTTGCGTGGCCCACCCGTTGATTCCCCAACCGATCGCGAACGAGAGTCGATCCGCAAAGGCGATGCCGGGCGGCGCGTAGGGGGCAATCGAACCGAGGATGTAGTTCTCCATCCCGCCGTCACGCGTGAGGCCGTCAGTTAGCAGGCGGTACTCGGCCCGGTGTGCGTTCAGGTCGCTCAGATCGAACAGGTTCTGTGGGTGAAGCCACCGCCATAGCTCGTCGATCGGATCGCGCGACACGGCGCGGATCAGGCACCAAGCGAGGCCGTCCTCGTCGATCAGCGGCTCGGGGACGTATCCGAGATCGCGCCGGTGACGGAGCATCTCGACGAAGGCCGGCATCCGGGCGATGGCCCCCGCTCTGGCGATGTCCGGGACTCCTGCGTCGAGGAAGCCGAGCGCGGCCCGGATCCCGTCGACGTCGACGTCGAGCCGCCACCCGTCGGGAACGTTTCCGACCGGGTCCGGGTCGAACGCGTTGCCGGAGAACGAAAGCGGATACTGCGGCATGGTCTCCGACAGCGCCTCGAGGTTCGCGATGCGGATCCGGGCGAGACGGATCGACAGGTCGAGTGACGCTTCGAGATCCTTCGGCGGTTCGAGATCGTCGGGGATCTGATCCGGGAGCATCCCGAGGAAGCCCGCTCCCCGCTCGGACTGCTCGGTTTCGAGATCGCGCAGCTCGAAGATCCTTTCAGGAGGGTCGAGCCGGCAGACCAGCTGCAGGAGGTGAGAGGCGTTCTCGCTGGCATGGTCCTCCAGCTTCCTCCACCACCCGTCGAGCGCGCCGCCGGCCAATCGGGCAGCGATTTGGTTCGACTCTAGCGCAGCGACATCGGCGCGATCCATACGCTCTCCTTTCGGCACGTCAAGGGGTACGCCGATTCAGCGTATCGATCGACTCGTGCGACCACAAGGACAGTGTCTCGGATCGACGGCCGCAATCCTAGTACCGCGTCGGGTGGATCGGAACTGCGAACGCCGGCATAATCAGGTGGCCGACCTGAGCGACTAGGGTTCCGCTGCCCTGCAGGCCTGGACCGAGCGTCGCAGAAGCCATCGTGCGTAGCACCTGATCGGACAAAAGCCGGGAGGGGATAGGCCGGCGCGAGACTCGTCGCGGATCCGTCCGTGAAAGGGGTGCTACGATGCGCATGTCGGTCGAACGTCGTGCTATGTTCCTGGCGCTGTTCGTCACGTTTCTCTGGTCCACGTCGTGGATTCTCATCAAGTGGGGGCTCCAGGAGATCCCGCCTCTGACGTTCGCCGGTCTGCGGTACGGGATCGCCTTTGCGGTACTCCTGCCCGGACTGTGGAGGCGCCGTGCGGAGGTTCGAACTCTGTCGCCGGGGCAATGGGTTCAACTCGCCGCCCTCGGCCTCCTCTTCTACACGCTGGCGCAGGGCGGGCAGTTCCTCACGCTGACCCATCTCGATGCGATCCCGTTCAGTCTGGTTCTGAGCTTCACGCCGCTGCTAGTCGCGCTGGCCGGGACGATCGTCCTGAAAGAGGTTCCTTCCCGATTGCAGTGGATCGGCGTCGTACTGGTCCTCGGTGGGGCTGCCATCTACTTCCTTCGGTCGGGCGCGCTGCGAGGCGCCGGCCTCGGCTTCGCGTTGGCCGGCATGACGCTATGTGCCAACAGCGCAACGTCGCTGCTCGGCCGGTTCGTCAACCGCAGTCGAGTGGCCTCGCCGCTCGTCGTCACCACCGTCAGCATGGGTGTTGGGGCGTCATGTCTGCTCGGCGTAGGGATCGGGACTCAGGGGCTTCCGGCGCTGACCCTGCGGTCGTGGGGGCTCATTCTCTGGCTCGCGGTCGTCAACACGGCGCTTGCGTTCACAGTGTGGAACTCAACGATGCGAACACTGTCTGCGACCGAGTCGTCCGTCATCAACAACACGATGCTGATCCAGGTTGCCGTCCTCGCCTGGGTCTTCCTCGGGGAACGGCTCGGTGCGATCGAAATCCTTGGGCTAGCGATTGTGGCGGGCGGGACCGTGCTGGTTCAGCTGCGCCGGCGGGCAGATGCCGGGCGGTCCGTGGAGCCGCGAACGCGGTCCCGGACCTCGTAGAGTCGCACAGGATCCGGATTCCGCAGACCCCGAGTTCCGTGCCCCGGGTGCTACGGTCTCAGATCCGTGATGGCCCCGAAAGCGATCGTGAAGCGAACGTACGCTCCGAAGGGGGCGAGATCGGGCAGATCGAGCGACTGATCTCCCGACCAGATCACCTCGAACAACGGCAGCAGGTAGCCGGCGCGGACGGAGAGTCCCATCCAGTCGAGCAGCTGGATCTGCGCGTCTGCATACGGTGCGAAGAACGCGAAGGCACTGTCGTAGGTCCATTGGGCCGGCTCGACGACGATGCCCAGGAGACTCACCCCATCGCTGGTTGCCACCGGCTCCTCCGTCAGGATCAGTTCCGCCGCCCCTCCACCGATGACGGCACCGATGGCCAGGACGGAGCGATCGGTTCCGCCGATCGCGAAGCCCATGTCCAATCCGCCGAGACCGGTGGCATACTCGGCGTGCAGGTTCCCACGCTGAGATTCGATCCCCGCGCCCCAGCCGGCCCCGCCGAACGCCGGGCCTGGAACCAGCCCACCGCGGCCTCCTCCTCCGATGAGGAGCAGGTTGCCGTCGAACGGCTCGAATCCCGCTCCCTCGACGAACTCGTTGATCTCCGTCAGATTCGGCATCGCGAGGCCGACGCTCGGGCCGCCTCCGCCGAGTGCGAATTCCGGCTCTTGAGCGAGTGCCGCGCACGTGAGCGCCGCGCCGACCAGAACTGCCACAACCAGCCATCGTCCTTTCGGTGCTCGCATCGTATTCCTCCTCATCACGTGGTCGGCCCACTCCACCCGTGAGCCGGCGCTCGACTGTAGTTCCGAAGCAGGTCGGGAGGCAACCGGCGAGGTCGGCGTGACGGCTGGTTGCAGCTAGTTCATGGACAGCAGGTCGCCTAGCAGCTGCTTCCGCCGTGCGCGGTGATGCAAAACCGGGTCGAGTTGGGGGTTATACAGTGCATGCTGGAGCACGTCGGCGTCCTTCATCAGCTCCTCGAATGCCCCGTGAACGCCCGCCTTGTCGGAGTGGTGGGCGATTCCGGATTGGATGACCGTGATCTCCGCTGCGGTGAAGGCGCCCGACTCCCGGAGGATCTCCCCCGCCCGGGCGGCGCTTCGCGCGCCGTGATCGCTCGGATCGCCGGACTCGTAGCTGACCAGGTCATGCAGCATCCCGGCGACGCCGGCCAGCTCGGGATTGAGGCCACGTTGGCGAGCGAGGAGCGTGGCGGTCAGCGACACACCGTACAGGTGGACGAATCCGCATCGCCGCTCTTCCGGATCGGAGACCTGGCACAAGATCCGGTCGACGACTCCACGGACGCGTTCGAGCCGGTTCATGAGGAGAGGATAGGCGGTCGTGCGTCGGCGTGCACGTGCGGGGCCGGGCTCACAACGTCTCCGCCAGCTGCCAGAGAATCGCTTCGAGCCGGTCGGACGCGTAGCCCAACAGCGGCGCGACCGCCGGCGGGATCGCCGGGTTCAGCCGGTTGAACGTGTACAGCACAGCGGTTCGGTCCGACAGGCGGATCCGGGCCATCGTCCGGCAGCCGAACGCCCCGCCGTCGTGCCCGCCGAGTCCGGTCCCGGGGAACGCGATCCAGCCGAGGCCGTACTCGAAGCCTTGCGGCGCATGCCCGGGGTACTGAACGGTCTGCATCGCAGCGACCGTGTCGGGGGAGAGGATCCGGACGTCTCTGTAGGCGCCCTCGTTCATCAGCGCGATGACGAAGCGCGACAGATCGGCGAGCGTCGTGCGGATCCCGCCGGCCCCGAGCGATCCGATCTCGTACTGTCCCATCGGAATCGGGATACCGAGGAACGCTATGTACGGCATCGCAGGACTCGTGGCCTCGGCTGCCACGTACACCGTGTCCTCCATGCCGAGCGGGTCGAACACGTGTGCATCGACATACGCCGCGAACGGCTCTCCTGAGATGCGCTCGACGAGATAGGCGAGCAGCTCGAATCCGATGTTCGCGTACTCCATCCGTTCTCCCGGACACGTGCCGAGCCAGTAGGTCGATCGGTAGTCCGGAGCGCTCGGTGCGAGGAACGATCCGAGCTCGGACAGGTCGTACGGCCGGAAGTAGAACGTCGGGAAGAAGTGGCCGTTCTCCATCGCCAGGCTCGCGTGGTGGCTGAGCAGCATCCGGAAGGTGATCGGCGCGTCGGGACACGACGGATTGCGTAGGTCGAACGGGAGGAAGGCGTTGACGTCGTCGTCCAGGGTGAACCGTCCACGCTCCGCAAGCTGAAGGATCGCGGCGGCGGTGAGCATCTTCGAGACCGATCCGATCAGGTATTGCGTCTCATCGGTGGCGGGAACGCTCCGATAGACATCGGCCCAGCCCCACGCCCCGCGCCAGACGACCGCATCCCCTTTGACGATGCATGCCGAGAAGGACGGCATGCCGCCAAGGCGCCGGAGGAGTTCGACGCGCAGGTCGAACCCGAGTGATGAGTCCGAGCCCGCGAGCAGCGGTGCGGCGCACAGGGCGAGGATCGATAGGCAGACAACAACTCCAACGGTGACTCTGTTCATGAACCCGTTCCTCCCGTTTGCGAAGCTTGCGCGAGTGTAGGGGACAACCTCCCCAAGTCCAATCGTCACGGCCGCTCCAGGGCCATCGCGAGGAGGTCGTGCAGTTGCGGAGCCTCCGCTGCCTCGGTAGATTCGGCTTCCAACAAGGAGGCACCATGCACCGGATTCCCGCCTTGGTCGTCGTTTGTCTCTTCGGACTCTCCGTCTCGGCGGTGGCGTGCTCGTTCTTCTCCTACGCGGGTGACGACCTCGTCCTGTTCGGCAACAGCGAGGACCATCGGGACGAGAACGCCCTCCTCTGGTATGTTCAGGGGACCGCGGAGGAGTACGGCTGTCTGTTCCTCGGCTTCGGTACGGACTTCGCGCAAGGGGGCATGAACACCGCCGGTCTCGCGTTTGATGCCGCGGGGATCGACTCCTCTCCGCTGAACGATCATCCCGAGCTACCGACGCCCGACCCGAGGAACTTCTGCGAGATCGTGCTCCGCCGGTGCGCCACAGTGGACGAGGCAATTGAGCTGATCTCGTCGTACAACCTCAGCTACGTGACGATGGCGCAGTTCCAGTTCGCCGACCGCAGCGGCGCGTCTGTGGTTGTGGCGCCCGGACCCGATCGCGAGATCGCGTTCGTCCGCGCCGCCGGACCGTCCCAGGCGACGACGAACACCAACACGGCGATCTATCCCGCGGCGCACCAGAGGTGCTCCCGACACAGGCGCGTGAGTCTGGCACTGGCCAAGATCGAGGCCGGGGAGTCCGTCCTGTCGGTGGACACGTTTGCCGGGATCCTGCGCTCCGTTGCGAGTACGATAGGCCCGTCCGAGACGATGTACTCGAACGTCTTCGACCTCACGAACGGGCTTGCGTACGTCTACTACCGGCACAACTTCGAACAGGTCGCCGTGCTCGACCTCGCGGAACTTGAATCGACAGGCGAGCCGGTCACATATCGGATCGCCGAACTGGTCGCGGCCTCGGAGTGAGGGGGAAGCAGCGCGCCTTATCAAACGGCAGCCCGACCCCGCTCGGCGGCCCCTTCGAGCGCGGCGTGCGGGTCGAGGATCACCGAGATGGGGATGTCCCGAACCATGTCGGTAAACGGCCCCCCGCGCTGGAACTCCTCTACGAACCTTCCGTCCGAGAGGAACGGCAGGATGCGTGGCGGGATGCCGCCCCCAAGGAAGACACCGCCCGTGGCAAGAACCCGCAGGGCGAAGCAGCGCGCCTCGGCTGCGAGCAGAGAGGCGAACCAGCGAAGCGTCTCGACGCAGAGCGGACTGCGTCCCTCGAGCGCCGCGCTGCTGATGATCGGCGTCGGATCCTCCGCAGTGCGCAGCTGCTCGGCGAGCCACGGCTCTTCCTCTACTCCTCGCTCGTCGCGCAGGAACCGGTAGATGTTCGGGAGCCCGATTCCGGAACAGATCGACTCGACGAACACTTGGTCCATCGTGCGTCGCAGGAAGCGGACGAGATCGGCATGCTCCGGGGTCGAAGGGGCGTAGTCGGCGTGTCCGGCCTCCGTTGGTTGCGCGACGTACCGCGTCCCGTTCCAGACGAGAAACGCCTCGCCGCATCCGGTTCCCGGCGCGAGGACCGCGATCGCCCCGCCGGGCCGCGGACGGCCGCCGTGCAACACGTGAAGCTGATCCCCGTCCAGATTCGGAACCGCCCAGCCCAGCGACTCGATGTCGTTGAGGAGGTCGACCTCCGAGATGCCGAACCGAGCCTCGATCGTGGCTGCCTCGATCTGCCACGGGAGGTTCGTCACGTGGGCGTGCCGATCGAGTACCGGCCCGGCGACGGCGATCACGGCTCGCTCCGGGACGACCGAATGCTCGGAGAGGAAGGCCGCAAGGACGTCCTCGAACGTGGCGTGTTCACGGCTCTTGAACGTCGCGGTGACCGCCGGCGCGGCATCGTCGAGCAGCGGGTGGAGTGCCAGTGTCGTCTTCGTCCCCCCGATGTCGCCGGTCAGTAGCCATCGCTCGGTCATGCGTTCACGGAATCCTCTCTGTTGTGCCTCTCGGTGATGCGCGCGGTACCGTCGGACATCCGGGGCCGTGCAGTTCAGTAAGCAGATACGTCGGACCGTGTCTGGATTCTCGCGAGAGGCAAGGGCACAGTCAAGGTGGCGGGCGTTGTCGTCGGACGGATTGAGCCGGCCGACCGGACGGCGTACTCTACTGCGAGGATTCGGAGATTGGACAGCTCAAAGGGGCGATGCGATGCGACCACCGACGCTGGTTGTGATGGCTGCCGGACTCGGCAGCCGCTACGGCGGGATCAAGCAGATCGACCCGGTCGGCCCGAGCGGCGAGATCCTGTTCGACTACTCCGTCTACGATGCGATCCGGTCCGGCTTCGGCGAGGTCGTGTTCGTGATCCGCGAGGAGATCGACGAGGCATTTCGAGCGCGTGTCGAGCCGACCATCGGACGTCACTGCCGAGTTCGCTACGCGTACCAGCGAATCGATGACGTGCCCGACGGCTGCACTGTGCCCGACGCCAGGCGAAAGCCATGGGGCACGGCGCACGCCGTTCTATCCGCCGGTGCGCAACTCGACGGAGCGTTCGCCGTGATCAACGCTGACGACTTCTACGGACCGACGGCCTTTCGGACGCTCCATCGGTTCCTGGCCGAGATGCCCGAGGATCGATTGCCGCTCGAGATGGCGCTCGTTGGGTACACGCTGAGCAAGACGCTGACCGACCACGGGCACGTCTCGCGAGGCGTCTGTCACGTGGCGCCCGACGGAACGCTCGCTGAGATCCGAGAGCACAAACGGATCCAGCGGTTCGGAGAGGCAATCCGAACGGCCGACGAAGAGGATGGCTGGCACGACATCGATCCGAATGCGGTCGTGTCGATAAACCTGTGGGGACTCCCGTACGGGATCCTCGAGGAGTTCGGCACACGGTTTGGCGAGTTCATGTGCAGCCCTGCGACGGACCTCGAGACCGATGAGTTCTTCCTCCCCGACGTGGTTGGCGAAATCGTTCGGGATGGTCGCGGGACGGCGCACGTTCTCCCGACGACAGAGGAGTGGGTTGGCGTGACATATCCCGACGACAGAACGCGAGTCGAGCGGAAGATCCGCGCGCTTGTCGCGGACGGGACGTACCCTGAAAGGCTCTGGACGGCGGACTAGTCATGGAAGGTACACCGTCTCGACGAGTTGGGACCGGCGGGCCACGGTCGTTGGCACCGGGAGGTTGAGCGATGAAGCGATCCGAGGTCAACGGACTGATCCGCGATGCGATCGCGTTCTTCGACCATCACCGGTTCTTCCTGCCGCCGTTCGCCCATTGGACGCTCGCCGAGTGGCGCCGGAGCGAGGCGCACGAGATCATCGAGCGCGGCCTCGGGTGGGATCTCACCGACTTCGGACGGGGCCAATTCGACGCGTTCGGACTGCTGCTGTTCACGTTGCGCAACGGCGCGACGGAGAGCCTGGCACGCGGAACCGGCAAGCTGTACGCGGAGAAGGCGATGATCGTCAGCGTCGGGCAGAGAACGCTGATGCATCACCACACGTCGAAGACGGAGGACATCATCGTCCGTGCCGGGGGACGGCTGATGGTCGAGGTGTACTCCGTGGACGCTGGCGACGAACTCAGTCCGGACGACGTCCGCCTGTCGACCGACGGGCTCGACCGGACGGTCCCCGCCGGCCACGTCGTGGCCCTGGAGCCCGGTGCGAGCATCACGCTGACCCCGCAGATCTATCACTCGTTCTGGGCCGAAGGGGAGCCGGTCCTCGCCGGGGAGGTCTCGACCGTCAACGACGACGCGACCGACAACGTCTTCCACGAGGCCGCGGATAGATTTCCTCTGATCGCTGAGGACGAACCGCCGTTCCGGCTGCTCGTCTCCGACTACGCTTCGTTCCTCGGGGGTCAAGCGTGAGCGGCGAGCCGATCGAGATCCTGGTCGCGGGCGAGGCGCTGATCGACCTCGTCGAGCGACCATGCGGAGATCGAACCGCGTTCATCCCAGCGCCCGGGGGGTCGCCGATGAACGTCGCCATCGGGTTGGCGCGGCTTGGCGTACCGTCCGGATTCCTTGGCCGGCTGTCGTGCGACCCATTTGGGGAGCTGCTTCGAACGCACTTGGAGGCCAACGGCGTGGCGATGGACTACGTGCTCCGCGGGGACGGGCCGAGCACGCTCGCCTTCGTCGTCGAGCGCGACGGCCGGGAGCCGGAGTACGCGTTCTATGCTGAGTCCGCGGCCGATCGACAGCTCGGCCCCGCCGACCTCCCCTCAGAGCTTCCCGAGACGCTGCGCGCGATCCACGTTGGGTCGTACTCGTTGGCCGTCGAGCCGATCGGGTCGGCGCTCGCTTCGCTGTTCGAGCGGGAGGCCGGCCGGCGCATCGTTTCATTGGACCCGAACGTACGGCCGGCGCTCGTCGGCGATCGGGACGCGTATCGCGAGAAGCTCGAACGGTGGATTGAACGGTCCGACGTCGTCAAGCTGAGTCGCTCGGATGCGGACTGGGTTTGGCCCGGATCGGACGCCGAGGATCTTGCCGCAACGTGGCTCGAGCGCGGACCGCGGTTGATCGTGCTGACGGACGGATCGAATCCGGTGGTGGGGCGAACGCCCACCGCCCGAGTCGAGATCGATGCGCTGTCGGTCCTCGTCGTAGACACCGTCGGCGCCGGCGACGCATTCACCGCGGGGCTGCTGTGCTGGCTGCGAGAGGCCGGAGACCTTGCTCCGGAGCGGCTCGATCGCCTGTCCGAGGCCCGCCTTGCAGATGCCCTCACCTTCGCTGCGCGTGTCGCGGCGATCACCTGCACACGACGGGGCGCAGATCCGCCAACCCGCAGCGAACTCGGCGTCTAGCCCGTTCGATCTGTTGGCTGACGACGAGTAGCGCATCAGCCGACCTGGCCACCCTGGTGGAACGCCCACAGCAGTCCGCAGATCGGGACTCTGCGGGTTAATGCAGTTTGGCGCCAGGTGATCCTGCCTATCAAGCCCTACTCGCACTCTCTGCCTTGCCTATTCCTGGCCGCAGGGGCTCCCCTGCGTGCACGGTTCAGCCTCGAGGTAGGCCTCCGCGAACACGCAAGCGAGCTCCTCGATCTCCTCCGGTGTCGCACGCTCTAGGAAGTCCTTGATGATGCTCGCGTCCAGATGCAGAAGCGGTGTCATGATCTCCACGTCGCTGTCCAAGTAGGTCTCGAACTTCTCCAGCATCAGCTCGACCACCAGCCCACGACAGAGACGATTCCTCGTGCAAACGGTCAAGCACAAGGGCAACTCGTATTGCCAAATGGCGCGCGCCCACCTTCGTGCAGAGACCTTGGGAGACGGATTAGGCATGTGGACACACGCTTCGATCGTCACCGGAACCGGGATTCCATCGTCACGCAAGAGGGGAACCGGATTGCCGAGATATGGCGTGCCAGGCGGCGGTGGTTTGTCGTCAATCGTTGCGGTCATCCGGACAGGGTCCGCGTTGTAGAGTACCAACGGATTCGGCACGAGCGACTTGATGAGCTCGTGGAGGCTGACAAGCTCCAGCTTGAAGAGAACGTCGAAGTAGCTGACCGCCGTTCCCGGCTGCCCGAATGAGCCAAGGTCAAGCTCCTCTGTCGTGAGGTTCGCCGTCTCTTCGATCTCGCCGAACGTGCTTCCCCTCAATCTCAGGTCGATTCGCCCCAGAACCTTGCTGTTCCCTTCTAGTCTCATCTCGACCATCTGCGTGGATACCTGTTCGAGCCCGTTCCCGTCTGTATCGAACGCCGTTCCCTCAACACCCTCGAAATACACCTCGACGATCGAAGGTCCCCTGAACGTGATGGTCTCCCGATCGAGTAATGGCGGCAGTGACAGTGTGATCTCGGCCCAGGATTCCGAGAACTCGTCAACCTCGACTTCAGCTTCCAGCACCCTTTCCCACCGGGTCCCGGTTGCGCGCCAGACCTTGCCGTCGATCGTCCGCACATGGCGGGGCTGGATCGGGGCAACCAGCTCCCAGCTCTCGCCGGTTCCATGCAACATCGCACCGTCGGAGGTCCTCACGTAATGGCAGAAGGCAGGCTCGATGCAGCATCTGACCATACAGGGCGACATGCCCGGAGGTCGATATGGAGGGCAATACGGCGGGCAATAGCAGGGGCTGCCAAGCACGCCGACAGACACCGTCGCAAGCAAGATACCCCAGAGCAGCGGCAACCTGTGCAGTCTACCAAGGCGTTTCACACGTAGCCTCCGTACGAGCTTCCGCGAAGCGCCACCATACGTCGTGATCATGGCCGCATGTTGCAGTCGCACAGGTTGAACGTGATTGTGTATTCGCCGGCGACTCCGTAGTCTGCCGCCGGCAGCACTTCAACCGATTGGGCCCACACTGTCGCGCTGTTTCCCGAATGGAGTTCTACGTTGTGCTCACCGTCTGAGTCAGTCCATCGAACGGCGGCGAAGAGCGGAGTTCCCGGCTGAGTAACTCCCGAGGCGGACGCGATCGTCACCGTCACCAGGGCGTATCTGCCTGTGGAACCGGTCCCCGGCCATATCACCTTCATCGTCTTGCCAGAGATCTCGCCAGTATGCTCGGCCAAACACCATGAGTAATCGACTGTCTGAGCCACGGCGGGAGTAGCCGCCGAGATCGACCAGGCCACTAGTAGGGCCAGCGTTGCCACTGCGAATCCTGAACGCCTGATACCAGTCATTCTTGCCTCCTTTGGGTTTCTGAAGGACGGAGCGTCTGCTTGCGCCGTACCGTTCCAACCTGAACTCTGTACTACGCGGCCAACACTGGGAAGACGTCAAGCAAGCGATTGCTGTGGCATCCACATAGCTGCCTTGTCGAGGGTTCACGGCTTCCGATGCCCTCCCGCCTCCTAGCACGGCGTATCTCTCCTTATTCAAGGAGTGTTCGTGACGCAGAGCACTATGTCGTATACTATCACGTTTGTCAATTCCAGGTATGGTGTATTCGCCATTTCTCTTATCCAGACGCCTCGCCAGAGGAATGCCGGGCTGATCCGACTGGGGACGACAGAGGGGGAAGCATGTGCGGGACGGGAGTTTGGTCCCGCAATGCAATACAGGCGCAGCTCTGTTGCGGCAAGCTTTGCACCGCTGCCGCTTTCAACTGACGGTGGAGAAGGGCAGCGTGGGGTCTTCAGCGATCTCGCTCAACGTGCGAAGTGCTTGGGCTCCGAATCCCGCTGCCGCATCTTCTGACTCGATGATGCCACAGATCATGAAGTGGTACAGGCATGCCTATGGGGTGTCGTCGATTGGAACGAGCGCTTGACAATCCAAGAGGGATGTTCAGGTCTCGCGACGCCACATCCTTGCGCCGGTGAGATTGAGGCTTCCCAGCGGCAGACCTCTGCGCCCACGGCCGATCGAAGAGTGGAAGACTCCCGTCGAATTCCAGTACTATGTTCTCTCCCCCCTCTTGTGGCTCTGAGCCACACGCCAATCGACCAAGGAGGTCCATTGTGAAGCACCGCACGCTCGGACGGACGGGGCTCTCTGTCTCGGAGATCGGCCTTGGCACGGAGTTCCTTCTCGGCCTCTCGCAGGACGACGCCGTTGGGGTCATCCACGAAGCGATCGATCGGGGGATCAACTACATCGACATGTTCTGGGCTCAGCCGGAGTTTCGGAACGTCATGGGCGCGGCGTTGCGCGGGCGCCGCGATGAGGTCTTCATCACCGGGCATCTCGGGTCGATCGTGCGCGACGGGCAGTACGCGATCTCGCGCGATCCGCAGGTGTGCACCGAGTTCTTCGACGACTACTTGACGAGGACGGAGACCGACTACGTCGACGTCCTGTTCGTGCACAACTGCAACGCGGCCGACGACTACGAGACCGTCGCGGCGCCCGGTGGATGCATCGAGCTGGCACGCTCGTTCGTCGACGCCGGCAAGGCGCGGTTCGTCGGGTTCAGCACGCACAACGTCGTCACGGCCCTGCGCGCGATCGAGAGCGGCGCGATCGACGTGCTGATGTTCCCGGTGAACCTGGCTAGCTACGCGGTGCCAGGGAAGGACAAGCTGCTCGAATCATGTGCCGAGCACGACGTCGGACTCGTCGCGATGAAGGTGTACGGCGGCGGCAGCCTGCTGCGCGACAAGCGGATCGTCGAGCTGCAGGACTTCCAGATGGGCCGCCAGGAGATGCCTGGCGCGCCGTCGCACTACGAGTTGACCGCCGAGATCACGCCGGTGAAGTGCCTGGCGTACGTGCTCGATCGGCCGCAGCTCTCGACGACGGTCCCCGGCTGCAAGTCGGTCGAGGAGCTGGAAGAGGCGCTTACTGTCTACGAAGCGACCGCCGAGGAGAAGGACTACGCACCGATCCTCCCAGCGTTCGCACAGTTCGCCACCGGCGAGTGCGTCTACTGCAACCACTGCCTGCCGTGTCCGTCAACGATCGACATCGGCCGAACGATCTCGCTCCTCGAGCAGGGGAAGAACGAGCTGGCCGAAGAGATCCGAGCGTCGTACGCCGACCTCGAACAGAACGCCTCCGACTGCATCGCGTGCGGTCAGTGCTCTAGCAGATGCCCGTTCGGTGTCGACGTGATCAGCAAGATGAAGGAGGCCGTTGTTCTCTTCGCGTGAGGGTTGAGCCAGGAGGAGGGCTACCTTCTGCAAGTTGCCTGCCTCGAGGCAACTTGCGTGCTGCCTGTCCTCAGGGCAGGCGGCCAGGTGTCCCATTTGGTGTTGATGTAGTCGTCAAGATGCGCGAGGCTGTTGCCCTTTTCGCCTGACACCAAGCAGGGCTACTTCACCGACACGAGTTCCGTCCGATCGTTGGAACTCGTACGCACCCTGCCCGGCGGGCAGGGTACGCACTCGCCGGCGCTCTGAGGACTCCTCAGTCCAAACGTGGCTACGTCATCCACGCGAGTTCCCGCTGATCGGTGGAACTCGCCGGCGCTGTGAAGGCAGTGCCATAACAACCCCCAAAAGTTTGCATTCCCGATGTCGAACTCCTCCTTCTCCTTCGGCGTGGAATCCTGCAGGTCTCCCTCGTGAATCCCGAGACGCGCCTCGATCGCCCCCATCTGCGCCGGAGAGCAGCGGATCTCGCCAAGGTTGTGTACGACGAGAAAGCGATCGGCGAGCACGGCGGGCTCGATGTCCGGCTCGATCCGCAGCTCGCCGGTGACGAGAGCGGTCGCCTTGCCCTCGGAGTACTCGAACCGGGACGCGTGAAGCGTCTGATCCTCGTCGAACAGCCAGAGCGCGCCCTCATAGAAGATCGCGCGGTCCGCCACCAGGTCCGACTTGGTCTTGACGGCGTCCTTCAGCCGCGCGGGGCAGACGATCAGTCCAAGACTGCGAAGCCCGGCGAGACCTGCCTCGATGGCTTCCGGCGTCGCGTCCTCGCTGAACCGGACGGACCCGGTGCAGAACAGTTTCGCGTCGCTCAACGACTCGAGCGTCGGTGCGTCGAGATCAAGATCCCCCTCGTGAAGTCGATAGCCGGACGGCACGACCGTCAGCTCCGACTTGCCGCCTCGCAGCTTCAGCCGGAGGGTCTCGGCGTTCTCCTCGGCGCAGAGGACGCTGCCGTGCACCTGCAGGTACTCGACCTTCCGCATCAGCGCATCGGGAATGATCTCGGTCGCCCGGAGCGATCCGGTGACAACGAACCCGATCGGCGACTCGAGCCCCTCGAGGAAACCGACCGTCAGTTCGAGCGAGCCTCGGATGAATCGCGCGTCGTCCGGATAGGGGGTGAAGTGCCCCATGATCTGCTTGATCTTCGGCTGTACGATGCCCGCCAACGACTTCGGACAGAAGACGTGACCCATGACGACCATCCCGGCGAGTCCTTTGAGCGCTTCCTCCATGGTCGAGCTGCCGTCCGATCCCTTCTCGACGATCACGTGACCCATGACGACGTAGAAGCCTGGCTCCCCGTCGGACTGGAAGGAATCCAGGGCGAGCCGCAGATGGCCCATGACCGTTCGGCTCTCCGCCTCCTGCGGAGCCTCGACGGACACGTTGACGTTGCCCAGATCGAGCCTACTGACGTATGGAGCTGTGGCGGGGGAGTACAGGAGGATGTTGACGTTTCCGATCTTCTTGATGCCCGCGATGGCCTCTTCGGCCGTCTTGCGAAGGTCCAGAATGTTGACGTTGCCGATCGTCTTGCCTTCAGTCATCTGTTGCTCCTTTCATCGGATGGATTTCGCCATCTCGCCGCGCAGCCACCGGACGCCCTGATGCAGGTGCGACCGAACCGTCGCGGCGGGGATTCCCAGTTCCTTTCCAATCTCGCTGCTGTTCATTCCGAGGCGATACCGCTTCTCGAGCACCCCGCGAAACCGATCGGGGACACGATCGAGGATGTCGTTGAAGTCGGCCAGGCGTGCGATGTCCGACGGTCGCCTTGCATGGCGGACCATCTCGACGACCGCTGTGTTCGCTCGCTTCCTCGACCGCTCCTCGTCGAAGAAACGATTGCGGAGGACCCGCTTCAGCCAGGCATCGCGCTGGTACTCGTTCATGCGGGTGAGGGTCTGTGCGTGGCGCATCGCGCGGAGGAACGTCTCCTGGATCAGGTCGTCGGCTCGATCGAGCGTCTTGCACAGACTGAGCGCGTAGCGAAAGAGCCGATCCCTCGATGCCTCGAACAGATCGGCGATGGTTGCTGCTCCCGGTTGCTCGACGAACACGACGCGTTCGATCCCTCCTCCGCCAGCCGCGCCGCCGGCCGGCGACGCGGAGGCCCCTCGTCCATCAGTATGCCGCCTGCCCGGACCGTCGACACGCTGCACGCGGGGCTCTTGTCCGCCGTGCCTTCCGCGAGGTCCGATGACTCCGCGCGGAGCGCGCCACTCGCGCCCGCTCCGCCCGCGCCAGACGCTCCTTCAGCACCATCCGCGCCATCTCGCTCAGGTTCGCCTCGAACATGCCTTCCCTCCTTTCTCGTCTATACGACGTTCGAGGAGGGCGAAGTGTTGAGACGCGTGCTCGCCGTGTGTCGCCGAGGCGCGGAAGGACCGCCATGAACGGAAGCAATCGGCCCTCGTGCGCGAGGTCCGCTAGTCCGATCGCGTCGAATCCGCCTGGACCAGACCCTCGATCGGGGTCCTCTCCAGGCCGGCCGCGCAAAGGTCGAGCAGGCTCAGCGCGGCGTAGTTATCGAAATCGCCGCCGTAGTAGAGGCGGATCTCGCCGGTCGTGAGATCCGAGACGACGGAGTACCGGGTACATGATGCGTACCCGAGGGAGCACGAGAACTGGGTCTCGGAGAGGATCTCCGCGACGCGATCCATGGATGACGTCGCGTCGGCCTCCAGCATCGCGGTCGCGAGATCGTGGCGCCAGCAGGGCCAGCCGCCACGGGTTGGCGCGTTGGGGCGGAAGTTGGTGACGGCGAACGTGTCAGCGGTCATGTGGACCGCTTCGCCTCCGCCCACGACCGCTACCGCACCGGTTCGGTCGGCGAGTAAGAACTGCATGTTGCCCCGGAAGATGAACTCGTTGACTCCGGCACATGTCCTCAGGTCGTACGCGCCGAGGAGATCGATCGCCTCGGAAACCGTCGCGCACTGCCGCATCAGGAGACGCTCGATGTGGGTCGGGGCCGGCGGGTTGTCTCCCCATGACGGATCCGCCATGAACGGGGCGCCGAACGTGTCGAAGAAGAGGCCGTGCTCGTTGATCCCCTGGAACTCAAACCAGTATCGCGGGCGGGGACCGAACTCACCGAAGATCTCGTAGCCGAAGTAGACGGCGCCGAACGACTCGGCATCCGTCGGCTCGGCCCACACGTACGAGTTCCATCGTCGCCAATCTTCGTTCCCGCCCACGACGACGTGTCCGTCTCGGGCAATGGCGACGCCGGTGCATGCCGCGGCACCGACAGACAGGGTGGACAGAAGAATCACAACGAGAAGTGCGGTTCCTCGCATGATGGACGCTCCTTCGCTCGGGCAGAGGGTTCGATTGTAGTCCATCGGGACCGCCGCCTGGATTGTCGGCGAGAGCGGGGAGTGCAGCGGACGGATGGGAGTCCGCTCGTCGCCCTGCGGCGAGAGAGCGACGGGCGAACCCCTTTCGCTTGCGTCAGTACTCGCTCTCGATCCCCATCCTTCGCAGGATCTCCAGATCGCGGGCGCGGTCCGGCAGCGTGCATGTCACGAACGCGTCCATCGGCTCGGACGCGGTGAACGTCGCCTGCATCGGATTGTCGGGATCGACGACGAGGTCCCCGTAGTCGGTTGTCCAGAGGACGGTCTCCTGCTCGATCGGCGTGCCCCACGGACCGTAGAGCTTGAGCTGCATCGTGAAAGGCTCGTTCGGATGGAGTTCATCCTCCGGGATCTCGATCTCGCCGCAGACGATCAGGTTCTCCGCACCGAAGAAGTCATGCGCCGCGTAGCGGGAGAAGGTCGCATTGCCGTCGAGGCCGTTCTGCACGATCGCGACTTCCCCATCACCGCGGTAGTCGAACCAGACATCACCGCCGTATCCATCGACCCGCCACATCTCCTCCCACGTCTCGCCGTCGACGGTGCGATAGACGATCGATTCCTTCGAGCCGTCGTCGAGGTAGTAGGTGCCCAGCGCGGCGCCGAGGATCTTGGGATCCGAGACGTACGGTGTGGACAGCGGATCACCGAATGATCCGAGGCCGCTGCAATCGGGCTGGACCTGCGCGATCTCCATGTCCCAGATGTACGTCGCGTCGGGCATCGTCTGCCGCGTCCAGCTGCCGCCACCGTCGTGTGTGTAGGCGAACGCGCCGCCGCCCGGCCCTTCACCACCGACCCATCCGTTGAGTGGGTCGAGGAACGTCGCCGTGTCGATCGTGCCGTACGCCCACGGAAGACTTCCCGGGTTCTCCCACGTTGCTCCCGCATTGTAGGAGACCATCATCAGCGGCTTGGTCGGATCGCCGTTGGGGGTGGTATGGCCAAACGCGAGGCCGATCCCCATGAACTCGACACCGTTGAAGAAGCCGCCCAACGCCTCAAGCGGGTTGTCGACGGGGACGAACGTCCCGGCGGCGTCGAAGTAGCCCAGGACGGGCACCGGTCCTGCTGCCTCGAAGGTTGTACCGGCTCCCCAGAGCACGCCTTCCTCGTCGTACATCAGGTCGTTCAGCGAGTCGTTTGTATGCGCGAAGACATCGCTGCTGAACTCGTTAGTCCCGCTCTTGGTGACCATGTTGATCACGTACGTGCCGCCGTTCTGATAGTCCAGGACAGCGCCGGTTGCACCGCCGTATTCGGCTGCGTAGCCGCCGCTCTTGACCTGCACTTCTTCGATGAAGTCGTAGGCAAACGAGGACACGGTCCCTTCACTCGCGTTGGAGAGATCCATGCCATCGACCATGTACGTGTTCTCACCACTCGTTCCCCCATAGAACGACATTGACGGTTCGGTCTCCCACGACTGCTCGCCAATCGAGTGACCGCCGCCCATCGCGTACGTGCCGTCCGGCAGACGACAGAGGGCACTGAACGTTCGATTCGGGATCGTCATGGTATCGATCGGGTCGATGCTGGGCGCCGCCAGGGATGAGATGCTGCTTGCGAGCACGCAGATTGCGGCGAGCCACAAGACACGCCTTGTTGTCGTCAAAGGATTCACCTCCGCATGACCGCAGCCTAGGGGAACGTGGGTGTGTCGAGCAAATCTCGCTAGCCGAGTGCGAGAATCCCGCCGACGGCCCGAGCGGCATCTTGGCTCTCCGGATCGTCGTCGGCGACCAGTTCGATCCGGTCGACGGAGTCGACGCCGATTCCCAGCTCTGAGGCGAACCGGATCTGGTCGAGGTCGAAGATGCGACCGTCGGCGACCTCCGGGATCGTTTCGTAGGTGCGGAGGATCGCGACGCCGACAGCGTCGATGGCGACCCGGTCGGTCGAGGCGAGGATCAGGCCCGGATGTTCGAGTGTCCCGGTGGCCGGGCCGCCCTGGACGAACGCATCGATGGCGTCCATCACGACGAGGTCCGGCGTGTAGAGCTGGTTGATCTCGGCGATCATCCTTCGGATGTGCGGCGAGCCGTGCATCTCTCGCATGTAGTTGTACTCGTCGAACGCGGAGACCTTGGCGACGACGCCGACCGCGTTCTTCAAGCTCATCGTGAACTGCCCGCCGGACTGGTGGGTCTTCAGACAGCAGGTCTGCACGATTGCGTCGGCTTCCAGAAAGAGCTTCGGGATCTCGACGCCGCGGGACCAGTGCCCGTTCGGCACGTCGACGCGTTCCCACGTCTCCGCCGGCTGCTTGTCGGTCGCGACCAGTGTGACGCCGAGTTCCTCGGCGAGCTGCGGGATCCCCTTGCCGTCCAGGACCACCGCCGTGTCCCATCGGCCGCCGGATCGATCGGCGATCGTGATCCCGGAAGCGCCAAGCTCCCGCAGGGTGCCGACGAGTGCCCTGAGGGTGTCGTTGTGCGTCGAGCCGGGGAAGGGATCGTCACTGTTGAAGTTCGGCTTGAGGACTACGTGGCTGCCGCTGAACGGCCACTCGGCTCCACCGAGCAGCTCGACCGCTCGGCGGACACCGCGGCCGCGGTCCTCCATCTTGATCAGGCTCACCTTCACTCGTTCAGACATGGATCGCTCCCTCCCGATCGATGGTACCGGATCGCGCCTGACGCGGTGGGCCTAGGCGATCGACGGGGACGCCGGCTCAACCGGCGGGGCGTTCGAGCCATGCCCTAAGATGAAGCGCGACCGATCGCTGATCCTCGCGGGCCGCCGCCCCCATCATGAATCCCCCGTACGTCAGCTGCGCGAGGTTCACCCCGCGCTTCGCCAGGACCGAAGCGAACTTCGCCTCGATGTCGGACAACATCCCACGGAGGTCATCCGCGGAGAACCGCCGGTAGCGATCGACGTGATGGATGAAGCGGCGATCGAAGCGATCGGTCCGCCGTGGCTCGAAGCCCGCGGAAGGACGTCCGTAGCAGACGAGTGTGATCGGGAAGGCGAACGGCGGAAGGCCGAACATCTCGCGGTGTTCCTCCGCGTGCCCCGTGATGTCGCCGACGTAGCATGAGCCGATCCCCATCGACTCAGCGGCGACGACGGAGTTCTGCGCGGCGATCAGGGCGTCGCAGCAGCCCAGCAACAGCTTCGACGGGTCCGGCCTTCGGTATTCGAGATCCGTCGCGGCGCAGTGCGCGGGCACGTCGTTCGACTCGAAGAAGTCGACCCACCGCTGCATGTCGGCGAGGAAGAGGAGGACGAGCGGTGCGTCCGCGATGAACGGATGGCCGCACGTCTCGGCAAGGAGTCGCTTCTTCGCCGGATCGTCGACCTGCAGCACGGTGTAGAGCATCATGTTGCCCGCGGTCGGTGCCCGCATCGCGCTGTGCAAGATCGCATCGATCGCTTCCGGTTCGATCGACCGCTCGTCGTACGTCCGAAGCGACGTCCGCTGGTCGAGTAGCTGTAGCGTCTCGTTCATCGGTTCCTCCTTCGCAGCCGTGGGGAGTCCCTGTAAGTGTGCTGTGTTGGCGCGCGGCTGTCAGGCAATGCGCGCGCGGCGTACAATCAGAAGGAGGACGCGGACGGACGTCCCAAGCGCGGCGGCGACTCTCGTTCCAAGAACGCGCGCCGATCCGACGAGTCCTACGCCTCTTCCGGCTTGAACGATCTCTTCCCGGTCACGGACTCGATGTCGAGCCGCCAAACGCGGGTGCCGGAGACGGCCTTGTCGTCCATCGTCCAGTCCATCGACCGTCCGGCCTGTTGCTCGGCGAGGCAGAGGCAGGCGCGCGCTTTCTCCGCTGGGTCAGTGATCTCGGCGATCGCCCCGAATCCGATGACGGATTCGTAGCGGACGCCCCACGAGCAGGCGCTCTCGTCGCCCTCCTTCACCTCGACAAGCCCCTCGACCTCGAAGCAGACCCGCGGGTTCGCCTCAATGCAGTCGACCTTCTTCCCTTCCTTGGCGGTGTGGAAGAAGAGGGCGCCGGCGTCCGCATTGTAGCCGTGCGACAGCGGTACGACGTACGGCTCGTTGTCGACAGCGAACCCGATGTGGCACACCTTCGATCGGCCGAGCAACGCATCAATCTCGTTTCGATCGGTGATCTCGCGGTCTCTTCTGCGCATGCCTCGATTGTATCACCGAAGATGCGGCGCCGCGTCACGAAGGCCGGCCGAGAGCATGCTTGCTCGGACCTCCTGTTGTCGTTCATATAGGCGCGCGCATATAATGATCGCGCATCTCGTCTGCCCGAGGAGCGCCTATGTCGCTGGAGTACGTCATTCTGGGTTTCCTTGAGATCGGGCCGAAGACCGGCTACGAGCTGAAGAAGCGCTTCGACCGGTCGGTCTCCGGTTTCTGGCCCGCCGATCAGAGTCGAATCTACCGCACGCTGGCCCGACTGGACGAGTGGGGCTACGTCTCGCAGGAGGTCGTGGTTCAGGACGGTCGGCCGAACCGGAAGCTCTATCACATCACCGGCGAGGGGAGGGAGGAACTCCATCGCTGGCTGACGAACTGCCAGCCGGGCTCTCCTCCACGCAACGGCTTCCTCGTGCAGCTCTTCTTCGCCGGCTTGCTGAGCGACGAGGAGGCGATCCGACTACTCGAGGACAAGAGGCGGCGCATCCTGCAGATGCTCGAGTCCTTCCCACAGCGCTTCCGGCTGTCGCACGAATACGAGCACGACGAGCCGGAGCGGGTTGACTTCTTCCACTGGCTGACTCTCGATTCGGCCGTGGTGCTGCGCTACGCGTTCCTCGAGTGGATCGATGGAACGATCGATCGGATTCGACGGAAGGACTACGAGAAGGGTCGTGAGGGCGCCGTGACCCGGTGGCCGCCGTACGGTGACCCGGAGGAGGCAGGACCGCAAGACGGACGCGGCGGCACGGACGACTGAACGCGGGTTCAAACGCAAGAAGGAGACCGACATGAGCGAGGCAACACGTTGGTGGATCGCCGGAGCGGTCGGAGTTCTGATGGTGATCTGTGTCACATTCGGCCTGCTGGTAGGGCCGCCGTCGGCCCCCGATGAGCAGGTCGGCAAACAGCACGTGAACCTGGCGATCGAAGCGGCGCCGAGCGACGCCCGTGTCATCGACGGGCTCGAAGGGATTCGAGCGGAACTGGAGGACGCCGGCCTGACGGACGTTCCCGAGAACCTCGTGACCTCGTTGTCGACGCTTGAGAAGATCGATGACTTCCCCGTGTACATGATGCGCTATGTCGGGCCGTACGTTCGCGCCTCGAAGTTGCAGACTGAGGAGATGCCGGCGGATGACGGCGATCGGGGGGCGATCGGTCCTTCGAGGACTGCCGATTGGGCATGCGCGCTGTTCGCCGCGGTGGCCGATCCGGGCAGCGCGCTGTTCGGGCGCGGCTTCGATTGGGAGTACAGCCCGATCCTCGTGCTCCTCCTCGAGCCCGAGCAAGGCTACCGGTCGATCATGTCGATCGACATCGCGTACCTGGTGGAGGTGAAGTGGATCGACCGCCTGGACATCGCACCGGTCGAGCAGCGCCTGCAGTTGCTCAGCGCGCCGTTCCTCACGTTCGACGGCATGAACGATCAGGGATTGGCGATCGGGATGGCGGCGGTCGAGGTTGCGGCCGGCTACTCGTCCGATCCGGGCAAGCGGGACGTCGGCGACCTGCGTCTGATGCGCGAGGTGCTGGAGTCCTCCGCCACGGTCGAAGAGGCGATCACGTTTCTGGAGGGGATCAACCCGGTCAGTCAGGGAGGTCCGAACACGCACTACTTGATCGCCGATCGAACCTCCTCCGCACTGATCGAGTACGACGAAGGCGAGATGGTCGTCTTCCGCAGTAGCGACGAGACGCCGTGGCAGCTCGGCACCAACTTCCCGGTGGTCTTGACCGACGGCGAGCCGCAGGGGCACTGCTGGCGGTACGACCGGATCGAGCGATCGCTCCGCGAGGGCGGCGGGACCTTGTCGACGGATGAGGCGTTCGATCTGCTGACCGCGGTCTCCGTCGAGCACACGCAGTGGTCGATCGTCTACGATCTGGACGATCTCGTGATGAACCTCTGCGTTGGGCGCGACATGGAAACGGTCCATTCGATCTCGCTCGCCCGCCCCGGCCATCGAGATGACGAGAGATCGACCCCATGAGGTCGCGAGCGAGGATCCTCGCACTGTGTGGACTGCTGCTGGCCGGTGCTGCGGTCGCCGCGCTGGCCGCACAGGATGCAGAATCGCTCGTGCCGCTCGGGATTCCGTTCGGCTCCGCACCCACGGTGGACGGGGTCTTCGATGCCGCTGAGTGGAGTGCGGCCGCGACGGTCGGCCTCCTCGCGAACGAGGGGACGATCGACGTACGAGTTCATCTCGTTCACGACGGCGAGGATCTCTACGTCGCGTTTGAGACCATCGCCAACCCGGACGACGAACTGCTGATCCCCGAGATCCTGATCGACGTCGAAGACGATCGATCCGAGGGTTGGTCGGACGACGATTGGTGGTTCCACGTGTCCGCCCAGAACTGCGACGCCCGCGGCGGGTACGACGACTACACGCGGTGCAGTCTGACGCGACCGTCGTGGCTGGGGCGTCCGAACTTCGCTCCGAGTCCACGGTCGGTCCCTCTCGATGCGATCGAAATCCGGATCCCGCTGTCGATGCTGGCGCTCATGGTCGGTGAGACGTTCGGCCTCGGCGTGACGGCGAATGCCTGGCCGAGCGACACGCGCGGGTACTGGCCGGAGACGGCATCGATCGTATCGCCGGAGACCTGGGGTGCGGCGGTCCTGTTGGAGGCGCCGAGCGGATGAGAGGCGATCACGATGTGTGCCAAGTACGTGCGGCGGGCGACGCCAACGCCCATCAACGAGCGGAATCGCCGTCGGTCCTGGCATGTACACCCGGGAGACGGCCAACGGAGGGTGGGATGAGTAAGCTTCGGACAGGGATCGTCGTTGTCACGGGACTCGTGGCTCTGCTGAGCCTAGCACTGCCGGCGCAGGTGGTCATGACGTGGGACAAGACGTACGGGGACGCGCTGCACGACCTCGGACACGACGTCCTCTTGCTGGACGGCGGCGGGTACTTCCTTCTCGCCGAGACTCTCGATCAGTTCGAACCGGTCATGCTCGGACACGCCCTGCTGATGCGGCTCGACTCGGACGGCAACGTTCTCTGGGAGAAGACGTACGGTGGGGATCGAGCCTCGTCGGGCCAATCGATGCTGCCCACCGATGACGGCGGCTGCATCATCGTCGGGACGATCCAGTCCGACGACGGCGACGACGCGGAGATCTACCTCCTCCGGGTCGATGCCGACGGCAACGAGATCTGGTCGCGAACGTTCGGGACGGCGCTCGACGAGTACGGCGGGCGGCTCCTGCGGACCGCCGATGGTGGCTACGTGATTGCCGGCAACGCGGTCGACCCGGACGACGTGGTGGCCGATCCGGGTGCGGCCGGGTACTCGGGTTTCGCCGGCCGGAGCAACGTCTTCCTCGTCCGGACGGACGCGGAGGGGCATGAGATCTGGTCCAAGCGGTACGTGACGACGGACAACGTGCTCGCCTCGGGCGCCGCCCTCGCCGACGGGGACGGCATCGTCGTGCTCAGCTACATCATCCGCTACCCGATCGACGACAACGACATCCGCCTGTTCCAGGTCAACGCGGACGGAGACGAAGTCTGGTCGCGGACGTGGGAGGATGGCAAGGCGTCCGGATACGACATGATCCCGACGAGCGACGGTGGATTCCTGATCTCCGGGATCCGTTCGTATCCCGATGATCCCTCCCGCATGAAGGCGGACGGGATGCTGATCAAGGTCGATGCGGAAGGAGGCGAGGAGTGGCTCGTGACGTACGGCGAGCCGGACATGGTCGACACAGCGCATGCTGTGCTGGAAACCGCGGACGGCCGCTACATCTGCGTCGGGTGGCGCGAGCGCGACCTGAACACATGGACGGATGACATCCTGGTGGCGGCGTTCGGCCCGGACGGGACCCTCCTGTGGGAGGACGTCACACGTTCCTACGCGCACAACCTCCACGAGGGATTCCTGGAGGCTCCGGACGGCTCGCTCATCATCGCGGGCTCCGCCTCGAGGCCGGGGCGGTCGTTTCGCATCCAGCTGCTCAAGATGACTCCGGAGGAGGGGTGAGATTCGAGCCGAGCCTCGGAAGGCGAGTTCGTCTCGCTGGGATCGCGATCCTGGTGCTCGCGGCCTGCCTCTCCGCCTTCGGGCAGGGTGGGGACGCGGACGCCTCGACGGTACAGATCCGGTATCTCGGTGCGAACGGCTGGGCTGTGACGGTCGGAGAGCGGATGCTGATCTTCGACTACCAGGAGGAGACCGACCCTGCGCCGCCTCCCCGCAGCGAACGAGGCCTGGCCAATGGCTATGTTGAGCCGACGGAACTGGACGGCTACGACGTCTGGGTCTTCGTTACCCATTCACACTTCGACCACTACGATCGGATCATCCACAGCTGGGCCGATCGACTCGATCCCGTGACCTACGTGTTCGGTTGGGAGGCGGATACGAACCCCGAGCATCACTACATGGACGAGTGGCGGGAGCACATGGCCGTTGACGGGATCGAGATCTACACGATCTACTCCCATCATAGCGGCGTTCCCGAGGTGGCGTATCTCGTCCTTGTCGACGGGTTCGTGATCTATCACAACGGCGACTACAAGGCTGATTTCGAGAGCGACTTCGTGTACCTGAGAACGATCACCGAACGCATTGACATCGCATTCGTGATCGGTCATCCGGACGAGGAGCACGCGTACTTCGAGCAGACGGTCCGGATGAGCGAGCTATTCGACGTCGTATACCTCTTCCCGATGAACCGGGAGGGTGAGGCGTACCGGTGCCACGAGTACGCAGCGCTGCTCGCCGCCCACGGCGCAGAGGGGACCGTTGCCGTCGCGGAGGCGCGGGGAGAGCTGTTCGAGCTGGAGAGATGACACGGCGGGCCGTCGCGGCGGCTCGGCTTCTGTGGCATAGGGAGGTGAACGTGACGAAACGACGGTGCTGGCTGGCGGTCCTGTCTCTCATCGCCGGTCTGGCTTGGGCGTGCGCCGCCCAGGACGAGACTCCGTATGCCTACGCGCCGCCCGAGGAGGCCGGCGATGGGTGGGAGACGGGGACGCTCGCCGAGGTGGGCATCGATGAGGCCCCGATCGTCGAGGCGATCGACCGTATCCGAGATGGAACCTACGAGCGGGTACACGGCCTGCTGATCGTCAGCCATGGTCGGCTGGTCCTGGAGGAGTACTTCGAGGGGCGAACGTACGTCTCGCCCACGAACCGCTACGCGTATGAGCTGCTCTTCGACCGAGACCGAATTCACAACCTCGCTTCGCTGACGAAGAGCATTACTTCCGTCCTGACCGGAGCGGCGATCGCCAACGGGTTCATCGAGTCCGTCGATCAGAGCGTCTTGCCGCTCTTCCCGGAGTATGCCGACCTGCGCACGCCGGAGAAGAACCGGATCACGGTCGAGCACCTGCTGACGATGACGGCGGGATGGGACTGGAACGAGAGCACGGAGTGGGAAGCCGAGAACGACATGTACCTGTTCAACATGGCGGGAGACCCGCTGCGGTACCTGATCGGCTTGGACCTGATTGCCGAGCCGGGGGCGGTGTGGGAGTACAACGGCGGCGCCGTGACCCTCCTTGGGAAGGTGATCGAGAAGGCGTCGGGGCTCTCCCTGCGGGCGTTTGCCAATGAGTACGTGTTCGGTCCGTTGGGAGTCACTCAGGCTCGGTGGCCGGTCATGCGAGGCGGGCTGATCGCGGCTCACGGCGATCTGAAGCTGCGGCCCCGGGACGTCGCCAAGATCGGACTGCTGACGCTCCGGAACGGTCTGTGGAACGGGGAACGGCTCCTGCCTGAGAGCTGGATCGAAGCGGCAACGGCAACCTCGTACGCCTTCGCGCCGTGGGAGGGGTTCTACGGCTATCCCGGGTATGGCTACCTGTGGTGGCTGCGGGAGTACGTTGTGGAAGGCGCCGAGATGCTCTCCTACGCGGGCGCCGGGTGGGGTGGGCAGCGGATGATCGTCCTGCCGGAGATCGAGACGATCGTGGTCTTCACGGGCGGCAACTACGACCACTGGGAGCCGGTGGACGAGATCATGGAACGGCACATCGTTCCCGCGTTGTAGTGGCTCGCGGCGGAGTGTGCCGTGAGTGCTCCGGCGCCCTGCTGAATCGCTTGGGACTGCCCCGCCCTACGGCAACGCGGGCAGCCCGCCCGGCCTGCGGGTTGGCTCGCCGCGCGACGAAGGGAGCCACCAGCTGGCGAGATGAGCAACCGCCATCATCCCGAGGCTGACGGAGAAGAGGAACGTGTACGACGTCTGCTGCAGGACCCAGCCACCGATTGCAGGCCACACGACGACCAGTCCGCTGACCGTGTTGAACAGGCCGATGTAGGTCGTTCGCTTTCCCGGTGGCGCGAGGTCGACGTTCAGATTGGCAAACCCGATGAAATTGGCGGTCATCGCGACGCCGATGGCGGCGAAGACGATCGCGTATACGGCCCCCCAGGCGCCGGACGGTCGGGCGAAGAGGTACACGAGCGCTACGAGTGGCGAGGCAAGGCTCGCCGCGGTCGCGGTCTGAATGACGCGGTGGTTCCCGAACCGCTCGCTGATCCAGCCGAAGAGGATTCCCGACAGGATGCCGCCGATCGTCTGGACGGCGGCGAAGACGCCGATCATCGCGCCGGTGAGGCCCAATTCGTTGATGCCGAACAGTACGTAGAAACCGAGGGCGAATCCGTTGAATCCGGCGAGGAGGCGCACCAGCAGAAGGCGGCGCATGCCCGTGTCGGAGCGGAGAATGCCCCGTACTTCGCGGAAGTACGCCGGCCATGGAGTCCGGGCTGTCGCGATCGGTTCCTCCGGCTCGGCAACGAGCATCCAGGACCCGAGCGAGAGCATGAAGAATGCCCCGGCACCGGCGAGGCTGATCGCGTAGTTCGTCGGGAATGCCGGGCCGGAGTCGCCGAACAGATAGGAGATGAACAGCCCGGCGACCACGGCGATGCCTCCGCGTAGCACCGCGCTTGTGCCGAGGACGCGTCCTCGCCGACGGGCGGGCACCGCCTTCGCAAGCACGTCCCACCAGACGATCGTGTCGACGGCGAGGCCGGTGTACATCATCGTGTGCAACACGAAGAAGACCACCAGGGCGACGGTTGGGTTTCGCGCGATGCCGAGCGCGAGAGCCAGCGCGTACACGAGGTAGACCGGTCGAGCGAACAGCCCGACGATGGTCAGATACGGCTTCTTCCTCGGCTTGTGCCCGATCCAGTTGGCGAAGAACAGCTGCGGCATCCGCCACGCGCCCTCGGTGAGAGAGATGATCAGGCCGACGAGGACGGCGCTGCCGGTCAGCCGACTGACGAAGCCGGGGAGGATGGTCGTCGTGCTGGCGAAGAGGAGGCCGAGGCCGAACAGGCTTCCCTCTCCGATGAACGCGATCGCGTTTCGTCGGAAGTGCCTCTGCTGGAATCCGTCGAGTCGATGCGAATCGTCGCTCAAGGTCCCTCCCCGCCATCGAGATGATCCGGAAGGATACGCGAGAAGACCACACACGAACAGCGGGGCGCTAGGTCTCTTCTTCCGCCATCCGAACGATGTCCTCGGAAGTGACGACGCGAAGGTGCTCGGCGGCGAAGGCGACGAGATCCTCGTACGCGGACCAGATGGCGGCGGCATTGTCCGCCGTGCGGGGGTCGGACGCGTCCGGTGCCTCGAGATCGAACGGCGGCTCGCGTGGCGTTGCCTTCCTCGTCTCCTCGTAGTAGACGTGCGCCCAGGGCGTGGCGTGGCGCCGAGTGAAGTTGTTCTCGTGGATCAGCACCGTGACGAACGGCGGTCGATCGTGATCCCACGTCGCGAGCTCCTGTCGAAGGTGATCGGCCGGCACGTAGCGGTCGGCCAACGGCGTGTCGAGCATGTTCCACCAGAACTGGTCCTCCGGTCCGGGGTCGGCCGACCATCGCGTGATCGAGAAGTCGCTTGGCCGGATCAGCAGGCCGTCGCGCCAGACGAATGGATCCTCCGGATCGGTTCCCGTCTCGTGATACGTCACGGTCATCCGGGCGCCGAGATCGTGCCAGATCGGCAACAGCGCCGGCCGCCATCGCTCGAACGGCACCGAGCCGACGGTCGGCGGCCGACCGAAGACCTCCGTGAGGTAGCGCATCCCGCCCGGCTCGCCGGCGATCAGGTTCCCGGTGGCGAGGTCGAGGCGGGTCGTCTCGTAGGCGAGGAGCGTCGCGGCGAGTTCGTCCGGATGGAGTTCCTCGAGTCGACCGTCGAAGCCGCGGTAGGTCGGATGCGGCGGCCGAACGTGGTAGCTGATCGTCATGTCGGAGTCGCGCAGGCGCGCGATGACGTCCGGCCGGGTCTCCCCGTAGCAGTGAACCATCGGCGACGTGAGGTAGAAGTCGCCTCGGACGCCGTGCCGTTCGAACAGGTCGACGAGGCGGAGGAGGATGTCGGCGCTCTCGTCGACGTGGAAGAAGTCGTGAACGTTGATGCAGAACGTGATGTACGCTGTCGGCTCGTCGCCGTTGCGCGATGGAGCCGCGGAAGGGCCGACGACGAGGCCGGCGAACGCAGCGAGGGCGAGCGCAACGACGACTGCGAGACGGATCCACGTCAACCGGCGAACCGCGATGGCGTTCATCGCCTGAACCTACACGGCGACGAGCCGATCCGTTCCGTATGGCGTTTGGCCCGATCGCCGGTGCCCGCTATGCTCGATGGACCTCGGTTCGGGACGGTGATGTGACGGATGTCGAACGAGACGATCGACCTGTTGAAAGGTGTCCCGCTCTTCTCGGGGCTCAGCGAAGAGCAGCTCTCGGACATCGTGAAGGCTTCGGGGAAGAGGGTCTTCACGGACGGCGAGCCGATCGTCCGACAGGGCAAGGAGACCAACGCGGCGTTCTTCCTGATCCTGGACGGTCATGTGGAGGTCCGACGGGACGGCCGGATGCTCTCGGCGCTTTCAGCCGGCCAGTTCTTCGGAGAGATGGCGCTGTTCGGCGACCTGCCACGATCGGCCGACGTCATCCCGATCGTCGATACCACGTGCCTGGTGATTGCCCGCTGGAACCTCGAACAGCTCTTCCAAGCCAACCACGACATCCCCATGCGGATGCTGGGTGTGCTCTCTCAGCGCCTGCACGAGACCGACAAGCGGCTGACCGAGTAGCCCGCCCGAAGCGGCGATCTGGACGGACACCTGGCGACCCCCTACCATCGAGAACGCAACGAACGGGAGTGTCATGATCCGAGTACCGACCCAGGGACGATACGCGGTGCGTGCGATGGTCGATATCGGTTTTCATCAAGAGGAGGGACCGGTACTTCGGCTGGACATCGCGCGGCGCCAGGAGATCTCCGCCAACTACGTCGCGCAGATCTTCCGCACACTGACCGCCGCCGGCCTCGCGAAGAGTATCAAGGGTCCGGGCGGCGGGTACGTGCTTGGCAAGGACGCCGAGGACATCCGGGCCGGCGATATCCTCCGCGCGGTCGAAGGCCCGCTCGCCCTCGTGCACTGCGTGCTCGCCGATGACCGGACCCCGTGCGATCGGACCGACCGGTGCATCGCACACCGCCTCTGGTCGAGGCTCACCCGTCAGATGGAGGAGTTCCTCGACTCGATCACGCTCCGGAACCTGATGGACGAGGCGCGGGAACTCGGGCGCCTCGAGTCGATCTAACGCCTAGTCGGCGTAGCTCCATCCATCGCGATCCTTGACCAGGATCAGCGGTCGGGACGAGCCTTCCACGACACCGCGGACCTCGACGATGCGGCCGACACTTCCGGTCATCAGCACGTTCTCCAGTGCCTCCTCCACGAGTTCGATGCCGACCACACCGGTACCGTCGTCGAGCGAGAACTGGCAGCCGCGGATGCACTGAGTCAGGATCGTGCCGCGAACGGCGACTTCGCGCCCGGTGTACTGACTCGTGTTCTGGATCAACTCGTCGACCGACAGCGCGAGGATCGACAGCTCGCCGCCGGTGCTGCCCGCGATCGGAGCGGGTGTCTCCTGTGGTGCTTCCTGGGGTTGCGAGGCTTCCACGGCAACCGGAGTTGTCGCTGCTGCGGTCCCGACGCCGCGGGCCGCCGTGGCATCGGCGACCGCTTCATCGTCGCATCCGGTCAGGATCAACGCGGCGCCGAGACCGATGCCCACGAGTACCGCCGTCAACAGAATCCGTCGTGCGTTCGTCATGAGATCCTCCCATCGAGTACGTGGACCGTGCGGTCCGCGCTGTTCGCTACCACTTCGTCGTGCGTCACGATGACGACTCCCAGGTTGCGCTCCTCGTTCAGCGCGACCAGCATGTCCAGAACGTTCTTGCCCGTCTTCGAGTCCAGCGACCCGGTCGGCTCGTCGGCCAACAGGAGGCTCGGTCCGTTTGCCAGCGCCCGGGCGATCGCGCATCGCTGCTGCTCGCCACCGGACAGCTCGGTCGGGTACGAGCCGAGCCTGTCGCCCAGACCGACGATCTTGAGCGCGGCGGCAGCCTTCTCGCGGCCGCCCTTGACCCCGGCCAGATCGAGCGGCAGCAGCACGTTCTGCAGCGTCGTCATCGACTGGTTGAGGTAGTACTGCTGGAACACGAAGCCGATCCGGTCGCGCCGGATGTGGCTCAGCTGCCGGTCGGAGAATCCGGTTGTCGGACGCTCGTCGATCGAGACTGTCCCCTCCGTCGGCAGGTCGAGGCAGCCGAGGATGTGCAGCATCGTCGACTTGCCCGAGCCGGACGGGCCGACAATCGAGACGAAG
Organism: uncultured Thermotogae bacterium; assembly: GCA_964608345.1. GTDB lineage: Bacteria > Bipolaricaulota > Bipolaricaulia > UBA7950 > UBA9294 > JANQEA01. The sequence goes on from CAZSNG010000016.1 coordinate 39,277, forward strand.
TCGCCGCTCGACGCGGTGAACGACGCGTCCCGGAGCGCCCAGAACTGGGCATCCCCCTGTCCGTACGCCTTGCTTACGCTGTCGAGTCTGATATTCATAGCTCCCTCAGGGTCTTGATCGGCTGTGTCCGGGCGGCGGACATCGCCGGGTAGAGCGACGATGTGACACCGACGATCACGGCGACGAGCAAGCAGATCACCACGTAGACGACCGAGAACTGCGGTGTCGCCTCCAGGCCGAATCCGCTCGTCTTCGGCAAGAATCGCGTCGCTACGTAGCCGAAACCGAGCCCCACGACACCGCCGACCAGCGAGAGAAGCAACGACTCGGTGACGAACAGCCGGAAGACGTTGCGCTTCGTCGAACCGAGCGCGCGCAGAATGCCGATCTCCTTCTTTCGCTCGTAGACGGCCATCGTCATTGTGTTCATCGTCGTCAGCACGCCGGCCATGATCGCGATCCCCGTGATCAGGATCAGCGTCTGCTTCACCGACGCGAACAGCTCCATCAGCCGCTCGAACACGTCGGATGGCGGAACGGCCTGGATGTCGGACATCCGCCCGAGCGTCGACTGGGTCGTCGTGGTTGTCGAGACGGTCGATGTCCGGACCAGCACGGCGCTCAGCTGATCGCCGAGACCGAGGACCTCCTGTGCGACGGCGAGGGGGACGAACACGAACGTATCGTCACGGCCGAACGTCGGCTCGAGGACGGTCGCGATCTCGAGTTCCACCTCGTTGTACAGGCTGATGACGAGCGTGTCGCCTTCCACAACGCCGAGTTTCTCCGCAACGTCGCTTCCGATGATCGCGCCCTCGAACCGCTCGACGTCCCACTGCCGCACGCCGAGGATGTCCCCAGTCGTTCCATACACCGACGTCAGCTGGCCGTTGACCTTCACCTTTCCGACGGTGACGGGGACGGCGACATCGACGTTGTCCACCGCGCGAATCGCCGGCAGCGTGTCGGCCGGGATGTGTTCGAACGCGTCGGTTCCCTGCATCAGGGCGAGCGTTAGCTCGTACGGACACCCCTCCGGAAGCAGCAGGATGTTCGCGCCGATGGCGCTGATCTCGCGATCGAGCGCGCGTTCAATTCCCGCGCTCAACGCGAGCAGCGCGAACAGCGTCGCGACGCCGATTGCGATGCCGGCGATCGTCATGGCAATCCGCGCCTTTCGCTTTTTCGCGTTGGCAAGAATGATCCAACTCATGCGGTCAGTTCCTCTTGGAAACGGGGATCAGAGACAAACCCAGAGCCACTCGACCGCCTCGGGTGACACGAGAAGCTCGAGATCGGCCGTCAGGTGAACGTGAGACATCGTGTGGGTGTGCGGCGCCAGGTAGTCGACGATGGTTGTGCCGCCGATCTGATGCGTCAGCACACAGGCGCCGGTCGCCTCCGGTGCGAAGTCCCCGGCTGTGAGCGAAACGACGTAGTAGCCGTCGACCACGGCGATGCCCTCGTCCTCGGCGCGCCATTCCACGGTCAGGTCCGAAAGGGCGCCCTGTTCCCCGAGGCTCAGTAGCACGTCGAGCATCGTGATCGATCCCGGCTGGAAGACGTCGGAACGAACGTCGTGCGCCGAGACCGACACGTTCTCGAACACGACCGTGTCGATCGCGCTCCGAAGCGTCACCGTGGGGATGACGATGGAATCGCCGCTCTCGGCACGGCGGCCGACCTCCTCGCGGAAGTGCTCGTGGATCGCGTCCAACCGCGCGGTGTCCTCCAGGTAGACGACGATGCTCGTGCCATCCTTGACCGGGAACAGGTCCATCCGCGCGACCGTTCGATCGAAGCTACCTCCCTCGTAGTGGGCGTCGTACCACCAGCCCTCGAGGCCGTTCAGCGACTGAATGACGTGGGTCCCGAGCACTTCGTCGAACGTGTACTCGAGTTCGATCTGATCGGTCTGCGCCAGATACACGAGCACGTCGAACACCGAGAAGTGTCTGGACCGGAAGACGTCGGGCCGCGTGGTCTCGATCGCCGCCGGGTCGAACGCGAGGGTGCCCTTCCCGCGGACCTCGACGGTCCCCAGCTCGACGGGTGGACGCCCGACTGCTGCTTCTAACGGCAGGTTCCATCCGTCCGTATCGGCGGGCAGACGAATCGCGTCGGCGGCGAGCGACGCCACGGTGACGCACAGGACCAGCGACATCACCAAGACACTCGTGAGGACGTTGGATCGGCTCCTCTGTTCCCTCATGCTTCCTCCTTCGCGCGCGAGATCGCTCGCCCGCCCGGAGCACCCGTCTCCAACGCCTTCCTGGGGCGTGGGGCCCTGGATGGGCGATAGTATATCAATCTCATAAACTATTCATGGAGACATCCGTCCCCCGCTGCCGCCACGCGCGATCCGTCACGGCGCGGGACTCGTGCGACCGCTTCCGTTCATGGTGAGTGCACCACTTCACGTACCTGACGAGCTGTCCTATGATGGGAGTTGCGCGGATGTGCCCCGCCGGGCTGCAGGAGGCCGTGCGTCATCCGCTGCGGAAGGAGATCCGAATGGGCGAAGCCATGCAGAGGCAAGTCGAGCGCATTCTTGATGAGGACCGGGGACGGGTACATAGCGTCATCGTGCAGCTGCGGGAGCCGGAGGAAGAGCTCCGGCCGATCCTCGAAGCGAGCGGTGAGGTTCTGCATCGGCGGCAGCTCGTGGCAAGCGCCCGCGACTTGGTGCCGCCGAAGGCGGAGTTGGTGCGGAAGGGCGAGGCGATCACGTCGAGCGAGCGGCGAAGGTTGCGTGGATCGCCGGAGACGATGACCTCGCAAGTCATCCTGGCGGGGGGCGCCGACGTCGGCGTGGGTGCCCTGCGTCGGGAGGCGCGAGGCGCCGTCGGGCGCTTCATGCGTTCGAGCGCAGCGAAGGGGGCGATCCAGGCGGCAGGGCGTCGAAGCCGCAAGCCGGTCGCGGAATCCGGCCTGCCGGAAGGGTTCAACACGTTCTGGAGCTCGCGCAGCGTGCTGATGAAGCTCAGGACCGACGACCTCCACCGGCTGTCGACGGACGTTCCCGACGTCGCCGCCGTCTTCCCCAATCGGACGGTCGAAGTTCCCCCGATCATGAAGGTGTCCACCCTCTCGGCGGCGGCCCAGGAGTTCCCGGCCAGTGTGTGGGGTATCGAGTGGACCGGCGCGCTCGCGGCGTGGGGAGCGTACGGCACGCGCGGCGCATCGGCGGGCGGTCCGGTCAAGGTGGCCGTGCTCGACACCGGCGTCGACGACTCGCATCCGGAGTTGGCGGGGAAGGTCGTGGACTGGGCGGAGTTCGACCGCAGCGGAAACCAGGTCCCGGGTTCGACAGCCCACGACTCGGGGCAACACGGCACGCATGTCTGCGGAACAATCGCCGGTGGACACTCGCAGGCGCCCTCTCCGGATCACCCGTGGATCGGCATGGCGCCCGACGCCCGGCTTGCCGTGGGTCTCGTCCTGAAAGGCGGGTCCGGCACCTACGCGCAGATTCTGGCAGGCATGGACTGGGCGATCGATTCGGGCGCCCAGGCGATCAACATGTCGCTCGGCGGGGTATCGTTCGAACCGGACGTTCTCGACGTCTACACCGGCGCAATCATCCGGGCGAACAGGCTCGGCATCCCGGTGGTGGTCGCCATCGGAAACGAAGGTGCACAGACCTCGGGCGCTCCGGGGAACGACTTCTTCGCGTTCTCCGTCGGGGCGACGGACGTCTTCGATCAGGCTGCGGGGTTCAGCGGCGGTCGAACCCTCGTGATCAACGAGTCTCGATACATCTCGAGCGCGAGCCTTCCGGCCATCTTCTCGAAGCCGGACATCTCGGCGCCTGGCGTGGCCGTGACCTCCTGTCTGCCCGGAGGAGGCTACGAGGCCTGGAACGGGACATCGATGGCGGCGCCGCACGTCACCGGCGCCATCGCGCTGCTCCTGGCGGCGACGAACACCGGATCGGTCCCGGCGAGATCACGCGCGTATGCCCTTCAGGAACTGATGCTGGGAGCGGTCGAGGAGTTCGGGGAGGCCGGCAAGGACCACCGGTACGGGTTCGGGCGGCTGAACGTGCTCCGGGCGATCGCATTGGCGAAGGAGCAGGGGTATTGAGCCATCCTGTTGACGCGCTATGATGGATTCTTGCGATGACTGCCGAATCGGAGGCCCTCGACCGGAAGATCCGTGACGCCGCGCTCCGCGCGTTTGCCGTCTCCGACAGCGAGAACGCGCGGCCCGTCCTGGTGGAGATTCGCGCGGAGGATCCGACAGTCGTGATCTCGTCGGATCGGGAAGGCTCGCGGCGCGGCGCGAGAGCAGTCGAAGTTCGTGGAGCGCCGGACGAGAGAGCGTTGGAAGAGGCGTCCGTCCGCGACACGGCGGCCCTCTTGGACTCGATGGGCCTCCGGCATCGGTATCTGAGCGCTGCTCGGGTTTTCGTCGCCGAGCTTCAGCCGGAGCAGCTTCGCCAGATCGCGGCGTCCCCGTCCGTTCGTGCCATCGTACCGAACCGGGACGTGAAGCAGACGGATCCGGTGCGCTCCCGCCGCGAGTGACTCGCTAGGATTCTTCGGGACCGGCCAGCTCCTTGCCCATCTCGAACGCCGGTCCGAGCGGCTCGCCGACGCCATAGTAGGCGGCCTCGCCGGTGGAGAAGATCGGCGGGTTGAGCTTCTCGATCGATGGCCGCCCCTTCTCGTTGAGGATCGACTCGTCGGCCTTGACGTCGCGGATCTCGCCGACAAACAGAGTATGCAGTCCGATCTTCACCGTGTGGATCAGCGCGCACTCCAGATGAAGCGGGAACTCGTCGACCGCCGGGGCGTCGACGTGTTCGGCCCTCACGGCGGTCAGACCGGCAACGGCGAACTTGTCGATGTCGCGGCCCGAGGCGATCCCGATGTAGTCGGCCAGCTTCGCCTGCCCGGCCGACGGCACATTCACGGTGAACGCCTCGCGAGCGACGATCGCGTGGTACGTATAGGTCGCTTCCCGCAGCGACACGCAGACGGAGGGCGGCTTCGAGCAACAGATCCCACCCCACGCCGCCGTCATCACGTTCGCCTTGCCGTTCGCATCGTAGGTTCCCACGACCCACGTCGGTGAAGGCAGGATCAGCGTCTTGCGTCCGAGCGACTTCTTCATGTGAACCCCCTTGGTCCCGTCAGGGCACACATGATAGCGAGACGAGCATCGCTCGCGCACTTGGCACTCGGCGACCGCAGCGGTACGATGGATTGGTCCCATCACCGCAGATGCCCTGCGAGTCCCCATACAGCCAGGCAGGAAAGGAGTCCGAATGCTTCGAGCGCCGCAGCTGTACACGTTTCTTCAGCATTGCGAGTCCACCTCATTGACGCGGGAGGTTCTCGAGTGCGGGGCCGGAGGCTGGCCCGGCTTCGAGCCGCTGCTTGCTCGCTTCGCGGAACGTGGATTCGTCGTCCACGGCATCGAGATCTCGGAGAAGCGGCTCGATCACGCCCGCGTGTACTGCGCCGACCACGGCATCGATGCCGATTTGCGGGTTGGAGACATGCGCGAGCTACCCTACCCCGATGGCTCGATCCCGTTCCTCTTCTCGTACAACGCGATCTTCCACATGCCGAAGGCGGATATCGCCCGTGCGCTCGAGGAGATCAAGCGGGTCCTCGCGCCCGGCGGTCACTGCTTCGTCAACTTCGCGTCGATTGACGATCAGCGCTGCGGCGAAGGGGAGGAACTCGGACCGGGCGAGTTCCAGCAGCGCGAGGGCGACGAGGTGGTCCTCCATAGCTTCTACGACGCCGACGAGGCCGATCCGCTGTTCGACGGCCTCGTGATCGACCACAAAGAGCGCCGGGTGCTGACACGGCGATTCCAGGACGGCCTGTTCAGGCAGGGGTACATCGACTACATCGCGCGGGTTCCGGACGAGGAGATCCCTGAGCTGTGAAGAACCCGTGAGATGCATGTCGGTCCGGACCTTCCGCGTTCGGAGTCAGCCCCGTGCCGCCTCGAGCAATCCTCTTGCCAGTTCCTGCGCCCGCTTGAACGGGCGGAAGACCTCGTCCGTCTCGAGGTCACCGTGTCCTCCGACACCGAGGTACGGGAAGGACGGCAGTTCGATCGGCCTCATCTTGAGCAGCAGGCAGAAGTCGTGCAGGTACTCGAGGATGGCGTGCGGATTGGAGTACTCCGCCACCGCGACCAGCCCGCACGGCGTTCCGGCGAGTGGCGAACCGTCGTGCGCGTGTCCCGCGGTCTCGTAGTAGTACGCCATCGAGATCATGCGCTCGATCATCGCGTGGAAGCCGGCTGGCGGTCCACGGAAGTACTGGGGCGCACCGAAGATGACGGCGTCTGCCTCTAACATCCGCGTCAGGACGCCTAGCAGTCCGTGTGGGAAGTGATACCGCACCGCGAGTGGATTGGGATGATCC
>CAZSNG010000017.1:0-42517 GCA_964608345.1 uncultured Thermotogae bacterium
GCTAGGCATCGCGCACCTCCCAGACGTCGCTGGACAGGTATTTCTCACCGCCGTCCGGCAGGACGACGACAATCATGGCTCCACGAGAACCTGGACGATCGGCGATCTCGACAGCCGCGGCGAGCGCGGCACCGGACGAGACGCCGGCGAAGATCCCCTCGTGCCGTGCCAAGTGTCGCGCCCACCGGGCGGCGTCCGCGTCGGAAGCCGTGACGACCTCGTCGAGCCGATCGAGCTCGAGGATCGCCGGCCGGAAGCCGGCGCCGATCCCCTGGATGGTATGCTTGCCCGCGCGGCCTTCGGTCAGGAACGGCGAGCCGGAGGGCTCGACGCCGATCACCCGGATCTCGGGCTTCTCGCGCTTCAGCGCTCGGGCGATTCCGGTGATCGTCCCGCCGGTTCCGATCCCGGCGACGACGATGTCGACGGCCCCGTCGGTGTCGTGCCAGACTTCGCGTGCCGTCGTCTCCTCGTGCACCCGGGGGTTAGCCGGGTTGTCGAATTGCCCGAGAACGATCGCGTTCGGCGTCTCGGACGCGATCCGCTGTGCCTCGGCGATCGAGCCGCGCATTCCGTCGGCGGCCGCCGTCAGAACGACCTCGGCGCCGAGCGCGACGAGGAGCCGCCGCCGCTCGACCGACATCGTCTCGGGCATCGTCAGGACGACTCGGTAGCCGCGGACGGCGCCCACCATCGCGAGGGCGATCCCCGTGTTGCCGGACGTCGGTTCGACGATGATCCCTTCCTCCGCGAGGAGGCCGCGCGCCTCCGCGTCGTCGACCATTGCCAGTGCGGTTCGCTCTTTAACGCTTCCGAGCGGATTGAACCGCTCGAGCTTCGCGACGATCGGTTCGGCTTCGCCGTGCGGGGTCGCGCCGAGCAGGATGAGTGGGGTATCGCCGACCAAATCGAGAATGGAGCGTGCAATGTTCATCTTGCCTCCTCTACGGGAAAGGCAGCTCGCCGGGGATCCCGTGCCGACAGCGCGGCCGGGACGGCGTGACTTGGATCCTGGATGGGGAATCTGCGATCCGGGCTTCGATCAGCTGGTCGCGAACGGGGTGAGCGGACAACAAACGCAATCACCCGTGAATCGATGTCGCTGCTGCATGTCGCTCACCTCCCGATGAGATCGAACTTGAGATGCGGCAGCGTACAGCGGAACAAGCGAGGCGTCAAGGGCGCGCGGGACACCTGTTCTAGTGTGCAGTCAGCAGAACGAGGATGTCGCGCCGCTCCCGCAGAAGGAAGCGCGGCGCGGACACGAACGGAGCTCAAGGAAGGGACCAGCTCCGTTCGTGTGGCGGAACGCGTCGCGAGCCTAGGCTAGTGCGCCGTGAGGAGAACGAGAATGATGCCTTCCCGGCCGGTCATCGGCTGGAGTGCCTTGCCGACGAGCGCACACGGCGGCGGATCCGATCCGGTCCATCGCATCGCGCAGCCCGGAGTCGACGCAGTGACGAGCAGATCACCCGGTTCGATCGGCCCGCCCTCGTCGGTCACCTTCACCGGCACGATGCCGGATAGAGCGAGGAGCGCCCGGGTTTCGAAGGCTCCGTCCGTTCCAAGGATCACTCCCGGCTCGGTCGAGACGACGCCGGCGACGAGCATCGAGCACGCGGACGTCGAGAGGCGATAGCTGCCGGCTCGGGACGGATCGAGTTCGAGGACATCGCCAGGCTCGGCCGGCTCGGCAGTCTCGACCCACTCGGCAACGTCCGCCGCTCCGGTCTGGAAGCTGGCGGCGTGGACGGTCTGGTCGCTGCGAATGTCCCCGTCCACCGTCACGCGGAACACCGAGTCGGTCGGGTTGTCATTGAGCTCCCACAGGTCGAGGCGGAAGACACCCTCACCCTCCGTGGCGGCGTACAGCATCTCCCCACCGGACGAGATCGCCAACGCATTGACCGCGCGCATTCTCAGGCCGGTATTGATGCTCAGCCATTGAGTTCCGCCGTTCGCTGATCGGTAGACGCCCGCGTTCTGGTCCGCGGCGTAGAGGATCTGCGAGTCCGTTGGATCGACGACGATCGACAGGATCGTTGCCCCGGGATCCATTCCGAAACTCGACGAAGTCCACGTTGTGCCCCCATCGATCGTCTTGTAGACGGCTCCACCGAACAGGCCGGCGTAGAGAATCAGCGGATCTCGCGGATCGATCGCGAGCGACGCGACACCGAGGGCCGGGAGACCGCTAGAAGCGGATGCCCACGTGCTGCCGCCATCTGCAGTCCTTGCGACCTTGGCGAGCTCGGTCCCCGCGTAGACCACATCCGGATTCGATGGATCGATAGCCAGCGTACGGACCTTCTTCCCGGCGATCAGTGCATCGTTCGTCTGCGTCCACGTAGCTCCCCCGTCCGTCGACTTGATGACCCCCACGGCTCCCGTGGTCTTGTTCAGATAGAGCATCCCGGCGTAGACGACGCTCGGGTTCGACGGCGCGAACTCGATGTCTGCGAACCCGCCGCGATCCTCGACGGGATTCGGATGCGCGTCTGCGACATCGAATACCTGCGTCCACGACAGCCCGCCGCTGCTCGAGAGGTAGAGGAAGCCGAAGTGCTCTTCGGCAATCAGAATGCGATTGGCGTTGCCTGGATGGACACCGACAGAGCGCCACTCGGAGCCGGTAATCGGGGGATAGGCAAGCCCCTGCCACGTCGCCCCCGCGTCGAGGCTCTTGAACGGCCCCGATCGGCCGCAAACGTAGACCCAATTGTGATTGTCATGACTCACATCGACGCCGCGGATCTGCGCCCCAGTGTATCCGCGGCTTGCATCCTCCCACGTGGTCCCGCCGTCATGGCTGAGGTAGTTGCCTCCCATGTAGTTGTTGGCGAAGACGCGGTTGGGATCGGCCGAATCAACCTGGAAGTCGATCGGGAAGCCGGCGCGGATCCCCGGCGGCCCCCAGAACCAGTGGGGTGCGCCGCCTGACGTGACCGCCCACGTGAGTCCACCGTCCGCACTGCGGAAGAACGCGGACTCCGTTCCGGCGTAGGCGACGAGTGGATTCGAGAGCGCGAGTTCCACGGACGTGACGGCAAAGACGCCTGTGTCCAGGACCAGGCTCCATGACGCTCCGCCGTCGATCGATCGGTAGACGCCGGAGCCTTCGCGATATGCATTGTTCCCCGCTCCGGCGAGGAGGATGTCTGGATTGGTCGGATGCATGAACAGCGATCCGACGTAGAGGTTGCGCAGGCCGTTGCTTGCGTTCAACTCGATCCACGTCGCTCCTCCGTCGATGCTCCTAACGATGCCCACTCCGCCCGGGTCGTCAAGGACCGGATCGGCATCCGCGGCCTCCCGGTCGAAAATGCCGGTCGAGATGTAGATTACATCCGGGTTCAGCGGGCTAAGAAGGACGTATCTTGCCAAGTTGTTGCCGCGCCAGATCTCCGTCCACGTGGTGCCGCCGTTCGTGGTTCGCCAGACGACGCCCATGGTCTTGTCGAACTCCTTGCCTCCGACGTACGTTCCCGCCCAATTGGTGCTGCCAATCTCCGCGGCGGCGTAGACGGTGTCTGAATCGCTCGGATGGACAGTGAAGCCCCTGACGCTTATCCCGCCGGGCGGATCGGCGATCCCACCCACCTTCTTCGTCCAGGTCGCGCCGCCGTCAGTGGACTTGTAGATCCCCAAAGTGTGCTGGGTCCCCGCCCAGATGATCTGCGGGTTGTGCGGATCCACGGCGACGCAGAAGACGGCGATGGCGTCACCGGACGCGCCGGTCCGCATGTCGATGCCGTCGTTGGCCGGAGCCCATGTCTCGCCGTCATCGAGGCTTCGGTGCATGCCCGACCATCCGTCCGTCACGTACCAGATGTCCGTGTTGTCGAACCGGTAGCGGATGTCGTATCCGAGCCCGCCAGGCGGACCACCTGTCCGAACCCACTCGGCGTCGAAAGGCTCCTCGGCCCCGAAGACGTTCACGTCGTCGATGTACGCAGCGGCACCGTCGAGCGATTCGATGGCGATCGTCCCGAACGTGACGGGTTCGCCGTCGTTGTAGTAGAGGTGCGGCTGACCATCGACGGAGACGGTGATCTCTCCTCCCTCACCGCCGATGGTCACGGTGTACCATTGGTCCAGCTGATGTGTCGCGGTTGCGGTATCGAGCTGCGTGTGCGTGCCGCAGGGGGCGGTCTTGTTGAGGTACAGGCCTCCCTGGTGGAAGCCGATGAAGTACCTGATGCATCCCGCCATTCGGAAGTTGATGTGGATCGCTCCCTGACTCAGTTTGACTCGTAGGCGTAGCGTGTAGTCACTCCATCCGGCCCCCGTGTACGTGGCGAAGTAGTGCTCGCTGCCGTGGAGTGCCCAGTTGCCACCTGCCTCCTGGATGACCTGCCAGGTGCCCTGGAGATCCCAATCGGGCGCGGTGCTGCTCTCGAAGTCCTCTTGATAGAGCAACACGTCATGAGCAGAGAGCACGGGCCACGCGGCGAACGCGATGAGGAGGCCGATAGCCGTGACTCGAATCAGCCTTCTTGCTGTTCGGCACAACACAGGTTGGAAACCCATACGCAACCTCCTACACGCACACTGTGTACCTCAATGCATGCGGACCTGTCAATTCAATGGGAGTTCGAGTTTCGTTGCCCGTCGCATGTGCGCTTCCAGTGGCGCCGTGCTGTCTGACGTGTCGAGACCGAACCTAGTGTGCGGTCAGCAGGACGAGAATGATGCCTTCGCGGGCGATCATTGGCTCGAGCGCCTTGCCGACGAGCGCACACGGCGGCAGATCCGTGCCCATCCAGCGCATCGCCTGGCCCGGAGTCGACGCAGTGACGAGCAGATCACCCGTTTCGATCGGCCCGCCCTCGTCGGTCACCTTCACCGGCACGATGCCCGATAGGGCGAGAAGCGCCCGGGTTTCGAAGGCTCCGTCCGTTCCAAGGATCACCCCCGGCTCGGTCGAGACGACGCCGGCGACGAGCATCGAGCAGGCGGATGTCGAGAGGCGATAGCGGCCGGCTCGAGAGGGATCGAGTTCGAGGACGTCCCCCGGCTCGGCCGGCTCGGCAATCTCGACCCACTCGGCAACGTCCGCAGCCCCGGTCTGGAAGCTGGCGGCGTGTACCGTCTCGTCGCTGCGGACGTCCCCTTGAGGAGCCACTCGAAACACCGCCGCTTCACTGACTTGCCATGTCTTCGTCGCAGTGCAACTGAAGAAAGCCTCGCCACTCACGCCGCTCGCTTGGATGGTGTCGGTTCCCGGCGATCCATTGCTGGTGTAGGTGAACATCGCCTGTCCGCTACTGCCTATGGTATCGGTTCCGCCTTGTGTTGCATTCGGCCCAGCGGTGACCATGAAGTTGACAGTTGCGCCAACCAATGGGGCGCCGCCCTGTGTGACGGTCGCGGTCACCGTGTGGCTTGTTCCAACCGGGTTCGTGTCTGTGGCAGGGGCAAGAGTGGAGGGAATCTCATCCTTCACGTCGAAACGGAAGACACCCTCCCCTTCGGTCACAGCGTAGAGCATCTCGCCACCAGCTGAGATCGCCAATGTGTTCACGGCCCGCGTTCTCAGACCGTCGTTGATCAGGGTCCACTGATATCCTGCGCTAGTGCTGCGATAGACACCGGAATTCTCATCCCCTGCATACACGACGTGAGGGTCAGTGGGATCGACTACGATCCCGGTTATTCTCGCCTCAGGATCCATTCCATAACTGCTCTGCGACCACGTCGCGCCTCCATTGCTCGTCTTGTAGACTCCTCCGTCGAAGAACCCAACATAGAGAGTGAGGGGATCGGACGGATCCATCGCCATCGAAGCCGCCCTGAGACTCGGAAGACCTGTGCTCGCGGATGTCCAGGTCGCTCCTCCGTCAGCCGTCTTGAACACCTGCTGAAGCTCGGTTGCAGCATAGACGACATCCGCATCGCTCGGGTCGATGCACAACGCCCGCACCCTCGCTCCGGCAAGAAGAGCATCATTGGTCGTCTGCCACGTCTGCCCGTTGTCCGTCGAGCGGATGACTGCCAGCTCTCCGTCGTCCTTCCACCAATACAGGATCCCGGTGTAGACAACATCTGGGTCGGATGGAGCGAAGCGGATATCCCAGAACGAACCCCGATTGTCGTCATCGATGTACGCATCAGCGGCGTCATACACCAACACCCAGGACGATCCACCATCCGCGCTCCGATAAATGAATCCCTGGTGCATGTCTGCGACCAGGAGCGTCTGCGGATCGCTTGGGTCCGCAGCGATATCTCCCCACTCGCCTGAGACCGCGGGCGCGTACGAGAGACCGATCCAAGTATCGCCGCCGTCGCCGCTTTGGAAGGGGCCGGATTTCCCGTTTACATGCAACAGCCTCGGATCCGACGGATGCACATCGACGTGCCGCATCAGAGAACCCGTGTATCCCTCACTCGCATCCGTCCACGTAGTGCCGCCATCCTCACTGAGAACATTCCCGCCACCGTAGTTGTTGACGAAGATCCGATCGGGATCAGACGGATCGACCTGGAAGTCAATCGGGATGCCTGCCCACATCCCCGGAGGGCCCCAGTTGTGCATCGGCGGCCCACCGGCAATGCGGGTCCAAGTTAGCGCGCCGTCCTCGCTCCTGAAGATCTCCTGAGGTGTCCCAGCGTAGGCGATCAACGGGTTGGAGAGAGCGAATTCGACGGAACCGACCGCTCCGGACGTCGGGAGCACATGTGTCCACGTTGCGCCTGCGTCCGCTGACAGGTAGACGCCGCAGTCGTCGTTGTATGAGTAGTTGCCTGTACCAGCCAACAGGATGTCTGGGTTAACCGGATGCATGAACAGAGAGCCGACGTACAGGTTCCCCAGACCGTTGCTCGCATTCAGTTCTGTCCACGTTGCTCCACCATCGGTGCTCTTGAGGATCCCAACACCGCCAGGGTCATCAGTATCTGGGTCGGAGTTCGCCGCCTCGCGATCGAAGATGCCAGTCGAGACGTACATCGTGGCTGGGACATCGGGATTGATCAGGAGGTAGCGCGCAAGGTTGTCTCCTCGCCAGATCTCGGTCCACGTATCCCCACCGTTCGTTGTCTTCCAGACGACGCCCATTGTGAGGTCGAACCCCTTCCCGGTCAGCTGCTGTCCCGCCCAGTTTCCACTGGCGATCTCCGCCTGCGCGAAGACTGTGTTTGAGTCGCTCGGATGGATCGTGATCCCTCTGACACTTACGTTCAGAGGATTGAGGGTGATCCCCCCGACCTTCTTTGTCCAGTTGGCCCCGCCGTCAACTGACTTGTATATGCCCAGTTCGTTTTGCGTCCCTGCCCAGATGACGTTGGAATTGTGGGGATCGACCGCGATACTGAAGACGGGGATGGCGTCCCCGGAGCGTCCTCCCCGCGCAGTGATGCCCGAATTGACGGGATCCCAGTCGGCGCCATCATTGGTACTTCGATGTGCTCCGCCGTATGCATCCGTTACAAACCAAGTCGTTGGTGAATCGAAACGGTACCGAATGTCGTAGCCCAATCCCCCCGGTGGCCCACCGCAGCGTTGCCACTCCCCTTCGAAGGGATCGCCTTCACTCAGGATACTGATGTCGTCTACATACGCCTCTGACCCGCCAAGCGTCTCGAAGGCGATGGAACCGGAGAGGCAGGGATCACCATCGCTGTATGAGAGGCGATGCTGATCGTTGATGAAGATGTCGATCTGTCCGCCGACACTGACGATTCGGATGTTATACCACTGATTCAGGTTGTGCTGGGATGGGATTGACGCCACTTCGTTGTTGACGCCCCATGGCTTGACCTTCTTGAGGAAGAGGGTCCCTTCCTGGAATACGATGTAGTAGCGCCCGCACGGCCCATAGCGCCAATTGATGTGCAGAATCCCTGAGATGAGCTTCGCGCGAAGGGTGACCGTGTAGTCCTGCCACCCTTCGCCCTGGTAGACTGCCCAGTACCCGTCCTGTCCGTGGAGAGCCCAATTCCCACCCGGCTCTTGCAGAACACTCCATCCCGCTCCAAGATCCCAGCCTTGTGCGACGCCGTCCTCGAGATTCTCTTCGTACAGCAGGACGTCATGAGCTCCGAGACAGGCCGACGCCAGGAACGCCACGAGTCCTACTGCCAGGGCCGCGGCGGCGGATGACATCCGAATCCCATAGCGAAACCTTCGCGTGCGCATCCCAGTCTACCTCAGTATGTACGTGTGTAGCAGGCCTTGACGGATTAGTCAAGGTTTCCTCATACCCTAGGCCTTCCGCCCAGGTGGGCGGTGACTTTCTACTGACAGATGGCGTCCTTGAAACCCGCTAGACGTAGCTGTGGAGCCCCTGTAGGAGGAAGTTGACGCCGGCGAACGTGAACAAGGCGAGGAGGAAGCCGAGGACCGCAACCCATGCAGCGCGGCGCCCTCGCCAGTTCCGGCGGGAGCGGAGGTGAAGATAGGCCACATAGACGAGCCACGTGACCAACATGAACGTCTCCTTCGGGTCCCATCCCCAGTATCTCCCCCAGGCGTGTTTCGCCCAGATGGCCCCGAAGAAGAGCCCGCCGAGCGTGAACAGTGGGAATCCGATCGCGACCGCTCGGTAGCTGAGCAGATCGAGCTGCTCGAGCCGAGCCTCGCTTCTGGCGCGCTTCCGCCCTGCAACCAGGAACAGCAGGCTCGCCGCGAATGCGACAGCGAAGAATCCCTCGCCGGCGAAGGTGAAGCCGACGTGCAGCGCCAGCCAGTGGCTACGAAGAACAGGAGCCAAGGGCTGGATATCCGGCGCGCGGAGGGGCGAGGAAGCCAGCGCCATGGCGACGACGACAGCCAACGAGACGATCGCCCCGACCGCGCGGCGCCACGCGACCGCGGTGCCTGAGAAGAGGAATAGGACGAGGTATCCGAAGGCGAAGACCCACCCGTAGAAGAGCAGCGACTCGTACGTAGTCGTGACCGGCAGCGCGCCGAGTGTGGCTCCGCGTGCAATGAGACCTGCGGTGTGTGCCAGGAAGGAAAGCACCAGCGCGAGCCGGCCCAACCGCTCGAGACCGGACCTCGACAAGACCAGGGAGAAGAGGAAGCCCAGCGCCGCAGCGAGGTACCCGCAAGCGGCAGCATCGAAGAACAGCACACCACTAGTCATTGCTCCCGACCTTCCTTCGCGCGGCGGGGAAGAGGGCGGGCGAGCGCCGGTAGAGCACGCCGCCGAGCCCGATCATAAGCATCACGAATCCTCCCCAGACGACTGGATAGCCCGGATCGCGAGCGTACCGGATGACGACGTAGGAGGGAACCCGGAAATCGACCAGCGACAGAGCGAGCGGAGCCTCAGGCTGGCCCGGGATCGCTGAATCGGCGGGGAGAGCGACGCTTTGGAACCAGACTTCTCGTCCGTCCTTGTCGATCCCGCTGATCTCCACGAGTGTCGCCGGCAAGGCGTTCGCGTTCGCGCCGACATCGACCGCCTGTCCGGCGTGGTCGATCGCGAAGCCTCGGTAGAATCGGACCGCGGTCAGTTGGAGATTCGTGTCCGGAATCGCAGTCGACTCGCCCACCTGCGCGACGAATGGTCCCGAGGCGGGATCGTCTCCCGCTTGCAGAGTCAGCCGAGTTGCAGCGAGGTCATGCCCATGCTGCCACTGGTGAAACGTGACGCCACGATACATGAGCGGGTCGTTGACGGAGATCCGCTTCCGCGCCACTTGCCTGCCGGACTCCCAGATCACGACTTCGGACCAGTAGTCCCGCACTCCGTCGCCTCCCTCGTCCGGTTCGGTGCCGAAACCGACGGCCTCTACCGCGAATGGGAACGGCAGGCATGCTTGACCCTCGCTCGGCGAGCTCGTGCCGCAGGATTCGATTCGCTTCCCCTTCTCCCACTCGAGGACTCGAAGCGTGCCTTCGTTCCTATTCAGGCTGAGGAGTCCGCCGAGCAGGATGAGCAGCACGCCCACGTGGACGAGATCTACCGCCAGGGCGGGAAGGCAAGCCGCTGCCGCACGGAGGCGGGGGAAACGGCAGCTCTTCTCGGAGCCCCCGGTATCGCCGGCTCGGCGCAGGAGGATCTTGCATGACGTTCGGAGGCGACGCCCGGCGCACAAAAGCAAGTTGAGCGCGAACGCTGACACGAGGCCGATGTACCACGGACTGTGAAAGACGTCGTCCAGCGATAGGCGCGTGATGACGCGATACCAGAACAGACCGTACGACCGGTAGAGGGCGTCGTCGTTCGGAGTGGCCGACGATTGGGGCACGATCCCGCCGACAGCCGATGCCAGGGCGATCAGCAGGATCAGCGTCAGGGCCACCACGGGAGACGACGCCGCGAGCATGCTCGTCCTCAGGACCCGGACGGTTCGGCTGCTTCGTGCAGAAGAGGGCCGTCCACTGTTCCGACTGTTCACGGTCTGTGATCGCCGCTTGACGTGCCGCCGGGAGCTGACTCGCCGTCTTCCGAGTGCTCGATGAGCAGCGTGGCCTCGCCGATCAGGATATCCGGGACCTGCCACGCCTTCTGCTCCATCAGCTCGATGAATGCCCGTCGGAATAACAACGCTACATGAATGCTCGCGGATCTTGCCTCACCCAGCTCGAACGTGAACTCGCTCGAATCTGTGGCCATGGCGGCGATGCGGTTGTCGGAGACGAGGCGCGTCATGTTCCAGTATGCACCGGTCGGCGAGACGCCGGTCCAGAGCTCCTCCAGCACCTTGGCGAACGCCTTGCCCGGGAGCCCGGCGTAGTAGCCGTCGTCCCGGCTGCCCTCGCCACACCAATCGGGTACACGGGAGCCTGTGACCAACAGGAGCGGCTCTCCTGACTCATCGAGCGCGTCGACGATGAGGATGAGATGGCGCAACGGGCTGTCGGTCGGGTAGTGATGCCCGGTGTTGTCATTGAAGATCTCCACAGTCACAACCAGCGATCCTCCTTCGGCCTCGGCGTGGGCGGATAGGGTCAGGCCCTCTTGCAGGAACCGCTCGTGCGTCGCACCAAGCTGGGCGTGGGCACGGATCGTCTCCGGGTCACGCTCGACGCCGCCCTCCCCCGGCGCGACGTTCGTGATCGGCCGGTCGTCCACCAGAGACGGGGCGGGCATGTGACAGTCCTGACAGGTCTGGCCAGTCTCGGGATCGCTGTACGGGCTGTCGAGCCATTCCCCGTAGGAGTTGTAGACGAGCGTGTCCCAGAAGACGCCGTAGTGGCACGGGGCACAGAACGCGCTCTCCTGGATCAATGGAAGGTACGTGTCCTCCTCCGGAACGTTGTCGTCGTCGAACGGCCCGAAGAACAGCTGATACCGGTCCGGGTCGTCCTCGAACGGCCGTCGGACGTCGGAGGAGAGAACGCCGGGCATCTTGTCGTACGGGCGCGCGGTCACCGGGTTGAGGATGACGTCGGCGACCTTGTGGCAGTAGTCGCAGTGGACACCGAAATCATCCACGCCGGCCACGTCATTCGGATCGACGCCGTAGGGAGCATCGACGGCGGCTCCCGGTATGTGGCAAGCAGCGCAGTTGCCTGCGGTGTCTGGGAAGTCCAGCTTGTATCCGGGGCCGTAGTACGGCTGTCTCGGATCGGGCGGGAGTGGGAAGCTCCCGTAGTCCCGGCTGAATCCGTATCGCGTTGGCGGGCTCTGGTTTCCGAGGAGATCGGTCCCGTTGTACATGCTGAGGAATCGCGGGTTCTGTGCCGCCCCGGCGTGCGCGTTGTCGAGCCAGAGGTCCGTGACAGCGGACTTGCACAGCGCGCAGCTCGGGATCTGCGGATCGTCGCTGATCGGGACCATCCACGTGTAGTCCGGATTGTCCGTTGTCTGATAGCGTCGGAGCTTGACCAGGATCTCACTCTCTGGCGGGCGAACGTCCCCGGTCTTGGCGCAGTAGTAGCCATGCTTCCAAGCGCTGACTGTGATCGGTCCCGAGTCCCCTGGCACTCCGAGTTCGAACCGACCCAAGTGGTCGGTGGTTGTGGCGTTGTCCGTCGCCTGAATGCGGACCGTTGCGCCCAGTACCGGTCCCAACTCGTCGACGACGACACCGCGGATCGCAAGAAGGTCCGCAGCACCCGGTACGAGTCCGACGGCGAGCAGCACGGCACCGATGAGGACGAAAACAGTGGACGGGAACAACACGCGCCTGCGACCAAGCCACACTCTCGCGCTACGCATTCCCGAGACCTCCAGCCACGGCGATCGGGTCCCCATCGCTCAGGCTACTGTATCTCACTTCATCCTGTGGAGACTAGGGTGTCTGCGCGATCACGAGGCGGCAGCTCCGTAGATCGGGACGGCTTCCCGCTGCCACACGGAAGATCACACAACTACAGCGTGGTGTAGTGCCGCGGATCGAGTGCGTCGCGAAGGCCGTCGCCAAGGAAGTTGGCGCACAGCACGGTCATGAAGATGAACAGTCCGGGGAATAGCGCGATGTAGACGCCGTTCGGGTAGTAGAGGAAGCCTTGGGCGCGCGACAGCATGTTGCCCCACGACACGGCGGGCGGCTGGATGCCGAGACCGAGGAAGGACAGTCCGGATTCGATGAGGATCGCTTCTCCTGTCATCAGCGTCGCCTGGACGATGATGATCGATGTGACGTTCGGGAGCAGATGGCGAAGGATGATCCGAAACCGGCTTGCACCGATCCCCTTCGCCGCCTCGACAAATTCCCGCTCGCGCAGACTGAGAATCTGCCCGCGAACGAGCCGGGCGGTGCTCATCCAGGAGAGGGCGATGATCACCGAGATGATGATCACGATGCTCTTCGCGTCGCCGAGGGCGTCGCTCAGCATTGCGGCGAGGCGGACCTCCGGATTGGCCAGGAGCCCGACCAGGATCAGCAAGAGCGGCAGTTGCGGGATCGAGAGCATGATCTCGATGCATCGACCGATCACGGAGTCGAGGAAGCCGCCCAAGTAGCCGGCCGTGGCGCCGATGAGTGTTCCCAACAGCGTGGAGACGGCCGCCGCGACGAATCCGACCAGAAGCGAGACGCGTCCGCCCTGGAGCACCCGCGCGAGGATGTCGCGGCCGAGATCGTCGGTACCGAACGGGTGCATGCCACACTTGAATAAGAGGACCCGCGAGCGCTCGCATCGGCCGACGAGGATCGGATCGGTCGGGACGGAGAACGAGGGCCCCGCGAACATGTTCCGCCGATTCTGGCGGGCGTAGTCGTACGGCGTCAGCCACGGGGCGAAGATCGCGCCGAGAACGAACACGAGAAGGACCGCTCCGCCGAACATCGCCAGTCGGTGCTTGCGGAAGCGCCGCCACGCGCTGAGCCAGTAGGACTCCCCGGCCGCTGCGCGACGGGCGGCTCTTACCCTTGCCCTCTTGGCTCGGATGCGCCGCACAAGCCTACTCATAACGGACTCGGGGATCGGCCAGCGCGTAGGCGAGATCGGCCAGGAGATTGAACGCGAGGACGAGCAGCGAGATGAACATCAGGGAGACCATGGCGACGTTGAAGTCGTTCACGAGGATGGCGTCGAAGACCGCGCGCCCCATACCCGGCCAGTTGAAGACGGTCTCGGTCAGGATCGCGCCGGAGAAGAGCAATGGCACGTTGAGCCCGATCAGCGTGATCAGCGGAAGGATGGAGTTTCGCAGCGCGTGCCGAGAAATGATCACCGGTTCACTGAGCCCTTTGGCCCGCGCCGTGACGATGTAGTCGAGCTTGATCACCTCGAGCATCGAGCTTCGCATGAATCGGGTCCATTGCGCCAGCTGCAGCGACGAGAGCGCGATCACGGGAAGGATCAAGTGCCTGAGGCGATCGACGAACACAGGCCAGCCGCCGACCACGCCTGGGGTCGCCAGACCTCCGGCGGGCAGGAAGCCGCGAAACCGTACCGCGAAGATGTAGATCAGCATGATCCCGAACCAGAAGATCGGGATCGATACCCCGATGAAGTTCACGACGGTCACCGAGTAGTCGAATGCGGAATGCTGGCGTATTGCCGACAGTGCTCCGGTTGGCACGGAGACGATGAATGCCAGCAGGAGCGAGAGCCCCGACAGGAGCAGCGTGTTCGGGAATCGGTACCGGAAGATGTACGAGGCGGCGGGGCGGCCGAACTGGCGCGAGATGCCGAAGTCTCCGCGGAGCACGCGCCCCAGCCAACGCCAGTACTGCACGTACCACGGCTTGTCGAGACCGTAGAACTCCCGCAGCCGATCGTAGTCGTCCTGCGTGAACCCGGGGTTCCCACGTCGCATCTCGTCGATCGGATCGCCCGGCTTCAACGCGAGAAGGCCGAACAGGATCAACGAGATCACGAGCAGCGTCGGGATCACTTGGAGAAGGCGTCGTATGAGATAGACGATCATGTCGGTTCAGTGTATAGGCCGGGGGTGGGAAGCCCCACCCCCAGCCGTAGGCTTGGTTCTCTGCTGGCCTCTCAGCGAATCGCTATGGCTCCGTTCTGCTCCCAACCCCATTCCCAGGGGTTCCAGAACTGCGTCCGGGCCGCTGCGGTTCCCTTCGTGTAGTTGACGAGGCCGATCGCCTTCGTCACCGTCTCGACTCGATCGTACAGCGGGATCGTGGGCAGCTCCTCGTTGTAGATGACCTGCATCTGCTTCACGATCTCCGACCGCGCCACGATGTCGAACTCCGAAAGAGCCAGTGCGCGGAGTCGGTCGAACTCGTCGTTGACCCAGCCGGTGATGTTCGTTCCGCCATAGGAGTTTGCCGGTGTCGGAACGTTCTCCAGTACGTCGTCCACCGGGTCTTCGAGAAGATCGTTGGCCCACAGCTCGTTCGAGAGCGGGTCGGCGGGGGCTTGTGCCACACCGCCGGCTTCGGCGTACTCGAACATGCCGCGGAAGGCACAGTCGATTCCGTGGCTGATGTACTCGGAGGCGAAGACCACGCTGCCAGGAAGATTCTCCACCTCGAGCTTGATGCCGATATCGGCGAAGAACTCCTGCAGAATCTCGCCTGTGCGGACGCGGAAGTCGGCGGTGGTCGCCACCCAGTGCATGGCGAACTCGATCTCTCGGCCATCGTCCGTCACACGCTCGAGCCACCCGTCGTCATCGAGGTCGGACCAGCCGAGGTCGGCGAGCAGCAGGCTTGCCTCCTCCGGATCGTACAACCACGGCTTCAGGGCGCCGTTGAATCCCACGTCGCCGGCGACCAGGAATGAGTTGGACGGCGTCGCGCCCGGGTAGACCGTTGAGGCGAGGTCCTCGCGGTCGATCGCCTGGATGATCGCTTGGCGGGTCCGCTTGTCGCCGAGTAGCAGGTCGGCAGCCGCTTCGCACTCGACGAACAGATTCGCGTTCAGCTTCTCGATGAAGCCGGACGGCGTCACCTCTACCGTTCCGAGGTTTCCGAGCTGAGCCTCGAGAATCACCGGGTCCATCCCGGCGAGGCCGATGTCATCCGACGCGTCGATCTCGCCGGCGAGAATCGCCGAAACGAGCGTCGGCTGCGCGACGATGAACCGGAACGTCACTTCCTGGACGTAGTTTTCCGCCGGTCCGGGGGGATCGAGATAGAAGTCACCACGGCGAGCGAAGCGGATGAACTGGTTGATCTGCCACTCCCGGAAGCGGAAAGCGCCGCTGCCGATGACCGTCCCCGTTCCCGTGGACGGAGGCGCACCGAGGAATTGCCCTTCGATGATCTCGGTTGTGTTCTCCGGCGTGGCGGCGATCTGCGCTACGACCGCGTCGTAGATCGGCTCCCAGACGTGCTTCGGGGCGATGTCGTAGAAGCGGCACAGCCCGATCGATCCGCCGACGTTGGCGTAGAAGAGGTTCGGCGTCCTGTAGAAGATCCAGAACGACTTGGTGTCAACCTTGCGAACCTCCTCGACGAGGTTGGAGAACGCGCGGGTCGTGACGAGGATCTCCGGCGTGTTCTGGACCATGAACGTGAAGACGGCGTCGTCCGAAGTGATCGGGCGACCATCGCTCCAGGTCGCGTCCTCGCGGATCGTCCAGAGGACCTCTTGCCTGATGATCTTCCCGTCGGCGTCGCGGAACAGCTTCAGGCGGCCGTTCTCCTCCGTCGGGATCTCGGTCGCCAGCCCCGGCTGGAGCACGCCGTCCGAGTCGAAGTACGTCAGCCCGACGTTGAAGATCCCCATGACGTTCTCTTTGGTGTCCGCCGAACCCTCCCACGGACAGAGGTTCGACGGCTCCTGCGTTCCGCCGATCACAAGGGTATTCAGTGCCGGGCCGGCCCACGCTGCGCATGACAGGCACAGGACGAGTCCGGCGATGATCGCGATGCTCCGTCGTTTCATCTGCACTACCTCCCAGGGAGCGTCGGTCCCAAACTGATGGAGAGGACTTCGCAAGTCGCCCATCCCTGCTCCCTAGATGAGATGGGACGGTCCACCATAGCGACAACGCTCAGTGATGTCAATCACAAAACGGAGACTCCAGAGAGATGATGACATCGGGCGAACTTGCGCTTGGCACAAGCTTCCGCACCGCGCAATGACTGCGGCCGCGAGCTGCCCACCCTCTCCCCGAGAAGCCTCGCTGGATGGCCTTCGCGCCTACGGCACCCGCTTGGAGAAGCTGCCGATCTCCGGTTGAACCAGCTGTTCGTAGTCGGCGTAGGTGAGCCGGATCAGCTCGGAGTGCGAACCGGCGGAGAATGCGATCTCGAGATCCTCGCTGAGAGCGGTCGCGCAGTAGACGGGCATGTCGTAGAGGTTCCCGAACGGCGGCATGGCACCGACGTCGCACGTCGGGAAGAACCCCTTGAACTCGTCTTCGTTCGCGAGCTCGACCGTCTTCGCTCCGGCGACCTCAGCGAGGCGCTCGAACCCGATCTGATGCGACGCAGGAACGACGGCCATCGCCATCTTCCCGTCGACCTTGACCATCACCGTCTTCGCCATGAGCTCGCCGGGAATGTGCGCCAACGCCGCCACCTCTTGCGCGGTGTAGGCAGCGGAGTGCTGGATGGAGACGTACTTGATCCCGTTGTCGTCGAGGAACTTCTTCAGCTTCTGGATCGGCATGCCGACCTCCTTTCCTCGGTGCACGTGCGCCGAACCGTCGCCACGATAGCCATCGTGACATCCGGTGCCAACTCCTGCCATCATCGATCGGTTGTGCCCGAGGCGGATCGGCCCGATGATGTGCCCGAGGAGGCGGCGATGCAGCTCGACAGGAGCCGTTGGACGGCGGACGAGGCGCGCGCGTGCATTCGCGCCGGTCAGTGGACGCGGCCGACGGCCGGCCTGGCCGCTGGCTCCGTTCAGGCGAACCTCGTCGTCCTGCCCGGCGATCTCTCCGGCGACTTCGAGCGGTTCTGTCGGGCCAATCCTCGGGCGCTGCCGCTGCTGGACATCACCGAACCGGGCTCGGCAGTCCCGTCGCGCGCCGCTCCGGACGCCGACCTACGGCTCGACCTGCCGCGCTATCGCGTCTATCGCGATGGCGTCCTGGACGAAGAGCCGACCGACATCATGACCCTCTGGCATGCCGACTTCGTCGCATACTTGCTCGGCTGCAGCTTCACCTTCGACGCGGTGCTCCGGTCGAGCGGGATTCCCGTTCGCCACGTGGAGCTTGGCTGCAACGTTCCGATGTACGTGACGAACCGCGAGACCGTGCCTGCGGGAGCCTTCTGCGGCCCGCTCGTCGTCTCGATGCGGCCGATCCGAAGAAACGACGTCGATCGGGTGATTGAACTCACACGGTCTCTTCCGCAGTCACACGGAGAACCGATCCATGTCGGCTCCGCCGAGGAGCTGGGGATCCTCGACCTCCAGCACCCGGAGTACGGCGATCCGGTTCCGATGGAAGACGATGAGGTCCCGGCATTCTGGGCGTGCGGCGTCACTGCGCAGGCAGCGGCACAGCAGGCCCGGATTCCGCTGATGATCACCCACGCGCCGGGGCACATGTTCATCACCGATCTGCGGATCGAGGACTCTCCGGCCGCCTGAGCGCTCGGGCTCATCAGTCTTCGGCAATGCTTCTCTCCGCGAAACCACGAACCTCGTATACTTCGGCCGAGGAGGGAATCTATGAACATCGTGACGATCTACGGCGGACCGCGGCCTCAAGGGAACACGGCAACCGTTCTCGGCTGGGTGGAGGACGCCCTTCGTCAGCAAGGCCACACGGTCGAGCGGTTCAACACGAACGACCTCGACATCAGGGGCTGCCAGTCCTGTTTCGCCTGCGCCGAGTCGATGGACGAGCCCGGCTGCGTGCTTCAGGATGACGCGCAGCCAATCTTCGCCGCGATGGTCGGCGCGGACGCCGTGGTCTACGCCTCGCCGCTGTACATGTGGGGCCTCTCGGGCCAGCTGAAGCCACTTCTCGATCGGACGCTGTGCCTGGTCAAGGACTACATGGGGCCGAACCACAAGTCTTTCGTCGAAGGGGCGAAGACGACGTTGCTGGTGACCTGCATGGGACCGATCGAGCAAAACGCCGAGTGGGCTCGCGACCAGTTCATCCCGTACGCGGACTACTGTAGGTACGAGTTGATCGCGCCGTGGATCGTCCCCGGCTGCTCGACGCCCGATCAGCTCGGAGAGGACGTCAGAGCAAAAGCGGCACAACTGGCGGCGAAGCTGGTCGCCTAGACGTCGTACGACTCCCACATCTGACGGACACGTTCGGCGATGTCGAGTTCCATGTCGAACGGAGCCTCGCTCTCCCGCTTGGGCTCAGCCGTGCGCTTGCCTGCGATGTCCATTTGCTCGAGCGTGCGCGTGACGTCGCTGGTGAAGAAGCGACACAGCTGGGCGTAGGTGTGCCGATCGGAGAGCGCGTACCATTTGTGGTAGTAGCGAAGCGGCCACGACACGTACAGGAAGTCCTTCGCTCGGGTCAGCGCGACGTAGGTCAGACGGCGCTCCTCCTCGATCTCCTCCTCCGAGCCGGTCGACAGGTCGGACGGGAGGAAGCCATCGGC
Organism: uncultured Thermotogae bacterium; assembly: GCA_964608345.1. Taxonomy (GTDB): domain Bacteria; phylum Bipolaricaulota; class Bipolaricaulia; order UBA7950; family UBA9294; genus JANQEA01. The sequence goes on from CAZSNG010000017.1 coordinate 18,847, forward strand.
CGCGTGTACGAGGAAGACGACGTCCCACTCGCACCCCTTGGCGGAGTGAATCGTCGACAGAACGAGCCAATCCTCGTCCTTGTACGGGACGCCGGCCAGGTCGGCCGTCGAAGCGGGCGGGTCGAGTTGAAGGTCGACGAGGAACTGCTGACGCGACTCGTAGCCGGACGCGATCTGCTCGAGGGAGATCAGATCCCGCGTCCGCACGTACGGATTGTCGTACACCTTGGGCAAGAACGGATCGTAGAACGCCCGGATCCGCTCGATCTGCGCCGCGGGGTTCTTCGTCCCCATCGGCGCAACCTGCTCGACTAGCTCGACGAGGGAGGCGAACGCCTCATGCGCCGCAGGGGGCGGCGTGAACGAAGCGATCGATCTCGGATCGTCCCGGTGATCGGCGACATGGTCGATGATCCGCGACGAAGTCGACGGGCCGACTCCGTCCATCAGCTGCAGGACGCGGAACCAGGCCAGCTCGTCGCGCGGGTTCTCGAACAGCCGCAGAAAGGCGACGAGATCCTTGACGTGCGCCGCCTCGAGGAATCGCAGTCCGCCGTACTTGTGGTACGGGATGTTCCGCCGCGCGAGCTCGACCTCGAGCGAGTCGGACAGATGCGCCGCACGGAAGAGAACGGCCTGCCGGCGCAACGGAATCCCCTGCTCGTAGTGCATCAGCACCCGGTCGATCACGTACTCGTCCTGCTGCGTCTCATCGGTGCAAGTGACGAGACGAGGCAGCTGGCCGAGCTCCTTCTCCGACCAAAGGTCCTTCGTGTATCGCTCGCGCGCCTGGGCGATGACGCGATTCGCCGTCTCCAGGATCGGGACGGTCGAGCGGTAGTTCTGCTCGAGGGTGACGATCGCCGTCCGCTCGAACTGCTTCGGGAAGTCGAGGATGTTGCGGACCGTCGCACCGCGGAATCGGTAGATGCTCTGCGCATCGTCGCCGACGACCATGATGTTGTCGTCGCCGGTTCGCATGCCGCGCAGGATCCTCGCCTGCAGGATGTTCGTGTCCTGGTACTCGTCCACGAGAACGTAGTCGAACATCCGTGTCAGCTCGCGCGCGGCGGCCTCGTCCTCGAGCAGAACGCTCCAGTAGAGCAGCAGGTCGTCGAAGTCGAGGACGTTCCGCTTCTGCTTGCGCGAGACGTACCGCTTGAACAGCTCGCGCAACTCGTCGGCCCACTCGTCGCACCACGGGTAGTCGCGCGCCAACACCCGTTCGAGCGGATCGGACGTATTGACACACCGTGAGTAGATCGCGAGGCAGGTCGACTTCCGGGGGAAACGCTTCTCCTGCTTGTGCAGCCCGAGGTCGTGGCGGATCAGGTTCATCAGGTCTTCGGCGTCCCCTTGATCGAGGACGGTGAACGCCCGGTCGAGCCCGACGGCCTTGGCGTGAACACGCAGCAGCCGGTTCGCGGCGGAGTGGAACGTTCCCCCCCAGATGCGGCCGGTCGTCGAGGTTCCGCGCGCCACGATGCTGCCGGCCCGGCGGAGCATCTCCTTGGCGGCGCGGCGGGTGAACGTCAGCAGGAGGATCCGTCCCGGATCGGTCCCCTGGGAGATCAGATAAGCGACGCGGTAGGCGAGTGTCTTCGTCTTGCCCGTCCCCGCGCCGGCGATGACCAGTAGCGGCCCGCCACCGTGCGTCACCGCCTCTCGCTGCTGCGGATTCAGTTCGTCGAGCCAAGGATAGGCCCCACCACCCGGAGTCATGCGCCCACGATAAGCGATCGGAGCCGGGCCGGCCATCCCGCGCGCTCGTTCGCGCAGGGGGACGGGCGTCCCCGTGCTATGATCGGGCATGGAGAGGAAGATCCGCGTCGGCACTTCGGGATACACCTTCGACGACTGGAAGGGGCTCGTTTACCCGAAGAGCCTCAAAGGAAGCGCCCTTCCCTACTACGCGCGGATGTTCGACTGCGTTGAAGTGAACACGACCTTCTACCGTGTCCCGCCACCCTCACTGTTCGAGGGGATGCTCCGTCACGTGCCGGAGGACTTCGTCTTTCTCGTCAAGGTTCCGAAGGAGATGACGCACGATCGCGCGGCGTTCGACCGCGTCGCCGTTCCGTTCGCTGCGGCGGTCGCGCCGCTGGTTCGCGCGGAGCGGCTCGGCGGGTTGCTCGCCCAGTTCCCGTTCTCGTTCAAGCCGGACGATTCGGCGCTCGCTCATCTGGAGAAGCTCGCCGATGCGCTCGCGGGCCACGGGATTCCGGTCAACGTCGAGTTCCGCCACGACGGATGGTTCGACGCGTCGATCTATCAGTTTCTAGAGGACCGCGGCCTTGGCTTCGTCAACGTCGACTTGCCCGAGCTCAGCGGCCTGCCGGGCCGGACGGACGTGATGACGTCCGGCGTCGCCTACTACCGGCTTCACGGCCGAAACAAGGCGAACTGGTGGCGCGATACCGGCAATCCACACGACCGGTACGACTACTCATATTCGGAGGCGCAGCTCGATGGATGGGCCGAGAAGGCACGAGCGGCCGCCTCGAAGGCCGACGTCGCCTACATTCTGACGAACAACTGCCGCCTCGGGCAGAGCGTGATTAGCGCGTTGATGCTGGCGAAGAAGCTCGACCTGCCGACCCCGACGACGCCGCCCGGGCTGCCGGAGGAGATGTTCGAGCCGACGCGCGACGAGCTGATCGAACAGCTGACCCGAGGTCTCGAAGAGGCCCGCGCGGCGATGGGACGACCGGGGTAGCCGGACCGGAGGCGACGTGCGTGACATGACCGTGGTCGATTACGATCCTCGCTGGTCCGAAAGGGCCGAGGCTGAGATCGCGATGCTGCGCGGCGTCCTCGGCGACGCGGTCGTCCGGGCTCATCACATCGGCAGCACCGCTGTCCCGGGTCTCGCGGCGAAGCCGGTGATCGACCTCCTGCTCGAGGTGCGTGCCCAGTCTCCACTCGATGCGCTGGATGACGCGATGCGATCGATCGGCTACGTGCCGCGCGGCGAGTTCGGCATTCCGGGCCGACGGTACTACCCGAAGGGCGGGAACGCGCGGACGTATCACGTCCACGCGTTCGTCACCGGCGACCTGCACGTCCTGGAGCATCTCGCGTTCCGCGACTACCTGCGTTCCCATCCAGACGTCGCGGCCGAATACGCCCGCGTCAAGCGGCAGGCTGCCGCAAGGTGCCGACACGACGCGGACGGCTACGTCGCCTTCAAGCACGGCTTCGTTTCGGGCACCGTGCAAGCGGCGCTGCATTGGGCAGGGAGCGGCCGGGAGTGAATCTTCGGCCGCCTCTCCCTACGGGGCCGCAAAGAACAGCCCGAGCAGGAACCCCATTCCGAGTGCGAGAAGCGCCGACCAGATAGGTAGTCGGGCGCCTAGGCGCGCCTCGCCGTCCTCGATCGGCCCGGTGGCCCGGAAAGCGAAGTCGTACCCATCGCGGGCGCCGCTCACGGTGTACTCCACTGCGAGGTGAAACGTGAACTCGGGATCCCGTGCGAAGTCGATCACACCGAGGGACCAGCCGTCCTCACCGTGAGAAACGAGGCTCAACGGGACCGCGACGACCTCGGACGTCTGCCGAATCGGGATCTGCGTCGGGAGCATCTGGAAGGACGAGGGGATGTCGCTGGCGACGGCGTCGCTGCGGTCCCCGTTCGGTAGAACGAAGAACGACTCCTCCCAGACGATCGACATCGTATTGCCGGTTGTGTTGGTGATCGACACCCGCAGTCCCTCGAGACCCGCCTCGGCGGCGGACGGAGAGAAGAAGATGACAAACTCGTCGGTCCTGTATTGGAGGGTTTCGTTGACGACGGGCGCGATCAGCTCGAGATCATGGGCGACGCACCCAAGAGCGAGAGCGCCGAGCGCCATCGCGACGGCCGCAATACCCACGAGAGATGCCTTTTCGATGGAGTTTCGCATCATACCCTGTACCTCCCGAGAACCCAGTGTAGCACCGGCTTGGCGGCATGACCAGCGGGCCCCGACGAGTCCGACTTGCGCCCCCGCAATCGAGGGCACGAGTGTCCCCCGAGCGCTGCACCGGATCGCATGCGCACCCCCGTACGATGCCTTATCATCGCAAGCGTTTCGGGCAGTGCCTGGGGTGAGTGAACACAAAGATGAGGAATCCTGTCGACGCAATACACGACTGCCTAGCACGCACTCACGACTCACGCTGCATCCGGTTTCTCTGCTGGGTCACTCGCCCCATTGCCCGTCTCTGGCGAATGGCGGAAGCGCACGGTCTCAACCCGTGGTTCTTCATCGCGATGTCACTCGTCGGCTACTCGATCCAATCGCTCATCTATCTGCCGCCGTTTCAATCGCAGGCGTGGCGGCTTGCCTTCCTCATCCTGTTGAGGATCGTCGCCCTGGTGATTCCGACGTACATCCTGCTGAAGGGGAATGGCATCGCCCGCGCGTTCAACGGCTCGGTCGCCGCGATGTTCGTCATCAACACGACCTGGCACGTCTGCTACTACGTCTATCTCTAGTTGGTCCCCGGCGCGTTCCTCATCGCAGGACATTGGTCCCGTTTATCGGGCCACGGAGAACCATGGTGTCGCTCCTTCGGTTGGGGGTTGCTCCGTGATGAGTGTTCGCGTTGTGGACTGCCGAGCGTGCAAGCACCAGATCCATTCATGCTTGCCCCATCCGTGATTGCCTTCTTCGACACATGTTGCCTTTCGCCGGTTTCACGCGTTGACACAGACCTGAACTGAGTTGTAGTATCCTGTCGCGACTCTGTTGCACCATGTGGGGCTGGGCCTGGAATCTCCATCTGTCGAACCTACCGTATCCTCTTCCAGGTCCTGCCCCACCCACGAATAGCACAGTTCGCGCTCCGATTGCCCTTCCCTCGTCTCTCCTATTGACTCTCCGCCCAACATGCGATAACCTATGGCGCCACGATGGGGGTGCTGTCTCCGGGTGGGGCAGGAGGAAGCGTGTTTCTCAGTCAGCGGACGTGGCGGTTCGCCCTTGCGGTTGCAGTCGGAGGATTCATCGGCCTTGTGATAGCCGTGATCCTCTCTCAGCCAGTGTGACAAGCAGCCTGTGCGAGTCGGGGTTCTACAGCGGGGCTTGGAGCGGAACGGCCACATTCACTGAACGAGTTACCAATGAATCTCCCCGCGCCTAGTCATTGGCCAAGCAGATGCCAGGATGAACCGCCCGGCAACGATCTCCGCCTTCTGGCGAGGGCTCTCGCGCGCAATCGATGTAGCTACGTCTGTTAGTAGGCGATCGCAAGCAATGACAGCAGCCTGCCCTTGGCAACACACCCCCGCCACACACACTGTCATATGATCCCGCTCCCCGAATGGATCTTCTTCCCAGTCGGGAGTGTCTATACCTTGGGGATACGTCTGAAAACCGTCAAACTCGGCGGGCTCTCTGTAGCCCGATACACGTGACATTGGTTCCAGTTGATGGATGAGCCGATGCTTGCCGAGTACCCTGTCCGCCGCCATGGAGCTGCATTCGGAACCGCCACCTGAGACGTCGCACGCCGGTCGACGGCGGGCGATTCCGCTCGCCGCGTCGGTCCTGTTCATGGCGATGTCCGTTGGCGGGCTCGGTCTTGTCGTTCAGCTGTACATGAAGTCGCTCGGTGCCTCGACGTTCCTCATCGGACTCGTCGCGACGTTCAACTCGATCGGCCTGCTGTTTGGCGCTTGGCTGTGGGGAACGGTCTCGGATCACGTGAAGCGGCGGCGCCTGCTCGCGTTCCTCTCGCTGTCGCTGGCGGCACTGATCGGCATTCTGGCGTTTCTCCTTCCGATCGGCGCCGTTCTCGGGACGGCGCTGTTCAGGGTTCTCTTCTTCTCTGGGTTCGGGGCCGTCGCCATCGCGATCATCTCGGCAGCGAGCCGGGAGGATCGCCGTGGGAAGAACCTGTCGTACATCTCGTCGGCCCGGGCGCTCGGCTTCGCGCTGGGGAACATCGCGGCAGGCATGGCGCTGCAGTGGCTCGGATTCCGCTACGCGTTTGTGCTCTCCGCGCTGCTACCGCTGATCGCCTTCGGGCTGCTGTGGCTGCTGCCCTCGGAGAACCCGGTGAGGCCGAAGGAGAAGGTCAGAGCCTGGCGGGCGGTCTTCTCCGCCGGGGTGGCCGATCTGTCCATCGCGACGATGCTCCGGCAGATGTCGACGTTCGGGACGTTTGCGCTGCTCTACGTCTACATGGATTCGATCGGGATCTCTCCTGGTGTCATGGGGGCGATCAGCGCCGCGAACACGGCAACGCAGGTCCTCGCACTGCTCTTCTTCGGGCGGCTGGCCGATCGCGTCGGGCGCCGGCCGATCTTCATGCTCGGCTTCACGCTGTCGGTCGCGACGCCGCTCGTCTTCGTGCTCGCCGCCAACCTGTACGGGATGGTCGTGGGATACGTCACGCTCGGGTTCGCGTTCAGCTCGATGTACGTCGGCGCGACGGCCCACATCGGCGATCGTGTCCCGCACGAGCGGCACGGCCAGATGATGGGCCTGTACGAGTCGTCGCGCGGACTGGGCGGGCTGTTCGGCCCGTTGATCGCCGGCGCCACCGTCCCGCTGATCGGCTTCCAGGGGATGTTCCTCGTGATGGCCGGAATCGCCGCGCTCGGCCTGCTCGTGATGGCGCTCGGACAGACCGCGCATCGGCGTGCTGTCGCCGAACCATAGATCGCTCCCCAGCTTCCTCTGGGATTCCTCTCCCTCGCCGGGTTCGCCGTTGGCGGAAGAGCCTGTCAGTGCAGGTGTTCAACAAGTGCCTCCACGCGAGCAAGACTCGAACGTCAGTACCACCAGGCGGCCTGTTGCAGCGTTGCCGCGTCCGCGGTAGAGTCATCGGCCGAGGTGATCCGATGAACATCGTCACGATCCTTGCGAGCCCCCATCAGGACGGAAACACGGAGCGAGTTCTCGATTGGACTGAGCGGGCACTGAGGGACTGGAGACACTCGGTCGAGCGGATTCACTTGAATCCGCTGAATGTCAGAGACTGCGCCGCCTGTCTTGCGTGCGCCGAGTCCGCTGACGGGCCGGGATGCGCCCTTCAGGACGACATCCCCGGCGTGTTCGAGAAGATCATCGAGGCCGACGCCGTCGTATTCGCCAGCCCTCTGTACATGTGGGGCGTTACCGGACCGCTGAAGATGCTCTACGACCGCAGCCTGTGTCTCGTCCGCGGTTGGGGATCGCCGGAGCATCGCTCGTTCATCGAAGGAAAGCGCGTCGTGCAGCTGATCACCTGTGCCGGCGGGGACGGAGACAACACGGAGCCTGTCAAGACCTGCTTCTCGCGCCTGGCGGTGTTCCTGAAGGCCGACCACCGCGGCACGTTCGCCTGCCCGAACTGCACCGATCCCGCGCACCTGCCGAACACGCACGGCAACATCTCGCGTGATCTGGCCACGCGGCTGGTCGAGTAGCGGTCGCCGAATGAACATCGCGGTCATTGGCGCGTGTGGCGACGTCGGGCGGCAGATCGTCCAGCACATCGTCATCGAGCGGCTGCTCGCGTGCGATCAGCGCCTCGTCCTTGTCGGGAACCCGGATGGGTCGAGCGCGAGGAGTATCCACGGCCTCGCGGCCGATCTGACCGATGCCTACGCGGAGATCTGTCCCGAGATCGAGGTCGTGCTCGATCCCTGCGGAATCCGCGCTGACTTGATCGTTGTGGCCGCCGGGCGGACGGCCGAGCCGACGCCGGAGCGGTCGCCCATGTCTCGGGACGACTTGGCTGCAATGAACGCGCCGGTGTTCGAGCGGTATGCCCGTGCGATCGCCGAGCACGGACACGGCCACGAGATCGTGCTGTGCATCTCGAACCCGGTCGAGTTGGCCGTTGCTGTGTTCGCCAAGCATCTTGACCGCCGCCGAGTCATCGGCATGGGAGCGTTTCTCGATTCGCTGCGGTTTCGCAAGGAGATCGCGGCCGAACTCGGCATCCGACGGCAGGCGATCCACGCGTTCGTCGTCGGGGAGCACGGATCGTTGTCCGTCCCGCTGTGGAGCGGCGTGCACGTCTTCGGCTACGAAGAGGCCCGCCTTGCTGCAGAGCTGTCCCGTATCCGCGGCGGTCTCGTGACGTCCGAGTTTCCGAGCGTCGTTGGCGAGGCGCAGTCGAGGCTCGGGGATCTGATCCATCGCGGCGATGTCCGCGAAGCGTACGCCGCGGTCGAGGAGTATCCGCCGGACGTTCGTGTTGTCGTCCGACCGTTCGTCACGCACTACAGCGGCGCGAAGACCGTGGCCGGGACCGCCCATGCCACGATGGAGTTCATCCGCACGATCACCCAGGGGGCCGACGTCCTTGTTTCCGGTCAGATAGCGCTCGACAGCGAGGTGTACGGGATTCGAGGGACGATCGGCGTCCCATTCGTCGTCGGCAACCGAGGCGTCGATCGGATCTTCGAGTTGCCGATGGATGATGACGAGCGAGCGTTGCTCGTCGACAGCGCGGCGCAGGTGGCGGGGAAGATCGCGCCGCACGTCTAGACGCTGCAGCGACCGTGCCGTCTACTCGAACGAGACGTTGATCCACACGGCAGCGGGATGGTCGTATCGGGTGAAGACGGCATCGAGGTCGCCGTCCCCATTGAGATCTCCACAGGCGACGGACGTCGAGCTGCGCTGTTCAGGAATCCCGCCGGCCGCTGTGAATCGGCCGGATCCGTCGTTTCGCCACAGCTCGTCGTTCGTGTTGCTGTTCGCGACAAGCACGTCGAGATCTCCGTCGACGTCGACATCGGCGACCGCCGAGCCGTAGCTCCATCCTCTCGACAGCAGTTGCCCGCTTCGGACGAACCGGCCGGACCCATCGTTGAACCAGATCGTGTCCGGGCAACCGTGGCATCCGACGAACGTGTCGAGGTCGCCGTCCCCGTCGAGATCGCCGAGCGAGACGTGCATCGCCTCGGTTTCCAGACCACCCTCGACGACCGAGAACGTTCCGGTGCCGTCGTTCAGCCAGACGGTGCTCATCTCCCCGAAGTCGCGAGGTACGACGGCGTCGAGATCGCCGTCGCCGTCGAGGTCGCCGAGGACGACGGTGCGGTTGTTCGCGCGATCGAACGGCTGCTCGCTCTGCTCGAATCGGCCGGCGCCGTCGTTCAGCCAGACCGTATTTGCGCCGGCGTAGTTGGCGAAGAACAGGTCGGGATCCCCGTCCCCGTCGAGATCGCCGACCGCCACACCGTATGTCGGCCCGCCGCCCAGCTCGCTTTCAATACGCTCGATGGTCCCCGCTCCATCGTTGATCAGGACGATGTTCGGCCCCCGGTAGCGGGCGAGCACCGCGTCGAGACTGCCGTCGCCGTCGAAGTCGGCCAGTGCGACGTCCCAGTACTCGCCGGAGGGAAACTGCTGGCCGCTGTCCGTGAGCCGACCGGTTCCGTCGTTGAGGAACAGGCGCGCCGGTTGGAACCGGTGTGTGAAGAGGGCATCGACGTCCCCGTCGAGATCCACGTCTCCGAGTGCGACGCCCGTCCCGCGCGTGGAGCTGAGGGCTTGCCCGGAGTCGATGAACCACGGCCCATCCTCCGCTGAGCTCCCGAATGCGAACCCCGCGAGCAGGACTCCGCATAGCATCCATCCGATTCTCCGCATCGGTCGACCTCCTTGAGTGTCCATGATGGTATCGCATGCCCGCGGTGAAGCGGTCTGCAACGTTGAGGAGACGAGGACACGTACGCTGACCTCGGGATCGACACGGAGGGGTGCAATGTCGAAGCAAGCCATCGGAGCGGTGCCGTACCTGTACCCGGTGCCGATCGTGCTCGTTGGTGCGACGGTCGAAGGCCGCCCGAACTACGCGACGGTCGGCGACTGCGCGATCATGGGCATCCGCCCCGCGGTGGTCGCGATCTCGCTCGGGGCAACCGCCTTCACAATGAAGGGCATCGCCGAGACGGGGGTGTTCTCGATCAACGTCCCGACGACAGAGATGCTGCCGCTCGTCGACACCTTCGGAACGGTCTCGGGGAAGGACGTCGACAAGTCTGCGCTCGTCGAGTCCGCTCCAGGAACGGTCCCGGGCGTCCCGCTTCTTGTCGCGTGTCCCGTGAATCTCGAGTGCCGCGTTGTGGAGGAGTGCGTGGTCGAGCACCGCCGTATCCTCGTTGCGAAGGTCGTCGAGACACACGTCGACGAGCGGTTTGTCTCCGAAACGGCCGGCGGCGTGCGGGTTGCCCCGGTGCCGGAGCTCGATCCGATTCTGTATGCGCTCGACAACACCTACTACGCCATCGGCAAGCCAATCGGGACCGGCTACGCCGAGGCGGCGCGGTTCTCAGCGCCCTCCGGCTGATGCGGTTGCATTCGTCGGAGTGAACTGACTACGCTCGTCGACATGTGCCACCGACGGTGTGCAGCTTGGGTCCTTGGCGTTGCGGCAGTCGCGATCGTCCTCTTGAGCGTGACGGCAGCGACCACGGCACCGTGGTGTTCCATTACGGTCTCCACGGGCGAGGGGTTGCGAGACGCCGTGGAGACCATGCCGCCCGGTTCCACGATCTGCCTTCGGCCGGGGACCTACGAGGTGACGCTCATCGTTCGCCAGTCCCTCATCCTTCGAGGAGCAGGGCGTCCCGAACAGGTCGTTCTCCGAGCAGGCGGCGAGCCGGACTCGGCGATCCTCGATGTCTACCCCCAGTACAGGGAGACGGTCCTCGTCCTGTTGGAGAACCTCACGATCGAAGGCGCGTTCGGCGGCGAGGGGTACGGTGAAGAGCGAAGCGATCACGGGCTGTTCATCGACCGCAATGCGCATGTGCTGCTGCGAAACGTGATCTGCTCCGACAACGGAGGAGCCGCGGTCTACGTCGAGGAGGAGGGATCGCTGGTCGCGTACGAGTGCACGTTCGGCGATTCCATGTACGGGGTGCTCCTGGCGGGCCATTGCGGCGCCCGGCTGAGCGATTGCACGATCTCCGGCAACGAGATGGGGGTCGGCCTTGCCGAGGGAGGGCAGTTGGACCTATCGGAGTGCGCGATCTCCGGCAACACGGAGTTCGGCGCGCTCCTCGTCGGCGGCCAGGCGACGCTCGATCGCTGTGAGATCACGGGCAACGCGTGGGGAATCGTGATCGGCGCGCCGGGGCGCACGCCGGCGCAACTCCACATGACCAGTTGCACCGTCAATCGGAACGAGCACGTCGGGATCGCGTTGCTCTCTCCGGACTGCTACGATCCCGAAGCCCCTGCGGGTGCAAGCGCCCTCGTGTCCGGAGAGTGGAACGAAATCCCGGGCCCGAGCGACCCGGAAGGCAACACCGGCGGAGCGCTCTGCCCTGCGCCTCCTCATACGCTGTGGCCGGAGGGCTTCCTGCGAGACTAGCGATCCGCCCTCAGGCTACGAGGCCCTCCGCAGGTACGCATTCATCAGCCACACGATCAGCCGCTTCGGGAGAGGGATCGGCCGTCGACCTGCTCTGCGAACCAGGCCGGGCGGGATGAAACGGTCCTCCGCGATCAGATCGGCGAGCTCCGCCAGCGCGGGGCGCACCTTGGCGGCGAACGGGCCGGCCTCCTCGAGCGGCTTCCCGTCGATCGGTGACGTCCCCCCGAACGCCAGACCGCCACGCCACGTCCACCCCATCCTGCAAGCGAAGTGCTCCAGCGCCTCGAGTGAAACCGCTTTGTGGATCGGTTCGAAGTAGCCGGAGTGGCTGATCGCGTAGACGGCCGGCGCCGTCTCTGCCAGCTCGTCGCGCCGCTCCCACAGCGCTTGCATCCACGCAAGCGCCAGGTGAGGCGGGAGATCGAGGTAGACCGGCGTCAGCAGGACGAGCGCGTCGGCATCCCGCAGGGCGTCAATCGATCGGCCGGCGAGTGTGTCATCCAGGGTCGCGCTCTGCGGGTCGAGTACCTCAGCCGATACACCCCGTTCATCGAGACGCGCGCGCAGAAACGCGGCCATCGAGCGCGTGTTGGAGGTTGCGCGAGGAGAACCGACGAATAGGAGCGCGTTCATCGAGGTACCTTCAGCCGCGCGAGGCCGCCGCGAACGGCATGGTCGATGCCTGTGGCGTCTCGGAGGACGACCGCGGCGTGCTTCGAGCAGGCGAGGTTGACGGCATGTCGATCGACGAGCCGCTGGAACGTCTCCGCCTCACCGGGCACCGCGTCCGCTCCGAGAAGGCCGACGACGAGAAACGCGAACCGCTTCGAGTGCCTCGGCGCGTGATGCATCTCGCCGCGACGGATCGCAAACCGGTCGCCGGCGAGTGGAAGGAGTCGGTCGACTGCCTTCTTCATCAGCGGGTGGTGCACGCCGAAGACGATCGGCGTCAGGAGAGCCAGAAGATCGCACGTCGCGATATCGGGCAGCAACTCCGATAGGCCGTCGCGCAGGACGCACCGTCCGGTGGAGCTACAGCCGCCGCAGGCCAGGCAGGCGCGCACATCGGCCTCCGTCAAGCTGAGCGTTTGAAGGGTGGCGCAACGCTCCCGGAGAATCCGCTCGGTAGCTGGCCCAATGACCGCTTCCCATTCAGCGTTCATGGCCGACAGCAAGACCGCCTTCATGTCCTTCCTCCCCTCTGACGGGCGGGCACAACCGTACCCAGCCGAGCGCAGCGGCTCAAGCGGACGGTCCGGCCTCCGCGTGATCGTGGCGATGGTGAGGGTCTGGGTGGTGAGGATGGACATGGATGATCGGTGCGTGGGTGTGCGCGTGGACGTGAGCTTCGTTCGGCAAGGGGCTGCTCGGATGCTCGTGCTTGTGGTGATTGTCGTCATGGCGATGTCGGTGTGCGTGGGTGATTGCGACGTGCGTGTGCGCATGGTCGTGCCTCTCCCGGGCCAGCAGCGCGGCGGCAAGGATCATCAGGGGGAGAGCTGCGAAGAACGTCCACTGCGGTAGCTGCCGGAAGATCAGCAGCGAGAGGGCCACACCGGCGAATGGCGCTATCCCGAACAGGGCTCCCGTCCTCGCGGCGCCGACACGCCGCAGCGACAGCACGAACAGCGCGATGCTCGCGCCGTAGCTGACGATTCCGAGGCCGAGCGCGTACAGCGCGAGGTTCCACGAGGGCAGCGGACGTCCCAGGCAGAGGACGAGGAGCATCGAGAACGTGCCTGCCGCGAGCCCCTTGATGGCAACGATTCGCTTCGGATCCTTCAGCGAGATCCGGGCGGTGAAGTTGTTGTCGAGCCCCCATGCCAGGCAGGCGCCGAGGATCAGCAGAGCGCCGAGCGAGACGCCCCAGCCGGCGGCGGGATCGACCGAGAGCAACGCGCCTCCCGCGGCAACCGCGGCGATCGCTGCCCACACGCGCCGGCCGACCGGCTCCCGGAAGAACGCCAGGGCGACGAGGCCGGTGGCAACGACCTCGAAGTTGAGCAGCAGCGACGTCGTGGCCGCCGGCGTGCGTTGCAGACCAAGGAGCAGGAGAATCGGGCCGGCCACACCGCCCGCGACGATGGCGCCCAGAAGCCACGGCAGATCGCGCTTCTCCAATCCCGCCTCCGCCTCGGCGGATCCGGCGCTCTTCGCGGCGAGCAGAAGGAGCGCCAGCGCCGCGCCGGCGCCGAGATACAGCAGCGCCGCGAGAGCCAGCGGGTCGACGCCCTCGAGCAGAAGCTTGGACAGCGGAGCGCTGATCCCGAAGAGCACCGCAGCGAGAATCCCGTATTGCACAGCTACCTCCCTGTCGGGGCTTCAGCCTACCCGAGGTAGGCCGTGTCGGACGTGTCGACGGATTCGGCATCCTGCAGCCCGGCCTGATACGCCCGCACGAGCGCGCGCCGCGCCTCCCCCCCGGCGAAGCGATCGCTGAGTTGGGGCGCCTTCAGCAGCGTTTCGATGGCGCGGTCGATTGCCCCCGCAACGGGCTGCCGCACTAGCTGGGCCGCGTCGGCGCCGGCGAGATAGGCTCCCGCCGTCTCGAAGGTTAGTGCCGGGAAGCGCTCGTAGTCGATCCCGTACCGCCGTGGGCCGAATGCTTCATAGCCCGTCAGAGCGACGCAGGCGTCGGCGAGATCGTGCGGCCGCGTCTCTGAGGTCGCAGCGTGCAGCTTGATGGCGACCAGCAAGGCGAGCGGTGCGACCGGCACGGCACAGCCTGCGAGCGGGATTGCCGCCGCATGCCATACTGCTTCGGGAAGCCCGATGGCTTCAATCCGATCTCCTGGCGAGAGCAGGATCTCGTGCATTGGCGTGTGGGATGGGTCGACGGCCAGCACGTCGATCTCGTCGCCGCCCGGCATGCGGAAACGATGGGCGATGCGCGTGTCCTCGAGGCCCGCCTCGAGGAGGATCGGGCGGACGGCGCCGAGCCCGCCCTCGACTGCCATCGCGAGATCGAGATCGCGTGTCGTGCGTACGAGACGAACGCCGTGCAGCAGAAGCGCCGAGGCGCCGATGACGGCGAACGGTACGCCGGCGTCCTCCAGGATCTCGACGAGGCCGCAGAGGATGCCGGCGGTTCGTCGCCCAAGTTGCTTCATGGGATCCACGTCAGGTGCTCCTGCCGAAGGCGCAACGCCGTTTCCGCGAGCCGGTCGTCCTCGTCCGCCAGGAGCTCGGCGTACACGAACGCAGGGTCTGCCAACGTGGCGCCGTAGAACTCGTTCTCGCCCGCAATGTCATCCGAGTACAGGCGGCAGAGTTCGATCGGACCGGCCTCAGATGGGGCGAGTCCCAGTCGCCGTCGCACATCGCCCGTTCGATCCTCCGGGATGTACAGCCGCATTGTCGCGGCACGAAGGTGTCCGGTGAGTGCATCTGCCGCGGCTTCCCCGCCGACGACGGGCGGCTCGCCGAGGATGGCCGTCACGTCCTTGAGGAGAGGTTCGGGATCGAACGGCGCTGCCGCCGTGTACCGGCCAATGCGGAGTTCGGGCAGCAGCCTCGCTGCGAAGCCCTCGGTCCACAAGCGCAGCACGCGATCCCCGTCCAGGATCTCGGTGTCACCGCGGCCTCGTACGCGCAGTGCCCCGCCCTGCTCCAGCTCCCGGATCACCTTGCCGATCTTATCGAGCGAGACGCCTACTACCTGGCGAACGCCCCGATACGTGGCGTGAACACGAGGTCCGCGCTTGAGCAGGTAATGGAGCACCTTCGCTCCTGCGGCACTGAAGTGCTGTCCCTTCGGGGGGGCGACGTGCTCCGGGCGCTTGCCCATCACTGTCAGAAGAATCCTCCCTGGAATCGAGACGTAGACGTTCCCCTGCGCGTCGGCGAACCAGATTCCTTCATTCCTCAGACGCTCGGCGACCCCAGGTGTCACGTAGTCCGCGAAGAGCATCCGTTGGTCGTCCCCATCCTCCAAGGGCAGTGCAGCGAGCTGCGGTATCTCCGAGGGGCGGAGCCGCCCTCGGATCACGGTGCGGATGCGCACATCCGGCCCGCAACCGACGAGGCGATAGGTCGCATCGATCCCGTCCAGTCTAGGCTTCTCACGCTGAAGACGGATCGGCTCCTGCAGAGCCTCCCTGACTGTCTTCTCGCATGTGTTTCGGATCGCTTTGGTGTCCACGATGTACGCTCCTATCATTTGTACGCGCAGCGCGTACAAACCATATCATCGTACAAACAGGAAGTCAACCCCGCGCTGCTAGCGGCCGGACTTGATCGATCTGCTGCCGTGCGATCCGCCGGACGTTCGGGATCTCCGGAGTGATCGTCCTTCAGCCGGTCGCAGGACCTGCAAGGTTGTCGAAGACGGACATCGGAGGGTGTTCGAACCCGTCCACGTACCGCTCGTCGTGATAGCAGGTGTCGCAGCACGTTCCGCCGCGCATCAGCGTCTGCGTCCGGGTCAGGGCGAAGCTCGGGTGGGTTCTCCGCAGCATCGCGAAGTCCGGATAGCAGGCGACGACGTCCATTAGCTCCGGATCGTAGCCTACGAGGACCTTCTGGATGCGGCAGACGGTGACCTTGTTCAGGTACTGGTGCTCTCCGAGGATCGCCTGCGTCCAATCCATCCCCTGCTCCTGAAGGTTGAATTCGATCTGCCGCTCGCGCAGTTCGGCCAACGTCTCGGGGCCTCCGGGACGGGACGGAGACTCAGCGATGATCCGGTCGAGGTACGCCTTGACGAAGTCGATCGCGGGTTCCCGGCCGACAGCCTCGGTGAGGGCGACGAGCTTGAGGTAGCAAGGTACGAAGCGAACGCGGATGAGCCGCTGCTGACTCATTTCGACGCTCTCCGCCACGAGCAGCGTTTCGCCGTCGACGCCGAGCAGCCCGCGAATCAGGTCGGCGTGGACCGCGTGCAACTCCGGATAGCGCTCAACATGGACGCGTGTAGCGATCGCCTGCTCTTCGAAGGAGGCCGCTCGCGCCGG
The DNA here is from genome assembly GCA_964608345.1 of uncultured Thermotogae bacterium. Taxonomy (GTDB): domain Bacteria; phylum Bipolaricaulota; class Bipolaricaulia; order UBA7950; family UBA9294; genus JANQEA01. Next base: position 35,106 of record CAZSNG010000017.1, read on the forward strand.
GAGTCCTGCCGGCGTCTCCGCGCGCGTGAGTTCCGTGAGCCGGTTGGCGACACCATCGACGGCCTCGGGGAACCGCTCGTCGAGCGCGTTGATAAAGGGGTCGAGCGATCCGAGCAGCCGCGGCGCGAACTGGGCGGGCGGCAGTCGCAGCGCGGAGTCATCGGTGTACGAGCGATACGTCTTCACATCCATGGGCATCTCCTCTCGGCGATCCGGAGCGGTCGCAGAGCCAACAGAGTTGACGCCGAATGGTATCCGAAGAACGCCGCTCTCTGGGATAGCTAGAGGACTGCTCTCGTGCCGGAGCGATCGCCGCTACGGAATCGTCTCCGTGCCGAGAATACGGCCGTCGCGCATCCGGAAGATGTTCACCGTGAACTGCTCGTACGCGTACATCTCGGAGCGGACGACGCACAGCCCCCAGGTGAAGTTCCTGTCCGCCCCAACGAGGTCGGACAGCCGGTGGATGTTGGTCCGCTTCGGATTGACGATCCCCCGCGTGAGGCCGAGCGAGTTGCCGTACGCGTCGTACAGCTCGATGTAGTAGCCGTTCGCGGTGTCCGTCGGATTCATGACGGTCAGATGCGTGTCGTTGTCCGGCCCGCCGGAGCTGTGCGACGCGTTGTAGAAGAAGGTGTGCCGGCCGCTGATCGTGTTGTTCGGCACGACGTCATAGCCGATGAGTGAGCTGGCGACGTAGCGCTCCGCGACGACGTGGAGTTCCGTCGGGTAGTTCAGCCACGTGTCCACCGTGCACATGCCCCACGCGTGTGTTCGATCACCCGTGATCAGGTCGGGCAGCCAGATGAAGTTCGCCGCGTTGGAGTTGACAAAGTAGTCGCCAGTTCCCAGCTGAGTTCCCTGCACCGAGTACACCGTCACCGTGTACTGCACACCCGTGTCGTTCGGATTGACGACGTACAGCCGGGTGGCGCTTTCGATCCCGCCCGGCGGGTACGAGCAGTCGTAGTAGACCGGATACAGCCCCTGCGCCGCGGCGAGGAGCGAAGCGAAACCGACGATCATCAGTGCAGCAAGCAGCCGTCGCATCGTGGGCCTCCTTGGAGCTTCACAGTAGCAGAAGCCGCCGGGCCGGCCAATGGGGGAAGACACGTAGCGGTGTCCCGGACTGGCCATACCTACTCCAGGTCTCGCCATGGCGTCCATGGACGGATGGTGGGCGCCGTCGTCTCTTCAATGTAGAGCAAGAGGTCGAACAACTCGGCGATCGGCTCCTGGATCATGTAGGACGTGCTGATCGACGGGATGAATGTCGTGCCGAAGTGCAGCAGCGCCAGATCCTCGAACAGCCACTCCGTTGCCGGAGCTGCTCCGTCGGCGCGCAGATCGAGGACGCACTGCGAGACCTCCGCGGCACGCAAGAGATCGGCGATCGAGCCGTACCGGAGCCTCGGGATGTCGACGATCTCGTACTGCGGCAAGCCGCGGCCGCTGGTTGCGTCGACAACCGTACTGCCGGGGAATGGGAAGATGGCGACCTCGCCGGTCCGCGTGGTCGTGGCTAGAACCACGTACGCGTCGCCATACCGCTCGGAGAGATGCCAGCCCATCGCCGTCTGGGTACGGGTCTCGATCCCTGCAACCTGAACGTGGTCCTTGAACCGCCCGACGTGATAGTTGTGCGCGCTCACGGCGATGCGACCCGATGAGCCGACGAGCTTCTCCAACCAGGCGAGGTTGTCGGCCATGTGGCTGTCGCGAAGATCGTTCGCGGCCCCCGGATCCTCGGTCATCAGGGCGTAGAACTCCGCTCGCTGAAGCAGCAGGCGCGCTTCGTGAAGTGCGATTTCGTACGCGCTAGAAGACGAGGCGGCATACCGAGATCGATTGCCGACGATCTCGTCGATGACCCAACGGAGGCTCGCACGGCACGTGCCATCCGTGTCGGAGAACTCTGCGATGTGGTACATCGACCGATATCGGAAGCACTCGAGCGCGTTCCGGAACTCCTCGGCACGCGTCGGGGCAACGTCTTCGATGAAGCCGACGATCGAATCGATCAGCAAGATCGACGAGCCGTCGTGGATATCGATCCCGTGGAAAGACAGCGCTCGGGTTCTGCCGGGTGTCGCGTTGTACGTGCGCATCCACTCGATGAGGTCGAGCTTCTCCCGATGGTTCCACGGCGGGCAGTAGACTCGCGCGAGGATCTCCGCCGGATCGCCGGTTCCGTTCTGAATGTACTCGTTGATCTCCGCGCCTTCACCGTACGGGAATTCGAACGCGAACGCGGCGAATTCCAGTTCCGTTGCGAGGAGATCCATCAGCCGTAACCTCATCGCGAAGAACTCACGCGTGCCATGCGTTCCCTCGCCCAGTGCGACGATCCGTGCGCTGCTGAAGGGAGGAATCAGAGGCACCAGGTCTTCGTGGTCCGCAGTGAACTCGACGGTGCCAAAGACGATCGCGTTCTGCCGGATCCAGTCGATCGCATCCTGATCGAGAGCCGTGCAGGACCCCGCGTAGACCAACACGATGATGACGACCACCACACTCCAGGTGAAGAACCGACGCAACATCCTCTTGCCCTCCTCGATCGACAAATCCCGCGGTGTTTCGCCGCAGCCGCGGACACCTAGCCCGAAGCGCTGAGCGTCGTCCGAATGCCGTCGAGGGTCTTGCGATGAGGAGTGCCTGGCTTGGAGAACGCTTCGACCTTGTCGCAGGCGAACTCGTCGCAGTGGGCGCAGTTCTCCACGTGCTTCGGCACCGCACACAGCCGGATGGCGCACTCGTGGCAGTAGCCGATCTGCCTCCCGGTCGTCGACAGACAGCCGTCGCACATGGCGTCCGCGACGGTCATCTCCATGCCGAACTCCTCGGACGCCTTCTTCGCCATCGCTTCCAGCGCGTCCATGTCCTCCGCCTGCGTCGCCTTGAGCGCGTCGCAATCCGTACAGACGATCCCGCAGTACGCCACCATCCGTTCGTCCATATGAGTCATCCTTCCGATCAGTGTCTTGAATCCAGGGTAGTGAGAGCAGACGTACCCGACAAGCGTGGCAGAGTCACGGGATGTTTCACGAACTTAGTACTCGAGCTGCTCTCGGACTTCGTAGTGTTGCGAGTGCTCGTCGAAACGAGACAGGACCGCGCATGCACTCGGCGGAACGACCGAGCGGTCGCTGCCGTCGCCGGCGAACGCCTTCACCGCCTCCCAGGAGTCGAACCACATGATCGTCACGAACTCGACTTCGTCGTCAAGCGGACGACGGCCGAGCTGGATCCCTCGATACCCCGCGACCTCCCGGGCGGCGATCCCGGGGAAGATCTCCGTCTTGAGCAGCGCTTCGTACACGTCCGCGCTGTCCGGCGTCGTCCAGCCGTGCCAGATTCGAGCGATCATGCGGTCTCCTCTGCTTCCGCTTGGCGGGAGCGTCGCTTCTACTCCACGAGCCACTGCACTGCGGCGTCATACTCCGTGAACATCCGGACCCGCCATCCTCGATTCACCAACACGTTCTCGTAGTGCCGTGCGTCCCATGTCAGCTCGTCGAGGACCCAGGCGATCTTCGTTCTGGGATCGAGGTCCTCGGCACCAAACACCTCGGGTCTCGCAAGGGGTCCGGTTGCGGTTGAGCGGAACTCTCGCGATCTGCAGTCCACAAGGCATCTCTGGTACTCGAGAGCCTTGATCGTGTCAATCGCCTGCTTCACGAATCGCGTGTCCGTGAGCGAGATCTCATAGTCTTGCGGGGGACGAACGACAAGAATCCTCTCCTCCTCGAGAGTGCTGAAAAGCTCATCCACGCTACCTCCCATCGCCTCGCCGGCAAGCAGGGAAGCACTGAGCGGCCTGTTGCGAACGCCGCCAGGCCCTAGCAGCGGGTCTGCCTGCTCGCACGAGCAGTCTAGGCTCTCAGCTCTACGATTGGCAAACGAGGTGGAGAGTCACCTCGCGCGAGCCGTTCGTCACCCACCAGAAACTGCGCGACGGTACTTCTCGTGGAAGACACCCCATACGCCGGCCAGGATCAGGGCCATGCCGCCGAGGATCGGCGGAGTCAGCGGCTCGTGCAGCACCAGACTGCCGAGGATCACGGCGATCACCGGGTTGACGTACGCGAACGTCATCGCGACGCTCATTGGCAAGATGCGGAGGATCCGGATGTACGACGTGAACCCGAGGATCGAGCCCGCCACGACAAGGTACCCCCACGCCCCCCATGCGGTCGGCGTCGGTGTCGGAAGCGGCTCGCGTGACAGCAGCGACAGTGCGACGAAGCCGGCCGCACCGAAGAGATGAAGGTACCCGGCGGAGACGAGCGGCGTCACTCCGACCGGTCGTCGCGTTTGGAGGATCGAGCCGCTTGCCCAGAAGATCGGTGCGGCGACGAGCACGAGGATCGACACCACATCCGCTCCCTGTGCTTGCACGAGGCGGGGGGCGGTTAGCAGTCCGAGTCCGGCGAAACCGACCAGGAGCGAGAGCGAGAGGCGCCACGTCGGCCGGCGCCGATCGAGGAGCGCACCGATTCCGGCGGACCAGAGCGGAAGCATCCCGACGAGAAGCGCTGCGTAGCTTGAGTCAGCCCGCTGCTCGGCCCAGCTCACCAGCCCGTTGGCGGCGGACCACATCAGCACCCCGCTGATCGCCAGTGTGAGCAGCTCCGATCGCTCCAGTCGCACCCGCATCCCGCGAAGAGCGCCCCAGGCGAGTAAGATGACGCCGGCGACGAGCACGCGGCTGGCTCCGAGCGCGAATGGCGGGAATCCCGCCCCGTCGCGAACCGCCAGCCGGATCGCCAGGTACGTGCTTCCCCAGAAAACGTAGACGACGGCCAAGTGCGCCAGCCCCTGGGTCGACGGTGCGGATCGCTGATCTGAAGCTGCCATGGCACCGCTTTCGTTCTGTTTGGTGGTTAGAAGGGAGACTGTACCAGTTCCACGATCTCCGATCAAGGCGATTCGCATCGTGGTGTGGCGATCGGCTCCCGTCGGTCACCGAAACAAGATATCATCGAGCATCATGATCGATCGAGCCGTACCGCGATTCGAAGGCACGCTCGCACCGGTCGTCTATCGTGACCACGGGATCGACATGCTCGACCAGGCTCAGCTTCCGGAGCGGATCGCCGTCCTCCGACTCACGACGATCGAAGAGGTGACCGACGCGATCCGCACCATGAGCGTACGCGGCGCTCCGGCGATCGGGATCTCGGCCGCGTACGGGATGGTCCTGGCGGCCGGGTCCACAGGGACGGTTGCCTCGCTCGTGGAGATGGAGCGTGCCGGCCGGCTGCTCCGCTCGGCACGGCCAACCGCAGTGAATCTCGGATGGGCTGCCGATCGGATGCTCGGTGCGTTCGCCCGACTCGCGGGGCGATCACCGGAGGAGGTCCGGGACGCCCTGCTCGTCGAGGCACGGTGCATCCACGCCGAAGACATCGCGGCGAATCACTGCATGGGTCAGAACGGCGCCGAGCTCCTGCCGGACGGGGCACGCGTCCTGACGATCTGCAACACCGGCGCACTGGCGACGGGCGGCTATGGAACGGCCTTCGGTGTGCTGCGAGCGGCGCATGAGGCGGGAAAGCTTGACTTCGCCTACGCGTGCGAGACGCGGCCGCGGCTTCAAGGAGCCAGGTTGACCGCGTGGGAGTTTCTGCGGAACGGCATCCCGTTCAAGTTGCTCGCCGACGGCGCGGCCGCCTACCTGATGTCACGCGGCGATGTCGATGCGGTCCTCGCCGGCGCCGACCGGATCGCCGCTAACGGTGACAGCGCGAACAAGATTGGGACCTACGCTCTCGCGGTCGCGGCGAACCACCACGGGATCCCGATGTACATCGTCGCTCCGACCTCGACGATCGACCCGGCGTCACCTTCCGGAGCGTCGATCCCGATCGAGGAGCGGGCCGAGGATGAGGTTCTCGCGCCGCGCGGCGTCCGCTTCGCGCCGGAAGGTGCCTCGGCGTGGAACCCTGCGTTCGACGTCACCCCGGCGGATCTGATCGCGGCGATCATCACCGAGACCGGCGTCCATCGACCTCCGGTGGACTTCCGCGGCACAGGGCAGGCCGACGGGGGCGACAGATGAGCGAAGGGCTGACGGAGGCAAGAGCAGCGGTTCGAGCGACGGCGATCGCGATGGCCGAAGCCGGATTGGCGACCGGCAGCTCGGGCAACGTGTCTCTGCGAGTCGGCGATCATATGCTGATCACCGCGAGCGGCATTCCGTACGACAGGCTCGAAGCCGATCAGGTGATCGAGATCGACATGCAGGGGAAGCGGCTGGCGGGCCGCGGCGAGCCGTCGTCCGAGTGGCGGATGCATGCCGCGATCTACAGCGGCCGCATGGACGTGCATGCGATCGTCCACACGCACTCGCCGATGGGCACGGCCGCGGCGATTGCCCTCCCGACCCTGCCGCTCCTCCACGACGAAGGGAGAATCCTGTTCGGCGACGCGATCCCGGTGTCGGCGCATTGCCTGCCCGGAACGTGGGATCTGGCGAACGCGGTCGCCGAGGCCGTCGGCGACGGTCCTGCCGCCCTCGTCGCGAAGCACGGCGTGGTCGGCGTGGGAGCGACACTGGAGACGGCACTCGAGACGGCGATCAAGATCGAGGAGGCCGCGCAGCTCCTCCTTCTCGCCCGCCAATTCGATTCGTCGTAGCCCGACCGCTCCCCGCCCCCGCGGTGGCCGCTCTCCATTGAGGAACACTGCGCCGCCGCTCCCTGCAGCCCGTCCGACTCCCACGTGCCCCCCACAACCGTGTCACAGAGGATTCACCAGTGCCGGGCAGGATCTGCCGACGGAATCGAAGGGAGGTGATTCGAATACGCGACGTGAAGAAGTGGATTGTAGGTTTCCCGATTGCGGCGCTCCTCGCTGTCGGTGTGGTCGTTCTGGCCGGCAACGGTCTTGGGGGCGCTACGCCGGTGAGCGCCGAGTCATGTCCGGCTGTAGACGACGCTCTCTGCGATCGGGACGATGACGGCGACGGCATCCCCAACTCCGAGGATTCGGACTGGGTCTGTCCGTCGGACGAGCGCGGCTGCGGGGAGAGTGCTGGCACGTGCCAGGGCCTCGCAGCAGCGACCCGATCGCTCGCCAAGGGACGCCTCGCAGGAAGCTGCGGCAGCAGACTCGGGCGAAGGGACGGCCAAGGCTTCGGCGGATGCCGAGGTGGCCGCTTCTAGCCTCAACATCAACGCCGGGCGGATGTACCCCCCGCCCGGCATTCTCTATCATGCATCTCCAATGCGCACAACACGGACGGGATCCCGTAGTGCGATGGCCCCGCCCAGCTCGTTTCGTCGCATGTCATCGCCCGGACGTGCAGGGCAGAAACGGTTCGGCGTCTTGATTGGTGGGATGCAGCTGTGCTACTCTGCTAGGTGCTCATGAAGTTGGGAAAGGAGATGCTCGTGAAGAAGCTAAGAATT
>CAZSNG010000018.1:0-3621 GCA_964608345.1 uncultured Thermotogae bacterium
TCATGAAACGGGTTCTTGACGTATTCTAGTCGGGATTACTCACACAGGCTGCTAGACCTCCCCCTCCGGCAGGTGGATGGCGAACCTGCACCACGGATCACCGCGCAGCACTGTCTCCACCACATCGGCACGCAGCGGCTGACCGAAGATGACCTCCCACGTCTTCTTGTGGAACGCGGAGCTGCAATTGCAGAACGTCGGTGAGACCTCGACGTCGCCGGTTCGGATCGACTCACGCACCCACGGGCAGTGGCAGTAGTAGTAGCGCTTCATCCGCTCATCGGACTCCGCGAGGAACTCCATCGCCATGTACGGGATCTTCGCCTCGTACACGACGCTTCCGTCTCGAATGCCCGTGGACACCTCCGGATGGCGGCGGACGTAGTCGATGACGTCATCGGTGATGACCTGGACGAACCACCAGGTGCCGGCCTCCTTGTGTTTCTCCAGCTCCGCGAGGAACCTCTCCCGCCGCACCTTCAGGAACGCGTCGACGCTGCCCGCCTCCTCGAACAGCGCCTTCGAATCCTCGAACCACGCGTCCTCGAGGTCGCGCAGCCCGCTCGAGAGGATCGAGTTGCAGACTGCCGGATCGGCCGCTTCGAGCCGGCCGAGCGCCGCTTGTGTCAGGCGCGGCTTCTCCGTGTTCGGCGTGCCGAGTGGAGGCAAATCGACGCCGTCGAAGATCTCGTCTCGCTTCGCCTCACCGAGCGCTTCGCCGACCTTCTGATGCAGGTTGCCGAGCGCCTCGTGGCCGTCGAGATACTCCATCACTGCGACGAAGAAAGGCCGGTTCATCGCGAACGCAGCGTAGCGAAGCAGGGCGATGTAGTTGTCCCAGCTGTTGTCCCCTGCGGCGATCAACGTCGACGAGAACGCGTTCACGTCGTCCACGGTCGCAGTGTCGAGGGGGGTGGATCCGGCTCCCTGGAGGAACTCGTCGAACCGCCCGACGAGGCCGACGAACGGCTCGATGTGCTCCTCGGGCAGATTCCTCTCGATCAGATATGCGCGGTACCCTTCCTTGTCCATGACTCTCCTTGCGATCGGTCCTTGAGCTGCCCAGAGGATAGCGTCGGTCGTCTCGCCTCCGTCGCAGCACTCTGGCTCGAGCGTGTGGCAGCGCGGCCGTGCTCCGTACGGTACAGTGGGCAGCAGCAGCGCCGTCACGGATGTCTCGCAGGAGAGTGTCGCGGACGGGCGGCGTAGAGGGCGAAGGGAGAACGGATGAGGTACAGACGTGTATCGGCGGTCCTGTTGGCCGTCGTCGTGGTTGCGGCCGGCACGACGCTCGCCGGGCCGGCGCAGGACGTCCTTGGAGATCTGGCGCGCACCGAGCAGAGCACGAGGGTGGCGAGTGGGATCGCGTCGCTCGGCCTTGGGGTGGCGATCGGCGTCGGGAGCATGGTCTTCTTGGCCGGTTCGGGGCTCGAGATCTACGGGGTGATCACCGGGGCGCTGGTTGCCATCCCCGGGGTCGTCATGCTCGCCGTTCCGAGTGCGGCCGAACGTGCGTATGAAGCGGCGGAGGACTCGGAAGTCGAAGCGATCCTGGCGCTCGAGCGACTGGCCGCGGCCGGTCGCCGGGAGCGGATCCTCTCCGGCGTCGCCAACGTTGCGGCCGGGGTGGCCGTCCTCCTGTATCCGTTCAACCTGTTCACCCCGTACGACTACGTCTACTCCGCGGTGAGCAGTTTCGGCATGGCCGCGATCGATTTCCTCCTCCCGTCGACGGAGGAACGGGCGTACGCGACGTACGAGCGACTGGCCGCACAGGGGACGTAGAGCCAAGCTCCGTTCGGCGCTCGCCCCCAGTGACTACCGGGGCGCGTTGATTCGGTCCGCGAGCGCCTCTCGCACGGCGGCGGACGCGTGAAAGCTCCCCCGGACGCGGATCGCTTCGATCGTCTCCCGTGCGAGCGCCGGCTCGATGTCGTCCGCGAGCCGGAGCATTCCGATCACGCGCAGGGAGATCTTCTTGCCCTGCTCCTTGAGTTCGACGAGGCTCGACCGTGTGATGGCTTCCGCGCCGAGGGTGAACGACCACTTGACCGCGTGTGCCTGGATCAGCGGCTCGTGCCGGTCGAGCTGATTGCGGATCGCGGTCCGAATCAGGTCGGTTCGATTCGAGTAGAGACCCTGCTCCACGAGAACGTCGATTCGACCGAGATCGACTGGCCCCAGGTTGATGGTGATCTTCTCCGTCTCCGACACGGCGCACCTCCTTCCCTCTAGCTGGATGATCGTCTGCATTCTACTCGCAGCGCCGGATGGCAATCCACGGCGACGGTCGTTCGACGAGCCGTCCGCCGCTCGCGGACGGCCCGTCGCGTCTCCCACTTGCGGGTCAACTGTGCTTCCGAGATTCCCTTCGCCTCCCGATCGGCGTTCACCATCACCGAGACCGGTCCGATACTGAGCATCAGCAGGTTCGTGTCCGACATGATTCTCCCTCCCAACGCCATCCATATGGATGGTTATAGGAGCACCATAGCACACCTTCCCCCTCTTGTCAACATCCATATGGATGGTGCTGGGATTCCATACGCCGGTTCATCCGATCGAAAACCACCAGACGAACGGTGGGATTGCCCCATTCGCCGCCATCGCGATCCGGCCGCCGGATGACTGCAGCACGGAAACCGAGTACCCTTCCCGGACCGAGTCGACGTACACTCGGTTCGGAGGAGGAAGCGATCGATGGAGAGCGAAGTTCGCAAGGCGCTCGAGGATGTTCGTCCGATGCTGCAGGCCGACGGTGGCGATGTCGAACTGGTTGAGGTCACCGAGGGCGGCGTCGTTCGTGTCCGGCTTCAAGGCGCGTGCCAAGGCTGCCCGATGTCGCAGATGACCGTGAAGAACGGGATCGAGCGGCTGCTCATGGAGAAGGTCCCCGGCGTCGTCGAGGTGGAAGCGGTCTAGCTCCGCGCCGGTTGCACGACCCGATGTCGGAGGAGAGAACCGCGGAGGGGCAGTCGCTTTCGCGACTGCCCTTGCCGTCTGTCGAGCGAATAACGTAGGTTAGGGATAGCGTCGCGTGAGCGGCGCTTCTTCTTTGCCCTCGGCGGGGCTCCCCTCCAGCCGCCGGACGGATCCTCGATCGATCCCGGCGCTCCGAACGTCCGTTGCCGGTCGAGTTGCCCTTGACGACGGTGCGATCGCCCCATAGCCTCAGGGTCGAGACCCGAGTGAGGGGGCGAGGATGGCCAAGCGACGGACGGAGCCGTACATCTGGGTGACCTGGCTGACGAAGCTGCTTGCCGGTGAGAGCGGCTGCGAGTGGTCGGCCTGGTTCCGCGCACACCACACGAACTACGACAAGCTGCCGGCCGACTTCGACCTTGCGCGCTGGACGATCGATCACAACGAGCTGGTGAGCGAGCGGCGCGAGCAGCTTCTCGACGACGGGCACGAGGTGTACGTCGAGGAGGAGAACGCGTTCAAGCGGATCGGCAAGACGGGCATTGTCGTCTCCGGGAAGCCGGACATCCTCGCGATCCGCGACGGCGTCGGATTCGTCGAGGACTGCAAGACCGGCCGTCCGAGAACGTCCGATCAGCTGCAGGTCCTCGTCTACATGTTGCTCCTTCCGATCGGGAACCCACGCTGCGCAAACGTGTC